>NZ_CP136573.1:2075000-2675000 GCF_035194505.1 Erythrobacter sp. | reverse complement strand
AGCGCGAAACCGCGGTGATCCTGATCAAATCCGGCCTCACCCCGCTCGGCATGCTCGCCTGCAACACCCAGGCGCCCGACGAGGGCAACATGTACCTGATCGGCAAGGTCGGCAGCGCGGACCTCAAGCAGCGCTTCCTCACCCCGCTGGTCTCGGGCCATGCGCGCTCTGCCTTTTTCATGACCGAACCGGCCGAGTTGAACGGCGCGGGCGCGGACCCTTCGATGATGATCACCACCTGCCGAAAGGACGGCAACCACTGGGTGATCAACGGCAAGAAGTGCTTCATCACCGGGGCCGAGGGTGCGAAGGTCGGGATCGTGATGGCCAAGTCCGAAGACCCCGACAGCCACGGCGGGGCCTGCATGTTCCTGGTCGATCTGCCCGATCCCGCGATCCAGATCACGGGCGTTCCCAACACCATCGACAGCTCGATGCCCGGCAGCCATGCCGAGATCACCATCGACAATCTGCGCGTGCCGGCCGACCAGATGCTCGGCGATGCGGGCGAGGGGTTCAAATATGCCCAGATCCGCCTCAGCCCGGCGCGCCTGTCGCACTGCATGCGCTGGCTGGGCGGCTGCATCCGCGCGCAGGAGATCGCGACCGACTATGCCAACCGCCGCATGGCCTTCGGCAAAGCCCTGATCGACCACGAGGGCGTGGGCTTCATGCTCGCGGAAAACATGATCGACCTGAAGCAATGCGAGCTGATGATCGACTGGTGCGCCAGCGTGCTCGACACCGGATCACTGGGCACGGTCGAAAGCAGCATGACCAAGGTCGCCGTGTCCGAGGCGCTGATGCGGGTCGCCGACAAATGCGTGCAGGTGATGGGCGGCACGGGCGTGACCGACAAGACCATCGTCGAGACGATGTTCCGGGAAATCCGTGCCTTCCGCATCTATGACGGCCCCACGGAGGTTCACAAGTGGAGCCTCGCCAAGAAGCTGCGCCGCGACTGGAAGGCGGCGCAGTAAGGCAATCTGCACGGTTTACGGGCTGGCCAGCCACCGGCACCCAACTGAAGGCTTGCGCTTTGCCGCGTCCCGTTGGATGCTGGCGCAACATAAACTCTGGAATACCGCGCTTTGACACTCAATCCGATGGCCGACAGGCAGACTGCCGGCGACACGCCCCCTGCGCTCGAACCCCGCAAACTGGTCTATGAACTCAGGCCCTTCATCAAGGCCCATGCAGGGCGGAGCGCATGGGAACTGGCGATCACGCTTATCCCGTTCTTCGGGGTGTTGGTGGCGGCGCTGTGGGCCGTGAGCGCGGGTTATCACCTCGCGCTGGGGCTGGTGCCGGTTGCAGGGCTGCTGCTGCTGCGGACTTTCATCATCCAGCATGATTGCGGCCACGGCGCCTTCCTCAACAAGCGCACCAGCAACGACCGGCTCGGCCGGGCCCTGGGCGTGCTGACCTTCACCCCCTATGATTGCTGGCGCCGCTCGCACACGCTGCACCATGCCTCGACCGGCAATCTGGATTCGCGCGGCGTGGGCGATGTCGACACGCTGACCGTTCGCGAGTTCCGCTCGCGCAGCCGCCTCGGCCGTCTGGCCTATCGCGCCTACCGCCACCCGGTGGTGATGCTGGGCGTTGGCCCGGCCTACCTGTTCCTCCTGCGGCACCGCCTGCCGATCGGGTTGATGAAGGAAGGCGCGCAATACTGGGTCAGCGCGCTGGCAACCAACCTTGCGACCGCCGGCTTTCTGGCAGCGCTGATGGCTGCCTTCGGGATTGGCACCACCTTGCTGGTCGTCATTCCGACCGTGCTGGTCGCAGCAACCATGGGGGTCTGGCTGTTCTACGTGCAGCACCAGTTCGAAGAGGCCCACTGGGACCGGCGCGAGGATTGGGAGTTCCACGAGGCGGCCCTGAAGGGCAGCTCCTACCTCGATCTGCCGCAGCCGCTGCGCTGGTTCACCGGCAATATCGGCATGCACCACGTGCACCACCTGGCCAGCCGCATCCCGTTCTACCGCCTGCCGAGCGTGCTCAAAGCCTACCCGCAGCTTCGCGAGCTCAACCGCCTCACTGTGCCGCAGACCTTCAGGCCGCTCATCCTGACGCTGTGGGACGAGGAGCAGCGGCGGCTCGTCTCGTTCCGGGAAGCTGCTGTCAGGGCGGCGTGACTCCGGCATAGGGATTTCCTTTGGGACGCGCGCGATAGGGTGATAGGGGCGCGCCCATGCTTACCATTGACGGCATCACTGTGCGGCTTGGCGGCCGGGCCATTCTCGAACGCGCCAGCGCAACCGTGCCGGTGGGCGCGCGGGTCGGCCTGATCGGCCGCAACGGCGCGGGCAAATCGACGCTGATGAAGGCGCTGATCGGCGAGATCGAGCCGGACGACGGCGAAATCAGCAAGCCCGCCCGCGCCCGCATCGGCTATATCGCGCAGGAAGCCCCGAGCGGCAGCATGACGCCCGAAGAGGTGGTGCTCGCCGCCGCGACCGAGCGGGCGGAGCTGCTGGCAGAGCTGGAAACCTGCACCGACATGGACCGCATGGGCGATGTCCACGAACGCCTGCTGGCGATCGACGCCTATTCCGCCCCCGCACGCGCGGCCAAGATTTTGAATGGCCTCGGCTTCGACGAGGAGATGCAGCAACGCCCGGTCGACAGTTTCTCGGGCGGGTGGAAGATGCGCATTGCCCTTGGCGCACTGTTGTTTTCCGAGCCGGACATCCTGCTGCTCGACGAGCCCAGCAACCACCTCGATCTCGAAGCAACGCTGTGGCTGGAGAACTTCCTCAAGTCCTATCCGGCGACCCTGCTGGTGATCAGCCACGAACGCGACCTGCTCAACAAGGTGGTCGATCACATCCTGCACCTGCAAGGCGGGCAGCTGACGCTCTATCCGGGCGGTTATGATGCCTTCGAGAAGCAGCGGGCCGAGCGTGCGGCGCAGCTTACTGCTGCCAAGGCCTCGCAGGACGCGCAGGCGGCGCGGCTGCGCGACTATGTCGCCCGCAATTCGGCGCGCGCCTCGACCGCCAAGCAGGCCCAGTCGCGCGCCAAGATGCTAGCCAAGATGCAGCCGATCGCCGCGCTGATGGAAGACCCGACGCTGAGCTTCGATTTCCCCGATCCGGCCCAGCTGAAGTCCCCGATGATCACGCTGGAGCACGCCGCCGTCGGCTATGGCGAGGCGCCGCCGATCCTCAAGCGGCTGAACTTCCGCATCGAGGCTGATGACCGGATCGCGCTCCTGGGCCGAAACGGCAACGGCAAGACCACGCTCGCGCGCCTGCTCGCCTCGCAGCTCACCCCTGCCGAAGGCGAAGTGAACGCGCCGGGCAAATTGAAGGTCGGCTATTTCACGCAATATCAGGTCGAGGAACTGGCGGGCGAGGACACGCCGCTCGATCTGATGACCCGCGCGATGGAGGGGCAATCGCCTGCCGCGGTGCGGGCGCAGCTCGGGCGGTTCGGTTTTTCCGGCCCTCGCGCGCAGACCCGGGTGGAGAAGCTCTCGGGCGGAGAACGCGCGCGCCTGGCGCTGGCGCTGATCACGCGGGATGCGCCGCATCTGCTGATCCTCGACGAGCCGACCAACCACCTTGATGTCGACGCGCGCGAGGCGCTGATCCAGGCGCTCAACGGCTATTCGGGGGCGGTGATCCTGATCAGCCACGATCGCCACATGGTCGAGCTGACATCGGACCGGCTGGTGCTGGTCGATGGCGGCACCGCGCGCGAATATGACGGCAGCATGGATGACTACATCGACTTCATCTTGGGCCGCAACCAGCCCAAAGGCGAGCGGGGCGGCAAGGCTGGCGGCCAGCGCAAGTCCGACGCGGTCTCGGCGGCAGACCGGCGCGCGGCGCAATCGGCCTTCACCAAGGCGGAGACCGCGCTCACCCGCCACGCCGCCGAGGTCGAGCGGCTGGATCAGGCGATCCTCGCAGCCAGCAACCAGCCGGGCGCAAACATGCAGGCGCTGCTGACCGAGCGGGCGCTGGCCGCCACCGCCCTTGCCGAAGCCGAAGAGGTGTGGCTTGCCGCCGGAGCCGCGCTGGAGGCGTGAGTCTCGCAGGGTCCATCATCATTCCCGCTTGAGCTTTGGCGGCACTTGCCCGAACAACAGGTCTCGTCCGGAGGCCTCTGCGGCACCGGCCATGAACGGGGAGCCGATGATGATGACGCGACGCCTGCGCCTTGGCGCAATTCTGCTGGCCTGCACGCTCCCGCTCGCGCCGCTTGCCGCGCAGACTGGCCCGGTCGAGATCACCGCGCCCGCTGGCGAGACCGGGCTCATTCCGGTCCGCACCGAGGCCGCCAAGGGCCGCATCCTCCTCACCCTGCCCGCGCCGGCCGAGGATGGCGTCGCGCTGCGGGTGCTCTACGCCACCGCGATGCGCACTGGCCTCGGCTCGGCCCCGCTGGCGCTTGATCGCGGCAAGATCGGCAACACCCAGCTGCTCGCCTTCCGCCGCATCGCCGGCAAAATCGCGGTGCAGTTCGAAAACCCGCGCTTCCGCAACACCACCGGCAGTGCCGACCGGCAGAAGGCGGTGGCGAGCGATTTCGGCATTTCCACCGTCTGGCTCACCGACATTGCCGAGACCCTGCCCGACGGGCGCATCGTGATCGACATCGCGCCATTCCTCGCCATGGACACGCTGGGGATCGCGGCCTCGCTCAATGCCGAACTGGATTCGCTCGGCGTGGGCGCGGCGACGTCACTGGGCGGCAAGGGTTTCCGGCTGGAGGACAAGCTGAGCCTTGCCGATCCCGCCTCGGTCAAGGTGTTCCCCGACAATATCGAGGTGGATGCGGTGCAGACCTTCGTCTCGGACAATCCGGGCGTCGAGGTCGAGAACATCGTGCCCGATCCCAAGAAGGTGACCTTGAGCGTCCACCACAGCTTCGTGCGCCTGCCGGCGCCGGGCTTCAAGCCCCTGCCCCTCGATCCGCGCCTCGGCGGCTTTTCGACACAGGTGGTAGACTTCGGCGCCCCGCTCGGCGCTGCCGTCGTAAAGGATCTCGCCAACCGCTTCCGGCTGGAGAAGCTGGACCCTGCCGCCCCGCGCTCGGCGGTGAAAAAGCCGATCACCTTCTACATTGATCGCAACACCCCGGATCAGATTCGCCCGGCCCTGCTCGAAGGGATCGGCTGGTGGGCAGATGCCTTCGATGCGGCAGGCTTCATCGACGCCTTCAAGGTCGAGCTGCTGCCCGAAGGCGCCGATCCGCTCGACGTGCGCTACAACATGGTCAACTGGGTCGACCGGGCGACGCGCGGCTGGGCCTATGGCCAGCAGATCGTCGACCCGCGCACCGGCGAAATCGTCAAGGGCATGGTGGTGCTGGGATCGCTGCGCGCGCGGCAGGATATCCAGATATTCATGGGCCTGGTGGGCGCGGGCGAGGTGGGCAGCGGCGGGCCGAACGATCCGGTCAAGGTCGCGCTCGACCGGCTGGCGCAGCTGGGCGCGCACGAGGTCGGCCACACGCTGGGCTTCGCGCACAACTTCGCCGCCAGCACGCAAGACCGCGCCTCGGTGATGGACTACCCGCCGCCGCGTATCGGCCTTGTGGACGGCAAGCCCGATCTCTCCGACGCCTATGCCAAGGGGATCGGCAGCTGGGACACGGCCACGGTCCGCTGGCTCTACGGCGAGGCGGGCGAGGCCGAGGTGGCCCAGTCTGCCGCCGCCTACCGCTTCGTGCAGGACGACAACGCCCGCTCGCCCGACAGCGCCTATGCTTGGGGCGGGCTGTGGGACGACGGAGCCGATCCGACGGCGGAACTCACCCGCATGATGGAGGTGCGCGCCGCTGCCCTCGCCCGCTTCGGGCTTGGCACACTGGCACCGGGCGAGCCGGTCGCGAACCTGCGCCGCCGCTTCGTGCCCTTGTGGCTGCTGCACCGCTACCAGCTGGTCACCGCGGCCAAGCAGGTGGGCGGCATGGACTTCACCTATGCGATCAACGGCAGCGGGCGCGAAGCCGCGCAGCCGGTCACCCCGGCGCAGCAGCGCGCGGCGCTCGGTGCGATCCTCGCCGCGATCAGCCCCGCAGCGCTGCGCGTGCCGCCCGCACTCCTGCCGCTGCTTTCGGCCGCGCAGAACGGCTCGGGTGACAGGCAATATGACACCGAGATCTTCGCCACGGCGGGCGGCCCTGTGTTCGATCCGCTGGTCGCCGCCGATGTCGCTGCGCAGTTCACCGTGCAGACCCTCGTCGCCCCGCGCCGTCTGGCGCGGCTGGTGGCGCAGCAGCAGAGCGATCCCTCGGCGCTCGGCCTTGGCGAAGTGCTCGACCGCCTGACCGGCACGGTCCTCGGCGCGACGGGCGATGATCTCGGCCGCCGCATTGCCTATCGCACGCTGGTGACCATGGCGCAGGTCGCGCGCCGCCCGGACGCCACGCCCGAAGTCGCCGCCGCGCTCGATCAGGCGCTGGTGGATGTCGGCCAGCGTCTCGCGAAAGAGCGTACCATCGGGGCGCAGCGGGCATGGGCGCTCAGCCTGTCGCGCCGCCTGATTGATGCCGAACAGCGCGAGAAACTCGCCGCGAGCCTGCCGCGCATGGTGACTGTGCCACCGGGCGATCCGATCGGCGAGGATGACTCGATGGACCTTGCCAGCCTGCTGAACCCGAGCGAATGACGATCTGACAGTAGGGGATGATGACGATGAACCGACCGCTCACCGCGCTGGCGCTCTCGCTTGCGCTGCTGGTGCCCGCAGGCGCCGCGAACGCAGCCGACCGGGTGCCCGTCACCGCGCAGGAACAGCTCGCGCTGGATATCTACCGCGACATTATCGCCATCCGCACCGCGCGCGGGCAGGCCAGGACGCCCGAGATGGTCGCCTATCTCGTCAGCCGTCTCAAAGCCGCCGGCTTTGCCGATGCCGACATCATGGTCAGCGACTACGACAGCACGGGCGAGCCGGTGCAGGGCCTGATCGTGCGCTTTGCCGCCGCCAAGCCCGACGGCCGCAAGCCGATCGTGATGCTGGGCCACATGGACGTGGTCGACGCGCTGGATAAGGACTGGGTGCTCCCGCCCTTCACCCTGACCGAGAAGGACGGCTATTTCTTCGGCCGCGGCACGATCGACAACAAATACGGCATCACCAACCTCGTCCACGCCTTCATCCGGCTGAAACAGGAAGGCTGGAGCCCGCGCCGCGATCTCTACCTCGTGTTCTCGGGTGACGAGGAGACCGGCATGGTCTCGACCCGCGCGCAAGCCGCCTATGTCGCGCGCAATATCGATCCGGCCTATGTCCTCAATTCCGATGCGGGCGGGATCACGCTGGCACCGGACAACCGCCCCTTGGCGATGGCGGTGCAGGCGGCGGAGAAGACTTCGGTCAGCTTCGAGATCACCCTCACCAACCCGGGCGGCCATTCCTCGCGTCCGCGCGCCGACAATGCGATCTACGAACTGGCCGATGCCTTGAAGAAGGTTGCCGCCTATCGCTTCCCGGTGCGGGCGACCCCGCTCACCCGTTCCTTCCTCGGCGCGCTCGGCCAGATGACGCCGGGCGAGACGGGTGCGGCGATGCGCGCCTTCGCTGCCGATCCGGCGGACGAAGCCGCCGTCGCGGTGCTGCGCGCCAATCCCGAAACGGTCGGCACACTCGGCACCACCTGTGTTGCCACCATGCTACGGGGCGGGCACGCCGCAAACGCCCTGCCGCAATCGGCCACCGCCACCATCAATTGCCGGATCTTTCCCGGCGACAGCGCAACCGCAACCGAGGCGGCGCTCAAGCAGGTGATCGCCAACGACAAGGTGCAGTTCAAGACGCTGGGTGACGTCACCGAAAGCCCCGAATCCGCTGTGCCGGCAGAAGTTTCGGCGGCGCTGCGCAAGGTGATCGACACGCGCTATCCCGGCCTGCCGATCCAGCCCTACATGGAATCGGGTGGCACTGACGGGCGGCATTACCGCGCGCTGGGCTATGCCACCGTGGCGATCTCAGGCGCGGCAACCCGCCCGCAGGACATGTTCGCCCACGGCCTCAACGAGCGGCTGTCGGTCGATGCCTTCTATGACGGGCTCGACCACTGGTATCTCCTGCTGAAGGACCTTGCGCAGTAGGCACGCAGGCGCGGCCGGTCGTTGGGCGCGTATGCGTCATTTGCCCCATGCTGCAGTGCGACAATTCGCTTGGAGATGAAGGCGGCGAGCCTATTCTGCGCGCCGATGAATACGCTTGCTCCGCTCGCCCTTGCGCTCCCGGCGCTGCTGATCGCCGGTGCGGCTGCCGGCTTCGCTGGCGGCCTGTTCGGGATCGGCGGAGGCTTCGTGGTCGTCCCGGCGCTGATGTTCCTGCTGCCGGTGCTCGGAGTCGCGCCCGATCACACCGCGCATGTCGCTGTCGGCACCTCGCTTGCATCGATCATCTTTACCTCGATCCGTTCGACCAGCAGCCATGCGCGGCGCGGGGCGGTGGATTTTGACCTGCTGAGAAGCTGGGCGGTCTGGGTGGTGCTGGGAACGGCGGTCGGCACGGTCTTTGCCGACCATGTTTCGGGGGCCTATCTGGCGCTGGTCTTCGGGGTCGGAGTCCTCGCCTTTGCGGTCTATTTCCTGCTTCCCGCGCGCCAGGGCGATCCGCTGTTTGCCGCTCTGCCTTCGGGCTTGCCGCGCGTCGGCATTGCCAGCGCGCTGGGTGCGTTTTCAACCCTGCTGGGGATCGGCGGCGGAACGCTGACGACCTTGACGATGACGGTCTGCGGCACGCCGATCCACCGCGCCATCGGCACTGCGGCCGGCATGGGCGCGGTCATTGCGGTTCCGGCGACTCTCGGATTTGTCCTGATCGGCCTTGGCGAGAGCGGCCTTGGCTGGGGAGCGCTCGGCTATGTTCATCTGCCCGCTGCCGCGGTTCTGATAGCCATGTCGGTGGCCTTCGCGCCGATGGGCGTTGCGACCGCACACATGCTTTCGCCTGCGCTCCTGCGCCGGGTTTTCGGCCTCTACCTGACGTTCATCGGCGTCTTGATGATCGCCAAGTTCTAGGTTCTAACCACTTGCCATGCTGACCAGAAGGAATTGACCATGCCGACCAGCCGCCGCTCCTTTCTTGCAGGTGCCAGTCTTGCAGGCGGGCTCGGCGCCCTGCCGGTCTCCGGACTTGGTGCCAGCATCACCGCTGCTGCTGCCGCCGCGCCCGACTTCGGACCGAAGGCGGGTCAGGCCCTGCTGAGCCGCAATGAAAATCCCTATGGCCCGGCACCCTCGGCACTGCGCGCGATCGCCGACACCGCGAAGATGGGCTGCTATTACACCGAACGCGGGGTCGAACGCCTGACCGCGATGATCGCGGAACGGCATGGCGTTCTCCCCTCGCAAGTCGTGGTCGGCGAAGGATCGACCGAGATCCTCTGCGCCATTGCGCTCGCTTGGGGACGCAAGGGCGCGATCCTGTGTCCCGACCTGTTCTGGGATTTCACGGTGCTCTATGGCGAGCGGCAGGGCATCACCGCGCTCCGCGTGCCTCTGGCTGCGGACATGAGCGTCGATCTCGGCGGCATGGCCGCCAGGGCCGGGGACGGCGTGGCTCTGGTGCAGATCTGCAACCCCAACAATCCCACCGGCATCCTGATCCCGTCTGCAGCGCTGCGCAGCTTTGCGGCGAAGGTCACCCCGCAGGCGACCCTGCTGGTGGACGAGGCCTATAACGAACTGACCGACCGGCCCGAGGACAACTCGATGATCGATCTGGTGCGCAACGGCGCTGATGTGATCGTGTGCCGCACCTTCTCCAAGATCTACGGCATGGCAGGGATGCGCGTCGGCTATGCCATCACCAGCGAAGCGAACGCCCAGCGCATCAGATCGCATCTGATGAGCTTCGGCGGCAATCTCTCTGGCCTCGCCGCCGCCATCGCGAGCTATAACGACACGCCGTTCCTCGACCAGTCGCGCGCAGCCGTGCTGGAAGGGCGTGCGATGATCCTCGATGCCGTGGCCAAGGCAGGAATGACCGCGCTGCCATCCCAGACCAATTTCGTGTTCGTGCAAGTGCCAGACGCCAATGCCCTGCGCGACGCCATGGCCGAGCGCGGCATCGCCATCAGGGGCGCTTACGGGCGCTGGTCGGGCTATTCCCGGGTCAGCACGGGAAAGCTCGAGGATGTGGCGCGCTATGCCGCGGCCCTTCCAGAAATGACGAAGAGGCTGTGGGCCTGAGGGCGGACATTCTCTGCGCCCGAAGCCGATCGTCCGAATTACCGACAATCGTGAAAGGTGAGATTGCACACCCAATCTCACCTTCCATATGGCCACGAACAGGCTGGCGACCGCTTTTCAGTGGGCCGCTGGGTTAGGCTCCAGTTGCGCCTGTGAGGGCGTGGGAGAACAGGGCGCGGTGCACTGGGTTCTGGAGCATGCGCAGGACCTGCACATCCTTGCCCGTTGCGATCAGCCTTCTGCCGACTTCGCGCGCCGTTTCCCGCTCTCCCCTTGCGACGGCAGCAATACACAATCCCGCCGCGCTGAAGGGATAGTCGGGATCCTGCACATAGGCTTCGAACAATAGCTCGTAGGCCTTGTCCATCTGTCCTTCGAGCAGGTACGACAGGCCGATCCCGCCAATCGCATAGGCCCGCACCGCCCAAACCGGCGTGATTTCCAGCCCGCGCGCCAATCGCTCCCGCGCGCGCTCCGGCCTGCCGCTGATCAGATCGACCCAACCTCCCCAGAACAAGGTGGAGGAATGATCGGGCAGCAAGGTCAGGGCGCGTTCGATCAGCTTGTCGGCAATCTGCATGCTGCCACCCACGGCCACCAGCGTGCCGGCGGCGTAGCCGAGCACTTGCACATTATCGTGGTCGAGCCGCAAGGCGTTCTGATAATGCGCCAGCGCGAGATCATGCGCGAGGGCGGGGTCCGCGGCCCAGCCATTGGCATAGGCCGTCGCGTTGCAGAATGCCGACATCGCATAGGCCCAGGCACTTTCCGGGTTCGTGTGGACCAGTTCCCGCGCAATCGTAACCGCCTCGTTGGAGGAGGTTTCGTCGAGCTTGCGGAACAGCGCGTCCGCACGCCAGTAGAGCTCATAGCTCGATCGCGATTTCAGCGGCATGGCGCGGCTTTTGTGTCGTTCGTTGATATCGATATTGGTCCAGACCTGCGGGATGATCGAGGCTGCAATGCGCTCTTGCAGCGCGAAGATATTGTCGCTGTCTTCGGTGAAGTTGGCCGACCAGACCTGGGTCAGTATCGGCGCTTCGACCAGCCGGACCCGCGCCTGGCTTTTTCCGCCATTTGTCCGTCGTCAGAACATTCGGCACAACACGGGGCGTAAATTAGCGGAGTGCGGGCCTCGTCCGGGGGTTGATGTTACGCGGCGAGGTTGCGGTGTTGCAAGCGCCGATGTTCGATGGTCTGTCGCTTGATCCTTTCACGCTGTTTGATGATGGCTGGGGCCCTGCCGAAGTAGGCGTCGGCGGGTGTCACGTTGGACAGCGCTTCGTGATAACGCTGGTGGTTATAGTGCTCGACGAAGGCCTCGATCTGGGCCTCGAGGTCGCCGGGCAGGAAGTAGTTCTCCAGCAGGATGCGGTTTTTCAGGGTCTGGTGCCAGCGCTCGATCTTGCCCTGGGTTTGCGGGTGCATCGGGGCGCCGCGCACGTGGCTCATCTTGTTGGCCTCGATGTATTCCGCCAGTTCTCCCGCGATGTAACTGGGACCATTATCGCTGAGCAGCCTTGGCTTGTGCAGCACCGTGGCGCTGTCGCAGCCGGAAGCTGCCAGGGCGAGGTCCAGCGTGTCGGTCACATCCTCGGCCCGCATGTTGGTGCACAGCTTCCAGGCGATGATATAGCGCGAGAAGTCGTCGAGCACGGTGGAGAGATACATCCAGCCCCACCCGATGATCTTGAAGTAGGTAAAATCGGTCTGCCACATCTCGTTTGGCCGGGTGGTCTTGGTATGGAACGCATCAGCCGCTTTCACCACGACATAGGCCGGGCTGGTGATTAGGTCGTGTGCTTTCAGCAGGCGGTAAACCGTGGCTTCGGACACAAAGTATTGGCGTTCATCGGTAAATCGCACGGCCAGTTCGCGTGGGGACAGCTCGCTGTAATCCAGCGCGAGTCCGACGATCTGATCCTGCACCTCAGGCGCGATGCGGTTCCACACCCGGCTCGGCGCGGAGGGCGATCTTCCAGCGCCTCCGGCCCGCCCTCGAGATAGCGGTCATACCAGCGGTAGAAGGTCCGACGGGCGATGCCCAGCTTGTCGAGCGTCCGCTTGGCGGGCAGGTGGGACTGCTCGACGACCCTGATGATCTCAAGCTTCTCGGATGCGGGATACCTCATTCTTCGCCCTCCCCATCCGCGATCATGCTTTTTTTCAGCAGACGGTTTTCGAGCGTCAGGTCCGCAACGCATTCTTTGAGGGCACGGGCCTCGCGGCGCAGATCCTGCACTTCGCCGGTGGTTGCGGCACGAGCAGTATCACCGGCAAGTCGGCGCTTGCCCGCTTCCATGAACTCCTTCGACCAGGTGTAATACAAGCTCTGGGCGATGCCTTCCTTGCGGCAGAGCTCGGCGATGCTGTCTTCACCGCGTAGCCCATCGAGCACGATCCGGATCTTGTCTTCAGCCGAGAAATGACGACGGGTCTGCCGCCGGATGTCCTTCACAACCCGCTCAGCGGGGGGCTTTTTGGGTGCCGATTTTTTCAAGGAGGATTGGGTCTTCATCTTCGTTCCTTCGTCACTACGACGAAGCCCCAACCCTCCTTAAATCACAACCTCAAATCTGTGCCATTGGTGCTGACGGGGGACAGCACCTGACCGGCACGCACCTTGTCGCCGCGCCCCACCAGCACCCGGGCAATGACGCCATCAGCAGCCGCCACCAACTCGCGCGCCTCGTCGAGACTGTCGATCCGCCCGACTGCGGTCGCCACATAGGGCGAGGCGGCCTGCGGCACGCCCTGGCCTTGTGCGGAGCCGCAGGCGGCAAGCGCCAGCGTGGCGGGAAGGGCAAGCCAGCGGATCATGTGCGAAACACCGCTTCGGGGCCGAATTGCCGCACCGCGCTGCGCGCACCGACAATCGCCACGCCGAGCGATGCCAGCACCGCCAGCGCCGGGATCAGCGCATCGGCGGGAACAAAGAACACCCAGGGAAACAGCGGCCGGGCGACTGCGATCATCAGCGGGGTCAGCAGCATCATCGCGGTGAGGGTCACCCCGGCCACCACCAGTGCGATCCCGCCTGCCACCAGCCACACTTCGCGCTCGCCACCGCCATGCCCCAGCATCGAGAGCAGATCCTGCGAATAGCGCTGAAGGAACCGCGAAACGCCATTGGCCAGCAGGATCATCATCAGCAGGCTGGCGAGCACCGCCGCCAGCAGGATCGCACTGCCCGCGCCGGTCTTGCGCTGCCAGTAGCGCGACGAGCTCTGCGCGAACTGGGCCTGACTGCTGAGCAGGAGTTCGGGATAGCGCGCCCGCGCCTCATCCAGCGCCGCATCGAGCAGGGGCGCGGATTGCGTCTGATTGTCGAGCACCAGAAAGGCGGTCGATCCCGGTTCCATCCGCAGGATCGTGCGCGCCTGTTCGAAGCCCGTGACGACATAGGGCGCGCCAAGGAAGGTGGGCAGCCGGTCGGTGGTGCCACCCAGCATCATGGTCTGTCCGCCAAGAGTAGCGACTTCGCCCGTCGCGCCCGACAGATCGAGCCGGGCCAGATCCGATGCTTCGGCGACGAAGGTCTTGTCGGCCAGCGGGGTGCCGTCATCGGCCGTGGCTCCGTCGAGCCCGATCACGGCGACATTGCCGCGATTGCCCGTGGGCGAGGTCCATTCGGCAAACCCAAAGGCCACCCGGCGCACCCGCGCATCGGGGAAATGGCGCGCCAGCAATCCCGCATAGTCTTCGCCGATGATGCCGGGAAAATCGAAACACTCGATCGATCCGGCCCCGACCCAGACCGTGCCGCCGATATAGCTCGGCCCCACCGCGCCGGCGCGCACGAAGGAGGTGTAGACCTGATACTGGAACGCCGTGACCACCGCGGCGACCGCGCAGGTGACGAGCGTGACGAGCAGGGAGCGCCAGTCGCGCAGCACCACGGCGCGGACCAGCGCCAGCGGGGCGGCCAGACCATGGGCGCTTCCTGCGCGCGGCTGCACGGGCTCAGCCCCCGCCGCACGGACATCACCGGCAGGCACAGGCCCGCACAGCACATCCGGCCCGAGGCGGCCCATATTGATTGTCTTGCCCATGCCACTTTCCCCAACAGCAGCCCGTGCGTAGGGAGCGCGCGTCCCTCGACCGTGAAAACAGCGTTCGCGAAACGTGAAAAATGCAGGCGGGCGGGTATTGGGAGATGGATGGGGAAAATCGAAGCTTTCAAGACGATCAGCCGGAAGCCTCCGGTAACGACGCAGGACGATCTTGATAATCTGGCGGGCCGAGAACATCAGGACAGCCCCACCGACCGGCGTGCACTCACACATGCACAGATCCGCGCCGTCTCACTCTGCCCTGAAGCGACGTCATTCGGTTCGCGGAAACCATTCGCAATTTTGCGGTTGCTCGCCATCAACAATGCTCTCACCGCCACGCGAATGATGCACCACGAGTGTTTCTCGGGGAACGAGCCCTTGGGCGACAGGTGCATCGCGACCTACGAGCTGGAACGCCGGAATCGAGGCGATCTACGTGCCTCTCTTGACCCGGTCTGACGCTACCGTCCTGCAAATCGAATTAGTGCCTATCCGCGGCCTCGCGTGGATACGGCAGCGCCGCGGAGACCGGTCCGTTCAGAAGGACTGGCGCAGCAGCCGATCTGACCGCGACCTGTGTCCAATCGCCGGTTGCGGCAGATTAGAGCAGGTAATGAAAACCACGGCGCGCATCCCTTGCGGCGCGCCGCGATCGAGAAGACCGTCGATCAGATCGACATAGCCTCGCTTGCCCGGCGACATCTGCCCCGAGCAATGCCCCGCCATTCGATGGGTGACGCTGGCGCGCCGACGAATGGGCGTTGTGCTCGCTGACGGGGGAGTTCTATCAATACAGCAGCTTCGAACTCTTTCGGGTTCGATCCATTCAGGGGGCGGCCGATCGCAAAAGGGTTCTCACGCAGGCTGCCGCAGTCGAACGACGCGGATAAGCCCCGCGCATTGGCACGGCGACTAGTGCTCGGCATCGTGGTTCTCGCCGCTTCCGGTTGCGCGGTCCCCCGTGCTGATCTTCCGGCCATGGCCACCGTCCAGGCGATCCCTAGCCAATGGGTTCTTGCCGCACCCGTCGGAGCCGAGGTGCCGCTGGATCGCTATTGGCTTCTGCTGGGCGATCCGCTGGTCGATGAGTTCGTCTCCCGCGCGCGGACGGAAAACCTTGATCTGGCGCAGGCCGTTACCCGTCTGAGGGCAGCACGCGCAGGCCTCAGGCAGGCGCGTGCCGCAGGAGTGCCGACCATCAACGGCAGTGGCGGCGCGCGGCGTGATGTCGGGGATCTGGCGAGCGATGACGTGCAGGTTTCGCTTGGCGTGGATGCCGCGTGGGAAGCTGATCTGTTCGGCCGGATCGATGCGTCGGTCGATGCCGCACGGGGCAATTTGCGCGCGGCGGGCTATTCGCTCGGCGATCTGGAGCGGGTCATCGTCGCACAGGTGGCAAGCCAGACTGTGACCGCTCGTTCGCTTGCCGCGCAGCTCGCGATTGCGCGTGAGACGCTCGCCAATCAGGAAGACAACCTCCAGATTGCCCGCTGGCGCAATCAGGCAGGGCTGGTTTCCAGTCTCGATGTCGAACAGGCCCGCACCCAACGCGCGCAGACTGCGGCCAGTATCCCGCAGCTCGAAAGCAATCTTGTCGCTGTGGCCAATGCCATCTCGACCTTGATCGGGGAGCCGCCGGGCCGTGTCTATCGCGCCTTGACTGAGGGACCACGGGCTGTCCCTGCACCGCCTGAGGACGTCGCATTGGCCGCCCCCGCCGACATGCTCCGGCGGCGGCCGGATGTGAGCGCCGCCGAGGCCCGGCTGGCCGCCGATCTTGACCGCGTCGGCGTTGCGCGTGCGCAGCTTTATCCGCTCGCGCGACTGTCCGGCACCATCGGCACCAGCGCGACCGATGTCGGGAGCCTGTTCGATCTGGTCACGGGCAACATCTTCGCCAGCCTGTCCCAGTTGATCTTCGATGGTGGCCGCGCGCGCGGGCAGATTGAGGGGGCGCAGGCCGTCGCCGACGGATCTCTGGCGGACTGGCGCAAGAGCATTCTGGTCGCGCTCGAGGAAGTCGAAAGCTCGGCGATCGAACTCGACACCAGTGCAGTGCAGGTGACAGAGCTGATCGAGGCGAGCGAGGGTGCGCAGAACGCGGCGCTGCTTGCGCGCAGCCAGTATCAGGCCGGGCTGATCGATTTCCAGCGGCTGCTGGTGACCGAAAGCCAGCTGCTCGGAGCACGCAATGCCCAGGTCAATGCCGAAGCCGCCCGGGCGCTGGCCTTCATTAGTCTGGCGCGCGCGCTCGGCGGTGGCTGGTCGGTGCCGGACAGAGCGGAACTTGAAATTCTCGCCGCTAAGGAGCCTGCCAAGTGAACGACACAAGCACACCGGCGGACCAGCCGAGCGTGGATGAATTCCTCGGCACCAAGCCCGTCCCGGCCTGGCGGCGGACCATGAAATACTGGCTGCCCGGTATCGCATTAGTACTGCTGATCCTCGTCATCGCGAAGTGTACCGCAGAGCCGCCGCCACCAGATTACATCACCGAACCGGTCGCGCAGGAATCGCTCGCCCTGTCGGTCACGGCGACCGGCAACCTGCGTCCGACCAATCAGGTCGAAGTTGGCGCAGAAGTGACCGGACCGGTCGATAGCGTGGCGGTGGACGTGAACGACCGCGTGACCAAGGGTCAGGTGATCGCGGTGATCAACACCGAGATCATCGACCAGCAGATCGCCCAGTCCCGCGCCAATCTTGGTGCCGCGCGTGCGGCGCTCGGACAGGCGCAGGCGACGCTCGATATCGACAAGGTGCAGCTCGCCAGACTGGAGGAAGTGCGCCGCCTGTCAGGTGGGCGCGTGCCGTCCGAAATCGAACTGGAACAGGCCAAGGCCGCAGTCGAGCGCGACAAGGCGGCCGTCGCTTCGGCCCGCGCCAATATCGAGGCGGCTCTGGCATCGCTCAATGGCAATCTCACGACGCGCAGCCGTGCGGTGATCCGGGCGCCGGTCAATGGCGTGGTGCTCGCCCGTCGGATCGAACCAGGGCAAACCGTGGTTGCCGCATTCAACACCGTGACGCTGTTCGTGATCGCCGAAGACCTGTCGCAGATGCAGCTGCGCGTTTCGATCGACGAGGCGGATGTCGGCCAGGTCAGGGCAGGACAGCAAGCGACCTTTACCGTCGATGCCTATCCCGGCCGCCGCTTCCCCGCGCGGCTCCAGCGGATCGATCTGGCCTCGGCCAACACCGTCGCAGCCCAGACGGGCACATCAACGCCGGCGGCGGGTGGATCGGTGGTGAGTTACGAAGCGCGGCTAGAGGTGCAGAACCCCGATGGCCTGCTACGCCCCGGGATGACTGCGACCGCGACGATCGCCACCCAGAACACCGGTAGCGCACTGCTGGTGCCGAATGCCGCCCTGCGGTTCCGCCCTGATGCCAAGAACGAAGACGGCGGCGGCGGGGTCTTCCAGCCGCAGATCGGACTGGAAGACCAGAAGCAGCAGGCCACGATCGGCGAAGGCAGTCGCCAGCAGGTGCAAGTGCTGCAAACCGATGGCACGCTGAAAGCAATCACGGTGGTCACCGGCCGCAGCGACGGTCGGCGCACGGCGGTGACATCAAACGAGCTTAAGGCCGGAATGAAAGTCGTCACCGGCATCAAGGCCGCGGCGCAATGACAGGCGAGCCGCTGATCCAGCTTGAAGGCATCACCAAGACCTTCGGCGAAGGGCCGGCGGCGTTTCAGGCATTGAAGGGCGTCGATCTCACCATCGAACGGGGCGAATTTGTCGCGATCATGGGGCCGTCGGGCTCGGGCAAGTCGACGACGATGAACATCCTCGGCTGCCTCGACGTGCCGACCGGCGGCGTGTTCCGGTTTCGCGGAGTCGAGGTGCAGAAGCTCGACCGCGACCAGCGCAGCCTGCTGCGGCGCCGCTATCTCGGCTTCGTGTTCCAGGGCTTCAACCTGCTCGCCCGCACCACCGCGCTGGAGAATGTCGAACTTCCGCTGGTCTATCGCGGGGAAAGCAAGGCGCAGCGGCGCGAAGCGGCAATGCGCGCGCTCGATCAAGTCGGCCTCGTGCCCTGGGCCGATCATACGCCCGCCGAACTGTCCGGCGGACAGCAGCAGCGTGTCGCTATCGCCCGCGCGCTGGTGACGCAGCCCGACGTGCTGCTGGCGGACGAGCCTACCGGTAACCTCGACAGCGAACGTTCGGTCGAGATCATGCAATTGCTGCGGCATCTGAACAGCGAAGGCATTACCATTCTGATGGTGACGCATGAGGAAGAGATGGCTGCCTATGCTGGGACCATCATCCGTTTCCGCGATGGTCTGGTAGAGCGGATCGATCGCCGGGCACTCGCGGCAGAAGGAAGCCCCAGCTGATGCTCGGGACAACCATCCTCCTCGCCCTGCGGGAAATCCGGCGACATATCCTGCGCTCGATCCTCACGACGCTTGGCATCATCATCGGCGTGGCGGCAGTGGTGACGATGGTGACGCTCGGCAATGGTGTGACGGCTTCGGTGCAGGAGGAGATCTCCTCGCTTGGCGCGAGCAACTTCATCGTTTTCCCGGTGCGCACCACCCGCGGTACGATCCGTCCCTTCGACGAGGCCGACGTTCGCGCAGTGGAGCAGCAGCTCGCCGGGGTGACGCTGACGGCGGGCAGCGCCGGCTCTAGCACCACCGCTTTCTATAACGGACAGGACTGGGACACGCGGGTGCAGGGCGTCAACAACGTCTTCTTCCAGGCCCAGTCGATCAACATCGAGAACGGCCGCGCCTTTACCGCCGACGAGGAAGCGGGGGGCAAGAATGTCTGCCTGCTCGGGACCAAGGTGCGCGAGGCGATCTTCCTGCCCAACGCCAGCCCGGTCGGCGCGCAGATGCGGCTCGGCGAAGTGTCGTGTCAGGTCATCGGTCTGGTCGAGGAACGCGGCCAGGGCGGCGGCGGATCGGATGACGATGATGCGGTCTATATGCCGCTCAAGACCGTGCAGCGCCGGTTCCGGGGCAATGAAAATCTCGATTACTTCGTGGTCAAGTACGATGCCGCCTATGCCGCCTCGGTGATCCAGGATTCGCTGGTCGACCTGCTACGTGAGCGGCGCCTGCTGCAGGGTGATGAGCCCAATGACTTCAACGTGATCGATACCGCGCAGGTCAATCAGGCGCTGGGCGCGGCGACCGGCGCGCTGACCGCTATGGTGGCGGTGATCGCCTCGATCAGTCTGCTGGTGGGCGGGATCGGGATCATGAACATCATGCTCGTCTCGGTTACCGAGCGCACCCGCGAGATCGGGATCCGCCTCGCTATCGGCGCGCTCGCACGCGAGGTGCGCTTGCAGTTCCTGACCGAAGCGGTCGTGTTGTGCGCGCTGGGCGGGCTGGTCGGGATCGCCCTCGGCTTTGTTGCGTCAATCGGTCTGGCTGCCCTGATCGACGTGCCCTTCGCCTTCGATCCCGTCATCAACCTCGTCAGCTTCCTGTTTGCAGCGGGAATGGGGATCGTGTTCGGATACTACCCCGCCAGCCGGGCTTCAAAGCTCGACCCGATCGACGCGCTACGGCACGAATAGCAGCCCCCCCCGAGCAGATCCGACGACCGCCCTCGCCGCCGGCTGGCTTCATGCATGGGAACAAATCCGCCAGGCTGCCGCTGACACCTGAACGAAAACTTCCGTCCATTAGTCAGCGCAGGCTGGACTCTGTCCCGACCCGGATTGCCGCGTCCCGCCCGTAAATGTCGGACAGCACCGTGACCCCTCGCTCGCCATCGCTTACAGCGGTGAAGTAGGCGACGTAGACCGGGATCGGGTGCGCGAGCCGCACCGTCGTTGTCTTGCCGGAGGCGACGATCGCGTCGACTTCTTCTTGCGTTCTGGCGCCTTCAAGCAGGGTCGCCGCGTAGCCGATCGCGTCATCGGTGCGGATGCAGCCATGGCTGTATGCGCGCACCTCCTCGTCGAAAAGCTTCTTGGACGGCGTGTCGTGCATGTAGACGGAAAAGGGATTGGGCATCACCAGCTTCATCAGGCCCAGGGCATTATTGGCCCCCGGACGCTGGCGGTATTTCCCGCCCGACCAGACATAACCCCGCTGCCGTGCAAGCGCGGGATTGCGCCGGACAAGTGCGCCCACGCTTTCGCGCACGATGCTTGACGGGATTTCCCACCAGGGATTGAGGATCACGCCATCGATGGTCGCGCCGAACACTGGCGTGGGTGTGGATTGCTTGCCGACGATCACCCGCCACACTCCGGCGCGCGCTCCCTTGCGCCACAGGACGGCCTCGAAGCGGGCGGCATTGACCAGCACATAGTCCTCGCCGAGCGTGCGCGGCATCCAGCGCCATCGCTCCATGTTGCGCGCGATGGTGAGGCGCCGCGCCTCGTCGCTCTCCTGCGCATAGGCCTGCCGCAAGGCGCCATATTCGCGATCCGCCGGGCGCTGGAGGGCGAAGAAGGTGTCGAGCGTGCCGCTTGCCAAGGCCTGTTCCAGCATCAGGGCGAGCGCGATCTCGCCATCCGGATCGACGATCCGCCACCCTGCCCGCTCGGTTGGCGTTGCGCTGCCCAGCAAATGCATGCGCGCAAGGCGCAGGGCGAGCGCGGTCGCCTCGGCATCGATGCGTTGCGGCGAGGCTGCCGCCAGCGCCGTATCGAGCGCCGCGGTGTGCAGGCGGGGAAGCGCATCATCAGGCGCAGCCTCGATCCATCTTCGCAGGCTCGCGAGGTCGGCTGCCGACCATGCAGGCTGTGCGGAGGCGCGCTCCTGCCCTGCGGCGGGCGCGGTCAGGACCATGACAAGGATCATCGCAATCAGGCCACGTCTCATCGCCAATACCTCGCGGCTCCCTTGCGTCCCTTCGCCAAGACCCGATGTTGACGCAGAATAGCACAAACAACCGGATCGCACATGAACATCCATCGCCGCCATTTTCTTGGCGCCGGGCTGATCGCCGGCGCGGGCCTGATAGCGCCTACGACACTCGCCAACCCGATCCTGCACAGCCCATCGCCGCCGCATCCGGCCAGTTCCGGAAATGCCGACGTGCCGGTTGCGCTGCGCCGGGCGCTGGCGGCGCTTGATCGTCATTCGGGACGCATCACCCACCGCGACCGCATCGCCCTTGCCGATTACTCGCTGCCCTCAAGGGACATGCGCTTCATGCTGGTCGATGTCGCCGGCGGCCGGATCGAGAAATCCTACCTTGTATCCCATGGTCGCGGATCGGACCCGGCCAATAGCGGTTTTGTCCAGCGTTTCTCCAACCTGCCCGGTTCGAATGCCTCCTCGCGCGGGAGTTTCCTTACCGGCGACACCTATTTCGGCAAGCACGGCAGGTCGCGCCGCCTTCACGGTCTGGAAGAGGAGAACGACATGGCCCTGGCCCGGGCGATCGTGATCCACGGCGCCGATTATGTCGATCGCGACATGGCGCGCGATCAGGGCAAGGTGGGCCGCAGCCTCGGCTGCTTTGCCGTCGAGCGCGCCGAGATCGGGGATGTGCTGGAACGCCTTGGCCCCGGACGGCTGCTGTTCGCGGCAGGTTAGTTGAGGAAATCGCAGGCCAACTCACGCCGGTTTGACGCGGCACCGACCGATCTTGGCTATTCTCCGCTGGATCGGCGGGGCGGCTGGCGGAGCGGGAGGGAACTTCTGCAAGCTCTCCATCTGTCGGAACCCGAGCATCCTTGGTGATAGCCCCGGGTGATCCATGGCGCCCTTCCCGGCCGAAGCACTTCGGTAATCACTTCGGCGTAAGATGACCTGAGACGGCACGCGCTGTCGGCCGACACTATTTGACAGCAAATCTGAGTATATGAGACTTTCATGATCCGTGCCGTCGACCTTGCCCTGTTCCAGTCGGCCAATGCACTGGTGGACCGGAGTTTCACACTTGATGCGCTGATGGCGCTGGCGCTCGATCGTGTCGTGCTGAAAGGCGGGCCGATTGCCGCCTGCTTCCTGTTTGCCTGGTGGCACGGCACCCCGGGACAGCGGCAATCCTCGAACCGCAAGACGCTACTCCTGACGCTGTGCGCCCTTTTCGTTGTCGCACCGGTGATGAAGCTTGTCTCGACGACCATGCCGCTGTCCCCGCGGCCGCTTGTGACCGCCGAGAATGTCTACGTCCTCGACCACGGAGCAATGGTGGCACGCGGCATGACGGATTACCGGGTGCCTGCAACGGGCCTCGCCGCCGACCTCTCCCAAAAGGCGGCTGAAGGCACCATCGCCGGTAACGACCTCGCCTCCTTTCCGAGCGACCACGCGGCCCTTTTTGCCGCTTTTGCCGGAGGAATCTTGCTCGCCATGCGCGCCGCCGGGCTAGCTGCCTCCATCTGGGCCATAATCGGCGTTTTCCTGCCGCGCGTGGTCACCGGTCTGCACTGGCCGTCCGACATGATCGCGGGCGCGCTGGCGGGACTGGTGGTCCTTGCCCTTGTCCTGACCGCGGGCCGCAGGCTGTTTGATCGGCCGCTCACATGGCTGCTTACGTTGGCCGAGCGCCACCCGGCTTGGTCTCAGGCGATTATCCTGCTCGCACTGTTCGAAGCCGCAGGTGCGATGAGCACGCTCAGCCGGATTGCCGAGCTCGCCAAAGGGGCCATCGGCCTATGAAGCGGCTCCTACTTCTCGCTGCGAGCCTGTTGGCAGGCTGCTCCTCTGCGGAGGACAGGGCCGCAGCCGTGCTCTACGATCCCGGCTACACGATCGAGATCGTGCTCGACAATGCAGACGGCATCACCTCTCCCGATGGGCTCTGGTGGCACGACAACGCGCTCTACATCGCCGATGAGGGCGGCTCTGCCATTCGCCGCTGGGACGGCAAGGCGGTGGAAACTCTGGCTGACGGCACCTCGGGAATTGCCTCTCCGGAGGATATCGTGGTCGACGCGAAAGGGCAGGTCTGGTTCACCGATGACACGTCGGGTGGCCTCTGGCTGGTCACTTCGAAGGGGGGGCAGCTGGCCCCCGGCTCACAGGCGATCGCCGAAAGCGAAGGCATAGCTGTGCTCGCGGACGGGGGCGTGTGGGTCGGCGACGGCAAGCGCTCTGCGGTGGCGACCTTCGCGCCCGGCGGCTCCGGGCCGATTGCTGTCGCCGCCGACTGGCAGGTCGCCAAGCCCGAAAGCATGGCACGCATGCCGGACAAAACGATCTGGCTCGCTAACAACCGCGAGGATCGTCTGCTCCGGATTGGTGCTGACGGGAGCGCGCGCGATTGGCTTGTCCCCGACGACCTCTCGCCCGAGAGTCTCGCCGCTGACGGGAACACCCTGTGGATCACCGACAGTCACAACGGACGGCTCTATCGCCTTGGCCCGACCGGCAAGACGGAAATCGTCGCGCTGTTTCTGGCCGATTTCGTCAATATCAACGGTGTGACCGTCGATCCGGCGGGCTCCGTCTACATCTCCATCCAGTCCGATCTCGACGCGGGCAAGGGATACATCGTCCGCCTCGCTCCAAAGCCGGCAAGCAAGGTGTCGCAGTGATCCCGGTGCGCGCAGCTTCCGACCATCAGGCAGCAGCACCGGTGCTGGTCTTTGGGGACGACACCAGTGCGTTCCTTGGTGCCGTCCGCTCGCTCGGACGCAAGGGCCTCGCCGTGCACGGAGCCGGCTCGGGGTTCGAGACCCCCGCCCATGCCTCGCGCTACCTGACCACGCAGCACACGGTCCCGGTCTACCGCGGTGATGGCGCGGAGTGGCTAGCAAGGGTCCAGTCGCTCATACGTGAGCACGGATTTGCACTGCTGGTTCCGACCAGCGATGCATCCCTCCTCCAGCTGGCTGCGCACCGGCAGGCGCTGCTGCCTGCGCGCTGCGCGATCCCCTCGGACGAGGCGCTTGCCCTCTTCACAGACAAGTGGGCGACGCGTGAAGCCGCTAGCTCACTGGGCGTTCCGGTTGCCGAGGGCATGCTGATTCCGGCGGATTGTTCCGCCGACGAAATCATCGACCGGCTCGGCCTGCCGCTCATCCTCAAGTCACGGCAGTCATATTCGCGCGGCTCTATGGTGCAGAAGAGTGCTGTTGCTCGCATCGAACACGCGCAGGAGCTCGAGGTACGCTCGGCAAGCCTGCCCGGCATGCTGGCCGAAGGCTTCGTTCCGGGCTTCTGTCGCGGCGTTTCGGTTCTCGCCCATGAGGGGCAAGTCCTTCAGGCATTCCAACACCGCCGCTTGCAGCAGGAGCATGCCACCGGGCCGAGTTCGTCGCGCGTTTCGGAACCGCTCGATACCCGGCTGCTCGATGCGGTGCAAAAGCTCATAGCCCATGCCGGCTATACCGGGATCGCGATGTTCGAGTTCCGCTACCAGGAGGGGAGCGACGCGTTCGTGCTGCTGGAGGTCAATCCGCGCATCTGGGGGTCGATCCAGCTTGCGATGCACGCCGAGGCGGACTTTGTGGCTGCGCTGCATGGCCTGCTCGTCGAAGACCGGCTGCCACCAAGGCGGATGGCGTTTCCGGCGGGCAGGCAAAAAATGTCGATGGAAGGCGAATGGGACAGGCACGTATTCGAATGGCAGGCGGCCGCCGGCATCACGGCTCAGTTCGTCTGCCTTCTCCGGTTTGCCACCTATTGCGGCTCGCTGGTCAATGGCGCCGGCTTCGACAGCTTTACGAGTGACGATCCCGAGCCGTTCCGGCGCGAACGGGCGGTAATCCTGTCGCGGCTGCGCGACAAGTTCCGCAAGCGGCATCCCCAAGTGCTTTCAGGAGCGCATGTCTGATGTCTGGCGCAGCGCAGGGCCGGACGAGCATTTACCGCGGCGCGGCCATGGCAGTCTTGCTGACATGGGCCTTGCGGGCGATCGGCCTGGTGTCGGTGTTCATCCTCGCCCGCGTCCTGCAACCCGACGATTTCGGCGTGGTCGGCCTTGCGATGACTGCGGTCGCGATGGTCGAGATCTTCTCTTTCCTCGGACTGCGGCAGGCTTTGCTGCTCTTGACGGGGGAACAGCGCGACTACTACGATACCGCCTTCACCATCCAGCTGACCGTATTTGGCGCTCTGGCTCTTGCCCTTGTCGCCCTTGCCGATCCCGTCGCCAGATTCTTCGCCGAACCACGGGTAGAGCCAGTGATCTTCGCCTTGGCCTTTCGCTTTATCCTTCTCGGCGTGACCAATATCGGCATCGTCGAGTTCGACCGGAACCGCGATTTCGGGCGGGATCTGAAGATGCGCGCCGGAGCACGAATCGTCTCATTTTTCGTGACGGTTGCCCTCGCACTGACGCTCCGCAATTACTGGGCGCTGGTGGCAGGCATGTTGATCCAGTCCGCGCTTCTCACTGCCCTTTCCTATAGCCTGCAGCCCTACCGTCCCAGACTTTCGCTGGTACGACGGGCGGAGCTGCTTGGCGTTTCCCTGTGGATTTTCGCCGGGGTCGCTGCGCAAGCCGTCTATTCACAGGTCGAGCGGGTGGTGCTTGGCCGCGTGGCGGATACCGAGACGGTCGGAGCCTTCGCGGTCAGCAAGGACCTGTCGAGCATCCTGACCCAGGAAATCGCGACGGCACTCAATCGGGTGACTTTCGTTCAGACAGCAGAATCAGGCGCGCTGGCCGAACAGGGCACACGCATGGCCAAGGCGCTCGGCGCCTATGCGCTGATCGTTGCCCCGCTGGGGCTTGGACTTGCGGCAGTCGCCGAGGACTTCATTGCCGTTGTGCTCGGCACAAAGTGGATAGCGACCGCCGTGCTCGTACCGCCGATCGCTGCCGCAAGTGCACTGATGGCGGTCTACAAGCTGGTTGCCTCCTCGCTCCAGGCGGGAGGACATGAACGCATCTCGGCACTCGCCAGCATGGCAGGCGCTGTGGTGCTGGCGGTGACTGCGGGCGGTGTTGCGGCCAATGGTGGAGGCGTGCTGGCCATCGCGCAGACCGGTCTGCTGGTGACAACGGCGCTCCTGATCGGCGGGCTGATGCTGCTCGCGCTCAAGTCGCGACACCCAATTGGCGGATTTCTTGCGTCTGTGGGCCGCCCTTTCCTGGCTGGAGGAGTCATGCTGGTGGCCCTGCAATGGCTTCCTAGAGCAACCGAAGCACCCTTCCTTGAACTCGCTTGGCGCGTGATTCTCGGGGCCGGCATCTATTGCGCAATGCTTCTTCTGCTATGGGTTGCGGGAGGGCGTCGTGATACGGCCGAGGGCACGTTGATTACCCTCGTGGGCGGCGTGCTGGACCGGCGAAAAAGCAGTGAGGCTGCCTGAGGGCTCGGTCGATCTCATGCAGCGGGGCAGGTGGCGGAGCTGCTCTTCGGATCGCAACACATCTCGGTTTGATGACTGCTTTTTGCCAAGAACAGCCAGCGTTCGCTTCTCCGGAGGGGCGCTGGGTCAGGCTGCCGTTGCGCTTGCAAGGGCGTGGGCGAACATCGCCCTGTGCACGGGATTTTGCAGCATCCGCAGGACCTGTTCGTCCTTGCCGGTTGCGATTAGTCTCTTCCCGACTTCGCCGGCAGTCTTGCGATCACCCTTGGCGGCCGCGGCAATACACAAGCCTGCCGCGCTAAAGGGGTAATCCGGCGCTTGCACATAGGCTTCGAAAAGAAGTTCGTATGCCTTGTCGATTTGGCCTTCGAGCAAGTGCGAGAGCCCAATCCCGGCTAGTGCATAGGCACGGACCGCCCATATCGGTGTGATTTCCAGCCCCCGTGCCAGTCGCTGCCTTGCGCGCTCCGGCCGGCCGCCGATCAGATCGACCCAGCCTCCCCAGAACAGAGTGGAGGAATGATCGGGAAGCAGGGTGAGAGCGCGCCCAATCAGCTTGTCCGCAATCACCATGCTGCCGCCCACAGCCACCAGCGTGCCGGCCGCATAGCCGAGAACCTGAACATTGTCGTGATCGAGCCGCAAGGCGTTCTGATAATGTGCAAGCGCGAGATCACGCGTCTGGACGGGATCAGTGGTCCAGCCGTTGGCATAGGCAGTGCCGTTGCAGAACGCCGACATGGCATAGGCCCATGCGCTGTCCGGGTTTGTTCGAACCAGTTCCCCGGCTATGGCAACAGCCTGGTTGGAGGACGCTTGGTCAAGCTTGCGAAACAGCGCGTCTGCACGCCAGTAGAGCTCATAGCTCGATCGCGATTTCAGGGGCACAGTCAGGCTTTTGTGCCGCTCGTTGATGTCGATATTGGTCCAGACCTGCGGGATGATCGAGGCTGCGATGCGCTCCTGCAGGGCGAAGATATTGTCGCTGCTTTCAGTGAAGTTGGCCGACCAGACCTGGGTCAGCATCGGCGCTTCGACCAACCGGACGCGAGCCTGGATCTTCTCGCCGCTCTCGAAGATCTCGCCGGTGACGAGGTATCGCACCTTGAGCATTTCGGCGATCTCGCTGATCGGCAGCTTGTCCCGCACCAGCGTCACCGCGCTGACAGTCGAGATCACGAAGAGCTGCGGGTAGCGCGCCAGCTCGTCATTGATCTGGAAGGCGATCCCGTCGCCGATTAGCGACGTGCCGCCGGGTCCGTCAAACGGGAGGACAACCAGTGGCGGCCGTGGCGAGCCATCGGGTGCAAGGTGGACACCTCGAAGAACCGTCTATTTTCGGCCTGACGGCGGCGCGAGGGGTCTGATCGCGGTCTTTGGTGCGTGAGGGCTGTGCCTTTCGGCCTCGTTTCCTTGTTTTTCTGAGCTGGAGCGCCGCTTGGCACCTCGTTTTCGCGCTATGCGGGCGCACTTCGCCCCTCGAGCCAGGCGAGGCGCTGGAAGTTGTAGGCCAGGTTCGCCATGCCGATCTTGATCTTTGCGCGGGCGATGCCGATGGTGCGGATAAACAGCCCCATGCGGTGCTTCTGTCCGGCGAACACGTGCTCAACTGCCGAGCGCACAGCGGAGCGCTTCGCATTGGCTCGGGCGATGTGCTCTGGCATCGGCCGACGCGGCATGCGTCGCTGGTGGATGTTGCTCTTGAACATTCCCCGCTCGAGGAACGCCTCGTTCTTCTTTGAGCGATAAGCCGTGTCGGCCCATACGCCCGAGCCGGTGTTTTGCTTGCTGATGAGCTCCGGCAGCCGTGCCCCGTCATGGGCGTTGGCCGCACTGGCATCCCAAGTGCGGATCAGCCCGTGAGCCCGGTCGATGCCGATGTGGTTTTTGTAGCCGAACATCGGGATGGCAAGATCGACCGGCTTGAAGCCCTTGGGGTCGCCGCCCTCCTTCACCTTGGCCTTCGAGTACTTGACCGTCCAGCGCGCATCGCGGTCCTTCTGACGGACCTTGGCAGGCCTCTCCTTCCAGCGCTCCGGGATCTTGCCCTGCTTGATCGCGGCCTTCTCGTCCTCGGTGTTCCGCTGCTTGGGCGCCGGCACCACGGTCGCATCGATGATCTGCCCGCCCATCGCGAGGTAGCCCCGATCGGTCAACGCCGCATCGAAGCGCGCGAAGAGCTTGTCGATCGCCTTGGCCTGTACGAGCCGCTCGCGGAACAGCCACACCGTGGTCGCATCGGGCACCCGGCCATCGAGCCCCAGTCCGAGGAACCGCTGGAACGACAGCCGGTCCTTGATCTGGAACTCGGTCGCCTCGTCTGACAGAGAGTAGAGCGCCTGAAGCACCAGGATTTTGAACATCATCACCGGATCGAACGGCGGCCGGCCGCCTTTGCCCAGATCGCTCCGCCTGAGCGCCACGATCAATGGCCCGCGGAACACCTCGAAATCGACCACCGCCGTCAACCGCTCCAGCGGATCACCCGCCGCACTCAGCGCCGCATACCGGTCCGACAGATCAAAGAAACCAGGCTGGCCAACCATCTTCGCCTCCGCTCATCCGCAAAGGCAGTGAATCAGATCAACGCCTCAAAGGCGAGGGTTTTTCGAGGCGTCCAGCTTGTCGATCGCCTTGGCCTGTACGAGCCGCTCGCGGAACAGCCACACCGTGGTCGCATCGGGCACCCGGCCATCGAGCCCCAGTCCGAGGAACCGCTGGAACGACAGCCGGTCCTTGATCTGGAACTCGGTCGCCTCGTCTGACAGAGAGTAGAGCGCCTGAAGCACCAGGATTTTGAACATCATCACCGGATCGAACGGCGGCCGGCCGCCTTTGCCCAGATCGCTCCGCCTGAGCGCCACGATCAATGGCCCGCGGAACACCTCGAAATCGACCACCGCCGTCAACCGCTCCAGCGGATCACCCGCCGCACTCAGCGCCGCATACCGGTCCGACAGATCAAAGAAACCAGGCTGGCCAATCATCTTCGCCTCCGATCATCCGCAAAGGCAGTGAATCAGATCAACGCCTCAAAGGCGAGGGTTTTTCGAGGCGTCCAGGTTGCGTTCGTTCCGGCCAGGCCCTGCCTGACGGATCCCGACCGCGGCATTGTCGCCACCTGCTGAAAGGATGGAGCGCAGCGACGGAGCGAACAGCTGGCCGATCCGCAGGCGCTCCTCGCGCAGCCAATCAAACCTACAGCGGAATGACCCAAGCCCAAATGATCCATGAACACTTACACCCGAAAGGATGTATACTTATGAAGTAATACAATATTAACTAATTTTTATACATTAAAAGAGTAAAGAGAGAAGGCAAAATTTAATTTATAAATCAGAAATTTAAAGGATAAATATATGCTTGTTTCGAGATTTATCCGTAATATTTTTTATAATACGGCTGGAATAACTTCGATTGAGTACGCTTTGATTGCTGCGGTTATTTCGGTTTCTGCTTTCGCAGCTATGGGGAGCATTGGTGAGAGCGTCAACACTATGTTCGATGCCATTTTGGTTGGTCTTAATCGCTAATCGCTGACCAAGATGGGCTGTCACTACCCCAATTGGCTTTGGTTTGAGGTTGATGATGCTCTGATCGAGTTGCCCATTCTGCCGCCGGCTCCAATCACCAATGGTCGGGTTCAGGCCCTTCATGAGGGACCTGCCTGTCGATTATCACTTAAGAAATTTGCGTAAATCCCGGCAACCAGGTGGTGAGCGCAGTCAAGGAACGATGGCGCGACTTTTCCCGACTGGCCCGGACAGCAACGTTGTTTCGCTGTCAATTTGAAAAGAGTCACATCGATGGAACGTTCTTTCACCCGTCGGCTATTCGCTCATCGGGGCATCGGGGGGCAATACAATCTCCGAGCGCCGAACGTCGCCGCGCACGCCGCTGCTGCTCCCCGCAAAGCTTGTCTGCGTTTACGGCACCGTTGACTGCATTGTGCTCGATCTTTCGGCGGTCGGCGCGCTCATCAAGACGGCGAGCCCGCTCTCTGTTGGTGCAAGCGCCTACCTCCGCGCCGGACCTTTCGACATTTTCGTGGCCGGCGTCCGGATAGCTTCCCGCTCACGTGCCTATGCATTAACCGGCATATTGTTTGAAGACCGGCTCACGCAGGCCCAGATCAAGGAGCTGCGTAGCTATGGGCGGAATTGTATCCAGGCCGAGCGGCGAGCAAGCTATGAAAAAGCGAGGGAATGGTGGGAATGCGACGGCGACTGAGAGGACAACCGGGTAGCCGCGCAGACGACGGGAAACCCACACCGGCCTTTGTGCCAACCTCTGTTGACATTCACCATCCAGAGCATATCACCCAGTAGATAACCCCAAACAATATATCCAATATGGTGGGTGGTCGCGGTGGGGGGGGGGCTCGGCTACGCTAGGACAGTTTGATGCGCTGTCAGTTGAGCTCGTCAATTTGCGCTCTATCCCCTGGCCTTTCGTAGAGGGCGACCGCAATAAACGCATCTGTGGACGGCGCCTTCAGAAAGACGGATGAGTTTCTCGTGCAACACCATGATCAGGAGAGGTTATCCCACTTTATTGCCCAGACGACGACTGATGCATTCGTCGCCATCAACCCGGATAACTGCATAATCTATTGGAACCGTGGGGCGGAGCGGCTGTTTGGCTGGAGCACTCGGGAAATTCTCGGTCAAAGCCTAAATCGCATCGTGCCCGTGATCCACAGGGCTAATCATTCCAAAGCAGTTCGACGCTTGTCGGACGGAGGTGAGTCCCGCCTCTTGGGTCAGACGACAAATGTAACCGCTCTTTGCCGCGACGGGCGATTGGTCGATGTGGAATTGTCCCTTACGCACTGGCACAATCCGGAGACAGGCGAGGTGGCAGGCTTTGCCGCGATCATGCGGGATGCAGGGGCGCGACTTCGGCTCGAGGCCGAGCGCGATGCTTACCAGAAGAAGCTGGAGGATCAATTTGCTGCCATCGAGGCGACCTCGGATGGCGTGGCCATCACTGATGCAGAGGGCTTCTTCGTCTACTTGAACCAAGCCCACTGTGCGATGTTCGGTTATGATGATGTCTCCGCCTTGATCGGGCGGCATTGGTCGGTTCTTTACAGGAATGATGAGGCCAAGCGCATCGAAGAGGTCGCGATCCCAACGGTCTTGGAGACGGGTAGCTGGCGCGGAGAGGCTTGCGGCTTGCGCCGGGACGGTAGCGCCATCGAGCAGGAGGTGGCGCTTGCACTAAGTCCAGGGGGCGGGCTGGTGTGTACCACCCGCGACATCGAAGAACTCAAACGTGCAACGAGGGACCGTATTCGCGCACGCGAAAGGCTTCTGCTGGTTGAACGCAAGGAGATGATCGGCCGTGCGGTTTCTGGCATGGCTCACGATCTCGCAAACTTTATCGCGGTGATTTCGGTCTCGGCAACTACGCTACGGGTCAAAAATCAGCCGTGTCCACCCGAAATCGAGCGGATAGAGGGTGCTGCCAGACAAGCGAGCAAAATGCTCGAATCCGCGCTCACCGCGAACCCTGCCGAGCGACAGTCCCATGCGTTCTATGCGAAGGCAGCCCTTGAAACCGTCATCGAACTCACCGCTTTCGCATTGAAGGCGTCTCACTCGATCACGCTCAAGGCGAAAGACGACGGAATTGTGCTGCAGGCGGCGGAGACCGAATTCCTGCGCGTGATGATGAACCTTTGCAGCAACGCCCGCGATGCCCTTCCTGTCGATGGGCCCGGGTCGATCAAGGTAATCCTCGAGAAGCTTGATCCGGCGCGAAAGCTCTCCAACCCGGTGGTTGGTGCGAAACCCCAAGTGCCAAGCGCACTCATCACCGTGAAGGACACGGGCTGCGGCATTCAAAATGAAGACTTCGCGCGCATTTTCGAGCCGTTTCATACCACGAAATCCTACGGCACGGGACTGGGCCTAGCCGTCGTATCGAAAGTGGTCACGGAGGCAGGCGGTTCGATCCACATCAAAAGCGGGAGCGAAGGGACTACATTCCAGCTGGCCTGGCCGCTCGCCACGTGTCCTTTCGGGCACAACAGCGGCGAGGACGCCAGTCCTGAATACATGCTTCTGGGGGCAAAAATCCTGATCGTCGATGACAATCCTTTGCTTCTCGATCTCATCGCTAGTGAGGTAGGCAAGACGGGCGCGGAGGTGACTGCGGTTTCAAGCCCGCTTCAGGCTGTCCACGAACTTGAAGCCGATCCGACCGGCTGGGACGCCATTATTCTCGACTACGACATGCCGGAAATGAACGGCGCAAAGTTGGCGGCGCGCATTCGTGCCGATCTGCCGCGTCTTCCGATCATCCTCTGCAGCGCCCTGTACGAAATCGAGATTGACGTAGATGCCTCCCTTTTCGATGCGCGCGTCATTAAGTCCGCCATCTCCCGCACCCTTAATCAAACGCTTGCTCGAGTACTCAGCAGTACGAAAGTTGAGATGGCCTGATGCGTATCCTGTTCGCCGATGACCACGACCTTCTGAAAGACTCGCTCAAGGCCTATCTTGAGAGTGGCGCAGAATTTACGGTCGAACTTGCATCGACCATTGACGAGGCGCTCGCCGCGATTGCCCGTGACGGCCCGTTCGACCTCGTCCTGCTTGATTACCAGATTCCAGGCATGGACGGACTTCTTGGCCTCAGGCTGATCGTCGCTGCACAGGAGGCTCGCCCGGTCTTGCTCCTTACGGGTGTGGCGACGGAAGGTACGGCAAATGCCGCAGTCCGCTTTGGGGCAGTTACGGTGCTCAGCAAGACCATGCCGGTCGAAAGTCTCAAGAGCGTTATCATCAGCGTCATTAATGGCAGCTTCGTCCAGCCATATCGTGGTGCTGCCAGTCAGTCAGACAAAGCCGACGCGCCGACATTGACGCCTCGGCAAGAGCAGGTGCTGCGATGCATCTGTCTGGGCCTGTCCAACAAGCAGATCGCAAGGGACCTAAATCTGACCGAGGCTACTATAAAAATGCATGTCAAGATGATATTTTCTAAGCTGGGCGTGAATAGCCGGACCCAAGCGATCTTGATTTCGAAGAATTTCAATCTGATATAGGTCTCATTGACATAAAGATTTTGCTTTATGCACTTGGCTACAGCGCAGAGCATTCATCAACATGCTACCCAGCTGGTTCCACCTCTACAACACCGTCCACCCGCATCGCGCCCTTGGCTTTCTCGTCCCGCGCGAATACATCAGCCGCTCAACCAGAGAGGAACCGTCTGGTAATTAAGGGAAAACGACAGTTTTCCCGGAAGCGACCCGTGTGTCCGTCGTCAGAACATTCGGCACAACACGGGGCGTAAATTAGCGGAGTGCGGGCCTCGTCCGGGGGTTGATGTTACGCGGCGAGGTTGCGGTGTTGCAAGCGCCGATGTTCGATGGTCTGTCGCTTGATCCTTTCACGCTGTTTGATGATGGCTGGGGCCCTGCCGAAGTAGGCGTCGGCGGGTGTCACGTTGGACAGCGCTTCGTGATAACGCTGGTGGTTATAGTGCTCGACGAAGGCCTCGATCTGGGCCTCGAGGTCGCCGGGCAGGAAGTAGTTCTCCAGCAGGATGCGGTTTTTCAGGGTCTGGTGCCAGCGCTCGATCTTGCCCTGGGTTTGCGGGTGCATCGGGGCGCCGCGCACGTGGCTCATCTTGTTGGCCTCGATGTATTCCGCCAGTTCTCCCGCGATGTAACTGGGACCATTATCGCTGAGCAGCCTTGGCTTGTGCAGCACCGTGGCGCTGTCGCAGCCGGAAGCTGCCAGGGCGAGGTCCAGCGTGTCGGTCACATCCTCGGCCCGCATGTTGGTGCACAGCTTCCAGGCGATGATATAGCGCGAGAAGTCGTCGAGCACGGTGGAGAGATACATCCAGCCCCACCCGATGATCTTGAAGTAGGTAAAATCGGTCTGCCACATCTCGTTTGGCCGGGTGGTCTTGGTATGGAACGCATCAGCCGCTTTCACCACGACATAGGCCGGGCTGGTGATTAGGTCGTGTGCTTTCAGCAGGCGGTAAACCGTGGCTTCGGACACAAAGTATTGGCGTTCATCGGTAAATCGCACGGCCAGTTCGCGTGGGGACAGCTCGCTGTAATCCAGCGCGAGTCCGACGATCTGATCCTGCACCTCAGGCGCGATGCGGTTCCACACCCGGCTCGGCGCGGAGGGCGATCTTCCAGCGCCTCCGGCCCGCCCTCGAGATAGCGGTCATACCAGCGGTAGAAGGTCCGACGGGCGATGCCCAGCTTGTCGAGCGTCCGCTTGGCGGGCAGGTGGGACTGCTCGACGACCCTGATGATCTCAAGCTTCTCGGATGCGGGATACCTCATTCTTCGCCCTCCCCATCCGCGATCATGCTTTTTTTCAGCAGACGGTTTTCGAGCGTCAGGTCCGCAACGCATTCTTTGAGGGCACGGGCCTCGCGGCGCAGATCCTGCACTTCGCCGGTGGTTGCGGCACGAGCAGTATCACCGGCAAGTCGGCGCTTGCCCGCTTCCATGAACTCCTTCGACCAGGTGTAATACAAGCTCTGGGCGATGCCTTCCTTGCGGCAGAGCTCGGCGATGCTGTCTTCACCGCGTAGCCCATCGAGCACGATCCGGATCTTGTCTTCAGCCGAGAAATGACGACAGGTCTGCCGCCGGATGTCCTTCACAACCCGCTCAGCGGGGGGCTTTTTGGGTGCCGATTTTTTCAAGGAGGATTGGGTCTTCATCTTCGTTCCTTCGTCACTACGACGAAGCCCCAACCCTCCTTAAATCACAACCTCAAATCTGTGCCATTGGTGCTGACGGGGGACACACCTCGCCCTCGTGATCGACCGCGCGCCACAGGTAATGCATCTCACCGTTGATCTTCACATAAACCTCGTCGACGTGCCACTTCCAGTGGCGAAAGCCGCGCATCCGGCTTACCCGTTGACGTCGGATATCAGCCGCGAACATTGGCCCGAATCTGTTCCTCCACAAACGAACGGTCTCGTGACACAGGTCGATGCCTCGTTCGAACAGCAGTTCCTCCACATTTCGCAGAGACAGCGGAAACCGCACGTACATCATGACCACGAGGCGGATTACCTCGGGCGATGAGTGGAAATATCGGAATGGATTGGCTGGTTTCTTGGGTCTCGGCATGCCCTGCCCTTACCGCGCTGCAGCCTCTTGGCCAACCGGTGCAATCCTTCTGACAGAGCCGGCAGGTCACGTGGACGAGCTGCCGGGGCAAAAGAAAAAAGGGGCCGCGACAGGATGTCGCGGCCCCTTTCCCTGATTACATCATTGGAGTGATGAAATCATCCTCGAGCGGACGAATGGGGAGCATCCCGCTTTCGAGCATCGGGTAGGGCGGCAAGTCGGCCAGCATGGCACGATCAGCCACGGGGCTTGATTCATCGCCCCCGATGTTGGCCACCGGCGAGGAGCTCTGGCTCTCGATGACGGCCAGAGCATCGCTCAGCAGTTTGTCAATCGCGGTTTCCTCCGCCAGCCTGAAGTCGTCCATGTCGACCTGCTGGGTGTTCTTGAGAGTCATGCTCTGCGAACCGACCGAGATCATCGTGTCGTTGCCCATGCGGGTGAAGCTGACTTGTTCCTCGAAGGTAGCCTCCGTGATCCCCAGAGCGGTGAGGTCGATGAGGTCATCGTCGCTCCGGAAGTCGAGAACGAGGTCGCCGTCACCGAACACGAAGGCGTCGCTGCCCTTGCCGCCGAAGAGGACATCCGCCCCTTCACCGCCATCCAGGTAGTCAGCGCCCTTGCCGCCGCTCAGGGTGTCGATACCTTCACCGCCGAACAGAATATCCCGGCCGCGTCCGCCAATCAGCATATCGTCGCCAGCACCGCCATGGAGACGATCATGACCGCCGATGCCGAACAACACGTCATCGCCAGCAGCGCCGAACAGGACTTCGGAGCGCGAAGTGCCAGTCTGATCGAGCGAGACAGGTTCCTCGACAACCGGGGGCTTCTCGGACGGAGCAGCAAGCTCAACCGCCACCGGAGCCGGGGTCGCCTCGGACGGAGCAGCAAGCTCAACCACCACCGGAGCCGGGGTCGCCTCGGACGGAGCAGCAAGCTCAACCACCACCGGAGCCGGGGTCGCCTCGGACGGAGCAGCAAGCTCAACCGCCACCGGAGCCGGGGTCGCCTCGGACGGAGCAGCAAGCTCAACCACCACCGGAGCCGGGGTTTCCTCGGACGGAGCAGCAAGCTCAACCACCACCGGAGCCGGGGTCGCCTCGGACGGAGCAGCAAGCTCAACCACCACCGGAGCCGGGGTTTCCTCGGACGGAGCAGCAAGCTCAACCACCACCGGAGCCGGGGTCGCCTCGGACGGAGCAGCAAGCTCAACCACCACCGGAGCCGGGGTCGCCTCGGACGGAGCAGCAAGCTCAACCGCCACCGGAGCCGGGGTCGCCTCGGACGGAGCAGCAAGCTCAACCGCCACCGGAGCCGGGGTCGCCTCGGACGGAGCAGCAAGCTCAACCACCACCGGAGCCGGGGTCGCCTCGGACGGAGCAGCGGGTTCTTGCGTCACCTGAGCACTGGCTTCAGCGGCCAGTGTGAACTGCGCTGCGGTCAGAGCGGTCGGGCTGACATTGGCGATCAGCATTGATTCCGTACCGATAGTGATCCGGGCACCGCCGCGCACTGCCGTGATCGAGACCATTTCGGCAAAGTTCGCCGCAGTCACGCCCATCGCGCTGAGGTCGATCATGTCCTGATCAACGGCGAAGTCGGTAACGGTGTCGCCATTGCCGAAGGCAAAGGTATCGTTTCCGGTTCCACCCGTCAGTTCATCATCGCCGGCACCGCCGTCGAGGTAGTCGTTGCCCGAACCACCCGACAGGGTGTCGTCGCCTTCACCACCGTCGACTCCGTCGTTGCCCGAACCGCCCGACAGGAAGTCATCGCCTTCCATGCCGAACAGGTAATCGTCATTCGAACCACCCGAGAGACGGTCGTCGCCCAGTCCAGCGACCAGAATGTCCGAAGCGCTGCCGCCCTGGAGTTGCTGATCGAGAACCGGAGCCGGTTCTGCTGCCGCAGACTTGAAGGTTTCCATCACGGGGGCAGGCTCGTCAGTCGCGACCTTGATCGCTTCCATGACGGGGGCCGGTGCCTCTGTCACAGCCGGTGCTGCCTTTTCTGCCGTCGGCAGGGCCGTCGCATGGTGCGAAGGCGTTACTGCATTCGGATCCATGTTGACGATATCCTGAGGACGGAGATCGCCGATAATGGTGTCCTGGCCGCCGTTCGAGGTGAAGACGATGCGGTGCGCGGATTCAAGCGCCGAAATGTCCACCGTGTCGTTGCCAGTGTTGCCGTCGATGGTGATCGTGTTGAAGTTGAGGCTGGTCTGGTTGAAGTCACCGACCACCGAGATGGTATCGCCCGAAACGGTGCCGCCATTGGCGCCGCCCGGAGACGTCACACGCAAGGTGCTGACGACGATTTCCTCGATGTTGTCGAGCTCGCTCATCAACCTGCCGTTGCGGGTGATGACGATTTCGGTGTTGGCGTTCAGCGTCAGGCCGGGGATGGCGTTGAGCGCCGCTGCCCGGGTGTAGATGACGAAGGCTTCCGCCGTGGTCGTGTCCGTGGTGACGGTGAAGGTGTCCTCATCGGCACCCCCGTCCACGAAGTCGCGTCCACCGGTCCCGCTGTCCTGGGTGATCGAGTCCACACCGCCGTTGGCATAGATCAGATCATTGCCGCCCCCGCCGTTGATGGTGTCGTTCCCGGCCAGAGCAAAGATCGCCTCGTTGGCCGCCGCGCCGCTCATGGTGTTGCCCAGCGCCGTGCCGGTTACCACGCTGTGGTTCGCGCCGTTGAAACGCAGGGTTTCCACGAGCGACACGGTGTCCACGCCTTCTGCACCGGTATTGTCGGTTACCGTGATATTCGTGCCGTTGGAGCTCAGCGTGAAATTGCTGCTCGCCCCGGCATAAACCGCGGTGTCAGCGCTAGCCCCGCCATTGATGATGTCGTTCCCGGCACCGCCAGTGATGACATCGTTACCGCCGCGCCCGTTCAGGGTGTCGTTCCCGGCAAATCCGTTCATCGTGTCCGAACCGCCCAGAGCATTGGAGGCGTCCGCCCCGTTGGCGATATCGTCCCCAGCCGTCCCGGTGAAGGTGGTGAGAGTGACTGGGACGCCCGTCCAGTTGTCACCCACCACGCCGGTCACCGACGAGGTCAGGGTTTCAACCGTACCAAGACCATCGGTGAAGCTGGCCGAGACCCGCAGGATCGAACCGACCTGCGCCTGTGCCGGGGTAAAGCTGGCAGCAGTTGCACCAGCGATATTGGTCCAGGTGACACCATTGTTGGTCGACGACTGCCACTGATAGGACAGGGTTCCCACACCGTTGAGGTCGGCAATGCTGCTGACGTTCAGGGTAAGGGCCTGCGTTTCAGTCGGCGTCAGGTCGCTGATCACCGGCGCACCCGTGGCTGGCGTCGGCCCCCGGACGATGGCGGCAGTCGCAGCCGAAGTCAGGGTTTCGAGCGTGCCGGTGGTGATGTCGGTGAAGGTCGTGACAACCTGCAACAACGAACCGATTTGCGCCTGCGTCGGCGTATAGCTGGTTCCGGTTGCACCATTGATGTTGGTCCAGGTCGCACCATTGTCGGCCGAAGCCTGCCACTGATGGGACAGCGGACCAACGCCGTTGGCATCGGCAATCGTTGCGGTATCGATCGTCAGCACCTGATCGGAGAACGGCGTGGTGTCGCTGATGATCGCAGCGCCTGTCGCGGCTTCCAGCAGATCCGCCACAGGAGCGGTCTGAGCGGAGACGAGAACCTCAACCGTACCGAGACCATCGGTAAAGCTAGTCGAGACGCGCAGGATCGAACCAACCTGTGCCTGTGCCGGGGTAAAGCTAGCTTCAGTCGCACCAGCGATATCGGTCCACGTAACACCATTGTCGGTCGAGGCCTGCCACTGATGCGACAGGGTCCCCACACCGTTGATGTCGGCGATGCCGCTAACATCGATGGTAAGGGCCTGCGTTTCAGTCGGCGTCAGATTGCTGATCACCGGAGCACCGGTGGCAGCGATTGGACCCTCCACGATGGCCGCGGTAGCAGCCGAGGTCAGCGTTTCCAACGTACCCGTGGTGATGTCGGTGAAGGTCGTGACAACCTGCAACAACGAACCGATCTGCTCCAGCACCGGCGTGTAGCTGGTTCCGGTTGCACCATCGATGTTGGTCCAGGTCACACCATTGTCGGCCGAAACCTGCCACTGGTGGGAAAGCGGACCAACCCCGTTGGCATCAGCAATCGTTGTGGTGTCGATCGTCAGCACCTGACCGGCGAACGGCGTGGTGTCGCTGATGATCGCCGCACCGGTTGCTGCTTCTGCAAAGTCTGCAACGATTGCGGTGGGGGCCGAATTCAGGTTTTCGAAGGTGCCGGTCAAGTCGAAATAGGCAACATTGACGCGCAACTGGGCACCGACCTGATCCTGGCCGGGGATGAAGGTGGCATCAACCGCCCCAACAATATCCGTCCAAGTCACGCCGCCATCCGACGACATCTGCCACTGAAGGGTGGGGTTGATGACGCCATTGGGGTCAATGATGCCGGTCAGATCGACCGTCAGAACCTCGCGCTCGGTCGGGACGCTGTTGCTGATCGTCGGAGCACCCGATGCAGCCACAGGGACCACAGCGTTGATGTCATAGAAGATAGTGCCACCATTGCCGTCAGAGAAGCCGAGCTTTTCGATGTTGAGCAGACGGTCAACACCGTCTGACTCAATACCCGGCGGGACGATTGCATGGGTAATCGTGGTCGAACCATCGGCGTTGCGGACAAAGCTGTAGTTGGTCAGGACATCACGATAGACGGCGACATCCTGATCGTTGGCCTGATTGCCGTCGAGGATTTCCCTGACGATGTTGAGCTGACCGGGGTTGAGCTCACAGCTGAGCATGAGCTGGTCGAGCGTCTTGCCGCCGAACAGCAGGTTGCCCTCCAGATCGACGACCTTGCTCGTCATGTGCTCGGCCGATGCCATCGGGTTGCCATTTACATCATTGATGCCGATGCGGACGTTCAGCCAGCGGTCGCCATCGATGATGTCGTTGCCGGCCTTACCCTGGATGATGTCGCTGCCGCCGCCGCCGAGGATCATGTCATGCGGAGCACCGTTGATGCCGGTCGCATTGCCATCGGCGTCACGCACGATGTCGGCTTCGTCGAAGACGACCACTTCATGGGTTTCGCCGGTCGGGGCGTTGATCGTTGCCCGACCCAGATGGGCCACCAGATCAGTCAGTCCGTTGATCCGGGCGACGCCTTCCGAGGTCAGCGCGTTCGAGTAGGACAGGAACGGAGCGGTGGGATCGAAGACCGCAGCAGCGCCGCCAACGCCGGCCTGGCCGGCCACGAAATCGCGGCCAGTGAGCATGTCGTCGAACTTCCAGCCCGAAAGGCCTTCGACGAGGTCATAGCGATCGCGCAGGATGTTGGCCTGCTGGTTGACGAAGATCGGAACACCAAGGTCCGAGTCCGCCGCAACAGGATTGTCCTTGTTGATTGCCCAGTCGAAGCCCGCCATGCCATTGTTGCGCTGGACACCCAGCCCCTGGAACATGATGTCGTCGCCGGATTCGGCATCGTAGTCGTTGTCGTTGCCGCGACCGTTGAGCACGTCATGGCCGATGATCGGGCTGTTGAAGAACAGTTCGGAGTTTTCGCCTGCGAGCACGTCAACCCCGCCAACACCGCCTTCGAGCCAGTCATCGCCTTCATTGCCCTGAACGATGCTTGCTGCTTCACCACCGCGTGCAAAGTCATTGCCTTCGCCCGAGGTGACGGTCTTGCCGTCACGACCACCGATGATGAAGTCCTGACCGCGGCCACCGAAGATCAGGTCGAGACCTTCGCCCGCGCTGATGACGTCGTTGCCGTCTTCACCGGAGAGTACGTCAGCGGCGCCAGTCGGAGTACCGCTGTCGGTGATGATGTCGTCGCCATAACCGCCCGAGATGTGGTCAACGCCTTGCCCGCCTTCGAGCCGGTCATCGCCGCTGCCACCCCAAAGGGTATCGTCGCCTTCACCGCCGATCAGCGTATCGCTGGCTTCAGTGCCGCCGAGGACCACATGGTCGACGCCGGTAAAGCGCAGGTAATCGTTTACACCGTCGCCATCCGTGTCCTTGCGGATCACCATCGGGCTGATTGCCTGCAGGATGAAATTGTCATGGACGGGGTCGGCCATGTTCTGCAGGCTCTGGTTCAGTTCCAGAATATAGGCCGGGGTCAGGAACAGCGAGCTGGGCAGATGGGTCGCATCGGCCGCTTCCAGATCGGTGTTGCGCATTGCCAGCTTGGCCCAAGAGTCGCCTTCGAGCTCGTTGAGCAGGTTCATGCCCTGCGAACGGCTGAGGTAGTAGAAGCGGTCACCTGCCTGCAGGTTCTCGATCTGGGCTTCGAAGACGAAGGTGAAGGTCGAGCCGAGCAGACCGTTGAAGGCCATCTTCTTTTCGGCAAGGCCGCCAATCCAGAAGTCGACCAGGTTGAGACCGGTTTCCTGTCCCGCCCAGGCGCCCGTGCCGTTCAGGAAGTCGAGCGCGTCAGCCGGTGCAGCGGCACCGCCAAGCACGAGGTTGAACGCTGCATCCCGCTTTTCGTCCACGGTCACGGCGTTGAGGATGTCCGGGTGCTGACCATAGGCGGCGATGAAGTTGATCACCGAAGCCGGGGTCTTGATCGCAAGAGCGAAATCAAACCAGCTGCTGTAGGGTTCCAGCTGGGTGTCGCCTGTCTTCGCGAAGAAGTCGGCACGGACCGCATTCAGCGATGGCACCCCGGTGTCACGGGCGCGAGCGATGTTCAGGGCCGCGAGATCGAGCGGCAGGCCGACCAGATCGTTCCGCAGCGCGTCGGTGACATATTCGTCGATCTCGTTGCTGACCTGACGGGACATGCCGCGGATGATGGCACCTGCCGCCGCGTCCGGGTTGGTGCCGGCGGTTGCGAAGGCGACGGGGTTGAGGAAGGCCTCGACCAGAGTCATGTCGGTCTGGGTCTGGCCGTCCGCGCTGATCATCGGCACGGTTTCATTGAGCTGCGAGTGGCCGAAGCGGTAGACCGCGTGAGCGAACTCGGCAGTAATCGCCGGGTCGATATCAACAGTGTTCGAGAAGACGAACGCATCGATGTTCGGGTTGACCAGACGGGCGAACTCTTCGAACACGAGGTGCTGGTAGACCTGTTCGGTGGTGAAGCGGGCAGCCTGGAACAGGCGCTCGCCGTGCCACTGCATCGTGGTGAGATCGGCCGGGATCTCGGCGACCTCGACGAGCAGCCACTCGTTGAGCAGCGCCACATCGCCATTGGCGATCAGTTCGGCCTTGATCTGGTCAACACGGCGGTTGTGTTCGGAATGGAACACGTGGTGGAGCGCCGTGAGAGCGATGTTCTCGTTCCCGCGCCCGTCGCCGACGATATAGTGCTTGTCGAGCAACTCGTTGTCATAGGTCGCACGGTTGCCACGCGCGTCGAGCGGGATGGCATTGCCCACGTCGCTGTCGGCATCGGCGGTCTGGCCGGCCTTAGGATCGGCATTATGCGCGATGTCGGCGAGGAAGACGTGGCCGGTCGACATGGCGCCGCTTGTCGACACCGGCGTGGCCAGGTTGCCTTCAACCAGCGTGTCCGGCCCGGTCACGAGCTGCGGGAAGCCATTCGCGCCCGGAATGAAGTTGCCATAAAGGTCGGTGGCAAGCAGCGGAACGTCATGAACGTTCATGTCGCTGAGCTCGATGCCCAGCTTTTCCCTGGCCTGCAGCTTGATGTCGGCCCAGGTCGGCGGTCCGCCGTTTGCGCCTTCGAGGAGCCAGCCGGTGGCGACAGGCTTGCCGTCGACCAGCTTGTATTCGCGCAGGAACACCTGATGCGATTCATTCGAGGCATAGGTCTGGTTGAGGTCGATCCAAGGGGTCGTGTCGTTGGTAGCCTCACGGATGTCGTCAGCAGTGCCGAGAATGCCGTCTGCACCGGGCTGATTGGTCGCGCGGGTCAAGACCATGAAGTTGGTGGGGCTGCCCGGGACATAAAGCGGGTCATCAGGCTGCAGCGGGATGAACACCGAGCCACTGCCACCCTTGTCGATCATGGTCAGGCCGTGATCGAAGAACTGGCCGAAGATGGTCATGAACCCGTTGAGCGGTGCAGTGCTGCCCAGATCGGTCATGACGTTCGGCAGAACGAGGTTGCCGTTCTGCATCTCGACACCGGCCAGCGAGAGCTGCGCTGTGGCCTCGATCATGGCGGCGTCGCGCGCCGCATAGGCTGCATCGCGCGTCTGAGCCGCTTCCTGGCGAGCGTCGAATTCCGCACCGCTGGTGGGTGCGCCGGCGGCGAGCAGCGCAGCATCGGCAGCGACCAGCGCCTTGTCAGCAGCATCGGCCGCACGGATCGCGATCCGTGCGGTTTCGGCAGCCGTCATGGCCGCGTCGTAGAGTGCGCCGCTCGTGATGCCGACATAGTTGAGCGCCGAGACCACCGCGATCGGGTTGCGGAGCGACTGGTCGGCGATGAGGTTGGAGATGATACGCGGTTCGGCATCATAGACGGAGCCCGACAGGCTTGCGTAGCTGGTCGGCTCGCCGGTGCGCGGATTGACATCCGCGGCATTCCAGACCGGAGCGGTCTGGCGCGGCATCAGCTGATCCGCCGAACCGGCGGACTGGTTGACGAGATTGTTGTACTCACCGCTCACGGTCCGCAGGCCGTAAGGAGTCAGATTATTCAGAGGATTACCCAGATGGTCAACAAGTTGACCAGTTGCAGTGTGGTTCTCGGCGACTTTGATCTGCTTCAGAATGTGAACGAGATCGTTGATGTTCAATTTAAGCACAGTCTTTACTCCCCATATTTCCGCTAAACGATTACCTGCCTCGCCTTAGACGCAGGACTTGCTGGAAACGCGACGAGCTCTCATTTGAGCCGTCGATAGGGACGCCTTTTCAAAAAAAATCGTCGCAGACAACTAAGTGTCCAAATAATTAACCAATAATATCTCGCCGTTTCAATATTTTAATGAAATATTAACTATCGTCTCGAAAGATGTTAACTATACATATGATTGTAAATCACCAGAAAAAGTAATTTTTCATATCGGACAAATTTTCCATGGCCTTTAGCAATGCGAGTGCGGTTAATGAGGGCTGCGCGCCAGTTAACCAGCGATGGAAATCATGATGAGGCCGAATCGCCGGTGATGCAGGTTGCCTGAATGGCGTCGGATACAGGCTGGTCTGAGCCCCTAGATTTCCTCCAGAGATGAGTAGAGTCCGGCCCTGACGAGGAGACGGACGAATGAAGCGGAGCAGGTTCAGCGAGGTGCAAATCATCGCTGTTTTGAAGGAGCAGGTAGCGGGGATGGCGACGGCGGATGTGTGCCGCCGCCATGGGATCAGTTCGGCAACCTTCTACAAGTGGAAGTCCAGATATGGCGGGCTGGAAGTGTCGGATGCCCGGCGGCTGCGCCAGCTGGAGCAGGAGAAAGAGCGGCTGAAGAAGCTGCTGGCGGACTCGATGCTCGACAACGCCATGCTCAAGGAGATCAGCGCAAAAAATTCTAGCGCCCCGTGCCACGCGGCAGGCGGTGGCTCATCTCCAGGAGGTCTTCGCGGTGAGCCAGCGTCGTGCCTGCGCGGTGCTGGGCGCGGACCGGACCATGGTGCGTTACGTCAGTCATCGGCCTGACGATGCAGAGGCGCGCGACCGGATCAGGGAACTGGCCAGTCAGCGTCGCCGGTTCGGCTATCGGAGGCTGCACTGGCTGCTGTGCAGGGAAGGCTGGAGAATGAACCACAAGAAGTTCCGACGGCTCTATCGAGAGGAGCGGCTGCAGGTGCGCCGTCGTGGTGGTCGCAAGCGGGCGTTGGGCACGCGGGCGCCGATGACGGTCCCACAGGGACCCAACCAGCGCTGGAGCCTCGACTTCCTATCCGATGCCTTCGCCTGTGGCAGGCGGTTCCGGATCTTCGCCGTGGTCGATGATTACAGCCGGGAGTGCGTGCGCCTGATCACCGACACGTCGATCTCGGGCGCACGGGTCGGGCGTGAGCTTGATGCTGCAGTCTTCGAGCGGATGGCGCGGCCCCATACTATCGTCAGCGACAACGGCACCGAACTGACCAGCATGGCGATCCTGCGGTGGTCGAAGGAGCGCAATGTCGAGTGGTGTGGACCGGCGTGCAAAAGGGACCCCGTTAGCGGGGTGATCGGCGTCTAAAAGGGACCCCTCATTCTGATGGTGTAGCGGACTGCCTGGTTTTCCAGGTGGTGAGATCGGGATGTTGGTGGTGGAGACGGTTGTTCGGATACGGCGGGAGCACGCGAGCGGGAAGGCGATCAAGGCGATTGCGCGGGATCTGCGGCTGTCGCGCAAGGTGGTGCGCAAAGCGATCCGGGCGCCGGAAGGCGCATTCGATTATCGCCGCACGGTTCAACCGCTGCCCCGGCTTGGGCCGTTCCAGGAGCGGCTCGACGTGCTGCTGACGGAGAACGAGGCCCGGCACCGGCGTGACCGGCTGCGCATGACCCGGATCCATGATCTGCTGTGCCGTGAGGGGTTCGAGGGATCCTACGACGCGGTCCGGCGCTACGCCCGGCGCTGGACGGAAGCGCGGCGCAAGGATGCGGGTGATGGCGCGCCTGCCTTCATCCCGCTCATGTTCAAGCCTGGCGAGGCTTACCAGTTCGACTGGAGCCACGAGGATGTGGAGATCGCGGGCAAGCCGATGCGGGTGAAGGTGGCGCAGATGCGGCTGTGCGCGTCGCGCGCGGTCTACGTCAGGGCCTATCCGCGCGAGACGCAGGAGATGGTGTTTGACGCGCATGCGCGCGGCTTTGCCTTCTTCGGCGGTGTTCCTCTGCGCGGCATCTACGATAACATGAAGACCGCGGTCACCACCGTGTTCGTCGGCAAGGAGCGGGTGTTCAACCGCCGCTTTCTGGTCATGGCCGATCATTACATGGTCGAGCCCACGGCCTGCTCGCCGGCTGCGGGATGGGAGAAGGGTCAGGTTGAACACCAGGTGCAGACCATCCGGGGCCGCTTCTTCCAGCCTCGCCTGCGCTTTACCAGCATCGAGGAGCTCAACGGTTGGCTGGAAGCTGAGTGCCTGCGCTGGGCCGCAACGCACGCGCATCCCGAGCAGAAGGAGCTGACTGTTGCCGAGGCGCTGGATCTCGAACGGCCAGCCCTGCAGCCGATGCTTGCGCCGTTCGACGGCTTCCATGAGACCGCGCATGCTGTGACCGGCACGTGCCTGATCAGCTTCGACCGCAACCGCTACTCGGTCATGGCCAAAGCGGCGCGGCGGGCCGTTCAGGTCCGCGCCTATGCCGATCGCATCGTCGTGCGCCTCGGCGATGAGGTAATCGCCGAGCATGCTCGGCACTTCGGCCGCGACCGGACGATCTATAATCCCTGGCATTACCTGCCCGTTCTGGCCAACAAGCCCGGCGCCCTGCGGAACGGTGCACCCTTCCAGGGGTGGGACCTGCCACCGGCACTGACGCGGTTGCGGCGCAAGCTGGGCGGCGGTGATGACGCCGACCGCCGCTTCGTGCGCGTGCTGGCATCGGTAATGACCGATGGCTTGGAAGCGGTCGAGGCCGCGATCCGGGAGGCGCTTAATAGCGGTGCTGTCAGCGACGAGGTCATCCTCAACATCCTGGCCCGATACCGGGATCCGCCATCCGCACGCCCCCTCGACGTGGCCGCCGATCTCAAGCTCAGCCACCCGCCGATCGCGGACTGCGCGCGCTACGATACGGTGCGAGGCCTCCGTGCAGCGGCATGAGATGATCGAGGCGATGCGCTCGCTCGGCCTCAAGGGCATGGCCGCGCGTTCGACGAGGCGGTCACCACCGGGTTGCAGCGCAAGCGCACGACCCACGAGATCCTGACCGACCTGCTGCGCGCCGAAGCCGCGCATCGTCATGCCGCCTCGATCCGCTACCGCATGACCGCAGCCAAGCTGCCGGTAATCAAGGACCTCGACGCCTTCACGTTCGAGGGCACCCCGATCAACGAAGAGCTGGTGCGCTCCCTGCACGCAGGTTCGTTCCTGCCCGGTCGCCGCAACATCGTGCTCATCGGCGGCACAGGGACGGGCAAGACCCATCTGGCCACTGCGATCACCGCCAGCGTCGTGCGTGCCGGTGCCCGCGGGCGCTACTTCAACACGGTCGATCTCGTTACCCGGCTCGAGGAAGAAGCTCGCATCGGCAAGGCTGGCGCCATCGCTGCTCAGCTCGGCAGGCTCGACCTCGTGGTGCTCGACGAGCTGGGCTATCTGCCGTTCGCCCGATCCGGTGGGCAGCTCTTGTTCCATCTGATCAGCAAGCTCTACGAGCAGACCTCGGTCATCATCACCACCAACCTCGCCTTCGGCGAGTGGCCCACCGTCTTCGGCGACCCCAAGATGACCACCGCGCTGCTCGATCGCATCACGCACCATTGCGATATCGTCGAGACCGGCAACGACAGCTGGCGCTTCAAAAATCGCAGCTGACCAAGTCAGAAAACCGCCTTCGCGCTGCTGACGCCTCCGGTCGGGCTACGCCCTCCCTACGCCGCCAGCAGCGCGAAACACGCGCCCAGCATCAACCACCCACCATCTCAACAAGGGGGTCCCTTTTGCGCGCCGATAGGGGGTCCCGATTGAACGCCGATTGACATTGGTGGGGCGGTTTTGCCTGCTGAAAGGGCGAAACCCACGGTGGACCCGGCTTACAAGCTAAAGATCGTTCGCTTTGTTGTTTCATTTCATGCTGTTGTAGGCACTTTCGGCGGGTGGCGCGTCGACCATAATGCCAGAGCGGCCTCCACCTTCACCAGCCGTCCAGCTGGGCCATTCTTGGGCCGGAACGCGTGCACGTAGGGAGGACCGTTTGGCAACGGGCAAGGCCACGTGTTGCTGACAGCGCCCTCACCTCTTGGCGATCCTTTGCTTTGCGCAGAACCGTTCCAGTGCAGCCGTTGCGCTGGCTTGGCACTCGAGCGCCGCTTTCAAAGAGGCGATAGCGTCGCGGTCCTGCGCATGTGTGCAGCCTGATAGAGCGAGAAAGGCAAAGGGCGAAAAACGCAAAACTGTAACCAGAAATTTGAACGCGGTAGAGATCGCTTGTCGCTTGGCGTTGCACCTGTAACGGAGGGCTTTGAAGACATCAGCAAGCGCGACGAAACCTGTAGGTAATCACCGTAGCGAGACCGATTGAGATGGCATCCAGTATTGCGGCTGTGAGCTTGATCGATCACTCATAGTTTAGCGGACATGACCCAAACGCCATCCCAATCGGAAGGCAAGACCGCTTGAGCGTTCGCCGTCCGCTCAAGCATTACGCGAGATGGCTTGTCCTGCGGATCGATATTGAGTGCCGCGTTGAATGCAACTGCAGCCTGATCCCACCGCGCGGCGCGATACCAGTGCAAGCCCTCTTCATAACATGTGAAAAGCTGCTGCCTCGAAGACGACAATCCACCTTTCAGCGCGGCAAGTTCATAAATCCTGAGAGGGACGCTGACCCCCGGAACCCGAATTAGGTCAACTTCACGTGCCTCGATCGCATCGCCCGCAGCGCAACGTGTTGGATGGTCGATCAGGACACGTGTGCCATAGATCTTGTTGACGGTCTCCAAACGGGAGGCCTGATTGACGCAGTCGCCCATGGCTGTGAAGCTGCGAGCTATCTCTGAGCCTACGCTACCAACGACAACCTCTCCGGTAACAATCCCTATGCGAAAATCGATGAGCGGTACGTCTCGACGTAAGCCGATGATGTCAGGGGTTTGCCTGTGAAAAGCGTCAAGATTATCTATTTGCTCAAGGGCTGCTCGGCAGGCAAGCTCGGCCTGTCGTTGGGCCTCGACGAATGGGGGCACCCAAAAAGCCATGATCGCATCGCCAATGTACTTGTCCACGATGCCAGAGTGTTTCTGAATTGGATCGGACATCGCCGAAAAATATGCGTTCATCAAGTTAACAAGTGTGCCTGGCGCAAGTTGTTCGGCAACTCCAGAAAATCCGACAATATCCGAAAAGAAAATACTCGCTACCTGCTTCTTTCCCTCAGTTACAGACTGACCTCCGTCGAGAAGTCTGGCAACAATACGTGGATCGACATACTGACCAAAGGTCTCTTTGATTTTTTCCTTATCTTGAAGGTCTAAAATCATCGCATTGAAGGCGCGTGTTACCTCACCGATTTCGTCGCGGGTTGTGACGGGCACGTGAGCCTCAGAAAGCATTCCGGCGCTGACTGCCCGTGCGCCGGTCTGCAATCGTACAATCGGGCGGGTCAAACCCCGTGAGACAACCCAAGCCAGCATCAAACCAACCAAAGTGGCGGAGCCGATCAAGCCAGTGTTTGCCTGAGCAGCGAATTCTTGGTTCTCGCGCGCGCTTCTGGAACTCCATGCGACGAATGAGGTGATTTCCAAGACGATCTTGTCGGATAGCCGCATGACGTCATCAGCCTGCGACTTCGCTGCCTCCATCTCGGTGACTGTCGCATCTCGTGCGCAAGCCTCGAGCGTCAATGCTGCCAAGCGCCTTTCCTGATAGGAAAGCTCATCAACCATGGGTGAAAAACGGGCGAGGGCCATCTGATTCTGTTCGGTTTGAACGTTCGCAAGACCTTGTTGGATCAGTTTCGTGGCTCGCTGCAAAAGATCGCGTGTTCTCGCTCCCTGTGTCTTCGCTTGTCCGAGGCAGGTGGTAACAGCTTCCTCTTCAGGTGTTTCCAGCAAGAAATCTGCGGTGACCTTCTGCTTCTGAACCTCAAGCTCAACATTCGCCATGGTTCTGGCGAGCGGAAGCATGACTTGTTCGAAGGTTTGAAGTTGACGATGAACCTGTTCGCTAGCGAAGGCCGAGCCGAATGCCGCCACCAGCATAATCAGCAGCAAGCCAACCGAAATCCCGAAAATTTTGAAGCTGATAGATCGAAACAGCGAAGCCATGCAGAACCGTTGCCCCTTCCATCTGGCGCAAGCTCTTCATTCGAACGGCAAAGACGCCAGCTGCGCTAAGCCTGCCGCCCGCACTTGAATTCAGCTGAACTTCCAGTGGTGCAACGGTTAGTATGCGGCCAAATCACCGCCTAATGAATTCATTACCAGGATGAAAGCATATCTCGTGAGGTCGCATGGTCGTTCAGCGCGAGCCCCCATAAGCGAGCGGCAATATCAAGATGGCACGTCTGATCTTCTTGTCTGCCATCTTGGCCGTTAAAGAGGTGCCATTCGCAGTTATGATTGCCTAGTCTTGTTAACCGCACATCCTTAATGGGTATAGCGCCTGGGCGGAAAAGTCGCTTCATTGTCGCAGCTGTGACATTGAAAAAGCCTCGTGACCGACGCCAACGGATTATTGTCTCTGCTTCGATGAATGCTGGCGGCAACGAGTCACCAGTGGTGATCCTTAACGTCTCGCAGCGAGGATTGCTTGCCTCTTCCAGCAGCCCGCCGCCACGCGGTCACTATGTGGAGATTCGAAAAGGCGGCATTATCATAGTTGGTAGAGTTATTTGGTCAGGCAATCAGACCTTCGGCGTTCGCACGCAGGATAACATTGATTTTCCGAGTCTGACTGGCATTCGGTCAACAGGGATGCCTAATGACGCTGCAAAGGTAAGCGGGAAGGATAGCATTGCCACTTTGCGCAGAGCGGATAAAGCAGGCTCGTTATCTGCCTACGATCAGAGCCGCATTGCATCATCCCGAATGACTTTCGTTGCGAGCGTTGTTGTCTCTTGTGCTATTGCCGCTGCTGCTGGCGCTCTAGCCTACGAGGTGCTCTCGAAACCAATTGAAGCCATCCGTGAGGCCTTGTCGCCGGAGAAAATCTAATCTGTGTGAGGAGCGAAGCTCGGGCATGTGGGTGTGATGACGTGCCTCGAACACAGGACGACGAGTGAGTAATCGAACAACGTCGCAGGCCGATTTCGACGGCCATATCGAGATCGTCAGGGCGCTCGCGGACAGCTCGTCACTTGCCGGCGATAAGCATCGTCGCGCCGGAAAGAACTGCAGCACAGATGAGGCAAGAACCCAGCGGAATACGCTGATCCTGCCAAGTGGTCCGCCGTGGCCCGAAAGGTCGTTGCAGCACGGCAAAAGCCAAGCCCAATAAAGCTGCGACCAGCAATATTTCTGGCAGCACTTGCCAACCTAGCCAAGCACCGATCCCGCCCAGCAGAATGGGATCCCCACCGCCCATGCCTTCACGGCCGCGCAGATTTCGATAGGTCGCAGCGACAGCGAAAAGCCCGAGATAGCCGACACCGGCGCCGATTAGCGCGCTACTTTTGGATATGCCAAAAGCTAGGTGGCCGACGATCAGTCCGGCAACCAGAAAGATGATATTGGGAACCAGTGGCAGGAGAAAATGGCGCGCATCGCTCCAAGCCATGATCCCCATCAAAACCAATGCACTGGAAATCAGCAGCACTTGGCTTGTGGCGGTGACCAGGCTTTCCATAGCGCGCTATCGGAAAGACGGTGGGCCGAAACGCGCAACGCCCTTTTTGTCGAACGCCACCGCAAATAGTCGTCCCTTGACACGTACTCGCCAGGCCATCCCTGGGCGGTGTGGGGGTAGAACCTCCAGTTCGGTCTTTGGGAAATGCCGTTTGCCGGCCGATAAAATGGCATCGATCGGGGCATAGCTGCGGCACACTAGCGTGCCCTTTGGCAAGGCGGTGGTCGTTGCAACGCTCTGGATCAGCCGCGCCTCGAAATTCTCGGAGTCAATTTCGAAAATCTTCAATTCCTTCCGCGTGGCCACGGCGACGCGGGCAACACCCGGCCGGGCCAAGCGGTAAGAAACAAGCATGCTGCCGAAAAGGTGTGACTGCGCAATCGCAACCTGCGCCGCGGCGACATTGCGTTCTTCGGGCGCGACAATAAGTCGGCCTGCACGGTCGAATGTCTGGGCCGCTAGGGGCAATGCTAAGCTCTGCGCTGCCGCTAGCGCCATCAAGGCTGCTGCCTTCATGACTTTGCCTTTTTTAGCCTTCGCACTGTTTCGATCAGGATCTCCGACGTCGACGTGTGATAACCATAGCCTGCCACCTTCGCACGCGGATCAAGAATATAGACCAGCGAGCTATGATTGATGCTGTGGCCGCGCTCACCCGCCCGCGGAGGCGTATGTTCGCGTGCTACTCGGAAGGCCGCAGTGGCAGCCGATAGCTGGCCCCGCGTTCCGGTGAGGATCTGCAATTCCGAACCAAAGCTCTGCTGCAACGAACGCAGCGCCGCATCACGGTCGATCAAATGCACATGGCCATCGGGGGCAGCGGCTTTGTTCGCCCGACGCCGGACATAGCCGACGGCAGGTGCTTCGATATCGACAAAGACAGCATTGGTCTTGATGCCGGACTTTCTCAATTCCTTGGCGGCCTTAGCGATCATCGGGATTGCCATCGGGCAACTGTCCGTGCAGCGGGCATAACCGAAATAAAGCAGTGTCCACTTTCCCTTGAAATCGGCATCACCGACCGGCTTTCCAGCCAAATCCGAGAAGTTGAACATCCCGCCCAACTGGTCAGGATTCGGCGGAAGATGACCTGAATGGTAATCACGTACGCGATCGTCGGCGGTTACCAGTTGTGCTGTCTCAAGGCTTGTGTCGCCGATAAGCGTGAAGCCACTTGCGAGGAAAATTGCCGGGATCGTCACGATACGATAATCCTTGTGTCAACGATACCGCGACCGTTATCCTGAACCTTGCCATTGACCCAGTGCAGGAAGCGGAAGCGCACCGGGAAAGTGCCGCGCGCGGTCGGGCGGATGATGATGTCACGGCGCTGCGCCGACGACATAGTGAACGGCCGGTTTGCAGGTAACGGCAACGGAGAAGACCACGGTTCAGTACCCAGGGAACAACCATCCATTGAATGGCAGATGCCCGGCAGGCCGATCGTCGTTTCCAGAACCGAATAGCTCGCATTTAGCAGGCGGATCAGGATTGTCTGGCCCAGCTTTGCATTGATTACAACACGCGGATCAGTGGTGGTGCGGTTGTTGAACACGCCATTGGCGAGGAAGTATTTCGGGTCGAAACGGTTGAGGCCGACATCGAGACCGCACATGCCGGCGTCATGTTCCAAAGTGTGCCAACGCGGATCCATATCGTCGAGCACAAGAAGGCGCTCGACATCATATTTGGGTCCACCGCTGAACAAAGTGCCCGGACCTTCGGGCGGATCGACAATCATCGGCCCGAACATGCCCATTTCGAAATGCAGCGGGGTGTTGCGGTGGCAATGATAGAAGAATGTGCCAGCCCGTGATGGCCGAAATTGGTAAGTATAGCGTGCATTGACCTCGAATGAGACGTGACCGACGCCATCATTCACCGTGGTCGGTTCGATGCCGTGATGGTGAAGCGTATGTGCATTCTTCTTCGGATCGAGCGTGCTGTGCACGATCTGGCCCTGACGGAATCGCATCAAAGGCGCAGGATGCATGGGCGCGCGTCCTGCCACTGTCGGTGCCAGGGGATCGGTGAAGGTCCAGACGCGAATTTTCTGGCCGTCCGGTGTCGGAAGTTCGAGGCTGACATCCATGTGTCGTTCGACATTTACGTCGGGCGCGACCCGGTCGGGCGTCGGGAAGTTTGATTCCTGAAATGGGTTGCAGCCAAAGGTAGAGTAAGTGAGCTCACCCTTAACGCCTGTTTTTGTCCAATCTGCCGCTTGCATGGCAAAGCTCCTGAAACAATAAGATGGGGGTCGCTGAAGCGATCAGAGAGGGCCAGTCATTTCCCAGTGGGTGACCATGCCTTGGGGATAGTTGCCCCCGCCGGCTGTCTGAGACATTTCGGTATGGCAGTGCATGACATAGCGCATCGGGAAGGGTTCTTCCTTTGGCGGCCATACGACGGCATCGATCGGCTTTTCGAACGGCAACAGAACGTCGCGGCGCGCCATCGGCTCCATCGGCCAGGCATCCAGCTCATAACAACTGGTGTTCAGAACCACGGTGCCGTTTGCACGGGTGTCCGACAGTTTGAAAATATGGTTGCCATGGATGTGCGGGCTGTGCGTGCACAGGCCGGCGTTCATGTTGCGGATCAGCGTGGGCTGGCCTTCGCGGCCATGCGGCATGATGCGCCCGGAGCCCTTTGACCAGTCAAGTGAGGCATCGATCTTATGCGGAGCGGTGTCATATCCGCTGAGCCCGTTGATCATGAAATAGCGCGGAAGGAAGGACGGCACCACGCTTGCGGGCGGGATAACCTCTCCGGCATCAACACGCGCCGCTATCAGCGGATCAACCTGTGAGAACAACCACAATTTGTCTCGCTCTACGTCGCGGGGCACCCATTTGTTGCCCGGAAAGCGCTTGTGCACGCCCAGCGCGTCGAACAAAGCGGCAACCTGCGGCGTATGTGTCGAGCGGCTATAGGGCGTCGGCGAACCGGCCGCCGTCGTGCCCAGCTTTGGATGGACGATGAACGCGCCGTAGAGACCGAGAATTCGGTTAAGCGGCGCAAGCGTCGGGTCGATATACATATAGGTACCGCCGACGGGCGCGGTGAATCGCACCGTTGCCGAGCCGCCCGGCGGGATCGACGCGACAGAAGCAGCGGGTATCCCGGGAATGCCAAAACCGTGTGGCCGGGTGTCGAGATTGGTGACGTTGATAGTCACAATATCGCCTTCGGTCACTTCCAGGATCGGGCGGCCTTCCTGGCTGCGATCAAAGAACATCAGGCTGAACACGAAGACGCCGTCGATCATCTCGGAGTCGACGGCTTCGATCGTGAGATCGAACGTGCCGCCGGTCGTTTGGGCGGTCGCCATCGCAGGAAGGGCAGCAGCCCCGACCACAACGGCACTAGCCTTCAAAAATTTACGCCTATCCATTTTTTCAAATCTCGCTCCAAAGGCTTGCGGGGCCAAAACGGATGGCTAAGAAAATGCCAACATATCCAAATGGGCGTGTTCCAAATTTGGACAATGGGATTTTCCATTTCGGAATTTAATATATTATTTTTTGAAATATTTTACTTCATAGTATTTGTGCTATTAAAAAAATTATATAACTTTTTTATTATATTTTCATGATCGAAATACTGCAATCGCATTAAAATTTGAAATTATTGCATTTTGATAATTTTATTTTTAATAATGAAGGGCCAAATTATTCAACGAGCGCCTCGAGCTTGGCCTGGAATTCCGCGTCGTCGGCTCCGAAGCCGATTTCGCCTGCGCGCTTGCCGTCGCGATCGATCAGGAAGATCGATGCGGTATGGTCGATCGCATAATATGTCTCGGAGTAGCGGACGGTTTCATAGAACACGTCGAATTGCTTGGCCGCGCCAGCGATATCGGCAGCACTGCCCGTCAAGCCTGTGACAGGCAGCGGGAAGGCGCTGAAATAGCTTTTCAGCGTTTCAGGCGTGTCACGTTCGGGATCGAGCGACACAAACAGGACGTGTAGCTCGTTGAACGGCGCACCAATCCGTTTGCGCATGCTCGCCAGCTTTTGCATCGTCATCGGGCACAAATCGGGGCATTGGGTGAAGCCGAAAAACACTGCAACCGGTTTGCCGTTGAGCGAGGCAAGATCGAACGGCTTGCCGTCGGCATCGGTCAGCTTGAGTTTGACGGGCGCCCCCAATGACGGGTCAGCCGCCGGTTTTTCTGTGATGGCCGAATTTTCTTCATTCGCTGCATAGTTAAGGTACGCAGCACCTGAAATTGCAAATACGGCAAGTCCCGCTAGGACGACTTTGGTTGCACGTTCAGTGATTTGCATGGGGACCTCCCTTCAGTGTGGATATTTCGGACGTATCGGTAACGGGCACCGCAACATTCAGATTGGCGCCACCTTCAAAGCGCAGATGCACCGTGATCCTGTCGCCTACCTTCAATGGCCGTTTCAAACCCATGAGCATGAGATGGGGGCCACCGGGTGTCAGTTTCAGCTCGCCCCTAGCAGGCACGGTGAGTCGCTCGACGCGCCGCATGCGCGCTATGCCGCCTTTGATTTCCGAACTGTGCATTTGCACGTCGGCGGCCACATTGGATGACGCGCCTAACAATGTCTGGGGCGCCTTGCCCCGATTGCGCAGAGAGACGTAGGCCGCAGTCATTATCTGACCTGGCCCAGCCGGGATTGCCCACGCAGTGCCGGCCTGCACCGCTGCCGGGGCCTTGCCATCGGCAGACTGCGAGACACCGGCAAGTCCGCACAGTAGGATCGTCCCTGTAAAAGCGATAGAAAAACGCATGATGCTCAACCTTTAATTTTTGTCTTCGAAACGCGAATAGCTGTGCAGGGGCACCGTTTGCCCCGGAAGCCAAGGCACCAAAGTAAAGGCTTTTTGGCCTCGACCATTCATCAGCCCGTTGATGGATTGGCTAAACTCGGACGCAATATTCTGCATCGTCTGGTCTTCGTTGATCACCTTGGGTGTCACGAGGATCAGCAATTCGGTCTTGCGTTTGGTCGCGCTGTCGACACGGAATGCCCGCCCCAAAAGCGGGATATCCTTCAACAAGGGCACACCGCGCTGCCCCATCGAAATGCTGTCTTGGATCATACCGCCAAGCACGGCGGTCATACCCTCGCGTAACGACAGCCGCGTCGTGACCGACCGGTTGCTGATCACCGGGCTGCCGATATCGGAGGTAACGTTGGGCTGCTGGCTCGACACTTCCTGGAAAATTTCGATGTCAATGCGGTCGTTGCTCAGCACAACCGGGCGGATATTAAGGATCACGCCCGTCTGGCGATACTGCACCGTCTGAAGGATATCGGTGTCGCCATTGGACTGGATATCCGCCGCGCGTTGCGATGTGATGATCGGCACATCGTTGCCAATAAGGATCTGCGCCTCGCCGCCCGACCTTGCGAGCAGCCGTGGCGTGGAAATGATGTTGAGATTCTGGTTGGTTGCAATTGCATTGAGGGCAGCGGTCACCGAAGTCTGCGAAAAGCCCTTTGCAAATGTAAGGCCCAGCCCTCCGGCCTCCCGTCCGAGCCCCCCGATGGTATTAGCCTGAACTGATCCGTTCGATAATTGCCGATCGAGGAACCATTCGATCCCAAAACGCGTTTCATCCGTCAACGTCACTTCGGCGATGGTGATTTCGACCAGCACCTGTTTGGGGGCGACATCAAGGTCCTTAAGCAGGCGCAGCAGCTGCGCATACTCGCGCCGGGTGCCGCGAAAAAGGATGCGATTGCCAGGATTGTCGACAATTATCTTGCCGCCGCTGTCCTCGCTGGCCGGGTTCGCCTGTGGTAGGCTAGACCGGTCCATGCCTGACGCCGGTTGACCGTTATCGCTGCGGCGATCTGGATTGTCGATCCGGCCCGGCGACGAGGCATAAATGTTGACATCATCGCCGCCGTTTGCGCGCCCGACAAGACTGCCCAGTTCGGCAGCCGTTGTGTTGCGCACCTGATAGACAAAAAAGCCGGCATGATCACCGCCTGATCCTTCGAGCGAGTCAAGCTGTTCGACCCAGTAAAGGACGCGGTTGAACAACCGCACATCATCGGAAAAAAGCAGCAGGCAATCGGGGCGCGACAGGTGCACTAGACTAGTGCCCCCAGAGCCCGCAGATCCGATCAAATAACCTTCACTTGCAAGCACTTCGCGCAGTTTTTCCGCCAGTGCGTCGGAACTCCACAGTATCGGGGCAATCCGAGCAACGCGCGCGCCGGCATATTGTGGCTGGTCAATTCCGGCGAGAAGGCCGCTGGCAGTGGTCACTTCGGCTTCGTCGCCCTGCAGCATGACACCATTGGCATCGGGCAAAGATTGCACCGCAACCCCACTTTGGCCTTCAACAATATCGGCAACGAGGCCGGCAGCCGGGTCTGCAGCGATATTGCCGAGTGCAACGATCTTCGTAACGCCCGCGTTTGGTTGTCGGGCCCCTCTCCTAGCCGGCGCCTCGCGCACTAGAACCGCGCCGCCTTCGTGAACAAGCACCAAACCGTATTGGTTTAGCGCTTTCTCGGCGAGCCGCAGGAATTGCCGCGAAGACATTTCCTGTGGTCCGCTCATGCTCACAAGATCGCGCCTCTGCGCGACACCGGGGCCCATGATATAAGGCACGCCCAATATCTCACCAAGGACAGTTTCGGCAAACTGGCCCAGCGGTTGCGGTGGCAGGCTTGCTGCCACGCTCTTGTCGGGCACCAGCATCGTCAGATCGGCATCGCCAAGGGGCGCATCGTATTCCGTCGATACAGGCGCATCAATCAACACTGTTGTGCGCGGCGTGATCTTCTCAATCGGCTCGGATTGAGGCGTGTCGACAGGCGACGACAATACTTCCTCCGAGAGCATCAGCGGCTCAACGGAAATACGCGGCTGAACATCGGCGGAAGAAGATGCAATGGCAATCGCCACAATCGCGGTATTGGACATGAGCATTTGAATCATAACTCTTGATCATCAGAGGTGCCGGGGCGCGGGATGCGCCGGCGCGGCCGGGAGGAAGCCGGAGGAGTGTTAGAATTGGCCGATTGGTTGCCGGCGGGACTGCCTGTGTTCGCTGCCGGTGGAAGATAGGGCGTAGCTGGCAAGGGCGAGCGCAAACTAAATCCCACAGGAACGGTGACTTTTGCGGAATTGCGCGAAAGCGTTACCGACTTCGTATCGATGAGTTCCACGCGCCAGCCGTCTCGATACAAATCACCCACCTGTAGCGTCCGTCGAATGCCATTGGCGGTGTCGATCACAACCAAGCTTGCGACCCCATCGCTACGCTTCACCGCCGCGATGCTTCGCGAAAGAAGCCCAGCAATCTGTCCGGCACTCGGCATGGAAGCGAACTTGGGTGGCTTGGGTGCTCGGTCTGAAGCACTTATGGGCACTGCCGGCATAACCGGTAGATCCGTGGTCAGCATCAGCCCATCGACCTGCGCTGGATCGTTAAGCGGCGCGACAACCCAAACCGATAGCGGGAGCTCCGACAGCCGTTCGTAGGCGGCCTTCGCTGTCAGATTAGGGTCGTCAAGGTTGGGAGGCTCTGGAGCAAAAGCGTTTGGCACGACATCCGTCGCACCGGTGGAGTTCACAAGGATCCGGCCGGCGGCAAATGCCAGCCCGGCCAACAGCAGACTGCCGGCGGTGAGAAGGGCGCGGTTCACGTCTCTGGCGCCTCTTTTTTGTGCAGTGCAAGGAACGTAACGCGCATCCGAAGCTTGTCGCCTTCTTGGCGTACTTCGAACCCATCGATGTAGTAGCTGCGGCCATCGTTTTCGACCTGTTCAATCAGGCGCAGCAGCCCTGACCAGTCAAAGTCGAACTCAACAGTAGCTGTTAGCACGACGAAGACTTGCCTGCCGCTCTTATCTGCCGTATCATTGTCAATGGTGTCATTGTCGAGAATGACCGGTGCTGTCAGGCCTGCTCTTCTAGAGAGATCCAGTACTTCGCCACGTAGCCTTATCTTGCTGATCGAAGGCGTCGCATCAACCACTAACAATTTTTCGAGCAGTTTTTTCTGCACTGCAATTTCGGCACGCAACTGGTTGTTCGACAGCAGTTCGACCTGAGTGCGTACTTTGGCTAATCTTTCTTGGGCCGCTACATTCTCCGACGCGGCATTTTGCCGTGTATCGACGGAAATGTAGAGCCAAGTGGCAAGAAGAATGCCGAGCAGAAGCTGCAGCAGACGCTTTTCCCGATCATCGGGACGCCAATCCAGAAGTGCGGTCAGGCGGCCGGCAATCATGGCTCCACCTCTGCCAAAAGAATCATTTCGCCAACGCCTTCACCGTCCTGCGCGGCGACATGAACAAAGCCGGGAAGCGCCTCGATCTGCGCAGCGACAGCGCGTAACCGATCGACATCGCCCCCGGTGCGGACGGCAAGGCGCAAGTGTTCGCGATCAAGCTGCATCGACGATAGCGACAGACCCGCATTGGCGACCTGAGCAAGAAGCGTTGCCAAGTCGGTGGCAGTGGTAGTTCGCCCCAATGCGCGTTGCGCAGCGTCCAATTCCTGCAGATCGGAATGGATTTTGGAGAAGAGTTCGTAGCTGGCGGTAAACCTTTCCAGCCGCATGGCCTCAGCCTTGTTGCGGGCGGCATTTTCCGCCAATGTGGTGGCCTCGCCCTGCCACCATCCACCAAGGATCGACACAAGCAGCAGTCCGGTGAACAGCACCTTCTCCGCAGCGGCCATCGGGCGTCGCAGCTCCGTTCCGCCACGCATCTGGGCAGTCAAGTGCGATCGTTCAATGCGAACCGCCGGAGGCAACGGGATGGCAACATCTCCGTCCGGCTCTGCAAGCGCGACGACATGCTGCCATTCGGCCTTGATAAATGCTGTACGCCGCCAGATGGAGGCAACGACCATTTGCCTCCGGACAAGCCGGGCCTCATAACCAATGTCAAGACATATATGATGCCATCCATCAGACAGGTTGGCGCACAGGCTTTCGGGAAGATCGCGACTGGCTTGGTTCTGAGGAGCGTCATTGATATTTGCCCATGCGGCGGCATCCCACCACCAAATGCCGACGCCGTCGCGGCCGCCGATGACTATCGATCCGGCATCGACAAAGGGGGCCTTATGCTCTGCGCGGAGCAGGCAGGCGGCTTCAAACTGTTGGCGGCCAAGATGGTCGGGACGTTCGAGATATTCAAAGCGGCAGAGACTTCGGGGAATGATTGCAGGCGCAATCAAGCGGCCTCTAGGCGGATCTGTGTCCAACCGATTACCGTTGCGGGAGCGGCTGAGCAGGTTCCTCCCAAAACGGAAAGCATTCGGATTGAAAGCCAGCATCGACTATCGGGCCTTTTGCAATAAAGGAAAGAGCAATGTCGTTACGACCAAGCTCAAGTGTCGACCGATAGACGTAAACAGGTAAATTGTCGGTTAACCCACGACGACTAATTTGTACACTTATCCGAATGTGCGTCGATACAGATGATATCTCTCCAACAGGAAGTTGGCTATTATTTTCATTTTGACTGCGTATTAATTCCAATTTGGATATATTTTGATTTCCTTCGCGAAGCAGCAGAATTTCTCGAGCGCGACGTTCGCTGCCAGTCAGAGCAAGCAGCACTGTTGGCGGCGCGGTCGGCAAATAAAGGCCGGGCTTCTCACTGCGCCGCCATGCTGTCGCAACCTCCAGCTTGCGGCGCTCATTGCCACGCAGATGGTCTCGCCAATCAAAATCGGACCTGTGACTGCGATCAGCCAAGATGTCTGCGATAATATTCAGCAACCTCGGACCAGTAATGCCACAGGCCGACATCAGATCTGATAAGGTGGTCCGGCTGGCTTCATGCAAGTTTATAAGGCCGCCTTCATCCTGCAGGCGAACGATGGCTTCGTTCGATCCATCAATTTTCATTGTATAAGGGCGCCCATCGAACAAAATGTTCCGTCGCATGGTCGGAAGTTCACCGCTGATCAGGCTTCCGTCAATTGCAAGGCGGGGGCCGCCAAACTCAAGACCGTTTTGCCCCACCGGTTCGGTCAGCATCAAAAAAGCGACCCGGCTTTGCGCGGTCACCGCCACACGTTCAACATTGAGCCGGGCATGGGCTTGGCGGAGCTCTTGTCCCAGCCGGTCACTGGCCGGAAGCGACATGACGAGCCCCAGTGCGAGCAACGCGACGGCAAGCGCAGCCATCGGTGCTGCAAATCCGTCGTTGTAACTCCCAGTCACGGTGCGATCCACACGTGTGATTGGTCGCCTTCCCGAAGGTTGAAGCGAACCATCTCGCTGTCGGCATCATTACTAGTATCGCGCCATATGAAGCCGTCTTTGCTGTAAGAGAAGCTGGCGACCCCCGCTTCCCAGCGCAAGACAGTCTGCGGGCTGCCTTGCGCTTGCAGCACAAGAGCATCGGGGAGGATCCGCAAATCGCCGAGCTGGCGCGCGTCAGCAAGTCCAGTTGCCCGAGCGGCCTCTGAAACGAAGATGCGGCGCGCCTGCAACTGCTCCACCGCAGCATGGCTGCGGGAGATGAAGCGGCGGCTTTGCATGCTCTCTGCCGTCAATAAATCGACGATAAGCGCCAACAGTACCGCAGTCATAGCCAAGCCAATCAAAACGTCGACAAGCGCAAAGCCATGCTCGCTATCGTTTGCCGGCATCGGCGCCGCCCACAAAAATGTCGCGCGCGGTGCCATTACCACCTGCCGAACCGTCGCTGCCCAGCGTACCGATGACGGGCCGTCCATCAGGCGTTTGTGGCTCGCGATAGATGAACGGGCGCCCCCAAGGATCCTTCGGCACATCTGCTGCCAGATAAGGCCCCTGCCAACTATCTACGACATCGGCGGCCGGAAACTGCAATAGCGAAAGCCCTTCAGCGCTGCTCGGATAGCGATCAATATCAAGCCGCATCGACGCCAGTGCCGATTCCAAAGAGCGGATTTGTGCGCGCGCAGCAACGACTTTGGACTTATCGAATTGCTCCATCAAACGTGGAGCAACCAACGCCATAATGAGGCCAATTATCGCCAGAACGATAATTAATTCTACCAAAGTGAAACCATTTTCGAAATGTGGGCGGGTATTTTTCATGTTTGATATACCAAATGATAGCAGTCATTGCGACTGAAGGATAAGGTGCACTCCGGAGCATCTCAGGGTTTTGTGATTTGTACATTAGCGATTTAGATTTCCTTAAATCAGATGGCTTGATTTCGCAGGCTGACCTTATTGAGGCTCGGGCGTTACAGGCGCATGGTGGCGGCTCGATCGCGTCGGCATTGGTCCGTTTGGGCGTTATCGGCGACGAGCGGCTGGCCGAGGCAGTGGCGGAGGTAATGGCCCTGCCATTGCTGACAGAGGCGCCTGGAAGTAGCCAGATCCTTGCCGCGCAGCAGGGCCTGCGATTTTCCCTGAACTGGCTTGCAGAGCAGGAAGTGCTGATCTGGCGCGACGCGCTTGATCTTCCCTGCATCGCTCTTGCCAGCGGCAGCAACGCGCTGATCGAAGAGGCGATGGAGCAGTGGGACATTGCGCCCGGTCGCCGCTTTGTGGTCTCGTTGCGCATGCTGCGCGCCGTTCTGGCCGATCTGGAGGAGGGTAGTGGCAATCTGCCTGCATCAGGCAACATCGGCAAGCTAGAAGAACTGGCGGAAGACGCGCCGGCAATCGAATTCATCAATGCAATGCTGTCGGAAGCGATGGCCCGCCGGGCAAGCGACATTCATATCGAACCCTTCAAGGGTGACATGCAGATCCGCTTGCGGATTGATGGAACGCTGCATCTCTGGCGTACCGTTCCTGGAATCCGCTTTGCAGCCATCGCCTCGCGCATCAAGCTCTTGTGCGGAATGGATATCGCTGAACGACGAACGCCGCAGGACGGCCGTTACAGCCTACGAATTGCCGGTCGCGACATCGATATCCGCGCATCCTGCCTGCCGGGAGTTTGGGGCGAATCGATCGTACTGCGCTTTCTGGGCCGCACCGTTGACCTACCCTCGCTCGTCGAACTGGGTGTAGCGCCGGCGATGGCCCAGCAATTGGGCAATTTGATCCGCCAGCCTGCTGGTCTGCTGTTGATCGCCGGCCCCACCGGATCGGGGAAAACTACCACGGTCTATAAACTGCTCGAGCAGTTGAATGACGGTTCACGCAAGATCATCACCATCGAAGACCCTGTTGAAATCGATCTGCCAGGGGTGATTCAGGTCAATGTTCGGCAGGATATCGGACTGGACTTTGCCACTGGCCTGCGGTCGATGCTGCGTCAGGATCCTGACGTCATATTTGTGGGTGAAATTCGCGATCCAGAAACGGCACAAATGGCAACCCGCGCCGCGATGACAGGGCATTTGGTGATTTCCACCCTACACACCCGCTCAGCCGCAACGTCCATCACGCGCATGGTCGACCTTGGCGTTGAAGGCTATCTGCTGGCTGAAGCGATCAGCGGGATCATCGCGCAACGTTTGTTGCGGCGGCGCTGCGCAGACAACACCTACAGCGGCCGGATCGGCGTCTATGAACTTATGGGCGTCGATCCGCTGTTGCGCGACGCGATCCGACGTAACGCCCCGCAGAGTGAGCTTGAACAAATTGCCTCGCAGACAAGCTATCGACCGATGATCGATGACGCCCGTGACAAGGCAGACGCCGGATTGACCGACGCGGCCGAAATCCAGCGTGTGCTGGGTGACCGAAATGGCTGATGACGATGAAAGCTATTGTTATGTCGCCATTGACGGCAACGGGCGGCGGCAGCGCGGGACGGTGCAAGCCGACAATGCGACCCAAGCCTTTGCCCGGGTCACCCGTCAGCATCTGACCGTTGTTAAGCTGGAACGCTCCGGTGCGGGCGACACTGCCGGCCGCAAGGCAGCATCCCGCCGCGACCAGATTGCTCTGTTGCGACAATTGGGATTGATGCTTCAGGCGCGCGTCGATTTGATGCAGGCACTTATGGCGATGCAGGCCGGGTCAGCCACGCCAGCACTGCGTTCGGCAATCGGCGTTGCTATGGCCGAACTGCGTGGCGGAAAGCCGTTGGGCGCATGCCTTAGCACCGCAATTCCGGGAATGCCGTCCGATATTCTCGCGCTGGTCAACGCTGGAGAGGCCGGCGGCTGCCTCGCAGAAACAATCGGCCACGCCATCGACCAATTAGAGGCAGAGGAACGCATTGCAGCAACCATCAAAAGCGCGCTTGTCTATCCCACCTTCTTGTCGATTGCCGGATTGCTGGTCGGCATGATCATGATGCTGTTTGTCATACCCCGCTTCGCAGCGCTAATCGGCGAACGTCGCGATCAGCTTGATGCGACCTCACGGCTGATTTTCTGGCTCGGGGACCTGGCGCAGCAAAGTTTTGGGTTGGCGTTGATCGTGCCAATGGTCGCGCTCCTTTTCCTAACTGTCACAGGCCTGCGTGGCGACAATGCCTGGCTGCGCCGCTTTGCAATCCGCCACATCCCTTTGCTTGCCCGGCTGGCGCTGCAAAGAGAGCGCGAAAGGTGGTGTCGGATCATGACCTTTGCGCTGCTCGCACGCATATCCATCGTCGATGCCATGGGGTTGGCTGCAGATGGCCTTAAGGATACGTCGTTGCAGGCACGAGCAATCAACGCGTCACGTGAATTGCGAATCGGCAGCCGGGTGGCAGACGCGATCGCTGCGATTGAGCTTTTGGATGAGGCCCAGTTGAGCCTCGTGCGAGCGGGCGAGGAATCGGGGCTTCTCGCCGACATGTTCCGGCGCATCGCAATCGACACGGAATTGGGACTTCGAGAGAGTCTGAAGCGTACAACCGGGGTGCTTGAGCAAACTGTGGTGGTTGTGGTTTCGCTTTTTGTCGGGCTTATCGTCTACGGCCTGATTGCCTCTTTGACGAGCGTATACGAAACGGTTCCACTGTGATCGCGCGTCGTCAAACACATGGCTTTAGTACGCTGGAGCTCTTGGTCGCGCTGGCCATATTGTCGGTGGGCCTGATGGCGCTGATCGATTTTCGTATGAGCCTGCTGCAGATGCAGTCGCGCCAACTCGCACAAGCAGAGGCGATTCAGTATGAGGCGAACGCGCTGGCACTGCTGCGTCAGATCAAGCCGGCGGCCGAACCGTCGGGCCGGAAGGCGCTTGGCCAATCGGTGTGGTTGCAATGGAACGCGCGCATGGTTGGAAATTATCGCCCGCAGCTTGCCTGGCTGGGCCGTGAGACAGGTTATCGGGTCGCGCTTTTTAAGGTGAACTACGCGATAATCGAAGCCGATTCGGTGATCGTGCGGGGCTCGGTCGAATTGATAGGCCGCACTGGACCCGATGGACGGCCCACGCTCTGACCTCACCACTTTGAAGGCGGACGAGTTATTGGGGCTCCGCCTTTGGTGTTGTCGATCGGAAGCTTTTTGCAGCACGGCGGATTACGGCAACAATAACGCTGCAGTACGCTGTACGAAGCGCGTGACCTGTCGCCCGCTGATCCCGTGGCGGCGGCAGACCTCCGTCGTCGCCATCCCAGCTTCCTGCTCCTTCAAGATCGCAATGATCTGTTCTTCGTTGAACCTGCTTCGCTTCATTCCGTCCGACTCCTTGCGTCAGACTCTACCAAAAAGCGGTCACATTTCAGGGGAGCACGTCACAGACCATGGCAACCGGCGTCCCCTCCTCACCCAACCAAGGAACCGTACGGAGGAAAACTTCAAGCGCAGGTGATCCACTTCTCAAACGGCAGAGCACCGAAAAATACACCCTTAAGGATGTATACCTAATAAGTAGTAAAATATTTACCTATTATTATCACCTTAGACTCTAAACAGAAAGCGTCTAAGCGATGTGAAATGCTTATTCGAAATCGAAAAAATGAATAATTTGATCGAAAATTATCTGTAAAGGTATTTATAAAAAAGATGGTGTGGCCTCTATCGACTGCAGATTTATAGCTGATAACATTGTTGTTTGTGCTTTAACTGCCATGGGGAGCGTCGGTGGCGGCCTCAACACTCATTTTGATGTCGTTGCTACCGAGCTTAACGGCTAACTGCTGGCCAAGATGAGCGGCGCCCTGTCTCCCGCTGCTGCATATTCGGATGGCTGATTGGCTAATTACGGGTGCCGTCGCTCGATGCATTGTCTGGTCCCGGTGCATCGAGCGGCGGACGCGCGGATGGACGCCTAAGGTCGGCCTCCGCCAGCCCAAGGTGCTGTGACTAGATGATGGTAATGTCGTGACCGAGACCCGCATGCTGCTGCCGGTACTGTTGGTCAGCGGTCGGGTTCGGGCGCCTTCGTTAGGGACCTGCGTTTTGATTATCGCGTGGGTCATTTGCTTGGGTCATTGCAATCAGACTTTGGTCCAAATTGACCAACACGGCTGCGATCTGTTCCGATTGGCTTCGGCGCTCAAGATTGTTTCGCGGTTAAACTGAAAGGAATTGGGCCAATGGAGCGTTCTTTCGATCGTCAGGGGATTGGAAGTGATCCAATGTCCGAACGGCGTGCCTCGCCGCGTACACCGATGCTCCTCCCCGCAAAGCTTGTCTGCGTATACGATACGCTCGACTGCGTGGTGCTCGACCTTTCGGATGTCGGCGCGTTCGTCAAGACGACGAGCCCACTCTCTGTTGGGTCAAGCGCCTACCTTCGCGCCGGACCTTTCGATATTTTCGCGGTCGGTGTCCGCATAGCTTCCTATTCGACTGCCTATGCGTTGACCGGCGTAGTGTTCGACAACCGGTTAACTCGGGACCAGGTCATGAACTTGCATACATACGCACGGAATTGGACTCAGGCCGAGGAGCTAAGAAAGTATCTTGCGGCAAGGGAATGGTGGTATGCTGGCGGTGAGTAGAGGGCCAACTGCGCGGGCGCGCAGTCGGGGCGTGGCCTGAACTTGGCATTGTGACAATTTTGGTTGACTTTGGTTTTTGAGATCAGTTTTCTAGATTGATTTACCCCAAAGGATAAATCCAATATAGTGAGCGGTTGGGGCAGGGCTCGGCTAGGTTACTGAGTGTTAACATGGTGACAATTCCGTTTAACGGCATGCGCCCTATGCCCCCAGGTATTCTAGCCTAAGCTCAAAAACCGCACCTATCGAGGGCGCCTTCAGAAAGACGGGTGAACACACCCAGGTGGCGCCAGCGGATAAAGCGGTTGTAGATCGTTTTGTGCGGACCATACGCGGCCGGCGCATCGAGCCACCGCAGCCCGTTCCTGATCACGAAGATGATGCCGCTCACGATCCGGCGATCATCGACCCGCAGGATGCCGTGCGACAGTGGGAAATAGGCCTCGATCCGGCACATCTGCGCCTCGCTCAACATCCAAACCTCAGTTAACGGCAGCGCCTCCTCAGCGCCGCCATTGAGTTAACCGAAGGCCGCTTGTGCAAGAAATTTAATGGGTCCTGAGCCTAGCTCGAAACCGAGTTCCGCTCGCTGCAGCGCTCATGGCCCTAAAGCCAAAGGCAGCTGTACCAGCAATGGGCAGCTTTCAAGACCCCGCAGATGGTCTAGAGAAACCCTGCGCGGCTTTTTTTGCTGGGTCCGATCCCATCATGTGCAATCGGCATGCCTTCCAAAACACGCGCCGCAAGACCAGAATGGTTTTCGAATTGAAAAATTACCTTATCAATATGGATAAAATATGTTGGGTGAGGAAATTCGAGGTTAACTGGCGATTAGGAGATTTATTTTATGAAATGAATCATGATCAAACACAATCTATTCGTCGAAAACCGCGAAGTATCAGTAAAATGCAACCGGAGGTCTGTAAGATTTCTCGTTACTGCTGGATGGCTTGCAGCGATTTTTTATAATATTGAAAGTCCATCTAAGGCGGAAGATCTGACGCAAGCGTTGCAGGCCGCATATCAGCGAAGCGAAGTCATCGCTAATGCGGTAGCTGAGTACGAGGCTGATCTTGAGCGCGTCACCATTTCCCGAGCCGACGGGCTGCCGGAGCTCAACGCAAACCTCAATGTCAACGAAGCTGTTGTGGGACCGCGCCTGGGCCCCAATCTGGTGTCGGTTCAAGCGGAAGTCACCCTACCCCTCTATCGAGGCGGAAGTGTAAAGAACCAGATCAAGGCCGCCGAGGCACAATCCGACGCGTCCAACGTTGGAAAGCGAGCGGCTGAGGCGCAAGTTTTCTCCGAAGTTGTCTCGGCCTACGCGAATGTCATCCGTGATCGCCAAATCCTTGCGTTGAGCAGGGACAACTTCGAAACCTTGAACACTACCCTCAAGGCCACGCGGGCGCGCTTTCAGGCGCGCGATCTGACCCGGACCGATGTTGCGCAGGCGGAATCCCGCGTTGCTCTTGCATATGGCGAAGTGCAAACAGCTGAGGCCAATCTGATCGAGGCAATAGAGGAGTTCCAACGCGTTACAGGAATGCAGGCGGATGCCCTCGCGCCCTTGCCGCTTCTTCGCAACATGCCTCCCGATCCCGAAACTGCGGCAGCCGAGGCGCTTGAGGAAAATCCCGAGGTCCTCGCAGCGCGCGCAGTTGCCGAGTCCCGGCGTTACGAATGGCGCGCAGCCAGGGGGCGGGCGCTTCCGTCGGTGTCCGCCGTTGCCAATGGTCGGTATGGCAATGTGGCACAGGCTCCTCTCCAAGGGGACACCAGCCCCTTTGGAGCGACCGTAGGCTTCTCGGTGAATTTTCCCTTGTTTCAGGGAAGCAGAACTTCCGCCGGTATCCGCGAAGCGAATATACGAGAGAACCAGGCCGTCCTGACTATTCGCGATCTTGAGCGGACACTCGCTGCACGCGCGAGAAGCGAATATGCCAACTGGCAGGCAACCAGTTCCGTGGTCGTGGCAAGCGAGCGTGCCGTTGCTGCGGCGCGCAGTGCCCTGGCCGGCGTCCGTGCCGAAAGCGACGTCGGAACCCGAACAATCCTCGATATCCTCAATGCTGAACAGGAGCTGCGGAATGCTCAGGTTCAACTGGTGACAGCGCAGCGCGATTCCTACGTCGCGGCGTTTGCGCTTCTGACGACTATGGGGCGGACGCAGGCGCATCACTTGGGGGTGGGACACGGCGCGACAGAGCTGGTTCCGGAACCTGAAACCGGCATCGTCGCCGGCTCTGCATCCGTTCCCATCATCAACGCACCACCGACTGCGGCTCCGCCGATCGCTGATCCGTGGCCGACGCTCGCGGTGGAGGAGATGCCGATTGCGGCTGCTGTACCCTCGCTGTCCGATGTGCAGCCGGTCCGGCCCGAACGCCAAGTGGCGCCTGCCGGGCGGACCCCCTCAATCGCATCCTCGCCTCAACCCGCCCGTCCAATCACTGGGATCGAGCCAACCCAATGGGTCATTCAGTTGGCAGCGTTCTCCAAGGAAGCATCCGCGCGGCAGCATTGGGAAATGGTCAAGGCTGAAACCACCCGCATTGTTGGCCATACCTTGCCGGTCATCACCAGCTTCAGATCCGCTGACAAAGAGATGTTCCGCCTCGCTGTCGGGCCTTTCGCGGACTTCGAAGCCGCGGAAGCGGCGTGCCACGATTTGCGCCTGGGGCGTCAGAACTGCATCGTCCGCCGCTTCTCGACGCTGGGTCAGCCGCGATGGACCGGAACGCAATCTGACACTGATGGAGCCCGCTGAAATGGAGAAAAAATTCATGCCTTTCGCCGAGTTCCACGGATCGAAGGATTATATCAAATCAGCTCTGAGAAAATCGCGCACCGCGATTGTGGCGATATTTTTTCTCTCAGTAATCATAAATCTTTTCGTTCTCAACGGATCGATTTACATGATGATGGTTTATGATCGAGCTCTGCCATCTCAAAATATGGCGACCTTGTTCAGTCTTTTCGGGCTGGCGACGCTGATCTATTTCGCGCAAGGATTCTTCGAGGTCCAGCGAAGTGCGATGTTGGCGGATATCGCGTCCGACCTTGAACGATCAATCAATCCGCTTGCGATCCGCGCTGCGCACGAACTTGCGATCAGCAACGATCCAGCGGATCGCACGGGTGGCCCCCTGCGTGATCTCGAGCAGGTCCGGAGCTTCATCGCCGGACCGGGCCCCGGCGCATTCATGGACCTTCCGTGGATCCTGTTCTTCCTGGCAGTTCTGTCGATGTTGCACGTCTGGCTGGGGGTGGCAGCATTTGTCGGCGCCTGCGTGCTGGTCGTGCTGACGGTGATCTCTGAAAAGCTTCACAAGAAGTCTGCCAGCACGATCAACGAACTGGGGCAGAAGAGGCAGTACCTCATCGATCGCAAGCGCCGGGGTGCCGAAACGATCCAAGCGCTGGGGATGCGACACCGGTTTGCGCGAATGTTCTTGGGGCTGAATGCTCAACTGAGTCTCCAGCAGGCCGAAGTCAACAATACGCTGATCATCCTTTCGACAATCAGCAAGACAATGCGAATGTTCATCCAAAGCGCATTGCTGGCTGTCGGTGCCTGGCTGGTCATTTCGGGAGAAACGTCTGGCGGCGTAATCTTTGCCAGCTCAATCCTTGCCGGACGCGCGCTCGCACCGATCGACCAGGCGATTGCCCAGTGGCGAAACTTCTCCTCGGCCCGGACGAGCTGGGCCCGTCTCAACCAGACACTTCTGAAATACGGAATCCCGGAAGCGCGCGTCGCACTTAGCAAGCCGAAGGGCCGGCTGGAGGTTTCAGAACTGCAGATCGTTCCTGCCGGACAGGAGACCCCAACGCTCCATGGCGTGAGCTTCGCTTGCGAGCCGGGCTCCATTGTGGGCGTGATCGGTGCCAGCGGGGCCGGCAAGTCCTCTCTCGCGCGGGCGCTGGTGGGGATATGGCCTCCGAGCGGCGGAACCATCCGGCTGGATGGCGCGACCCTCGCTCAGTGGGAAAGTGACACCCTGGGTGGCTTCATCGGCTACCTGCCGCAAACGGTGGAACTGCTCGAAGGAACCGTTGCACAGAACATTGCCCGCTTCGACCCGCACGCCACATCGGAAGACATCACCGAAGCCGCAAAGCAAGCCGGTGTGCATGACCTCATCCTGCATCTGCCTGATGGATACGAAACCGAAGTGGGAGAAGAGGGGCGGCGGCTTTCCGCTGGCCAGAGACAGCGCGTAGGCCTTGCCCGTGCGCTTTACCAAAAGCCCAGCCTTGTGGTGCTCGATGAACCCAACAGCAACCTCGATCCGGCAGGTGAGCAGGCGTTGGCCGCTGCGCTGATCAATCTGCGCAAGAATGGCTCGACAGCGGTCGTCGTCACGCATCGTCAGTCAATGCTGCGGTTCGCCACGCACATCCTCTATCTTGCTGACGGCAAAGTGGTCGCATTCGGCCCGCGCGACGCAGTGCTTAAGGCAATCAAGGAGCGGAGCAACGTCCAGACCATGCCTGAGGACGAGGCCGCAAGCGCGTAATCCCTCCATTCAATTCTGAAGCGAAAAGCAGACCATGACACCTGATATCCTGTACGATGCCGACGACATCTTGCCTCAAAGCGGCCTGAAGCAGCGGTCGCGCATTGCCTATCTCAGCATCGGCGTAACCGTGGCAACGATAACCGCTCTATCGACCGTCGTGACCGTGGCCGGCGCCGTGATCGCGCCTGGCAATCTGTCGGCTTCCACCCAGACTAAATTGATCACGCACCCGACAGGCGGCGTGCTCTCCGACCTGCTGGTTGCAGACGGTCAGCGGGTGGCCGAAGGACAGGTCCTATTGCGCCTCGATACGAATGTTGCCCAGACCACTGCCGCGGTGTCGGCCGATGGTGTCGCGGCACTGGCGGCCCGGCGCAAGCGACTGGAAGCTGAACTGACGGGCGCAGGCAATGCACAATTCGCCGCGATCGACAGTGTTGACCGGGATCCTGCCATTCGCACCTCGATCGCGCGCGAACAGGAGTTGTTTCAAGCCAGGCGGGCAGAGACCGAGGCTCAGGTCGGGATGCTGGCGGCAAGACTGCGGCAGCTGGAGGCAGAGATCACCGGTCACCGAAGCCGGATCGCTTCTCTGCGCAATCAGCAATCGCTCCTCGCCCCCGAGCTTGAGGGTCTGCGCAAGCTGTACCAGCAGGAACTGGTCACGATCAATCGGCTGAACGAGATCGAACGATCCGACGTGGTGCTGCGCGGAGAAATTGCCGCCGCAGAAGCCAGTATCCGTCAGGCTCAGGCGCGAATAACGGAAACCAGCCGCGAGATCAGCTATGCACGCCAGAATTTGCGGACTTCGGCCGGTCAAGAGCTCAATCAGGTCGTGACGGAGCTTGGCGAAGGCCGTTTGAGGCTGGTTGATGCAGGGGATGCTCTTGAGCGTGCGACGATCAGGTCACCACAGTCCGGAGTTGTGGACTCCGTGGCCTATGTCACGCCCGGAAGCTTCGTGCCGCCCGGTCAGACAATCCTGCGGGTCGTGCCCGATCAAGACAAGTTGCTCGCTGAAGTCCGGGTCAACCCCGCAGACATCGAACAGGTTCGGGTAGGCCAGGATGTGCGGCTCCGCTTCTCGACGCTTCAGTTGGAAAAGTCGCCCGAAATATTGGGGACTGTTGCCTTTGTCTCACCGGAGCGGGTCGAGGACCCGCAAACGGGGCAACCCTATTTCAGAGTAAAGATCGACAGCAGTAGCCAGGAGCTAACCGCAATCGGGAAGACTGCGCTGGTGAATGGCATGCCTCTTGAGGCCTACATTTCCACTGGGGAACAGTCCTTGATGAGCTATCTTTTGAAGCCGCTCATTGATCAGATACGCAAGGCATTTACTCAATAATTTAAAAATTATAACGAAAACAGAAATAAAAATATTGTAATTAATTGTAGGTTTCAATTATGTTGTTTGAAATTATTCTCATATGCCTCCTTTGTATGATGATTTCGATTCTTCTAATGAAGATAATTGAGTATCGTTCTGTCGAGGGCTGGCAGGACGAAAAGGGTTTTCACCTCGGCCGAGAGGAAGGCCCTGGCGACGACACTCATTTATGAATGGGGTGGTGTCTCCAATCCCCTCTGTGTGCGTTGGGTGGTACAGACATTAGGCTGCGGCGAGCTAAAGGCTCGAACCCCCCAGTACAGTACCCATAGTACCAGCCGGCTGCAAGCAGTTGGTGCTTGATGCTGGGATGGTCGAATTGGGAGCTTGATCTTTGCGATCTCGGAGGAATTGCTGGCTCGCTTGGCCAGCTGGTGGTTAGATAGAGATATCGGACGACAGGAGAAAATCGGATATCGCCGAATGAGTATCATCCTCCAGTTCCAGAAGCACGCGCCGCTGATCGAGCGGGTCCTTCCAGCGACGCACCATGCGGTGATCAACCAGATTTCCAATGTGACGGTATGCCGTCGTAAAGGGTGCTGATGCGGCAGCACATGCGCTTGAAATGGGCACCGGCACTCCTTGCAGCTTTGCAAGCGTCAATTCCAAAATGATATCCCATGCGGGGTCGGAGAACAATTCGCTGCCGAAGTATTCATTGCGCTGCTGACGAAACGCGATTGTTTTTCGGATCAACTTCATCAGCTTTTGCTCGGGGGACTGATTGAGCCCCTTGGCCATTTTGATGTCCGGCTCGAGATCATCTGTTGACTGGGCTGTGGCGAAAGCGGCCAGAAGTTTGATGCTTGCAAGTTGGGAGCGCCGCAAAAGGGCTCTGCGCAGCGCTCGGACCAGGGCTGCGTCATTTAGGGGCTTATCCAGAAGATCGACCGCATTTGTGTTCATCGCCCGGATTGCCACTTCCAATGAAGGATCGCCCGCCATAACGATCGGCACCACCGGTCGAAGCAGGCCGAACCGTGCGTCAATTTGCTCCAGAAGATTGAAATCGCCCGTGAAGGCCATCGACACATCGGCCAGGACAATCCCGATGTCCACATCATGTTCCAGCATCTCGGTGGCGTTGACCGGATCGGCCGATAGCAGGCATTGATAGCCCAACCCCCGGACGCTGCCGGCGATCGAAATGGCGCCATTAACGTCAGCGTCGACAATCATCACTTTGCAGGAGATTTCGGGCCCGACAGGGCCTTGGAGTGTTCCTGCTGTAACTCCTGATGTTTGGGGAGATGCAATCGGATACATTCTGGTAGTGTCGATCCCACGGGTGAAGACGGATGGTCAAAAAACCGAACACAGCGACGAACGTTGAAAATGTATCTGCCCAATATTTATGCCAGATTGCGTCAGGCAATAGGTCATGCCGGCGCTCTAGTGTATACACCCAAAAGGATGGGATAAAGTTGTGCCGGTACCGGCAATGCTGAATCGCCAGCGCGAGGACTCGCGTGGCACGGGGCGCTAGAATTTTTTGCGCTGATCTCCTTGAGCATGGCGTTGTCGAGCATCGAGTCCGCCAGCAGCTTCTTCAGCCGCTCTTTCTCCTGCTCCAGCTGGCGCAGCCGCCGGGCATCCGACACTTCCAGCCCGCCATATCTGGACTTCCACTTGTAGAAGGTTGCCGAACTGATCCCATGGCGGCGGCACACATCCGCCGTCGCCATCCCCGCTACCTGCTCCTTCAAAACAGCGATGATTTGCTCCTCGCTGAACCTGCTCCGCTTCATTCGTCCGTCTCCTCGTCAGGGCCGGACTCTACTCATCTCTGGAGGAAATCTAGGGGCTCATGTCCGTCGTCAGAACATTCGGCACAACACGGGGCGTAAATTAGCGGAGTGCGGGCCTCGTCCGGGGGTTGATGTTACGCGGCGAGGTTGCGGTTTTGCAAGCGCCGATGTTCGATGGTCTGTCGCTTGATCCTTTCACGCTGTTTGATGATGGCTGGGGCCCTGCCGAAGTAGGCGTCGGCGGGTGTCACGTTGGACAGCGCTTCGTGATAACGCTGGTGGTTATAGTGCTCGACGAAGGCCTCGATCTGGGCCTCGAGGTCGCCGGGCAGGAAGTAGTTCTCCAGCAGGATGCGGTTTTTCAGGGTCTGGTGCCAGCGCTCGATCTTGCCCTGGGTTTGCGGGTGCATCGGGGCGCCGCGCACGTGGCTCATCTTGTTGGCCTCGATGTATTCCGCCAGTTCTCCCGCGATGTAACTGGGACCATTATCGCTGAGCAGCCTTGGCTTGTGCAGCACCGTGGCGCTGTCGCAGCCGGAAGCTGCCAGGGCGAGGTCCAGCGTGTCGGTCACATCCTCGGCCCGCATGTTGGTGCACAGCTTCCAGGCGATGATATAGCGCGAGAAGTCGTCGAGCACGGTGGAGAGATACATCCAGCCCCACCCGATGATCTTGAAGTAGGTAAAATCGGTCTGCCACATCTCGTTTGGCCGGGTGGTCTTGGTATGGAACGCATCAGCCGCTTTCACCACGACATAGGCCGGGCTGGTGATTAGGTCGTGTGCTTTCAGCAGGCGGTAAACCGTGGCTTCGGACACAAAGTATTGGCGTTCATCGGTAAATCGCACGGCCAGTTCGCGTGGGGACAGCTCGCTGTAATCCAGCGCGAGTCCGACGATCTGATCCTGCACCTCAGGCGCGATGCGGTTCCACACCCGGCTCGGCGCGGAGGGCGATCTTCCAGCGCCTCCGGCCCGCCCTCGAGATAGCGGTCATACCAGCGGTAGAAGGTCCGACGGGCGATGCCCAGCTTGTCGAGCGTCCGCTTGGCGGGCAGGTGGGACTGCTCGACGACCCTGATGATCTCAAGCTTCTCGGATGCGGGATACCTCATTCTTCGCCCTCCCCATCCGCGATCATGCTTTTTTTCAGCAGACGGTTTTCGAGCGTCAGGTCCGCAACGCATTCTTTGAGGGCACGGGCCTCGCGGCGCAGATCCTGCACTTCGCCGGTGGTTGCGGCACGAGCAGTATCACCGGCAAGTCGGCGCTTGCCCGCTTCCATGAACTCCTTCGACCAGGTGTAATACAAGCTCTGGGCGATGCCTTCCTTGCGGCAGAGCTCGGCGATGCTGTCTTCACCGCGTAGCCCATCGAGCACGATCCGGATCTTGTCTTCAGCCGAGAAATGACGACGGGTCTGCCGCCGGATGTCCTTCACAACCCGCTCAGCGGGGGGCTTTTTGGGTGCCGATTTTTTCAAGGAGGATTGGGTCTTCATCTTCGTTCCTTCGTCACTACGACGAAGCCCCAACCCTCCTTAAATCACAACCTCAAATCTGTGCCATTGGTGCTGACGGGGGACAATGGTACGGATGAACAAAAAGACTCGCTCGACGAGATCGTACGAAGCTTCAACGAACATTGGTTTCAGGGCTGGAGTGCAACGCCAGAAGAGCAACGCGTCAAATTTGTTAACATAGCAAATAGCATCAAAGCGCACCCGGATTTTACAGAAAAATATAAAAACAACCCCGATCCCCATAATCGGGAGTTAGCGTTTGAGAAGATGCTGAAGGATGTAATGTTGATGCGAAGAAAAGATGAGCTCGAGCTATATAAGCTATTTGCTGGAGATGCGGCATTCAAAGCTTCTTGGCAGCAAAGTATGGAGCGTTTGATTAATAGATAGGTTCGATAACTATAAAACGAAAAATTCGATCTGGTTTACATTAAGTCCTGTCAATGCGGATGCTGCCAGCCTCCAAATTAACGCATGATCTTTTAAAAAATGTCACAATTACAATGATCTAATATGATCCACTAAAACAGGCCCAGTCGAGAGCTTTGGAGAATATGGGGCCTAAGAGAGCATATATGGGAAACCGCCACAGATGCGCGGTGGAGAGGTTGCTACCTACAACCCTTGAAATGCAGGGGATTTTTTGCGCCAAACCCAAGGAATAGAATGATTCCAATGGGTTGAATGGCGGTGGAAGAGAGCCTGAAGGCGAACTCTCTTTCTATTATCTTATTGATATTAAACGTCTAATTTTTCAGGCCCTTTAGGACCAACGCTGCTTAACAAGGGCACCATTTGTAGCGAAGGGGTGCACCATCAAATGCTGGGATCAAACATCTAGACAGGCCAAAATGGTTTGCCTGATAGTGCTTGAACAAAGAGGAAGGTTGCGAACATCAACTGAACAATAGCAACGCCAACGACCAGCTTCACGCCCGGCCATCTTTTAAGGTCAGCGATATATCCAGCAAGCGGCAGCGTTTGCATCAAGTGGAGTGAAACAAAGTGAGCTGGACGTAAATCTCCGATCTCGCGAGACCAGCCAAAAAACGGAACCACCATCCCGACATGGTCCAGGTCGCCACCCACATAGCGCCCATACGACGACATGTAGCCGGCGAAGATCAACGTCGAGATGAAACCAAGCGTCAGTCCCAATATCGAGCCCCAACGCAGACCGGCCATCGACTTGTCGCCCTTGCGATAAATCTGCACCGCAAGCGCCATAGCAACTGCTATCAGCAAGAACGCGCCTAGCCCCATCAATGCAAACATTAACGCTTCGAACTGGCTATCATAATTGTAATGTGATCGCCTTGCGCGTGCGGCTTGCAAGCTGACGTAACCCCATTCGAAAACCAGTGAGACTGCGGCAGCATAGGAAAAACCGATCAACACTGAGCCGCTTCGGACCTCCCGTGGCAATTGCTGTGCAAGGACTGCAAGTGTCGCGAAATGCAGTGCAAGTGAAACGGTGAACTTTTGTGGCTTGGTCCAAACGGAGGCGCCGTCTAAAACGCGCGGATCAAGGAACCACGCAGGAGCAAACACGACAAAATTCGCAAGCATGAACAAGCAGGAAACAAGCAGCAGGCGGGTGACTTGGTCGTCATCCAACTGAGGCATAAGGGGCTTTCGATAAGCTATGTTTATATCGCTCATATGCCTGCCTCCCGCTTACGAAACTGGCCTGCACGCATTGCCAAGAACAATGCCAGTCCCACCGGTCCGAACATGAAAGTCGCGACCAGGATTGGCGCCTGGAGCACTCTACTTAGGCCAACTTTATCCGCTTCAACCGCGATCCAACCGCCAATAAAGAGATCAAACGCTAGGTAATGTACCCAGCCAGCCAACAACATCTCTTCTTTTGAGAGCAAAAGTCTGACCTGATCTAGCGATTCGTAGCCTCCCCCTTCGATTGTAAAGAAGTGCGTAAATGCAAGTCCGGCATAAAGCAGGCTGAGTCCGAAAGGGATCATATAACGCGGAATAAACAAGAGCTGTGGCCAGCGTCTCGGCAGAAAAATCAGGATGCCCCAGCCGATCATGGCTGCTTGTCCAGCCCATCCGAACATTGCTTCCGGCGCAACCGCGGCTGCTTCGCCCATAATTCGCCACCCTCCGCTTGCGACCCGCGCAAATGATGTTAACGTCGTCAACATGACAGGGGATGATAACAGTGTCAACATAGCGCCAGCGCTTGGCCGTGATGCCTATCACCACGGCGATTTGCGCAGCGCGCTGATCGAAGCTGGTATGCATGCGCTGTCAGTGCACAGCGCCGACGCACTGTCGCTGCGGGCGCTGGCGCGGGAAGTGGGGGTAAGTGCGACCGCCGTGTACCGACACTTCCCGGACAGGGATGCATTGCTGGTCGCTCTCGCGCTGACCGGTTTTGATCAGCTGGCGGCAGCACAGCAGGCAGCCTCGCGCGCCGCATCGGGGCAAGGTGCGCTGGCAGCATTTTCCGCAAGCGGTGCTGCCTATGTGCGTTTTGCCATCATCAATCCGGAGTTGTTCAGGCTGATGTGGAAGGCGGCGCCACGGGGGGATCAACTTCACCTACCGATCGACCAAGCCCACCCTGCCATGGCCAACCTGCGCCGGACAGTCGAGGATGTCGCCCCGCCCGGATCGTCGGAGGATGACAAGCGCGCCACGGCGCTACGTTGCTGGGGGCTTGTTCATGGCCTCGCCACGCTGTCACTCGATGGTCAGATCGATCTGGATGATGACATGATCGGCCGCGTGATCGTCGGGCTTACGGGTGGACTGCGGACATGAGCGATATTCGCCGCATCATCATTCTGACCGGGACCAGCATCAGCTTGTCCAGCGTCTGGTCAGATACCGCTCGGCGCAAACGGGCATTTTCCTTCTCGAGGTCTTTCATGCGGCGGGCCTGATCCATATTCAGGCCGCCATAATCCTTACGCCAGCGGTATTAGCTCTGCTCGGTGACGCCGATCCGGCGACACGCATCCGCCACCGTTCCGCCCTGCGCCAGCACAATCTCCGCTTCACGCAGCTTGCCGATGATCTCTTCCGGCTTGTGCTTCCTTGACATCCCATTCCTCCTTCGTGGCCAATTCTAAGATAGAAATTGGGCCACTCAGAAGGCGGCGACTCAATTCATTCTGGCCTGCCATTTTCGATGCGAACTACGCCAGTGGCGTAGGTCGTCGCAGACAGCGAGAACATCATATCGACCGAACCTAGAAAAAAGGGGTTCGGTCGGTGAAAATGCCCGTTTTCTGGGACTTTAGGCTGTTGGACAGGTGATAGAGTTCGTGGCGCTCTCGGTAGGCGGGCGGTTTTTCCAACTCACGGCCTGTGGGTGGCGAAGCGGCAGTGGAGAGCCATTCCGCTCAGAAGCAACCGAAATTCAACGGTTTTCAAGAGGTCATGCCTACTGACGATGGTCGGGGGAGACAGTTTGTTTCGCAACTCGGTGCGTTGGCGGAGCGAGAGCGACCCCCAACCAACTCTCTCAGTTATATATCTGTTTTAATGCATTTTTTCTCTAACGCGGCCGTTCGCTGGCGCTTTCTGAATAGCAACAAATCTGGGATATATGCCACAATTGGTCGTCCATATCCGACCCATCTGGGTCGCTCAGCGACGATTGGCGATATCCTGAAACCGGTCGTTGAAACGATCAAGCTAATGACGGCAACGGGCTACAAGCCGCCACAGCGTGTTTCATGATCAGTCGCGCCAATCCACAAGGCTAGGCGCACTTGCCATGCCATACCCCGGTGCCGGAGCTGCCGTTCAGCTTCAGATCCTCAGAAAGGCCGCTGCTTCCATGAGAGCTCCGTCGGCCTCCGTTATATTTCCGATGAAGGCCTGCCAAACGTGCGGCATGTCCGGCCACAGCGACAGGCGCATCGGCACGCCGAGCGCCCAAGCGCGTTGTGCCAAGACTAGCGCCTGCCCGCGCAGGGTCTCGGCCGCGCTCACCTGGATCAGTGTCGGCGGCAGCTGTGTCAGCCGCGCGTCGGGCGCAAGCAGCGGGCTGATCGCCGGATCGTCCGGATCGCGGCCCGGAGCGTAGAGCTCGGCCACTAACCCCATCGCATCACTCGCGACAGCGGGATCGTCCGGCTCGCCGGCGAACCCTCCAGTGACAGGCGTGATCGCGAGGAAGGGGCTCAGCAGCACCACGCGGTCGGGGCGCGGGACATCCGCCAGCGGAGCAAGGCCGAGGGCCACCACCGCCGCGAGATTGCCTCCCGCCGAATCCCCGGCAAGCGCCAGCCGCCTCGCCCGGCCCGGCCCTTCCGGTCCGTTCGCTGCGGCATGCGCCAGCGCCGCAGCCGCATCAGTAAGACCTGCAGGGAACGGATGTTCGGGCGCAAGCCGGTAGTCGGCCACTAGGACCGCCTGCTCAGCCAGCAACGCCAACTCCGCCGCGATCGCGCGGTGGCTGGCCAACGAGCCCGCCACCCAGCCACCGCCGTGGAGGTAGACGATGCGGCCGTCCCCGGCAGCGGGCGGCACCAGCCACTCGGCCGCCATGGTCCCGATCCGCACCGGCACCACCTGGCAGGCGGCTAGTCCCGCGCCGCTGCACCCCATGCCGTAGCCTTCGACCTTCGCGCGCATAGCGCTGACGGGGTCGGCACCCCCGTCCGGTTCCTGCCGGAGGTGCGCAAAGATCTCTGTCAGTTCGGGGCGCATCGCGATTAGAACCGCCGCTCGATGCCAATGCCGAAGTGGCGCGGCGCCTCGAGCGAGGCCACTCGCACCGATCCCAGCAGCGGCGAGACCACTGCGAGGCTCGACAATACCCGGCGATCGGTGAGGTTGCGGGCGAAGATGTTGACCGCCCAACTGCCGTCTGCGCTGGTCCACATGGCGCCCAGATCGAAGCGCACAAAACCGCCCTGGCGAGCATCGGCCGTGTTGAACTCGGTAAAGAAATACTCCGAGCGCCACTGCATCGTGCCGTTGAAATCGAGCCTGCTCCCGCCAGCCAGATCGGCACGGTATTGCGCCGAGACCGTGCCTTGCCAGCGCGAGGTCAGCGGCAGCTGGTTGCCCGATACGTCGAAGGCCTGAAAGCCCCGGCGCTGGTCGGTCGAGACGAAGCTGCCGAATTCGGCATCCATCCAGCTGCCCGAGAGACCGAGCGTCAGCCCGTCGGCGGGCTTCAGGCTCGCTTCCAGCTCGATCCCGTTGATGCGCGCCGAGGCGGCATTGGCGAGGATCTGGCTGAGCGGCCCGACCTGCACGATCTGCAGATCGCTGTAGTCGGAGGTGTAGCCGGTGAAATTGAGCGTCCAGCCCGCGCCCGACAGACGCGCGCCCGCCTCGATCGTGACGTTGATCTCGGGTTCGACCGCAGGCGTGAAGGCCCCGACATTGAGCGCCCCCGATTTGAACCCGCGCGCAATCGAGCCGTAGATCAGCACGTCTTCGGACGGGGTAAAGTCGATCCCCGCCTTGCCCGACCATTCGCCCCAGCTGTCGCGCTGCTGGCCGGTGATGGTCGGGGCGAGGAAGGTCAGGAACTCGCGCGCACGCTTGGTGTCGTCGCTGTAGCGCCCGCCGATCCGCAGCGCGAATTTGTCCGACAGCGCCAGCTTGCCGTCGGCATAGGCTGCGAGTGCCTCGGTTGTCACCGTGCCGCCGCCGGCAAAGGCGTAGGGGAACGGGAAATTGAGCGGCAGCTGGGGATCGAGAAATGCCCCCGGCAGCAGCCCGTCGACCAGCGTCGTGCGCGACTGGCGGAACCGCAGCCAGGTGGCGCCCGCCAACCAGTCGAGCGATCCGCTATTGCCCTGCACATAGGCCTCGAGGCTCGACTGCGTGCTGTCGGTGTCGAGCGTGGTGGTGCTCACTTCACGCTCGGTCCCGTCCTGATCATAGGTGATCAGCCGGTCCGAGCCGCGCGTGTCGGCGATCACCACCAGCTGCGCGGCCCCGATCGGCTGTTCGAGCCGTCCGGTCACCGACCACACGTCGCGGCGGTTTTCCGCGCCCTCGCTCTTGAAGCTGCGCGGGGCGGTCGAGGGCCGGACGCCGAACAGGAATTCGGCCGGATGCGGGAAGGGATCGGCGAGGATCTTGAGAGCGGGTCCGGCATCGTTCTGGGTGTAGCCGCTGGCGGTCAACAGCAAGCGGCCTGCGCCCACCGGCACCGCGACTTGGAGGCGGCCGCCCAGACTGTCCTCGGCATCGCCCCGGTCGCGCGCGCGCGGGGTGCCGGCAAGCTCGTTGCGGGTGAAGCCGTCAAGCCGGCGATACTGCACGCTCGCGCGGGCCGTGATCCCGCCGCCGAGCGGGCCGGAGAGAACGGCATCGCCCTGCACCCGGCCGAAATCGCCCAGCTGCACGCCCATGCGTCCCTCGAAGCTGTCCGTCGGGCCTTCCGAGACGAGATTGACCGCGCCGCCCGTCGCATTGCGCCCGTAAAGCGCCCCCTGCGGCCCGCGCAGCACTTCGATGCGCGCCAGATCGAGAAAGGCCACCGCGGTCGCTTCCTGATCCGACAGGTAGACCCCGTCGGCATAGGTCGCCACACCCGGATCACCGCCGGGCGAGAAGAAGTTGTTGCCGACCCCGCGAATGAAGATCTGGGCAATCCCGAAGCTCTGCGCGAAGCTCAGGCTCGGGACCTGCTGGGCCAGCTCGGTGAGCCCTTGGTTGCCGCCCTGGCGCAGCTTGTCGCCATCGAGCACCGACAAGGCTAGCGGTGTATCCTGGACGCTGGTGTTGCGCCGTTCGGCGGTGACGATGATTTCGTCCGCATCGGCCTCGGCGGCACCAGCGGCCGCGCCGCCGCCTTCCTGCGCCGCCGCACCGCTTGCCGCGACCAGCGCCAGCAGCGATGCCGCACTTCCGAAGATTGTCCTGCGCATAACACGCCTCCCCTCTGCTGTGTTTTGCGGCAAGACTAGGCTGGGGCATGGCGCGCGGAAAGGACAACAGCGCGCGCGCTATGCGGACATTTTCGCTCAAATCAGTCATTGCAAAGCCTTTCCCTCTAAGCGAAAATGACGGCGTGAGCGCGCAGATCCCCTTCGCCTTTCTCGCAACCCTGCTCGGCGAAGCGCGGGCGCTTGCGATGCTGGCCGCGGCTGGCCTGCCCGATGACGGCACCCCGATCGGTCATCTCGATTTCTGGCGGCTGCTGCGCAACAATATTGACCAGACCGGCGATGAACGGCACGCGCTCGGGCCGGATACCGTGCCTGACGGGAGCTTCGAACTGCTGCTGGCGGCGATGCGGCTGGGGCATGATCTGGGCGACGGGCTGGTCAGGCTGGCCGCCGCTTCGCGGATTGTTTGGCCCGATCTGCCGCTGGTGGCGCGGCGCGGCCATGACCTGCGCTTACAGGTCCCGGGCACAGGCTTGGTTCCGGCGCAGCGGCGGCTCTATCTCGAGATGGTGATGGTGGTGCTGCACACGGCGTGCTGCTGGATGGCTGGGCAGAAGCTGGAGCCGCGCCGCATCATTGCGCCGGCCGATGATGCACCGGGCAATGGCGCGCTGTTCGCCTTGCTCGGCTGCGCAGTGGTGCGGCGCGGGGACGATATAGAACTGGTCTATCCTGCCAGCGCCGCAGATGTGAAGATCGTCGCCGAACGCTTCGATCTGTGGCCGAGCCTGCTGTTCGAGACCTATCGCCAGATCACCGCCGAGCCGCTGGCGCGCATTAGCATCGCCGAGCAAGTGCTCGGCCTGCTGTGGCAGAGCCCACTCGATCAAGCCCGCGTGGCCGGGTTGATGGGGCTGTCGGTGCCGACCCTGAGACGGCGGCTGGCCGAGGAAGGCCACAGCTTCCGCGGCCTGCTGAGCCATGTCCGCCAGCAACAGACGCTCGCGGCCTTGAAGGCAGAGGTCGGGCTGGAGGAACTGGCCGAGCGGGTCGGCTATTCCGAGGCGCGCAGCCTCCGGCGCGCCACCCGCCGCTGGTTCGGCGCTCCGCCAAGCGCCCTGCGTAAACTGGGTTAGCCGTGAGCAGATGTGTGCTTCAAAGTCGCCTTCTGATAAATAGTGCTAGATGCGAAACGCCGGATAGATGACATTTCATCCGTCAATAAACAATCGGCAGTTCACGGCCCAGCATACGCGATAAAGCGAACGTCTGGTTTTAGCCCTCCCGTTCCAAAACCTGCCAGCCTCGAGACCACCTAGTTTCGCCCGTTTGCTGAACTTTGTGCGTGCACCGGAAGCCGACATCATCTGAGTGCACCCCTATCCCTTTTCGAGGAAGCGGAGGCAGGCCGAGCATTTTACTATTTAGTTACAAGATTTTGCATTCGCAAAATGCCGGTAGCGAAAATCTCACCGATCTCAGCCAACCTCCCATCTGCGGTCATGGTGCTGGGATCTGGACGTCCCGGCGCCCATCGCTGCCGAGGCTGCGGCGAACGATAAAGCTGCACTACGAGATTGGGCTTCTTTGCCAGCAGGGCAAGTAACACCTTGGCCGCCCCAGACGGCTGCCGGCGACCTTGTTCCCAGTTTACAAGGGTGCCTTCCGGAACACCAATGCTGGCGGCGAAGTCGCTCTGAGATAAGCCGGTTCTTTGCCTGATCGCTGTCACGTCGACCGATGGTATGTTCGCATGGTGTCTGCGGGCGCTTGTGTTGTCTGCATCCAGGAAAGTGATTGTAACATTTAGCTCTTTTCGGGGTATTGTCTGGTGCTTCATCTCTGCCTGCCATTTTTGATCCGACCTACGCCATTGGCGTAGGTCGCGGCATGCAGCCAGATCAGCTTACCGACCAAACCTCTGCTTAAAAGGTTTAGTCGGCATAAATAGCTGATTTTCATGACTTTAAGCTTCGCGATTCCGCTTGGAGTTTGTGATGCTCTTGGTAGGCCGTCGGTTCTCCAAACTCAGCCCCGGCCAGCAGGTAGATGGCGGCAAAGAGCTATTCTGTCCTTAAGTAACGGAAATTCATTGGTTTTTGAGGGGCCATGGCTATCGGCCATGATCGGGGGAGACAGTTTGTTTCGCAACTCGGTGCGTTGGCGGAGCAGGAGGGATTCGAACCCTCGATACGCTTTTGACGTATACACACTTTCCAGGCGTGCGCCTTCGACCACTCGGCCACTGCTCCGCATGCCCCTTAGGACAAGGAGGGCGCACTAGCGACGAACCGCGGGCTCCGCAAGGCGCTGTAGATTGGTGGGAGCCGGGAAATCGTGGTATGGGAGTCGCGCGCTTCAGGCTTGCGCGGAATGGCATTCCCTACGAAGCCTGTCGCATGAACCCCTTTCTGCCCATCTGCGCGCGGAAAGGGGTTTTTGCTTGTCCTACAATTTGCAGCCCTTTTGCCTGTGCCCAAAGCCGGGCTGGAAGCGTGAAACATCGGCCCAATTGGGGGCTATGAGGGGGTCAAGAGGGGGTCAAACCGGGGCTAAGGGGGGTCTGGAGCGGGTCTGGAACAGCCTTGGCATGTTGGATTTGGCCCCGCTTTTTCGCAGAATTCCGCCATTTTCCCGCGCGGGAGCAATGTTTCACGCCGGAAAAACACGCGCGCCGCAGCCCGGGCCTGTGCACGACCTATCGCGCGCGCTGCCAATGTAGGAAAGCCCCCTTTTGCGCCCCCCAAACCGAGGCTGGCGGCGCAGCCTTGCGCGTGGCACACTTCGCCCATGCACAGAGCCATCCTTGCCGCATCGGCGGCCCTCGCCCTCGCCCTGCCCGCCTACGCTCAGGAGAGCGCCAAGCCCGCAATTCCGACCCCGCCGGAAATCGTCGCCGCCGCGCCGAAGAGCGACTGGGTGGCGATTGCGGCCGAGGACCTGCTGGTAATGACTCTCGCCCCGGATGCCGAGGGCCGCCCACGCACAGTGGTGATCCAGCTGATGCCTGCGCCGTTCTCGCTGGGCTGGATCCACAACATCAAGCTGTTCGCCCGCGCCAAGTGGTACGACAATATCTCGGTCAACCGCGTGCAGGACAATTACGTCACCCAGTGGGGCGATCCCAATTACGACAACCCCGAGGCGACGGGGAAGCCCAAGCCACTGCCCGAGGGGCTGAAGGTGATGGGGGAGGCGGAGTATACGGCCGCATCCTTCGTTCCTGCGGGAGCTGCAGATCGTGGCATAAGGCAAGGCGCGGCTACGGTCACGGGGCTGGTGACTGCCGGGGTCGATCTCGAAGCTCTCGCCGCCTTGCCGGAACCAGAGCAGAGCCAGAAGGGGCGCGCAGCGCTGGCTGACCGTTATTCGGCGTTCTCGGCCTTTACGCAGGGTTGGCCATTTGCTGGCGAGGACGAGAGGTTCTGGCCCGTCCACTGCTACGGCATGGTCGGCGTGGGGCGGAACTACTCTCCCGACACCGGTTCGGGCGCGGAGCTCTACACCGTGATCGGCCATGCGCCGCGCCACTTGGATCGCAACATCGCGCTTGTGGGCCGCGTGATCGAGGGGATGGAGCACCTCTCCAGCCTGCCGCGTGGCAAGGGCGAACTGGGCTTCTACGCCGCCCATGAAGCGGGCAAGCGCACCCCGATCCTCAGCGTAAGGGTGGCGAGCGACCTGCCATCTGCCGAGCAACCGGCCTTCGAATATCTCTCGACCGACAGCGGAACCTTCATCCGGTATGCCGAGGCCATCGCGAACCGCCGCGATCCCTTCTTCATCGCCCCCGCAGGCGGGGCGGATATCTGCAACATCCGCGTGCCGGTGCGGCGGGCGGCGCCTTAGTCGTCATTGCGAGCGCGGACTTGATCGGGGGGAAGCAATCCATGGACCAGCCTTGATCCATCATCGTCACCCCGGCGCAGGCTGGGGCCCATGGCCGCTCTGGGTCCCGGCCTTCGCCGGGATGACGAATGGGGGGCTACTGTCGTTCGGCCTGCGCCACGGCGTCGCTGGCGCGCAGGGCGCTGATGATGCGGTTCAAGTGCGCCGAATCCGTCACTTCGACTTCGATATCGTAGGTGACGAAAGGATGATCGATCTGGGCCTGCATCAGCGTGATGATGTTGGCCTTGTTCTGGGCAAAGATGCCCGCCATTTCGGCAAGCGTTCCCAGCCGGTCGTAGATCGTCACCGATAGCTGGCCGGTCGCGCCGGAGGACTGGTTGCCCCAGGCAAGGTCGATCCAGTCGCTGTCCACGCCGCTGGCGAGTTCCAGACAGTCGATCGCATGGACGAGCACCGTCTCGCCCTTGCGGCGGATGCCGACGATGCGATCACCCGGCACGGGATGGCAGCAGGGCGCAAGATCGAAGGCGACGCCCGGCGTCAGGCCGCGGATCGAGATCGCGCGCTCGCGCCGTTCCCACTGCTCGCCGTCATCGGCGCCAGCGGTGCAGCCGGGGACAAGGGCTTCCATCACCTCGCGGTCGGTCACCTTGGCGGCGCCGATCGCGTACATGAGGTCGTCGGGCTCCTCCATGCCGAGCCGTTCCACCGCGGCGCGGATCGCCTTCTTGCCGATGCGCGCGGGCACGCGGGCGGCGATCTCGTCGAACAGTTTCGAGCCGATCGCGGCGACCTCGTCACGCTCTTTCAGGCGCACCGAACGGCGGATCGCGGCGCGCGCCTTGCCGGTGACGACAAAGGCCAGCCACGACAATTGCGGGGCGGCGTGGGGGTTCTTGATGATCTCCACCACATCGCCGTTGTTGAGCGGGGTGCGCAGCGGCATATGCCGCCCGTTGATCTTCGCGCCCGCGGTCTGCATCCCGAGCTTGGTGTGGACCGCGAAGGCGAAATCCACCGCGGTCGCGCCCTTGGGCAGCTGGAACAGCGCGCCCTTGGGGGTGAAGGCGAAGATACGATCCTGATAGATCGCCATGCGGGTGTGTTCGAGCAGCTCTTCGGCATCATGGCTGGCATCGACGATCTCGATCAGATCGCGCAGCCAGCCCACCGCACCATCGGGCTTGTCGCCCTGCTTGTAGGCCCAGTGCGCCGCAAGGCCGAATTCGTTGGTGCGGTGCATCTCGCGGGTGCGCACCTGCACTTCGACGCGCATCGAATTCTCGTACATCAGCGAGGTGTGCAAGGAACGGTAGCCGTTCGACTTGGGCGTCGAGATATAGTCCTTGAAGCGCCCAGGCAGGAATTGCCACGTGGTGTGCAGGATGCCCAGCGCGCGGTAGCAATCCTCCTCGGTCTCGGTGAGGACGCGGAAGGCCATGATATCGGTGACTTGTTCGAAGCTGACATGGCGTTCGGCCATCTTGTGCCAGATCGAGAACGGGTGCTTCTCGCGGCCCTGCACCTCGACCTTGAGGCCCGCTTCGGCAAGGCGCTGCTTGATGGTGAGCGCGATGGCGCCCACCTGCCCGCCGGCCTGCGAGCGCAATTGTTCGAGCCGCCCGGTGATGGTGGCATAGGCCTCCGGCTCCAGCTCGCGGAAGGCCAGCGCCTGCATCTCGTGCATGTATTCATACATCCCCACCCGCTCGGCGAGGGGAGCGTAGATATCCATCGTCTCGCGGGCGATGCGTTTGCGCTTGTCCGGGTTCTTGATGAAGTGGAGCGTGCGCATGTTGTGCAGGCGGTCGGCGAGCTTGACCAGCAGCACGCGGATGTCTTCCGACATGGCGAGCAGGAACTTGCGCAGGTTCTCCGCCGCGCGCTCGTTCTCGGGCATGGCCTCGATCTTGGAGAGCTTGGTCACCCCGTCCACCAGCCGCGCGACTTCGGGGCCAAAGTGCGCCTCGATATCCTCGATCGTGGCGAGGGTATCTTCGACCGTGTCGTGCAGCAGCGCGGTGATGATCGTCGCCATGTCGAGCTTCAGATCGGTCATCAGACCGGCGACTTCGACGGGGTGCGAGAAATAGGGGTCCCCGCTGGCGCGCTTCTGGCTGCCGTGCTTCTGCACGGTGTAGACATAGGCGCGGTTCAGCATCCCCTCGTCGGCATGGGGATCGTAATCGAGGACTTTCTCGACGAGTTCGTACTGGCGCAGCATCGTCAGCGAATATGAGCGCGGGGGCGCTTTGCCGCAAGTGCGAAGAAAGCCGCAGTCCGGCGCGTCTGTTGCACCGCGCGCGCTAGCTCCACGTGGCGCGCGGCGGCAGGCTCATCAGGATCGCGTCGATATTGCCGCCGGTCTTGAGGCCGAAGATCGTGCCCCGGTCATAGACGAGGTTGAACTCGGCATAGCGACCCCGGTATTCGAACATCCGCGCTTCATCAGCGGCGTCGAAGGGCGTGCCCATGCGCTTCCTGACGATGGCGGGGAAGGCGGCGAGGAACTGCTTGCCGATATCCTGGATGAAGGCGAAATTGCGCTCCCATGCGGCATCATCGGGACATTCGAGATGGTCGCAGAAGATGCCGCCCACCCCGCGTCCGACCTGGCGGTGGGGGATGTAGAAATACTCCTCCGCCCACTTGGAATAGCGCTCGTAATAGCTTTCGTTGTGCGGATCGCAGGCGGCCTGCATCGCGGCGTGGAACTCGGCCGTGTCCTCGGCATAGGGGATCGGCGGATTGAGGTCCGCGCCGCCGCCGAACCACGCCTTGGTGGTGGTGAGGAAGCGGGTGTTCATGTGCACCGCGGGGACGTGCGGGTTGCTCATGTGCGCGACAAGGCTGATGCCGGTGGCGACAAAGCCGGGATTGTCGGCGCTCGCCCCGTTGATCGAGCCTGCAAATTCCTTGGCGAAGCTGCCGCGCACGGTCGAGACATTGACGCCGACCTTCTCGAACACCTTGCCCTTCATCAGGCCCTGGGTGCCGCCGCCGGGATCGGGATTGCCCGCCTCTTCGCGCTGCCACGGGGTGTATTGGAAGGCCGCGTCAGAGCCGGCCTCGCGCTCGATCGCCTCGAATTCGGCGCAGATCTGGTCGCGCAGGTCTTCGAACCAGACGCGCGCGCGCTCGGTGTAAGGTGTCCAGTCCGTCATACATCCCCGTCCGTCAGTTTCTGCGCACCATAGGCGAGCCAGCGCTGGCCGCAAGTCCCGGCAACCGGTTGCCAAGGCGAATCTTTGCGGGCAATAACGGGCAATGGTTCGCGCTATGTTCGCCCCCTTTGCCTTTGCCGGACACGAGCTTGCTCTCGGGCAAGGGCGCGCGCTCTACTGGCCGGCGGAGCGCGCGCTGCTGGTGGCAGACCTGCATCTGGAGAAGGCGAGCTGGTTCGCGGCGCGTGGGTCTATGCTCCCGCCCTATGACAGCCGCGATACGCTCGAGCGGCTCGCCGATGCGGTGCGGGCGACGGGTGCAAGGCGGGTGATCACGCTGGGCGACAACTTCCATGATGACGCGGGCGCATTAAGGCTCGATGCGCATTGCACCGGGATGCTGGAGGCGCTGACGCGGGCATTGGACTGGGTGTGGATCACCGGCAACCATGACGAGGAACTGCCGCGCGGCTTCGGCGGGACGATTGTGCCCGAGCTGGAACTGAGCGGCGTGATCCTGCGCCACGAAGCCCGCGCCGGAGAGACCGCGCCGGAACTCTCGGGCCACTACCACCCCAAGCTGCGCGCCAATGTCCGCAATCGCCATATCGCCCGCCCCTGTGCAGTTCTTGGGCGCGGGGCCGGAGGGAGCGAGCGCATGATCCTGCCCGCTTTCGGCGCCCTCACCGGCGGGCTCGACGCCGCCCACCCCGAGATCCTCGGCGCGCTGCAACCCGCGCGTGCCATCGAAGCGCTGATGCCCGCCAAGGGCCGCATCGCCCGCTTTCCGCTGTGGCAGGCGGCGGCGTAAGACTCCACCTAGCCTTCTCACGCGTTTCGGACTAAGGAGCGCGCAGGCACGAAGCCACAACAGGAGAACACCCCATATCACGTCCACCCCGGCGCTCGTTGGCCCCGCCCGTAAAAAGCGGCCCGCGTTTTGATAACATGATCAATGTCCCCAAGGTCCGCGTCATCGATGACGAAGGCGAAAACCTTGGCGTGATGTACACCCGCGAAGCGATCGAGCAGGCCAACGAGAAGGGCCTCAACCTCGTCGAAGTGTCCCCCAACGCGGACCCGCCGGTGTGCAAGTTCCTCGATGTCGGCAAGTATCGCTACGAGGCCCAGAAGAAGGCCAACCTCGCGCGCAAGAGCCAGAAGACGCAGGACATCAAGGAAGTGAAGATGCGTCCGAACATCGACACGCACGACTATGACGTGAAGATGCGCAACGTCACCAAGTTCATCGACAATGGCGACAAGGTGAAGATCACCCTGCGCTTCCGCGGGCGCGAAATGGCGCACCAGCACCTCGGCATGGACTTGCTCAAGCGGGTGCAGGACGATGTCGCCGAAGTCGCCAAGGTCGAAGCCTTCCCGCGCCTCGAAGGCCGCCAGATGCTGATGGTGCTCGCGCCCAAATAGGCTGCACCCACAGGCACATAGCAAGAGGGGCGGGCCGCGCAGGCCTGCCCCTTTTTGCTGGCACCTGTCCGACCAACAGCAATCCGGCTCGATAAACCGCCCACGCCAGACGATTGGCGGCAACACCTTTGCGCGCCAATCTGCTATTGGGCGGGCACCAAGGCGCTCCGGCGTCGTTTGTCCCCTCGTCAGAGCCGCCTTGGCCAGACTTGCCGTGCCCCCCCCCCCCGGAACTCCCGCACCCCGCTTCAGGAACACCCCCGCTCATGCTGCCCACGATCCGCACCGCCCTGCTGGCCGCCGCCGCGCTGGCCGCTCTTGCTGCCCCTGCCGCAGCGCAGGCACAGGCCGCACCGAGCGAGGCGCAGCTGGCGACCTTCATCCCCTCGCAAAATCCCAACAACGACGGGATCGACTATTCGATCTGGGACGAGGCGATGAAGAACATCGTGGTCTCGATGGGCCCGTCACTGCGCGAAAGCGCCCCGCGCCCCGATCCCAGCTTCGGCACCCGCCGCCAGTACGGCCATGTCTCGCGCTACCGGCTCGAAGGCACGCGCGTGATGTTCAGCTTCCTCGACCGCGACGTGATCGCCAGCTTCTCCGAATATCGCCGGGATCTGGAGAACACTGCCACCATCGTCGACATCCAGGCCCTGCCGCGCAACGAGCAGCTGGCCTACTGGATCAACCTCCACAATGTCGCGCTGGTGGAACAGATCGCGCTGGCCTGGCCGATCCGCCAGCCGCGCGAGATCCTGATCGATGGCGTGCACTTGGACGAGGCGCGCTTCATCACCGTGGAAGGGGTGAGGCTCAGCCCCCGCGATATCCGCGAGAAGATCGTCTATCGCCACTGGAAGGATCCGGCGGTGATCTACGGCTTCTGGCGCGGCGAGATCGGCGGGCCGTCATTGCAGCGCGAGGCCTTCAACGCCGAGAATGTCGGGCGGCTGCTGGTGCGCGGCGCGGCGGATTTCGTGAACTCGCTGCGCGGCACGCAGGAGCTGGGCGGGCGCTTGCAGGTGTCCGAGCTCTACAAGGAGGCCGCCCCCTTCTTCTTCCCCGATTTCGAGCGCGATCTGCGCGCCCACCTCGCGCGCTATTCCGACGAGAAGACCAGCGCCCTGCTCGCCAGCACCAGCGGAGCCGAGCCGGTGGTGGCCGAATATGACATCGCCGATCTGGAAGGCGGCGTGCGCGAGCCGAGCTACCAGAACATCACCTCGAACGGGGTCTCCACCAGCTTCCGCATCCCGCAGAGCATGGCCGCGCTGCTCAAGGAGCGCGAGACCAAATTCCAGGAGATCATCCGCCAGGGCCGCACCGGCACGGTGACCTTCAGCAATATCGATCTGCCCGGCGATCCGGCCGACAAGTCGGAAGTCAAATAGGCGCACGAAGCCCCGCGCCGCTCTTGCCGCGGGGGGCGCTCGGCTGTTACCTCCCCTGGTGATGGCGGGGGAACAGGCACAGACAGCGGTTTTGCAACGTGCCGGGCTGGTGCTGGGCCCGCTGGCCTTTGCGCTCGCCGCGCTGCTGCCGCCGCCGGCGGGCATGGCGCCGGGGGCGTGGCTGGTGGCGGGGCTGACCGTGTGGATGGCCGTGTGGTGGATGACCGAGGCCGTGCCGATGGCGGTCACCGCGCTGCTGCCCTTCCTCGTCCTGCCGCTCGCCGGGGTAGCCAGCGCCGAGGAGACGGCGGGTGATTACTACTCCCCGATCCTGTTCCTGCTGCTGGGCGGGGCCTTCATTGCTCTCGCCATCGAGCGCACCGGCCTGCACCGGCGGTTGAGCCTTGCGATCCTGCGAATGGTGGGGAGCGGCGGCGGGCCGGGGCGGCTGCTGTTTGCCTTCATGATCTCGGCCGCGCTCATATCGATGTTCATCTCCAACACCTCGACCGCGCTGATCATGATGCCGATGGCGCTGGCAGTGCTGGAGGCGGGCACGCCTTCCAGTGAGGCTGGGCATGGCGTTCAGCAAGACGGCATCTCGGGCGCCCTGCCGATGGGGATCGCCTTTGCCGCCAGCATCGGCGGATTGGGCACTATCGTCGGCTCGCCCACCAATGCGATTTCGCTGGGGCTGCTGGAGAACATCGCCGGCGTGCGGATCAGCTTTGTCCAGTGGTCGCTCTACGGCATTCCGCTGGTGCTGCTAAGCATTCCGCTCGCAGCATGGATCATCGCCCGGGTGCAGAAGGTGGGCGCGCATCCCTTCGACATTGCCAGCGCCCGCGCCGCGATTGCCAGTGATGCGGGCTGGAGCAGCGCCGAGCAGCGGCTCGCGCTGCTGTTCGCGCTGACATTTCTGGGCTGGGTCACCCAGCCGCTCGTCGCCCCGCTGCTGCCGCCCGGGTCATGGACCGATGGCACGATCGCGGTGCTCGCGGCGCTCGCGCTGTTCCTCCTGCCCGACGGCACGGGCCGCACCCTGCTGGTGTGGGACGAGGCGCGCCATGCGCCGTGGAGCGTGATCTTCATGTTCGGCGGCGGGCTGGCGCTGGCAGGCGGGATGCAGGCTTCGGGTCTCACCGACTGGCTGGGGCAGGCGCTGCTGCCGCTCGGCACATGGCCGCCGGTGCTCGTCGCGCTGGCGGTCACGGCGCTGGTGATCGTGATCACCGAATTCGCCAGCAATGTCGCGACCGCGACGGGGATCGTCCCGGTGGTCGCCGCGCTGGTGGTCGCGCTCGGAGCTGATCCGGTGCTGCTTGCCCTGCCCGCAGCGCTCGCGGCAAGCTGGGGCTTCATGCTCCCCGCCGGCACCGGCCCCAATGCGATTGCATGGGCCACGGGCCGGATCCGGATCGAGCGCATGGTCGCTGCCGGTGCGCTGCTTGATCTGGCAGGCGTGTTCCTGCTGGTCGGCGTGGTATGGGGCATCACCAGCCTGATCTGAGGGGAGACTTCGCATGACCGACAGCCGCAAGCCCGTGTTTCTGGTGATCGGCGCGGGGGCCGGGATCGGGGGCAATGCCGCCATGCGCTTTGCTGCGGGGGGCTATCACGCGGTCATGGCGCGCCGCTCTGACGAGGCGGGGCTCCAGCGGCTGGTCGGCCAGATCGAAACGGCGGGCGGCTCGGCCAGCGGCACGCTGCTCAATGCGGCGGAGGACGGCGCGATCGAGGAGCTGGTCGCGCGCACCGAACGCGATGTCGGCCCGATCCACACAGCGCTCTACAATCTCGGCGCGCAGATCGGGAACCGGCCCTTGGAGGCGACCCCGCACCGCATTTTCGAGCTCGGCTGGCGGCTCGGCACCTACGGGGTGTTCCGCCTCGCCCATGCGCTGTTCCCGGCGATGGTGGAGCGCGCCAAGACCGGCGCGCATGGCACGCTGCTGGTCACCTCGGCCACGGCAGCGATGCGCGGCAATGCCGGGCAGCACAGCCATGCCGCAGCCATGGGCGGGCGGCGGATGCTGTGCCAGACTTTGAACGCCGAGTTTGCCCCCAAGGGCGTCCATGTCGCCCACGTGGTGGTCGACGGCGCAGTCGATGCGCCCGACACGCTCGGCAAGCTCCTCGGAGACCGCTACGAGACCTTCAAGGCGAACAAGGGCGCGCAAGGCATCATCGATCCGGCGGTGCTGGCCGAAACCTATTGGCACCTCGCCCACCAGCCGCGCAATTGCTGGACCCACGAGATCGACGTGCGCCCGTGGACCGATGTGGCGTGGTGGAACGACAACCCCGATCCGCAGATCGACAGCAAAGGCAAGGGCTTCGCGGGGCCGCAGCCCTAGGCGCTCAGCCCCGCCACTCGCGGCGTTCTTCGGCGGCGCGCAGGACTTCGTAGCTGGTCTGGATCAGCTGGAACTGCTTGGCCGCCTCGGCATCGCCCGGCTTCACATCGGGGTGCACTTCCTTGGCGCGGGCGCGGTACGCTTTCTTCACGGCGGCGAAATCGGCGTCGGCCTCCAGCCCCAGCACTTCCAGCGCGCGCATTTCATCCGCGCTGCGTGATCCGTCGCCCGAACCCGCCCAGCCGTAATGCGCCGCCTCGGCATAGCCCGCATTCTCGGCCCTTTCGGCGCGGGCGCGTTCTTCCTTCTCGGCGGCTTCGAGGCCTTCGAAATAGTCCCAGCGCGAATTATATTCGGCCGCGTGCTTCTGGCAGAAATACCACCGGTCGCGGCTGTTGGGCGCCTTGGGCGCGGGGCAATTGCCCGGCTCGTCGCAGCCGTGGCGATCGCAGATGCGGACATTGACCGCGTCCTGCGAGGAGCCATAGCCCCGCCAGCGCGGAAAGCCCCAGTCCATCGAGCGGCGCGCGCGGCTCACGGGTTCGCCCCGGGCGTCATGTCGTTGGTCGATGGAGTCACGCGTCCCATCTAGGCGCAGTGGCCGATGTTGGAAAGCCGTGAGAATGCGGGAACCAGTTGCAATGTGAAATGTTGCATTGCAAGATAACCACCGCGCGCGGAATCGTTCCCGTTCCGCCAAGCAGAAGATCCGATGAGCCAGCAACTGACCCTCTCCAGCCTGTTTTCCGTGCTCGCCCTTGCCGGGCTGTGCATCGTCACGGGCGCGCGGGATCTGGCCGGGATCGAGGCGCCCGCGGCGCCTGCGCCCTTCGAGGTGCAGGCCGGACTTTCGCCCGACCTGCACAACAGCTGATCATCAGTTGATGATCACGCTCGCGGCGCGGCGGTTACGCGCCCACGAGGTTTCGTCCGAACCGAGCGCCACGGGGCGCTCCTTGCCGTAGCTCACCACCGCGATGCGGCCCGGATCGACGCCGAGGCTGACGAGGAAGTTCTTCGCCGCAGTCGCGCGCTTTTCGCCCAGCGCGATGTTGTATTCGCGCGTTCCCCGTTCATCGGCATGGCCTTCGATGGTGAAGGTGACCTGCGGATAGCGTGCGAAGTACTGCGCCTGCGCCTGCAAGGCGGCGGCATCCTGCGAATCGATGTTGTACTTGTCGGTATCGAAATAGACCGTGGTCGATCCGCCGACCGCCGCGGCGAAGTGCGCCTGCGTGCCGACGCTCGGCCCGGTCGGCTGGACCTGCGGGCGGGTCTGCGGCTGGGTCACCGTCTGCGAGGGCGGCGGGGGCAGCTGCTCGGGCGGCTTCTTGGCGCAGGCGGCAAGGCCGGTGGCCGAGGCCAGCAGCAGAGCGGTGGCAAGCTTGGTGTTCATGATGGTTCCTTTCGGCTTGTCATTCGGGGTGAAGGGTTCGGCGCGTTGCTGGCTCAGGGGCGGATCGGGCCCCAGGCCGGATCGGAGGCGTCAACCGGGGTCGGCAGGCGGCGCTCGTTCTCACCGGTCAGGTCCACCTGCCAGATGCCCGAACGCCCGGTGTTCGCCTCGGTGCGGAAGAACTGGATGATGCGGCCATTGGGCGCCCATGTCGGCGCCTCGTCCTGCCAGCCCTTGGTCAGCACGCGCATGTTCCCGCCGGTGGGGCTCATCACCGCGACGTTGAAATCGCCGGCAATGCGCGTGAAGGCGATCTGGTCGCCGCGCGGGCTCCATTCGGGCGTGGCGCAGCGCCCGCCAAAGAAGCTGATGCGGCGCTGGTTCGAACCATCGGCATTCATGATGTAGCACTGCTGGCTGCCCGAACGGTCGCTCTCGAACACGATCTTGCTGCCATCGGGCGAGTAGCTGCCGCCCACGTCGATGCCGGGCGAGTTGGTGAGCTTGACGCTCGCCCCGCCCGTGGCGGGCACGCGGTAGATCTCGGTATTGCCCGCAACCGCCATCGAATAGAGGATCGACTTGCCATCGGGCGACCAGCGCGGGGCGAGCGTCGGGCTCTTGTTCTCGGTCACCAGCGTCTGCTTGCCGGTGCCAAGGTCATAGACATAGATGCGCGGATTGCCGTCGACGTATGAGAGATAGAGGATCTTCGAATAGTCGGGCGAATAGCGCGGGGTGAGCGCGGTGGCGCTGCCCAAGGTCAGGAAGCGGTGGTTCGCCCCGTCCGAATCCATCACCGCAAGGCGCTTGACGCGGGCATCCTTCGGCCCCGTCTCGGCGATATAGGCGATGCGGCTGTCGAAGAACGGGCTCTCGCCGGTCAAACGGCTGAAGATGAGGTCGGAGCACTTGTGCGCCGCGCGCCGCCAGTCGGCCGGGCCCACCACCCAGCCCTCGCGCACCAGCTGCTGCTGCAAGGCGACGTCATAGAGGTAGCAGCCGACCACCAGCCGGCCATCGTCACGCGCGCGGACATAGCCGTGCACCAGCATCTCCGCGCTGCGCCCGCTCCAGGTGCTGAATTCGGGCGCGGTGATCTGCGGGAAGGCGGGCTGGGGCAGGCTGTCGGGGCCGACCGGCTTGAACAACCCGTTGTTGCGCAGGTTGGCGGTGATGACGCGGGCAATCTCGCGGCCCAGCGCGCCGGTGCCGGCCTCGTTGGCGGGGGTAGCCCGCTCGCGGTCAGTGGCGAAGGCGGGGATGGCGATGCCGATGTCCGACCATGCGCTTTCGTCGGTCACCGTGCCGCGCAGCGGGCCGTCGGCGTCCTCGCCTTCGACCGTCACGCTCTCGACCCGCTGATCTTCCCCGATGGGCGCGCCCAAGTCCTGCGCCATGGCGGGCGCGGCCAGCAGGGCGGCAGTGAGGAGGAAGAATGTCTTGGTCATGTCAGAGCCTTCGGTCGAATTGCCATTCGAGATCGTCCCAGCGACTATAGAACTGATCGGGCAATTTGGAGAAATCGGCGAGTTGCACCGCACGGATCGCCCGCTCGCAATGGAGCGCGGCCTGCGGACGGTTGGCTTCGGTGATGCTGCTCGGGTTGGTGCGGCACGTCGGGCGGCCCTTGAGCGTCCCGTCGGGATTGAGCTTCCAGCTGACCACCGACACCAGCAATTCGGCCTCCACCCCGTTGGGCGCCGTCCAGTTGCGCTTGATCTGGCGGGTGATCGCCGAGCGCAGGTCCGCAGCCTCCTGCGCGCCGAACTTGGCCGCAGGGGCGCGGGTTTCGGTGGTGGTGGTGGAGCTGCCCTTGCCTTCGAGGAAGTCGTCCCCGATCCGGCTGCCCCCGCCCTTGGCCGCCGCCTTGGCAGGCGTGGCGGCGGGCTTTGGCGCGGTGCGATCAGGGCGCGAGCGGTCACGCGTCGGCGCGGGCTGCTGGGTGGCGGTGCGGGTGACGGGCTTCGGCGGCGGGGCGGGCTGGACGCGGGTGGGCGGCGCGGGCTTGGCCGCTTCAGGCGCGGGCGCGGGATCCTCCGCCAGCGTCGGGGCGATGGCCGCGCGGCTCTCGGCCACCGGATCGGGCGATTGCGCCTCCAACCCCACTTCGGTCGCAAGGCTCACCGTCATGCGATCAGGGAACACCGCGACCTCGGAGCGCACCGTCTGCATGAGCAGCACGGTCACCAGCGCGCCGTGCAGCACCAATGCTGCCAGCAGGCCGACCTTCTCCTCGTTGCGAAGCGCGATCTCTCCCATGATGCGTACCGGACTATGGGGCCGAAACTGAACCGTCGGTGACCAGCGAGATCGAGGTGAAGCCAGCGCGGCCCAGCTCGCCCATCACCCGCATCACCCGTCCGTAATCAAGCGAGCGATCTCCGCGCAGTACCACCAGGGGCTCCGGCTCGCCCCCGCGCTTGAGAGCTTCCAGCGCTTGCGGAAGCGCGCCCGCCGCGACCGGCTCGTCCTCGATATAGATGACGCCCGCCCGGTCGATCGAGATGGTGATCTGGTCCGGCTTTTCCTCGACCGGTGCGGCGCGGCTTTCGGGCAGTTCCACCGGCACGCCAACCGCAGGCAGCGTCACCGTGACCATGAAGATGATCAGCAGCACCAGCATCACGTCCACCAGCGGGGTGACGTTGATCTCGGCCATCGCCGCCCGGCGCGAGCGCTTGCCGCGGCTGCGGGAGGAGGAGGAAACACCCATCCCCATCACACCCGGTCCAACTCGCGGCTCAGGCCGGCATGGACCTTGTCGGCAAAGCGCTGGAGCTTGGCCTCATAGACATTCACCGCGCCCGAGAAGCGGTTGTAGGCGATGACGGCGGGGATCGCCGCGAACAGGCCGATGGCGGTTGCAAACAGCGCTTCGGCAATGCCGGGGGCCACGACTGCGAGGCTCGCGCTCTGCTGCGCGCCGATCTGGAAGAAGGAGTTCATGATCCCCCACACCGTGCCGAACAGGCCCACAAAGGGCGCGACCGAGCCGACCGTGGCGAGGAAATTGAGCCTGCCCGCAAGCTCGTCCGCCTCCTCGGCGACCTGGCTTTCCATCGCCGCGCCGATGCGCTGGCGGGTCGCCTCGCGGTCAACCGGCTGCTTGGCGGTAGACTTCTTCCATTCGTCCAGCCCCGCGCCGACCACGCGTGCGGCGGGCACTTCCTTGCGCTGCTGCTTGCTGACGAGGGCCTCGGTGTCGTGCTCGCTCCAGAAGGCATCCTCGTAGGCGCGCGAGGCCTTGCCGAGCTTGCCGATCCGCATGCTGAAGGAGACAATGATCGTCCACACCCACACGCTCGCGAGGATCAGGCCGAGCATCACCGCCTGCACGATGATATCGGCCTGCAGGAACAGTTCGACCGGATCGAGCCGGGTCGGAGCGGCGGCAGAAGCGGCGGCGCTGAGAAAGCCAAGCGTCACGGGATCAGGTTTCCTTGTTCATGAAGTCTGCAAAAGCATCCCGCCATGCGGCAGGCTGACGGCGCGGGCGGCCATCGAGGGTGATGAAGCCGACGCGCAGGTGCGCCTCGCACAGCATCTCGTCGCCCCGTCTCGCGATCTGGTGCATCCGGCACGAGGCCGCGCCCAGCTCGGTGCAGCGGGTTTCGATCACCACATCATCGTCGAGCTTGGCCGGGCGCAGGTAGCGAAGGTTCACCTCGGACAGGGCATAGGCGCCCTCACCCGTCTCGATCGCCGCGCGCTGGTCGATCCCGAGCAGCCGCAGCAGATCGGACCGCGCCCGCTCGAACCAGCGCAGATAATTGGCGTGGTAGGTGATCCCCGAAAGGTCGGTATCCTCGTAATAGACGCGCACCGCATAGAGGTGCCGCGCCCCGTCAAGAATGCCGCCGGGAGGGTTGGGAGAGATCATCTGCGCTCACCTAGCGCAGCGGGGAATCGCTGCAAAGGCAGGTGTTGCGATTTGTCGATGAACGGCGGTGAAACGAGTCCTGTCCGCGATCAACGCCGCGCGATCATCGGTCCCAAAGGCTGGCCGCCGAAGATGTGGACGTGGAGGTGCGGCACTTCCTGCCCGCCATGCGTGCCGATATTGGCGAGCAGGCGGTAGCCGGGTTCGACCAGCCCCTTCATGCGGGCGACTTCGCCGACAGCGCGCACGAAGCCGCCGATTTCCGCGTCGGACGCCTTGGCCGAGAAATCGTCCCAGCTGACATAAGCCCCCTTGGGCACCACCAGCGTGTGCACCTCGGCCTGCGGGTTGATGTCCTCGAAGGCGAAGGCCCAATCATCCTCGTAGACCTTCCGCGAGGGGATTTCCCCGCGCAGGATCTTCGCGAAGATATTGGCGTCGTCATAGGGCAGGGTCGGGTCGATCGGCATGGGTGTCAGTCCTTGCGGGAGGCTTTTTCGGCGATGCCCGAGGTGCCCTCGCGGCGGTCCAGCTCAGCGAGCACCTTGTCCAGCGGCACGCCCTTTTCGGCGAGCAGCACCATCAGGTGGAAGATCACGTCCGCTGCCTCGCCCACCAACTCGGCCTCGTCACCGGCCAGCGCGGCGATCACCACCTCGGTCGCTTCCTCGCCGAGCTTCTGCGCGATCTTGGCGAGGCCCTTGGCGTGGAGCTTGGCCACATAGCTTTCCTCCGGCGAGGCGGTGAGGCGCTGGGCGATGGTCGCTTCGAGGCGAGTGAGGGTGTCTGACACGTATTCAATCTCGTCATTGCGAGGAGCCGCAGGCGACGCGGCAATCCATGGATTGAACGTCGCCGCTTTCGGAACGGTTCGGTTCATGGATTGCTTCGCTACGCTCGCAATGACGAAGTTTCAACCGCGTGCCGGAAGTCCTGCTGCCCTCAGGGCCGCGTGGGCCTCGGCAATGGTGTGGTGGCCGAAGTGGAAGATCGAGGCGGCGAGCACCGCGCTGGCGTGGCCCTTCACCACGCCCTCGACGAGGTGCTCGAGGCTTCCCACCCCGCCGCTCGCGATCACCGGCACGCTGACGCTATCGGCAATCTCGCGGGTCAGATCGAGGTCGTAGCCGCGCTGCGTCCCGTCCCCGTCCATCGAGGTGACGAGCAATTCGCCCGCGCCAAGGTCAGCAACCTTGCGGGCGTATTCGACCGCGTCGATGCCCGTGGGCTTGCGGCCGCCATGGGTGAAGATTTCCCAATTGCCCCGCGGCGTGCGGCGCGCGTCCACACTGGCGACCACGCACTGGCTGCCGAAGCGCTCGGCAATCTCGCCCACCAGTTCGGGCCGGGCAACCGCCGCGGAGTTGACCGCCACCTTGTCCGCCCCCGCCAGCAGCAGCGCGCGCGCGTCCTCCGCAGAGCGCACGCCGCCGCCGACGGTCAGCGGCATGAAGCACACTTCCGCCGTGCGCCGCACCATGTCGAGCAGCGTCCCGCGCCCTTCGTGGCTGGCGGAAATATCGAGAAAGCACAGCTCGTCCGCGCCCGCCGCATCATAGGCGCGCGCCTGCTCGACGGGATCGCCCGCGTCCTTCAGATCAACGAAATTGACGCCCTTGACCACGCGCCCATCGGCGACGTCGAGGCAGGGGATGACGCGGATGCGGACGGTCATGCCGCCCTGGCCCCCATCGCGATTGCCGCGGCCAAGTCCAGCCGCCCCTCGTAGAGCGCGCGGCCCGTGATCACGCCTTCGATCCCCTCGTGCGCGTGGAGCGAGAGGATGTGGATGTCGTCCAGCCCCTTCACCCCGCCGCTGGCGATCACCGGAATGTCGACGCGGCGAGCAAGGTCCACGGTGGCTTCGATGTTCACGCCCTTGAGCAGGCCGTCCCTGCCAATGTCGGTGAACAGCAGCGAGGCGACGCCCGCATCCTCGAAGCGGCGGGCGAGGTCAGTCACCGGAACGTCGGAGACTTCCGCCCAGCCCTCGGTCGCCACCATCCCGTCCTTCGCGTCGACCGCGACGACGATGCCGTTCTCCCACTCGCGCGCCATGTCCTTGACGAATTCGGGGTTCTTGAGCGCCGCCGAGCCCATCACGACGCGCGCAACGCCGAGGTTGAACCACCCCTCCACCGCCGCCGCATCGCGGATGCCGCCGCCGAGTTGCACATAGCCGGGGAAGGCTGCGACGATCGCTTCCACGGCTTCGCGGTTGCGGCTTTCGCCCGCAAAGCTGCCGTCGAGATCGACCACGTGGAGATGCTCGGCGCCGGCTTCCGCAAAGATCAGCGCCTGCGCGGCGGGATCATCGCCGTAGATCGTGGCGCGGTCCATATCGCCTTCCGCGAGACGGACGACCTGACCGCCCTTCAAATCAATGGCGGGAAATACAATCACGGATACCACTCCAGAAAGCGCCGGAGGGTCGCCAGACCATAGCTCTGGCTCTTCTCCGGGTGAAACTGCACGCCGAGGATGTTGCCGCGCGCAACCGCTGCGACAAGCCCCTCGCCATGATCGGTCATCGCCGCGATGGTGTGCGGATCGGTCGCGGCGAAGTGATAGGAGTGGAGGAAATAGGCCTCGCCCTCCTCGATCACCGCATGGCCGCGCGCGTGCGGCAGCATGGCGACATCGTTCCAGCCCATGTGCGGCACCTTGATGGCGGCGTCCGAAGGCTCGATCAGCCGCACTTCGCCCGGAATCCAGCCGAGGCCCGGGGTCTCGCCATGCTCCAGCCCGCGATCCGCCAGCAATTGCATGCCGACGCAGATGCCGAGGAAAGGTGCAGCCCCCACGTGCACCCGCTCGGTCATGGCCTCGACCATGCCGGGAATGGCATTGAGGCCTTCCGCACAGGCCTTGAAGCTGCCGACGCCGGGCAGGACAATCCGGTCCGCCGCGCGCACGACATAGGGATCGGCGGTGACGGTCACCTGCGCACCCGCCGCCTTCAAGGCATTATGCACTGAATGAAGGTTGCCGGCCCCGTAATCGATGAGGGCGATGACTTCGGCCATCAGTCCCTCCCTGTCCCGGACATGATCCGGGATGGGGAGGTGGCACTGCGCAGCAGTGACGGAGGGGTAAACTCCGCCCGCGCCGCATACCCCTCCGTCAGCCCTTTGGGCTGCCACCTCCCCATTCCGATGGAACGGGGAGGAACGAAGACAGTCTCAGCCACCGAGCTGCCCCTTGGTGCTCGGCACGCTCTCGCCCTTGCGCGGGTCGCGCTCCACCGCCTGCCGCATCGCGCGGGCGAAGCCCTTGTAAAGGCTCTCGCAGATATGGTGGTTATTGCTGCCGTAGAGCAGTTCCATGTGCAGCGTGATGCCCGCGGCCTGCGACACGGAGTGGAACCAGTGCTCGATCAGCTCGGTATCCCATTCGCCGAGGCGTTCCTGCGTGAACTTGGCCTTCCACACGAGGTAGGGCCGCCCGGAAATGTCGAGCGCGACGCGGCTCAGCGCCTCGTCCATCGGAGAGTAGGCCGCGCCGTAGCGCCCGATTCCCGCCTTGTCGCCCAGCGCCTGCGTAATCGCCTGACCCAGCGCGATCGCCGAATCCTCGGTGGTGTGGTGCTGGTCGACATGGAGGTCGCCCTCCACCTTCATCGTTACGTCGATCAGCGAATGGCGGCTGAACTGTTCGACCATGTGATCGAGAAAGCCGATGCCGGTGCTGACGTCATAGGCGCCGGTCCCGTCAAGATTGACGGCGATGGCGATCTTGGTCTCGGTGGTGTTGCGTGTCACCGAGCCGGTGCGGGCGGGGGTGCTGGCCATAATCCGCGAGCCTATAGGCCTCTGGGCGGCGGTGACAAGCGCCCCTGCGAGCTGCGCGCGCTATCCCCTGTCAAACCCGCGACATGGAGCGGTAAAGGCTTGACCAAACTGACGCGCGCCGCCACCTTTCGCTCATCATGAGCAGCGATACGCCAGACAGTCTGATCCCCTACGACGAGATCGTGCAGGAAGCCCTGCGCGCCGTGGTCGGCCGGGTGCTTGGCTCGATCGTCGGCGGCGGCGGCACCTTGCCGGGCGCGCATCACTTCTACATCACCTTCAAGACCGGCGCGCCGGGGGTCTCGATCCCGCCGCATCTGCGCGAGCGATTCCCGGACGAGATGACCATCGTGCTCCAGAACAAGTTCTGGGATCTGGAGGTTGGCGCGGCCGGATTCTCGGTCAGCCTCACCTTCAATCAGGTGCCGGCCAAGCTCACCATTCCCTTCGCCGCGATCACCGCCTTCGTCGATCCGGCGGTCGATTTCGGACTGCAATTCCAGGCCGCGGCGGATGAACTCGCCCCCGAAGCCCACGAGGATGCCGAGAATGACGGCACCGAGAGCGACGGCGATGGTGACGGCTCGAACGTTGTCAGCATCGATTTCGGTCGCAAGAAATAGGCGCGATGGCGCGGCGCAAGCCCAAAGGCACGGCTGAAGGCCCCGCCAAGCAGGGCGATGCACGCCTGCCCTCGCCCGATCCGGTCACCAACCTTGTGATTGCCGACATCGTGCTGCGCGGCGCGGGCAATCTGCTGCGGCGCAGGCTCGAAAAGGGCCTGCTGACCGGCCAGCTTGAGGCCGACACAGCGAAGAAACTGGTCGAAAACCGCGGGATCGCCAGCACGCTGGCGCTGTGGGGGGCAAGCCGCCTTGCCACCCGCTCGCCGGTCGGCCTCGCGGTGGTCGCGGGCGGGCTCGCGGCCAAGGTGCTCTATGATCGCGGCAAGGCGATCGAGGGGCGGCGGCGCAAGCGCAAGGCCCCGCCCGTCCTGCCGCCAGCCGACAGCGAATCCTGAGCGCGCTTGATTTCGGCCCCCATGTTGGTGCAACGGGGCCTATGGCAGACAACGCTTCCGATCATCTCCACCGCCGCGGCCTGATGTTCATCCTCTCCTCGCCCTCGGGTGCGGGCAAGACGACGCTTTCGCGGATGCTGCTGGCCAAGGATGACGAGATCCGCCTGTCGGTTTCCGCCACCACCCGCCCGCCGCGCGCCGGCGAGGTGGACGGGGTGCATTACCACTTCGTCTCGCCCGAACGCTTCCAGGCGATGATCGACGAGGACGATTTCTACGAATGGGCCGAGGTGTTCGGCCACCGCTACGGCACGCCCAAGGGGATGATCCGCGCCGGATTGAAGGAAGGGCAGGACTTCCTGTTCGACATCGACTGGCAGGGCACCCAGCAGCTCTACCAGAAGGACCAGCAGGACGTGGTGCGGGTGTTCATCCTGCCGCCCTCGATCGAGGAGCTGCACCGCCGCCTAAAGAGCCGCGCCACCGACAGCGCCGAGGTCATCAACGCCCGGATGGAACGCGCCCGCGCCGAGATCAGCCACTGGGACGGCTATGACTATGTCATCATCAATGATGACGTCGAGGTGTGCTTTGCCAAGGTCTGCGCAATCCTCGAGGCCGAACGCATGAAGCGCCAGCGCCAGACCGGGCTGATCCCGTTTGTGCGCGGGTTGATGGGCTAGACTGCGGGCTCCGGCCCCAGCAGCACCCGGCCCACGCCCATCGCCAGCAATGCGCCCGCGATCTGGGCAGCCACGAAACCCGGAATATCCATCGCCGCGATCCCGGCGAAGGTGTCGGTGAAACTGCGCGCAATCGTGATCGCGGGGTTGGCAAAACTGGTCGACGAGGTGAACCAGCAGGCGGCAAAGATATAGAGCGCGACGCTCACCGGCACCCGCTCGGGCGCGGCACGGGCCGTGGCGAGGATGGTGAGGATCAGCCCGAAGGTCGCGATCCCCTCGCTCACCCACTGGCCGATGCCGGTGCGCGGGGTATCGGCGATCTGGATGATCGGCAGCTCGAACATCAGGTGCACCGCCCACACCGCCAGCACGCCGCTGATGACCTGCACCAGCACATAGGCGAGCGCCGCACCGCTCTCGATCTCGCCGCGCAGCTTCATCACCAGCGTCACCACCGGATTGAAATGCGCGCCCGAGATCGGCCCCAGCATGACGATGATCACGAACAGCATCCCGGCAATCGGCAGGGTGTTGCCGATCAGCGCGACCGCAACGTTCCCGCCCGCCAGCTTTTCGGCCATGATCCCCGCGCCAACCACCGTGGCGAACAGGAAGAAGGTGCCGAGCGCCTCGGCCAGCAACCGCGCGCTCATGCTGCGCTGCGCCCCGCAGCGATGGTGCCCTGATGCATGGTGATCCCCTCCCCTGTCTCCCTGACGCAAGGCTAGCAGGGACGGCAGCGCGCCCGCAAGTGCGCTCGTCCCCTGCTTCATTCGCCAGTTCTGGCAAAGCGCCTTGCAGGCTTACCCTGCGCCATCGCTGCCAGACAGCCGGGAGAGAGCCATGCCCGCCACCAGTCCGCGCCCCCATGCGCCCGACACGTCGCCGATCCCGATCCGCAATTTCGACAAGCACCGCTATCTTGCGCGCGAATGGATGGAGCGCGAGCGCACCGAGCTGTGGGCCAAGACATGGCTCGTCGCAGGCCTTGCCTGCGATGTGGCAGCGCCGGGGCAGTTCATCACCTTCGAAATCGGCGCGGAAAGCCTGATCGTCGCGCGTGGCATCGACGGAGGCTTGCGCGCCATGCACAATGCCTGCACCCATCGCGGCACGCGGTTGGTGAGCGAGCCATTCGGAACATTGCGCAAGTTCGTCTGCCCCTATCACGCCTGGGCCTATGGTCTCGACGGCAGCCTGCAGGGCGTGCCGGGCGCGGGGCGCTTTTCCAACGGCCTGCCCAAGGACGAGCTGGCGTTGCAGGCGGTGGAGGTGGAGGAGGCGCTCGGCCTTGTCTTCGTGCGGCTGACGCCCGGGGGCATGGCCTTGCGCGAATTCCTCGGCCCGGTGCACGATCTCCTCGCGCCCTACCGGATCGAGGCGATGAGCATCACCAATGACCAGAGCGTTTCGCACACCTGCAACTGGAAGGCGATCCTCGACAATTTCGCCGAGCTCTATCACGTCCCCTTCATCCACCCGATCCACCGGCGGATGTTCGAATGCGCGACCGCGCCCTTCGAGCTGTTCGCGTCCGGCCACACCGCCGTCTATGTCCCCGGTGGCGTGACGGATTCGGGCTTCCCCACGCCCGAGGTGCCGACCGACATGCTGTCGATGCAGTTGCAGGCGCTTGGGCTCGATCCGGAGGATTATCGCGGGCGGGTGGAGGCGGTGCGCCCCGCGCTGCAACAGGCCAAGCGCGCGATCGCGCAGGCGCAGGGGCTGGCCTATGACGATTTCAGCGACGCGCAGCTGAGTGATATCTGGCAGTTCAACCTGTTCCCCAACATCATCCTGTCGGTGACACCCGAAAGCGCGTGGCTGATGCGCTCGCGCCCCGATGCGGATGATCCGGGCAAGAGCCAGTTCGACATGATCACGCTGGTGCAGTTCCACGGGCGCGAGGAGGATGCCGCCGCCGCCCGCCGCAAGGGCGATGGCGATGATCCCGAGATCGGCACCCACTTCCGCCTCAACGGCCCGCGTCCCGCCGATTATCGCCGTCCGGAGCGCGACAGCTTCACCCACGAGGATATCATCGCGGGCCGCAAGACCATGACGGTGACGATCGACGAGGATATCTCGCTGCTCACCCGCGTGCAGCAGGGCATGGCCTCGAGCGGTTTTCAGCGCGTGTGGCTGAGCGACGAGGAAAGCCGCGTGCAGCATTTCCACGACGCGCTCGACGCCTGCCTCGGCGCGTAAGGGAGCGCTCCGAGAGCCCTTTGCCTGTCCGTGAAATCCGGCCTCAGGCCTCGTCGCCGAATTCGGCGAGCGCCTGGAGATAGGCACGGTCGCGCACCTGCAAGGTCCGGCCGGTGCGGGCGATGATCCCTTGCGCTTCCCAGTCGGACAGCAGGCGGCTGACGTTTTCCCGCGCAAGGCCGGCAAAGGCGCCGAGATCGCTCTGGCTCGGATCGTAGCGCAGCCGCCCGTCGGCGCTGTCGGTGTCGATCAGCCGTTCCAGCGCGCGGGCGAGGCGCGGGGCCATCGAGAAGGTGCGGTCGCTCTCGATCACGAGATTGAGCTGGCGCACCCGCCGTGCGAGCTCGCGCATCACGCCGGCGGCCGAGGCGGCGTTGGCCGTCGCCGCCGCGAGGAAGGTGTGCGAGGGCAGCAGCACCACGGTCGAGGGGACAGCCGCCGTCACGGTCGCCGTGCGCGGGCCGCTGTCGAGCATGGCGATTTCCCCCACCAACTCGCCGGGGCCGCAATAGTTGAGGATGATCTCGCGCCCGCTGGCGCTGACCATGGTGATCTTGAGACCGCCGGCCAGCACCACCACCGCGAAATCGCCGTTCTCGTCGCCCTGCGAGATGATCGTCTCGCCGGAACGCAATTCGCGGCGGTTGGCCTCGCGCAGCAGCGTCTGGAGTTGGTCGGGCGCGAGCGCGCGCAGCAGCGTGTCGGGTTGAAGCCGGGCGATGAGCTCGTCGAGGGTGTCCATGGTCTGCGCCTCCCATCTGCCGCGATCGCGAGCCGGCTATACACCTGCAACCGGCCCGCCCCTGCCTTGTAAATGCATGGGGCCTGCAAATCCGTGATGGCCATCACAGACAGGGCCATGCCGGCGCGGCACATGGGGGGCAAGACCGGACCCGGGGGTCCGGACACGACCTAAACGGTGCGACCCGGACGGAGGGGTTCCCCCCAACGTCTCCCTGGCCCACATCCCTTTGCGGGGGTGTGGGCCTCTTGTCGTGCGGGGGCTGACGGGCCTTAGTGGCCGCCGCCCGGATCGGCGAAGTGGCTCGGCAGGTGGGCGTTGACCACGCCGCCGTCGACCGTCAGCGTTTCGCCCACCACATAATCGCCCGCGCGGCTGCACAGGTAGATCGCGGCTGCGGCCATGTCCTCGGCCGTGCCTATGCGCTTGGCGGGGATGCCGCTCGCCGAAGTATCGGGCGCGTCCTTGGCGGCGCGGTTCATCTCGGACGGGAAGGCCCCCGGCGCGATCGAGGTGACGACGATATTGTCCTGAATGAGCCGCGCAGCCATGCGCCGCGTCAGCTGGATCAGGCCCGCCTTGGAGGCCTGATAGGCATAGGTTTCCCACGGGTTGATCCGCTGGCCGTCAATCGAGGAGACATGGATCACCTTGGCCGGATGCCCCTGCTTGCCGCCTGCGACCAGCAGATCGTGGAGCTTCTGCGTCAGGAAGAAAGGCGTCTTGACGTTGAGGTCCATCGTCCGGTGCCAGCCGGCCTCGGAGAATTCGAGATAGGGCTGGCCCCAGGCAGCACCGGCATTGTTGATGAGGATATCGAGATGGCTCTCGCGCGCCTTCATCTCGTTGGCGAGGCTCACCATGCCGTCCATCTGGCTGAGGTCAGCGGGGATGCCGATCACGCGATCAGCGCCAAACTCGTCGATGGTCGCCTGCATCTGCTCGATCTTGCGCGCCGAGATATAGACCCGTGCGCAGCCCGCCGCGAGCAAGCCTTCGACGAACATCTTGCCGATCCCGCGGCTGCCGCCGGTGACGAGGGCAACGCGGCCTTCGAGGCTGAAAAGTGATTGAATGTCCATGTGATCAATATCCGCTCAAGGTGGCCACGCGGTTCGCGTGGAAGAAGGCATCGCCGAGGAATTCGGCCAGCGCGCGGTCGCGCTTCATGTAGAGGCCGATGTCATATTCGTCGGTCATGCCGATGCCGCCGTGCATCTGCACGCCTTCCTGCACCGCAAGGCGCGCGGTCTTGGCGACCTTGGCCTTGGCGACACTCGCCATCAGCTCGGCGCTCGGCGCGCCGGCATCGAGCAGCTGCTGCGCCTTGATGGTGACAGCGCGGGCGATCTCGACTTCGGAATAGAGGTGGCTGGCGCGGTGCTGGAGCGCCTGGAACTCGCCGATCAGCCGCCCGAACTGCTTGCGCTGCTTGAGGTAATCGACCGTCATGTCCATCGCGCCGCGGGCCACGCCCACGCCCTCGGCTGCCGCGCCGACGCGGCCAGCGAGCAGCATGGCATCGAGCACGGCGCGCCCGCCGTCGATCTCGCCGATCACAGCGTCGCCATCCAGTTCGACCCCGTCGAACTTCGTGTGGGTCGCCATCGAGCTGTCGACCAGCCGCACGCTATCGTGGCTCATGCCGGCGGCATCCTTGGGCACCGCAAACAGCGTGATCCCGTCGGCATCTTCATCGCTGCCCGAGGTGCGCGCGGCGACCACGATCATGTCCGAGCTGGCGCCCTGAATGACGAAGCTCTTGGAACCGGTCAGGCGGAAGCCGTTGCCCGATTTCTCGGCGCGGGTGGCGATGCGCGAGGGACGGTGCTTGGCGGTCTCGTCAATCGCGACCGCAAACACGCTGTCGCCCGCAATCAGGCCGGGCAGGTAGCGCCCCTTCAGATCGTCCGAGCCGTGCTTGAGCGCAGTGGCGGCGAGCACCGAGGAGGTGAGGAAGGGCGAAGGCGTCAGGTTGCGGCCGATCTCCTCGAGCACGATCCCGGCCTCTACATGGCCCATGCCGAGCCCGCCATCGGCCTCGTCCACCAGCATGCCGGTGAAGCCCATTTCGGCCATCTGCTTCCAGAGGCCGTGGCCGAAGCCGTCCTTGCAGTTGCGATCGCGCCAGTGGCGCAGCTGTTTGGCGATGTTGCCTTCGTCGGCCATGAAGCCGCGCGCGGTATCGGCCAGCATGGCCTGATCTTCATTGTGATACAGGGGCATTGGTTTTCCCTCTCCAAACTCTTCGTCTTCCCGGGCTTGACCCGGGATCCCGCTGCCTTCTTCCCCGCCAAAAGAAGCGGGGCCCCGGGTCAAGCCCGGGGAGGCACGTGTTACTAAATCAAGCCCCCGGCAGATCGAGGATGCGCTTGGAAATCACGTTGAGCATGACTTCCGAGGTGCCGCCTTCGATCGAGTTCGCCTTGGTGCGCAGCCAGTTCTTGGACGGCTTGCCGCCCTCGGTCGCCTCGCTCTCCCACTCAAGGCTGCGCGAACCGCCGACCGCCATCATCAGCTCGTGGCGGCGCTTGTTCAGTTCGGTGCCGGCATATTTCATCATGTTCGGCTGGGCGGGGTGCGCCTTGCCGACCTTGATCTCGTCGAGGAACTTCTCGCCCATCGCGGTGTAGGCGAGCGAATCCACGTCGAACATCGCCAGTTCCGCGCGCAGCACCGGATCGAGATCATCGCCAAGCTTGGCCGCATGGCGCTTCATCATCGCGCCGATGGCCGCAGCACGCTCGCCATTATCGGCGCCCGAGATCATCTCGCGCTCGTGGCCGAGCAGATATTTGGCGACGTCCCAGCCGCGATTGATCGTGCCGACATAGGCGGGAATGTCCTCGCCATAGGACTTGGGCACGGCGACATTGTCGAAGAAGGTCTCGCAGAAGGGCGAGGAACCGCTGATCAGCTTGATCGGCTTGGTCGTCACGCCTTCGGACGCCATGTCGTAGAGCATGAAGGTGATGCCCTGATACTTGTCCTCCTTGTCGGTGCGGACAAGGCAGAAGATCCAGTCGGCCTGATCGGCATAGGAGGTCCAGATCTTCTGGCCGTTCACCACCCAGGAATCGCCCTTGTCCTCGCCATAGGTCTGCAAGGACACGAGGTCGGAGCCCGAACCCGGTTCCGAATAGCCCTGACACCAGCGGATTTCGCCGCGTGCGATTTCATTGAGGAAGCGCTGCTTCTGCCCCTCGGTGCCGAAGTGCAGCAGCGCCGGGCCGAGCATCCAGATGCCGAAGGATGAAAGCGGCGGGCGCGCGCCGATGCGGCCCATTTCCTCGCGCAGCACCTTGGCCTCGGCCGGGGAAAGCCCCGCGCCGCCATATTCCTTGGGCCATGCCGGCACGGTGTAGCCCTTGGCGACGCAGGCTTCGAGCCACGCCTTCTGTGCATCATTCTTGAAGGTGGCGCGGCGGCCACCCCAGTAGATGTCGCTCTCGTCACGCACAGGTTCGCGCATTTCGGGCGGACAGTTGGCTTCGAGCCACGCGCGGGTTTCGTCACGGAATTGTGCAAGATCGGCCATAACCGACTCTCCTCTCTCGTCTCTCACTTGACGCTTACGTTAGGAGCATTTCGCGTGACGCTGCAAGCGTCCTTCGCGCTTGGAAGGATGCCGTAGCGTCAGGCGCAGGGGCGGTGACGGGGCGATTGACGCGGGGGCCAATCGGTCTAGGTTCGCAACTGAAAATGGGAGAGAGACATTTGTCCGGGATCGTAAGCGCACGGGGGCCGCGCGGGTGAGCGTGGCTGCCGCGAAGGTGCCCTATCGGCTCAAGCTTGCCTACGGGGTCGGCTCGATCGCCTATGGCATCAAGGACAATGGTTTCGCGGTCTTCCTGCTGATCTTCTACAATCAGGTGATGGGCCTGCCCGCCGATCTGGTGGGGCTGGCGGTGATGCTGGCGCTGATCATCGATGCCTTTGTCGATCCGGTGATCGGCCACCTTTCCGATCGCACCAACACCCGCTGGGGGCGGCGCCACCCGTGGCTCTATGCCTCGCTGCTGCCGGTCGGCCTGTCGTGGTTCATGCTGTGGAACCCGCCCGATTGGGGCCAGACCGGGATGCTGGTCTATCTCACCTGTTCGGCCATTCTGGTGCGCACCGCGATTGCGCTCAATGAAGTGCCCTCGCTGGCGATGCTGCCCGAGATCACGCAGGACTATCACGAGCGCACCGATGTGATCCGCTACCGCTTCCTGTTCGGCTGGATGGGCGGGCTGTTCCTGCTGTGGCTGGCCTATGCGGTGTTCCTTGCGCCGACGCCCGAACAACCTGCGGGCCTGCTGCGGCGCGGGGGGTATCAGGCCTATGCGTGGTCGGGCGTGATCCTGATGGTGCTGGCGATCCTCACGGTCGCGCTGGGCACGCACCGCGCTCTCGCCAAGCCGCCCGCCAAGCTCCCCCCGCGCCTGCCGCTGGGCGAGGAACTGCGCGCGATGCGCCGCACCTTGCGCAATCCGGCCTTCCTCACGCTGATGGGGGCGGGCGTGTTTGCCTATGCCAACCAGGGCCTGAACTTTGCCACCAGCACCTATATGCAGACCTATGTCTGGGAGTTTCCCGGCTGGGCCCTGTCGCTGTGGCCGGTAACCTTGCTGGCGGGCGTGGTGATGGCCTTTGTCATCACGCCGATTGCCTCGCGCCGCATGGGCAAGAAGCGCGCCGCAGCAGCGCTGGCGCTGGTCGCGGTGGTGTTCGGACTGCTGCCTTACGTCCTGCGCCTTGCCGGCCTGTTCCCGGCCAATGGCGATCCGCTGACGATCCCGCTGTTCCTGCTGCTGATGACGCTGGCGATCGGCTTCAGCGTGTGCCCGATGATGCTGACCGGATCGATGCTGGCCGATGTGGTCGAGGATTCGGAGATGAAAACCGGCCACCGCGAGGAAGGGCTGTTCTTCGCGGGCAACCTGTTCATGCAGAAATGCGTCACCGGCATCGGCACCTTCGCGGCCGGCACGCTGATCAGCGCGGTGGGCTTTCCCGACAATGCCGTGCCCGGGCAGGTCGATCCGGCGGTGATCGAGCGGCTGATGCTGTTCTTCACCATCCTGACCGCGCTGTTCGTGGCCTGCGCGGTGACGGTGTTCCTGCGCTTTCCGCTGGGCGAGGACGACCATGCCGAGCGCGTGGCAAGGCTGCGGCAGGACACCCCGCCGCCCTGAAAATGAGAGCTTGGCGCAGCCCCGAGGCTCTGCCACGGTAACCCCAGATTCGATTGCAATTGAGGACGAGAGGAACCCCCGCATGGATTTCGAACCCACCGAACGTCAGGCCTATTGGCGCGATCGCGTGCGCGATTTCATCGAGCAGCACGTGCGCCCCAACATGGATGTCTACAAGGCGCAGGACGCGGCCGGTGATCGCTGGAAGGTGATCCAGATCATCGAGGACAAGAAGAAGCTGGCCAAGGAAGCCGGCATCTGGAACCTCTTCATGCCCCCCCGCAACGACAGCCACCACCATGTCGACGAGACCTTCGAATTCGACGGCCCGGGCCTCACCAACCTCGAATATGCGCTGTGCGCCGAGGAAATGGGCCGGCTTGGCTGGGCTTCGGAAGTGTTCAACTGCTCCGCGCCCGATACCGGCAACATGGAAGTGTTCCACCGCTACGGCACGCGCGAGCAGAAGGAACAGTGGCTGCGTCCGCTGATGAACGGCGAGATCCGCTCCGCCTTCCTCATGACCGAGCCCTACACCGCTTCCTCCGACGCGACGAACATCGAAACCCGCATCGAGCGCGACGGCGACCATTACGTGATCAACGGGCGCAAGTGGTGGTCTTCGGGCCTCGGCGATCCGCGCTGCAAGATCGCGATCGTGATGGGCAAGACCAATCCCGACGCCCAGCGCCATGCGCAGCAATCGCAGATCCTGATGCCGATCGACACCCCCGGCGTCACCATCCTGCGCCACCTGCCGGTGTTCGGCTATGACGATGCGCCCCACGGCCACATGGAAGTCGAGATGAAGGACGTGCGCGTCCCGGCATCGAACATCCTGCTGGGCGAAGGGCGCGGCTTCGAGATCGCGCAAGGCCGCCTCGGGCCGGGCCGCATCCACCACTGCATGCGCACCATCGGGGTCGCCGAAGAGGCGCTCGCCAAGATGTGCCGCCGCCTGCAGGAGCGCGAGGCGTTCGGCAAGCCGGTCTACAAGCACTCGGTGTGGGAAGAGCGCGTGGCGCGCGCCCGCATCGACATCGACATGACCCGCCTGCTCTGCCTCAAGGCGGCCGACATGATGGACAAGGTCGGCAACAAGTCGGCCAAGCAGGAAATCGCGATGATCAAGGTGCAGGCCCCCAACATGGCGCTGAAGATCATCGACGATGCGATCCAGGCCCATGGCGGCGGCGGCGTGTCGGAAGACTACGGCCTTGCTTCGGCCTATGCCCACCAGCGCACCCTGCGCCTGGCCGACGGGCCGGACGAAGTCCACGCCCGCTCGATCGCGCACATGGAGTTCGCCAAGCACGCCCCCGTCCCCGGGCCGACGGCGAACGCCCTGCGCGGCAATCACGGCCGGGCGGTCAATGACACCCAGAGCTTCAGCTCGGGCGACATGGGCGTGGCGCGTTAAGCCAAACTCCGCAGCACCGTTCGTGTCGAGCGCAGTCGAGACACGCTCGCACGAACGGTTCTCGATTGTCTTTCGAGCCCGCCCATCGGAACGACGCGCGGCGGGCTCGAACCGAACGGAAAGACTTGCTCATGGCAAAAGCCGCCATCCTTGAACAACCCGGCCAGGGCCTGCGCATTGCAGAGGTCACCTATGCCGCGCCCGGTCCGCATGAAGTCCTGATCGACACCAAGGCCTGCGGGTTGTGCCATTCGGACCTGCACTTCATCGACGGGCATTATCCCCACGCCCTGCCCTGCATTCCCGGGCACGAGGCGGCGGGGATCGTGCGCGCGGTGGGCTCGGAAGTGCGCACCGTGAAGCCGGGCGATCACGTGGTCTCCTGCCTTTCGGCCTTCTGCGGCCATTGCGAGTTCTGCGTGACGGGGCGCATGGCCCTGTGCCTTGGCGGGGACACGCGCCGCCAGAAGGGCGAGACCTCGCGCATCGCCTTTGCCGATGGTTCGCCGGTCAACCAGATGCTCAACCTCTCCGCCCTGTCGGAGCAGATGCTGATCCACGAGCACGCCTGCGTTTCGATCGACAAGGACATGCCCTTCGATCGTGCGGCGCTGCTCGGCTGCGCGGTGACGACAGGGGCGGGCACGATCTTCAACGCCTGCAAGGTGACCCCGGGCGAAACCGTGCTGGTGGTCGGTTGCGGCGGCGTGGGCCTTGCCGCGATCAACGCCGCGAAAATCGCCGGCGCGGGCAAGATCATCGCCGCCGATCCCCTCCCCGAAAAGCGCGCCCTCGCCGAAGTGCTGGGTGCGACCCACACGGTCGATGCGCTCGCCGAAGACGCCGCCAAGCAGATCATCGCGATCTCGGGCGGCGGAGTGGACTGGGGGATCGAGGCGGTGGGCCGTCAGGCCTCGGCCGATCTCGCTGTCGCATCGCTGCGGCGCGGGGGCACGGCGGTAATCCTCGGCATGATGCCCTTGGACTGCAAGGTCGGCCTGTCGGCCTTTGATCTCCTCGGCGGGAAGAAGCTGATGGGCGCCTTGATGGGGATGAACCACTTCCCCGTCGATCTGCCGCGCCTTGTCGATTTCTACCTGCGCGGGCTGCTCGATCTCGACACGATCATCGCCGAGCGGATCACGCTCGATCAGGTGAACGAAGGCTTCAACACAATGCGCGCCGGCCATGCCGCCCGCACCGTCGTGGTGTTCGACTGATGGACATTGATTTCGACAAGGAAATGGTCGGCACGGTCGAAGTGACCGAGAAGGACGCGCTCGACCTTGCCAGCCTCACCGCGTGGTTCGAAGCCAATGTCGAAGGCTTCGAAGGCCCGATCAGCTACACCAAGTTCAAGGGCGGCCAGTCGAACCCGACCTACCGGATCGACACGCCGGGCGCCTCCTACGTGCTGCGCCGCCAGCCTTTCGGCAAGCTGCTCCCCAGCGCCCACGCGGTGGACCGCGAATATGCGGCGATGACGGGGCTCTACCCCACCGGCTTCCCCGTCCCGCGCACCTATGGCCTGTGCGAGGATGTGGAGGTGATCGGCTCCAAGTTCTTCGTGATGAGCATGGCCGATGGCCGCAGCTTGTGGAACGGAGCGCTGCCCGGCCTCTCGCCCGAAGAGCGCCGCGAACATTACAACGCGCTGATCGACACCATGGCCGAGCTGCACCTGCGCGAGCCCGAGAAAATCGGCATGGGCGAATTCGGCAAGCCCAATGATTACTGCGCGCGCCAGATCACCCGCTGGACCAAGCAGTACAAGCTCTCCGAAACCGAGCTGATGCCGGAAATGGAGCGGCTGATCGAATGGCTGCCGCAGACCATCCCGCCGCAGCATGGCTCCAGCGTGGTGCATGGCGACTACCGGCTCGACAATGTAATCTTCCACAAGACGGAAGCCCGCATCATCGCGGTGCTTGACTGGGAGCTGTCGACACTGGGCGATCCGATTGCCGACTTCAGTTACCTGATGCTCAACTGGCACAACCCGGCCGATGGCCGCGCCGGGCTGGTGGGGCTGGATATCGCGAGCCTCGGCATCCCCTCTCAGGAAGAGGCGGTGGCGCGCTATGTCGCCAAGACCGGTTTCCCCGTCCCGCCGATGGACTGGTACTTCGCCTATAACCTGTTCCGGCTCGCCGGGATCATGCAGGGCATCAAGAAGCGCGTGATCGACGGCACCGCCTCCAGCACCCACGCGCAAGCCATGAGCGACCGTGTGCGCCCGCTGGCCGAGCGGGCTTATGAATTCGCGCTGGCCGCCGGAATGCCTGCGTAACGCTTGCCGTGTGTCTTCGGCGCGTCTAGGCGCGCAGGCGTATTTCTGACCGCCGGAGACCTCGCATGACCGACACCCTGATCGCCGCCATCGAAGCCGCTTGGGACGACCGCGCCTCGGTCACCCCCGGTCACCCCGTGGGCGAGGCGGTGGAGGCTGCGCTCGCGCTGCTCGATAGCGGTGCGGCGCGTGTGGCCGAGCCGGACGGCAACGGCGGCTGGCGCGTCAACCAGTGGCTCAAGAAGGCCGTGCTCCTCTCCTTCCGCCTCAACGACAACGGCGTTGTCGACGGCGGCGCGGCGAGCGCGCCCGCCTATGACAAGGTGCCGCTGAAGTTCACCGGCTGGGACGAGGCGCGGTTCCGCGAAGGCGGTTTCCGCGTGGTGCCGGGCGCGGTCGTCCGCCGCGGCGCGCATATCTCCAAGGGTGCGGTGCTGATGCCGAGCTTCGTCAACATCGGCGCCTACGTTGGCGAGAACACCATGATCGACACCTGGGCCACGGTCGGCTCCTGCGCGCAAATCGGCGCCAACGTCCACATCTCGGGCGGTGCGGGGATCGGCGGCGTGCTCGAACCGCTTCAGGCCGAACCCGTGATCATCGGCGACAACGCCTTCATCGGTGCCCGCGCCGAAGTCGCCGAAGGTGTGCGCGTGGGCGAAGGCGCGGTGCTCTCGATGGGCGTCTATCTCGGCGCCTCGACCAAGATCGTCGACCGCGCCACCGGCGAAGTCCACATCGGCTCCGTCCCGCCCTATGCCGTGGTCGTGCCCGGCTCGATGCCCGGCAAGCCCCTGCCCGACGGCACCATGGGGCCGAGCCTCTACTGCGCGGTGATCGTCAAGACCGTGGACGCGCAGACCCGCTCCAAGACCGGCATCAACGAGCTGCTGCGGGACTGATCAGCGTCTCGATCGGGGCCATGTCCGCGACGCTCGCGGCATAGGCTTCGGCCGCGCGCATCACGCGCAGGATGTTGCGGCTGGCAATCATCTCCAGCTCGGCCTGCGAATAGCCGCGCTTGGCGAGTTCGGTGAACAGCGCCGGATAGCCGCTGACGTCCTCCATCCCGACCGGGCCGATCGGCATGCCGTCATAATCGCCGCCGATCCCGATATGCTCGACCCCTGCCACCTTGCGGATGTGGTCGATATGGTCGGCAACGTCGGTGATGGTGCTCTTGGGCTCGGGGTTCGCGGCGAGCCATGCCTCCATCGCCTTGGTGGCGGCGGCGGGATTGCCGAGGTGCACGGCCCTCATCCGCGCCAGCTCGCCCGCACGGCGCGCGTCCCACTGGCGGATATCCTCGTTGATGAAGCGCGGCAGAGCGACCACCATCACCACGCCCCCGTTCTGAGGCAGGCGCGCGAGCACGGCATCGGGCACGTTGCGCGGATGCGGGGTTACGCCCCGCGCGCCCGAATGGCTGAAGATCACCGGAGCCTGCGCCACATCGAGCGCGTCCATCATCGTGTCTTCGCTGACATGGGAGAGATCGACCAGCATCCCCAGCCGGTTCATCTCGCGCACCACATCCTTGCCGAACTCCGTCAGCCCGCCATGCAGCGGCGCGTCGGTCGCCGCATCGGCCCAGGGGATGTTCGAATTGTGGGTCAGCGTCATGTAACGCGCGCCCATCGCGTGGAACTGGCGCAGCACGGCAAGGCTCGATCCGATCGAATAGCCGCCCTCCATCCCCAGCAAGGACGCGATCTTGCCCTCGCGCATCGCGGTTTCGACCTCGTCGGCCGTCAGGGCATAGCGCATGGTCTCGGGGTTCTTCGCGATCAGGCGCTTGGTGACGTCAATCTGCTCGATGGTCTGCTGGATCGCGGCAGGCTCGTTGGCATTGTGCGGCACATAGACCGACCAGAATTGCGCGCCGACCTTGCCCTTTTTCAGCCGGACGAGATCGGTGTGCATCGCCCCGTCATCGCCGCCCACGTGATCGTGCTCGTCCATCGTGTCGGTAAAGTCGAAGGCGTTGATCTGGTTATTCTGGCGCGAGCGCAGCTGGCCGGGAGCGTCATTATGCCCGTCGAACACCGGCGCGGCATCGAGCGCGGCAGCGGCGGTGGCGGCGGCCTGCTCCTCGCTCACCTTCTGCGCAGACAGGGGCGCGGCGACGATCAGGGCCACGGCAAGGGCAAGGCGCGAGGGCAGGAAAGATTGCATCGTGGCTGTTCCCGAAGCTAGAGCGCCCGAGGATACGGGCAAGGAATGGGCCATGGATAGCGCGAGCGGATTGATCGAACAATTGGGGCTTGCGGCCCATCCCGAAGGCGGGTGGTATCGCGAGACGTGGAGAGGGGACGCAGGCCCGGATGGCCGCGCGCAGGGCACCGCAATCATCTTCCTGCTGCGCAGCGGCGAAGCCTCGCACTGGCACACGGTCGATGCGGCCGAGCTGTGGTTGTGGCAGGCGGGCGATCCGGTCGAACTCCGCCTTGCCGCCGATGATGCGGGTCCGGCGCGCTCGGTGATCCTTGGCGCTGACATTGGCGCGGGGCAGCAATTGCAGGGCCTCGTTGCACCCCATGAATGGCAGGCCGCGCGCCCCTTTGGCGAGCCGGTGCACGGCTACAGCCTCGTCTCCTGCGTGGTGGTGCCGGGGTTCGACTTTGCCGGCTTCCGGCTGGCTGAGCCGGGCTGGGAACCGGGCGCATGATCCGCGCGATCCTGCGCTGGATTTTGGCGGTGTTCTATTTCGCGGCAGGGGTGGTGCACCTCATCAAGCCTGCCCCCTTCCTCACCATCACCCCTGACTGGGTGCCAGCGCCTGAAGCCGTGGTGCTGCTGACGGGCGTGGCCGAAATCCTCGGTGCAATCGGGCTGGTGCAGCCCTTTTCGGCCAGGCTGCGGCAGGCGGCAGGGTGGGGCCTTGCGCTCTACGCGCTGTGCGTGTGGCCGGCCAATATCAACCATCTTCTCATGGACATGGGCCGTGCCGACGGCGGGCTGGGCCTTGCCTATCACGTGCCGCGCATGTTCGCCCAGCCGGTGATCATCTGGCTCGCATGGTGGGTGAGTCGCCCAAACGAAACGGCGCGCGAAGCCTGAAGGCCGCGCGCGCCGTGTCTGTGGCATCCCGCCGGAAGGCGGGCGCCAGTCTTAGCTGAGGTGCTTCGAAACCGCAGCGGTCATCTTGAACATCGAGATCTGGGCGTTGCCGATCACCGCGCCAAGCTTGGCATCGGGATTGATCTGACGCTTGTCCTTGCTGTCCTGCAGGCCGTGGGCCTTGATGTATTCCCACACCTTCGAGGTCACCTGGGCACGGGTCATCGGGCCCTTGCCGATCACCGCTTCGAGTTCACCCGAAAGCGTCACCGGCTTCTGCAGTGCGTTGGTCGTACCAGCCATCTTCTACTCCCTTGTCTTAGTGGCAGTTACTTAAATATCGTCGTCTTCCCAGTCCGCATCGTCATCCCCGCCGCCAGTAAAGGTGGCGTGGAGCACCGCGCAGGCCGTGATCGACCCTTGCAGTGATGCGAGCAGTTCCGCCCGGCTTGCACCCGGCATCAGCACGAGCGGCAGGTCGGTGGCGAAAATCTGGAACAGGTAGTGGCGCGTCTCGCCTTCCGGCACATCGGGCAGCAGCCATTCGGAATTGCCGAAAGCATTCTTGCCCGTGCGCGGCGGCACTTCGCCTTCGAGCAGCTTGCCGCGCTGGGCCGGCAGACCCCACACCAGCCAGTGGCAGGCGGGATCGGCGCTCTTGGCGGAGGCTTCCTCGACCACGATTACCAGTTCCTGTGAACCCGGCGGCGGCGCGCTCCATTCCAGCGGAGGCGCAACCGCGTCCTCTTCGGCAGCTGTGAAGCTGCCGTCGAGCTCCTCGCCCGCGGCGAAGGCCGGACTGGTCAGCGCAAAACCGCCGCGTCCGAGCACCTCGGCCGAGCCGAGCGCCAGCACCGCGAGGCCGGAATGGCGCGCGGAAACGGGCACACGGGGTGCAAGCCAGGCAGGGAAATCAGTCATGATTGAGTCGTTGCATCGCCCTCCTGCTAGTCCCTTCACGCCCGAGAAACGAGATGGGCGGGGGTGGTTTTTGCCGGATTCTGAGGAAAACCTTCGCAAAAGCAGGCCTGCGCAGCCCCCAATCCGTGATTTTCCCTAGGATTTTCGCGCCCGCTTGCCCTCGGGCGCGCTTCATTGCATCCATTGGGCATCCCGGGTGCGTAGCAGCAAAGCCTGCTGCATCCCGCCCAACAGCTGCCATTTTCGCCGGAGTCGCTCGTCCCATGAATGCCGCCCGTACCGCGCTCAGCTCCGTTCTCGCGATTGCATTGGCAAGCTGTGGCGGCGGCGGATCGTCCACCACACCGCCCACCGGTGGCGGTGGCGGCACGCCTCCTGCCACGGGCGGCTGCTCGCTGGCCGCGCAGCAGGACTTTGCCGACAATGTCCTCAATGAATGGTACCTCTTCCCCGATCTGCTCGCGAGCGTGAACCGGTCGAGCGTCACCACCTTGCAGGCCTATCTCGATGCGCGGGTCGCCCCGGCGCGGGCGGTCAGCCGGGATCGCGGCTTCACCTTCGCCACCTCGATCGCCGAGGAAAACGCGCTGATCAGCTCGGGCTCCTCGGCGGGCTTCGGCATCCGCCTGTTCTATGACACGGCAGCCAATCGCGTGTTCGTGACCGAGGCGTTCGAAGGCGCCAACGGACTGGCCGCAGGGCTCGACCGCGGGACCGAGATCACCGCCATCGGCACCACCGCCAACCCGCTGCAAAGCGTCTCCAGCCTGATGGCAAGCGGCGGGCCGCAAGCCGTGGTCAATGCCCTCGGCCCCACCACCGCCGGCACTGCGCGCGTGCTGCGCTTCATCCAGCAGCCCGGCGGGCCGACCATCGAGCGCTCGGTGACCAAGACCGACTTCGCGCTCGATCCGGTGTCCGACCGTTACGGCGCGGTGATCCTCAATGATGGCCCCAAGCGGGTCGGCTATATCAACCTGCGCACCTTCATCGTCGCCGATGCATCGAACCAGCTGCGCAGCGCCTTCGGCCAGTTCCGTGCGCAGGGGGTGAGCGAAGTCATCATCGACCTGCGCTATAATGGCGGCGGGTTGGTGGAAGTGGCCGAGGTGATGGGCGATCTGCTCGGATCGGGCCGCACCGGACAGGTGTTCGGCCGCACCGTGCTGCGCGCCTCCAAATCCGCGCTCAACACCACCCGCACCTTCCGCAGCGAAGCCAATGCGATTGCGCCGACGCGGCTCGCCTTCATCACCACCAGCGCCAGCGCCTCGGCCAGCGAGCTGATCGCCAATGCGATGATCCCCTATCTCGGCACCAACATGGCGCTGGTGGGCGGCAACACCTTTGGCAAGCCGGTGGGGCAGGACGGGTTTGACCTCGCCGCCTGCGATCTGCGCATCCGCGCGCTGACCTTCCAGACGGTGAACGCAAACGGCCAGGGCGAATATTTCAACGGCCTCGCGGGCGTGGTGCCCAATTCCTGCCGCGCCGGAGACGATATCACCCGTCCGCTGGGCGATACGAACGAGGCCTCGATCCGCACCGCGCTCGATTTCCTCGCCGGACGCAGCTGCACGCCGATCGCAGGATCACCCAAGGGCGCGGACGAGGCGCAGCGCGCGCGTTCCGGCCTCGATCTGCCCGATCGCCTACCGCTGATGTCGGACCGCCCCCGCGCCGGGCAGTTCGAAGTGCCCGGGATGTTCTAAAGCCGCGTTCTAGAGGCGCGTTCTAGAGCCCTTGGGGCACCGTCTCGAAGCCGGGAATATCGCCCAGCTCCACCCAGTCCTGCTTGCTCTTGGTGTAGCAGTGGAAGGCGGGCTTGAGGATGCTGGTATCATCCAGCGTTCCGGCCTTGATGAACATCATCCCCGGCGGGCTTTCGACCCGCGTGAACACCGGCGATCCGCAGGTGCCGCAGAACTGCCGCCGCACGGTCGCGCCGCTGTCGCCGGTGTCGTTATAGGTGGTGAGCTCGCCCTCGTGGCTGACGGCATCGGTGGGCACGCCGATGATCACCGAAAGGCTCGATCCCGCCTGCCGCTGGCAGTTCTTGCAATGGCAGGTGACGCAGAGCAGCGGATCGCTCTCGCAGGTGTAGCGCACCTTGCCGCACAGGCAGCCTCCGGTCATGGTCATGGTGTGTCTCCCTCGGATGAACCTTCGCCGCCGGTGAACGGCTGGCCTGTGGTATAGCCGCAGCCCTGCAATGTCTCCCCGCCCAAAGCGATAGTGGCGACGAAGGGATAGCGCCGGTCGCTCATCTGGTCGGAGCATTGCCCGGGGGTGAGCGCGGCGGTGAGCGGCTTGCCATCGAGCGTGCCGTTAAAGCCCAGCCCGCCATTTCCGGCAAAGCGGGTGACGGCGATTGGCGTACCGTCAGGGTTCTCGGGCGTGGTCCACAGCGCGGTGTCGCGGGTGATCCTGAGGTTCCAGAACGGCTCGTTGCCCATCAGCGTCACCACCTCGTCGGGTGACACCGCATCGAAGGCCTTGCCTTGCGGATCGATCCCGTCGGTCTTGGCAGGGGTACAGGCGGCGGCCAGCGCGAGCGCGGCGAGCAGCGGAAGGCGGCAGGGTTGCATGAAAGTCTCTCCTCACTTGCAGGAATAGGGCGGAACCGCGTGCGCGCCAAGGCATTGCCCGCCCATGGACTTCACCCCTTCCCGCGCGCGCGGCCTTGCGCGCCTCGCCGAATTTCTGCCCGCCGCCGGGCGCCACTATGCCGAAACCCGCAACGCCGATGATGGTCCGGCCGCAGAAGGCGCGCGTGGCAATGTCAGCCAGTTATCGCCCTGGCTCCACGCCGGTTTGATCGGCGCGCCCGAAGTGCTGGAGGCGGTGCTCGGCCAGCATTCCCCGCGGGCGGCGGAGAAGTTCATCGCCGAGGTGTTCTGGCGGCTCTACTTCAAGGGCTACCTCGAACAGCGCCCCCAGATCTGGGACGATTACTGCAAGGGCCGCGACCATGGGCTCGCCGCGCTGGAGGCGAATGCCGGCCTGCGCAAGGCCTATGCTGAGGCGGTGGAAGGGCGCACCGGCATCGCCGCCTTCGATGTCTGGGTGCAGGAGCTGGTAGAGACCGGCTACCTCCACAATCACGCGCGGATGTGGTTTGCGAGCATCTGGATCTTCACGCTGAAGCTCGACTGGCGGCTGGGTGCGGACCTGTTCCTCAGGCACCTGATAGACGCCGATGCCGCCTCGAACACGCTGTCGTGGCGCTGGGTCGCGGGGCTGCACACCAAGGGCAAGCACTACCTCGCAAGGCCTGAGAATATCGCGCGCTACACCGCCGGACGCGAGGGTGGTCCGCTGGCCGCCGAGGGCTTGGCAGAGGATGCCGAACCGCTCAACGAGCCGCAGGAATATGCCCGCCGCCTGCTCGATCTGCCGCCGCCGACAAGCCCTGAGGATTTCGCGGAGCCCTTCGCGCTGCTGCTGCATGACGAGGCCGCGCATCACGCCCCGCTCGCCCTGCCGCAAGCACCCGCGCTGGTGATCGGCGCGGGGCGGGCCGCGGCGCGCTCGCCCGGTGCGCTTGGCACCCATGCCGCGGCTTTCGCGCAAGGGGCGCTGGCGGGCGGGATGGCCGAGGCCGCAGCGGCGTTCGGCTGTTCTGCGGTAGAGTGGAGCGCGGGCGAGCCGCTTGCGCCGCTGCTCGAAGCCGCAGGCGTCAGCCGCATCGCCGTGCCTTACTTACCCGCCGGATGGACCCGCGATGCGCTCGCGCCGGAGATTGCGGCACTGGCATCCGGGGGGCGCGTGATCACCCTCCTGGGCGATCTCGACCGCGCCACCTGGCCGCATGCCAAGGCAGGGTTCTTCGGGGTAGCCAAGCAGATCGACGCTCTGCTGGCGACATGCGGGATTTCCGGGGCGCGCTAGAGCGCTTCGGCCACCGGAGCTGTAGCTTCAGCCTCGTTCGCGCGCTTTTCCGCGCGTTCGCGATCGGCCTTTTCGCGCTGGATCGCAGTCTTGCGCGCCTGTTCGGCAAGCCCCCGCCACGTCTTTTCGGAGCGCAGTTCACGGTCGCGCACATTCTCGAGCGTCGCCTGCGCAGCAAGCGCGGCGGCTTCATCAGCGCGTTCGCTGTAGAATTCGTAGGTCTGGGCCATGGGGGGTGTCCTGCCGGGAGAGGGGGGAAGGCGGGAGTGCGTCAATCAGGGGGTGGCGAAGGGGCGAGGCACGCTCTGGCGCCCCGCCCCCTGCCGGTATCATCTTAGTCAGCAGCCGAGAGGTTCACGGCGCTTTCCTTGCCGTTGCGGCCACGCTCGAGCTCGTAGTTCAGACGCTGGTCCTTATCGAGGCTGTGCATGCCGGCGGCCTGCACGGCGGTGATGTGGACGAAGCTGTCCGACGAGCCGTCGTCGGGCTGGATGAAGCCATAGCCCTTGTCGGTGTTGAAAAACTTGACGGTTCCGGTCTTGCTCATGGTGTGTTCCTTTCAAGAACAACATGTTGCCCGCAAGGCACTGGCCAAGCGGGTGTGCCTTGTGCCCGGCGGGCACAAAGCGTCGTGCGTAATCGTCCGATGAAAGGAAGTCGTCGTCTGGTTAACGCCGGGGCCGATGGGTGGAACCCGAGGCAAGCGGCGGAGCGCAAATTTCGAAGTCCGTCGCAAATTTCGACGTCAGCGGCGGAGTGTATAGCACACAATGCCCGAAAGACCTAATCGCGCAGGCCAAGAGGGGGTCAACGCGGGATCATCAGGGGGTCATCCGGGGGTCATCCGGGGGTCAAATCGGGGCTGGAGGGGGCCTGAAACCGCGTGATTTTCGCGTATAATACTGATTTTACTGTATTTTCAATGTTTCACGCGGGGAAAACGCCGCAAGCCCGACAGTGAGGGGCCAAAATCGCCCTCAGGCACCCAAGCCGCGAGGATGGCGCACATCGCATCCGTAGGAAAGCCAGCCAGCGCCCCTTACCCTGCCCGCCCCGCGCGGCTAGACTGGCGCCATGTCACCCATCACCATTCTGATCGATGCCGATGCCTGCCCGGTGAAGGACGAGATCTACCGCGTCGCCGACCGGTTCCGCGCCGAGGTGCGCGTGGTCAGCAACGCGCCTTTCCGCATCCCCGACAGCCCGCGCATCAAGCGCGTGGTGGTGAGCGACAGCTTCGACGCGGCGGATGACTGGATCGCGGAAGCCGCGGATGGGCTGCCCAAAGGCAAGTGCGTCGTCATCACCGCCGACATCCTGCTCGCCGAACGCTGCCTGAAAGCCGGCGCGCGGGTGCTGAAACATAATGGCGAGGAATTCAGCCACGCCAGCATCGGCGGCGCCATTGCCACGCGCGCGATCATGGCAGACCTGCGCGCCGGCATGGACGGGATCGGGGGCGGCCCCGCCCCCTTCAGCAAGACCGACCGCTCGCGGTTTTTGCAGGCGCTCGATCGGGTGCTGGTGGGGCTGGCGCGTTAAGGCATGGTGCCAGCGGCCCGGCCTCAATATGCAGGCTCCATGGCATCGGGATAGACCTTCTCGAGATTGAACTGGACCGACGGATTTACGGTATTGGCCCAAGTCGAGAGGTCATCGTTCCCCGAAGTTTTCTGGGAGCAGATCGCAAATACCGTTCCGTTATCGGTCAGACACAGAACACCGTTCTCATCATAGGTCCATTTGCCGCCTGCAGCCTCATCATCATAGGTGCCGTCCGCGTTGAAATGGACCCAAATGGACGGCCTTCCAGTAGCGCTGATCGTGTATTCGCCCAAAGGCGCAGGATCCACCTCCGCTGCCGCGGCCTCTGCTGCTTCCACCGCCTCGGCTGCAGCTTCCTCCACGGCCATTGCATCGGTGGCGACATCGGCTGGCGGCTCGGCGGCTGGTTCAGCCGGGGCGAGCGCGCCGACGATGAGCAGGAAGACAAACAGCACGCCGGGAATCACCGCACCAATCACAACCCCGATGGTGGAGAGCGATTTGGCCTCCTTGATGGTGCTCACATCGAAATCGGCGCGATCATCGCCAATCGGTTCATTTGCGCTTTCAACCATCTTCCCTCGCCTCCTTTGCGAAGTCCTTGGAAGGATTCCCCATCCGGCCAGCCCGGACGCGCCTACATCCCGTCTGCCAGAGCGCCGACCACATCCCCGATCGCGCCCGCGTCCAGGGTTTCTTCTGTCGCAGCATCCTCGTCGAGCATCCCCGACAGGTCCGAAAGGTTCGTGTTGAGATCGCCCGCAGCTCCCGCTTCGCTGACCGCCAGCGACCCTGCAAAGGTGAGGCCGGGAATCTCCTCGCGATATGCATTGTCCTCGAACAGGTCATCGCGCTCGAGGTCCATGGCATAGCGCAGCGCCTCATGGACCGCAGCGATCGACACGAGCACGAAAGTCTCGATTTCCTTGAGATCCTCGACCCGCTTGGCGCTGTATTTCACGCCGACCAGCAGGTCGGCGAAAGACTGGCGCTTGCCGAACAGGACCTTGAGGAAGAACAGCACGACGTCGCGAATGAGCCGCAGGTAGAACAGCACAACATCGAAGAAGATGTAGCCCGTTGTCCGGGCCAGCGCGACGCTCCAGCGGTTGCGCAGGCGGTTGACCTGCGCCTGGAACGCATTGGCGACCGACAGCGCGGTGAAGGAATTGCCGGTTATCGCTCCGGCGTGGCGCTGGATCTTGAAGCTGCCGAGACCGGCGCTGTTGAGAGCAGCCAACTCGTCCGGTTCCAGTTCGACCCGAAAGACCGAGAAGAACCGCCCACCTTCCTGATAGCGCTTGCGCCGCACATGCATAACAGAGCCCCCACCCTGCCAAGCCCTCATGAAAATCCGCGTTCACCGCAGAATATTGCGCCCACGCAATTGGCTTGGAGATGAAAGGCTACATTGCGCACCAATGAGTGGCAAACGCTTTCTCTCAAGATTTCAAGGACAAGAATATGTCTGCGCCCATTCATCTGGACCTGTGCGTAAAGCCCCGCTCCGGTGCGGGCGGAAGCCGGGCCTCCGCGCCGCCAGCCGCGATCCGCGTGCTCAGCGCGCGACATATTCCGCAACCGGCTCGCCTGTCACGAACCGTCCGGCGCCGACATCCACGCCGCCATCTTCGCGCAGCGCCTGGATGCGGCCTGCGAGCAGGGCGATGGTGTCGCCATAGGCGGCGCGGGGGGCTTTGAGGGTGGTGCGGGCCTTGCCGATCAGGGCGATCTGGTGGGCGTGGAGCAGTTGGTTCATGTCCATCGGGCGGACCTTTCTTGCCGGAGGAAAAGGCAGGGGCTCCCGGATTGCTCCGGAAGCCCCCGAGTGCGGGCCGAAGCCCGCCGCGTCAGCTCTGCTGCTTGGCAGAATTGTCGCTTTCGCCCTGTTCCATCTGGAGGTTGATCGCATGGACCTTGCCCCCATCGATCTGGCGCGTGTCATAGCCGTAACGCTGATTGGCGCGCGGTTCCTGCGCCTGCTGTTGCAGGTCGGACTTGTTGAACGAGAGCACGTCGCCGCCCTTGTCCGGTGTGATCGTCCCGGAGCCCTTGCCGGTGTCGTAGGACTTGATCTTGCCATACTGGGTCATGATGATGCTTCCTTTCGTGTCCGCACGGGAAGCCGAATGTGACAACTTGCGCACGGGGCCAAGAGTCACATAAAAGTGATCTGCCGTTATTATTTGGCAGTCTTTAAATCATGTTTGACTGGTAGCCTTATTGATATGGTGTCGCCGCGAATAATTACAAGACTAAATATTTTAATTGATCTTTATTTGTTCATGGCGATTGACTTGTTGTCAGGAGGGGCGCACCGCAACCCTCGGGCATATCGCCTGCAAGGAACATCTCATGGCCAAGGGCCAACAGCGGAAGAGCCGGGAAGCGCGCAAACCCAAGAAGGACGCCGGCCCCAAGACGAACGCCAGCCAGCCGAGCCTCAAGCCCGGCGGGATCAAGGGGCTGGAGAACATGCGCAACAGCTGAGGTGGCGGGTGCCGGCTAGGGTGTTGGCACGGCTTCACCGCGCTGCGCCATCGGCAGCAGCACGGCAAAGGCGATCGTGACCAGCAGCAGCGCCGGGACATCGCCCAGCAGGTGCCCGTGGTGCATCGGCGCTTCCAGCGATTGCACCGCCATGATGGCCGCGTGCACCGCGCTCGACACGGCGACGAACCAGATCAGCGAGGCATGCCGCAGCGGATCGCGAGCGGCGAGGATCATGAACACGCCGAGCGTCGCATAGACGCCCACGATCATCATGAAATATTGCGAGGCCGCCGGCGGCCCCTCGTGCCATGCCCAGCCGCTCGGCCAGACCATCGCCAGCGGCCCGACGAGGCAGAACACCACCCCGAAGGCGACAAGCAGGATTTGCAGCAGGCGGTATACGGTCATTATGTGGATCCCCCGAGGGGCCACCATGCATTCCGGCCCGCTGCAGGTGTCTGCCCTTTTGCCCGCAGGGTCAATGCAGCGGCGTCCGTGCCCGGGGATGGCGCATAATCAGGCCGCGCGGGCTGCGAGCAGGTTCCACAGCCCCGCGAAGATCGTGCCGAAGGCAAAGCCGAGGCTGGCGGTGAGCGCAACGAGGCCCGCCGCGACCACCAGATCAAACGGGCCGACCGTCATCGTCATATGGATCATGTGGAGCCGCAGCACGAAATCGAGCACCGGCTGCCCCCAGCCCGCCAGTACCAGCACCGCCCACATGAAATGCAGCAGGCCGAGCATGGCACCGGTCGAAAGCCCGGTCTTGATCGTGTTGATAGGTCGCATGGTATCCCTCCTGCGCCGTGCCGATGGGGCACCGGTTGGGAACCATCCTAGCGGAAGGGGACCTGCGCGAATTGATCTGGCGCAAGCGGCGCGCGAGCTATTGCCCCGCCTGCGTCAGCACGGTGCGGTTGCGGCTGAACCATTCCTCGCCCGCATCGTCGAGGAAATCGACCTCCTTGAGCGTCACGAGGCTCGCCCCGTCGCGGGTGGTGGTCTCGCGGATGCGCGCCGGGCGGTTGTCGTCCTCGGCTTCGCGGACAGCGATGATGGTCCAGTGCGATGCATCGGTGGCGGCTGCGAGCGTGAGGGTCGCAGCTTCGAACCAGGGCGTGCGACCGGCGCGGAAGCCGGAGTTGTATTCGGTCACCCCGTCCGCGCCCAGCATCGACATTCCGGTGATGAAGACATTGCCGACCCGCGGCCCGTCATCGAACACGGAGCGTCGGGTGAGGGTGTTGCGATCCCCTTCGAGCGTGACGGTGACGGTCACGGGGATGCCCTCCCACTTGCCCGACGAATAGTCGAGATACTTGAGCTGCCCCTCCCATGCCCCCGCCATCGAGGCGCGGGCTTCGGCGATAGTGAGCGCAGGTGCTTCCTGCGCGGCGGAGGGAACAGCAAGGGCAACAAGAACAGCGGCGGCGGAGGCGATACGCATCATGGCATTCTCCTGACGAGACCCGAGCTACGCAGGCCCCCGCCATCCGGCTGCAATCAATCGTGCTCGCGGTCTCCCGCGCCGACATAGAGCTGGTTGCCGACTTCGCGGAACTTGGCGCTCATTTCGGCCATGCCCTTTTCGGCTTCCTCTTCGCTGGCGACGAAGGTTTCGATCCCGGCGTTCTGCTTGGCGGCGAAGTCGCGCACTTCCTGCGTGATCTTCATCGAGCAGAACTTCGGGCCACACATCGAGCAGAAATGCGCCGACTTCGCGCCTTCGGCCGGAAGCGTCTGGTCGTGATACTGCTCGGCGGTTTCCGGATCGAGGCTCAGGTTGAACTGGTCGCGCCAGCGGAACTCGAAGCGCGCCTTGGAAAGCGCATCGTCGCGCACCTGTGCCGCCGGGTGGCCCTTGGCCAAGTCTGCCGCATGGGCGGCAAGCTTGTAGGTGACAACGCCGACCTTCACATCGTCGCGGTCAGGCAGGCCGAGGTGCTCCTTGGGCGTGACGTAGCAGAGCATCGCCGTGCCATACCAGCCGATCTGGGCCGCACCGATGCCGCTGGTGATGTGGTCGTAACCCGGCGCAATATCGGTGACGAGCGGCCCGAGGGTGTAGAACGGCGCCTCGCCGCAGGCCTCCAGCTGCTTTTCCATGTTCTGCTTGATCTTGTGCATCGGCACGTGGCCGGGGCCTTCGATCATCACCTGCACGTCCTGTTCCCAGGCGCGCTTGGTGAGTTCGCCCAGGGTGTAGAGCTCGGCGAACTGGGCTTCGTCATTGGCGTCGCGGATGCTGCCCGGGCGCAGGCCATCGCCCAGCGAATAGGCGATGTCGTAGGCCTTCATGATCTCGGTGATCTCGTCGAAGTGCTCGTAGAGGAAGCTCTCCTTGTGGTGGGCAAGGCACCACTTGGCCATGATCGAGCCGCCGCGCGACACGATGCCGGTGACGCGCTTGGCGGTCATCGGGATGTAGGGCAGGCGCACGCCGGCATGGATTGTGAAGTAGTCCACGCCCTGCTCGGCCTGTTCGATCAGCGTGTCGCGGAAGATTTCCCAGGTCAGCTCCTCGGCAATCCCGCCGACCTTTTCGAGCGCCTGATAGATCGGCACGGTGCCGATCGGCACGGGGCTGTTGCGCAGGATCCATTCGCGGGTGTCATGGATGTTGCGACCGGTGCTGAGGTCCATGATCGTGTCCGCGCCCCAGCGGGTCGCCCAGACCATCTTGTCGACTTCGCTCGCCACATCGCTCGCCACGGCGGAGTTGCCGATATTGGCGTTGATCTTGACGAGGAAGTTGCGCCCGATCGCCATCGGCTCGCTTTCGGGGTGGTTGATGTTGTTGGGAATGATCGCGCGGCCGCGTGCGACTTCGCTGCGGACGAATTCCGGCGTGATCACCTCGGGGATTTCCGCGCCCCAGCTCTCGCCGTCGCGCACCCAGTCCGCCGCCAGCTCGCGCCCCAGGTTCTCGCGCTCGGCGACATATTCCATCTCCGGGGTGATGATGCCGCGGCGGGCATAGTGCATCTGGCTGACATTCATGCCCGCCTTGGCGCGCAGAGGACGCTTCACGGTGTTGGGGAACTGCGGGACGCCGCCCGAGCGATCGGGGCCAAGCTGGCCATTGTCCTCCGGCTTCACCTCGCGCCCGTCATAGGCCTCGACATCGCCGCGCGCCATGATCCAGTCGCGGCGCAGCTGGGGCAGGCCGGCGTTGATGTCGATATGGGCATTGGGATCGGTATAGGGGCCCGAGGTGTCATAGACCCGCACGCTAGGCTCATCGCCTTCAAGGTCGATCTCGCGCATCGCGACGCGGATGCCCGAGCCGGTGCGCGCACCGACATGGACCTTGCGGCTGCCACGGATCGGCCCGGTGGTGACGCCGATTTCGACGGGGGAATTGATGTCGGCCATGTGCTCGTCTCTCTCCAACGGGCGGAAAGGGGGGCACATGTGGCGCGAGCCTGCCCACTCCCTCCGCCGATGCTAATCGGTTCAGGTTCGACGGGTCGGGCAGAGCTTACCTGCCCCTCTCAGCGCAAGCGCGCTCCCCGGGGATGGTTGCTGGATAGGCCCGGCAGAGTTATGAGTCCAGCGGGGACGCGACCGGGGGAATGATGTTGAAAGAAATCGCCAGCATGGCCGTCATTGGCGCCTTGGCCGTCACCGCCATGCCTGCGGCTGCGGCAAAGCCTGTCTGGTCGTGCCAATATGCCAAGGACCGCGTGGTGATGACCGCCAGCATGATGCCCGATCCCGCACCTCCCGGGCAGAGCCAGCCGGCCAGCACGATCACGCTCAAGGGCAATCTCCAGCTGGCGCTCACCCAGACCTATTACGTACCGGGCCAGCCTCTCACCGATACCGGCGACGGCAGCTTTTCGCTCAAGGGCTATATCGTGGACAATGGTGCGGTCATCATCTTCAGCCCGGAGCGCCAGATCGCCAGCAGCGAGTGGACCATCGAACGGCGCGAGCCATCGGGGCGGTGGACAGGGATGTTCATGAACAGGCCCGTCGCCGACGGAATCGGACGCCCAGTGACTGCCGCATTCAACGATCTGACCGGGGCCACACCGCCGGAATATCTGCACTTCCGCTTGATGCTCCCGCCGAAGTTCTACGAGACGAAAAAATACTTCGCGCGCGTTCCCGTGGCGGAGTTCAAGGCGCTACATGCCAAGGGGGTGGCCAAGGCACAAAGCGCCACATCGACGACGCTGGCAAAGTGTTGATCGGCACGCCCCCCGCTCCGCTCAGAACGTATAGCCCACGCCCAGTCCGGTGATGAACTGGTTCGCATTGCCGCGTGCTTGCGTGTAGGGCGTGTCGGCCGCGTCGCCCAGCAGGCGCGAATAGCCGCCGACGCCGAACACGCTCCACCCGCCGTCGAGCGCATTGCCGCTGAGGTCGTAGTTGAGGATCGCCAGCGTGCCGATGCGGTTCAATCCGCCCTCGGCGGTGAAGGTGGGCAGGCCGCTCGCCAGCCGCTGCGCGGGCGTGACCGAGAAATAGTAATCAGCAAAGCTGTCATCGACGAATTCGATGCCGGTCTGCACCTGCAACACGAAGGCCTTGCCGAGCGGGCTGGCGTAGCTGATCTGCGGCTCGATCACCGTGCCCTCATGCGCGCCCAGCACGTCGCGGCGGGCCTGGATGCCGATGCTGAGCGTATCGAGCGGCTTGAACACGCCGGGGAAGGACACCGCGGCATTGAGCCCGACTTCGAGCGCTGCATCGAGCTTGCCCGCGGCCTCGACCACATTGTCGCCGACGTCGAGATTGCGGTCATTGCGGAAGCGGACAGTGGGGCCAAAGGCGAGACGGGTCTTGCGCTTGCCGAGCGTGGGCTTGGCCGAGAGCACGTCGAGCGTGATGCCGGCGCCATTGGGCCGGATGCCGACCCCGCCGACGCGCCCCACCACCAGCGGCAGGGGGAAGGCGATATAATTGTCCGAACCCGCATAGCTCGGCACCAGCCCGGCGCCGAGGCCGATGGTCGCCCAGGTCTCGTCATAGACCGGCTTGGTGAAGGCCAGCGAAACCGGCGCGGCGGGCGGCGGCGCGGGCTGTTCGGCAGCGGCTTCGGTATCGGTGCCAGCGTCCGCTTCGCTCGTATTCGCGTGGGCGGGGACGACAGCCAGCGTCAGCAGAGCCAGCGGGCCGAGCGAGGCAAGGGGGGCGGAGAGAGGCTTCATCGGGCAATCCTTTCGGGGGGTCAGGATTCGGGAGAGGACGGATGGGGGGCATCCGACAGCGCCCTCTATTGGCTTCGCGTGATGTTGCAACATCCTTCAAACCTGCGAAGATTGGCCGCACCGCCCTCCGCCGCTCCCCTTTGCCCCTGCCCTTTGCCCATGCCCTTTGGATTGCCCATTTTGCACGCCTGCCCTAGGGCAGAAACAGATGGCTGATTCCCCGCAAGATAACCCCGCGCAAGGTTCCGCACCGCATGACGTCATCATCGTCGGCGGCGGGCTGGCGGGCGGGCTGATCGCGCTGGCGCTGCACCGCCATGCGCCGGGCTGCCGTTTCCTCGTGATCGAGGCCGGGCGCACGCTTGGGGGGCATCACCGCTGGAGCTGGTTCGAAACCGATATCGCCGCCTCTGCGCGCCCGCTGATGGCGGGCTTCGCCCTCAATGGCTGGGACGCGGGCTATGACATCGCCTTTCCCGGCCTCGCCCGCACCCTGCCGACCGCCTATCGCTCGCTCGCCAGCGCCGAATTCCACCGCGCGCTGACGGAGGAACTGCCGCCCGAAAGCGTGATGCTGGAGGCCAAGGCGGCCCACCTCGATGCCGGCGGCGTCACGCTGGCTGACGGCACGCGGATTGCGGCCAAACGCGTGATCGACTGCCGCCCGTTCCGCTCGTCAAAGCATCTGGGCGGCGGCTGGCAGGTGTTCCTCGGCCAGCATTTCCGCTGCGAACAGCCCCATGGCCTGACCCGCCCGGTCATCATGGATGCCAGCGTCGATCAGATCGCGCCCTATGGCAACGAGCCGGCCTACCGCTTCGTCTATGTCCTGCCGCTCTCGCCCACAGAGGTCTTCGTCGAGGACACCTACTACGCCGATCAGCCCAAGATGGACGCCGATGTGCTGAAGGGCCGCGTCGCCGAATATGCCCATCGCAACGGCTGGAAGGGCGAAGTGATCGATCAGGAGGCGGGGATCCTGCCCGTGATCTCGGGCGGGGATTTTGGCGCGGCGCTGAGCGAAATCGCCATTCCCGGCGTCGCGCTGGCGGGCGCACGCGGGGGCTTTTCGCACCCGCTCACCAGCTACACCCTGCCCTTCGCCGCCGAAAACGCGCTGGCGATTGCCCGCCTCATCGCCACCCGTCCCGATTGTTCGGGGGCAGAACTCGCTGCCTTCTGCAATCGCCGCGCCAAGCGGCACTGGCGCGCCACGGCCTATTACCGGATGCTCAGCCGGATGCTGTTCGAGGCTGCCGAACCGGGCAAGCGGGTGGTGGTGTTCGAGCATTTCTACGCCTTGAAGGGCCAGCTGGTGGAGCGCTTCTACGCGGGCCGCTCCACCTGGCCCGATCGCCTGCGCATCCTTACCGGCAAGCCGCCCGTAGCTATCCCGCGCGCCATCCGGGCGCTGTTTTCCTCCGGGAAGCCATTCGACACCAAGCCTTTGAACATGGAGACCCCGGCATGAACGCCGATGCGAAGCTCAACCTTACGCCTGCCAAGGGCGTCGACCCTGCACTGGCGCAGCGCTATGAAGGCCGCACCGCCTGCGTGATCGGATCGGGCTTCGGCGGCATGGCGCTTGCCATCCGGCTGCAATCCGCCGGGATCGCCACCACCGTGATCGAAAGCCGCGACAAGCCGGGCGGGCGCGCCTATTTCTGGGAGAAGGACGGCTTCACCTTCGACGCAGGGCCGACGGTGATCACCGATCCGCCGTGCCTTGAAGAGCTCTGGGCGCTCACCGGCCACGACATTTCCGAAGATGTCGAGTTGATGAAGGTCATGCCCTTCTACCGCCTCAACTGGCCCGACGGCACCAACTTCGACTATTCGAACGACGAAGAGCAGCTCAACGCCGAGATCGCCAAACTGAACCCCGCCGACGTCGCGGGCTATGCACGCTTCCTCGAGTATTCGCAGCGCGTCTACGAGGAAGGCTATCTCAAGCTCGGCACTGTGCCCTTCCTCGATTTCAAGTCGATGCTGAAGGCCGCCCCGGCCCTGATCAAGGAACAGGCGTGGCGGAGCGTATACGGGATGGTCTCCAGCTATGTGCAGTCCGAAAAGCTGCGCGAGGCGCTGTCGTTCCACACGCTGCTGGTCGGCGGCAATCCGATGAACACCTCCTCGATCTATGCCCTGATCCACAAGCTGGAGAAGGACGGCGGCGTGTGGTGGGCGCGCGGCGGCACCAACCGCTTGATCGCGGGCATGGTGCGCCATTTCGAGCGGCTGGGCGGCACGATGCGCGTCGGTGATCCGGTGGTGCAGGTACACACGCTGGGCACCAAGGCGACCGAGGTCGAGACCAAGAGCGGCTTCCGCCAGCGCTATGATGCGGTCGCTTCCAACGCCGACATCATGCATTCCTACAAGGATCTGCTGTCGGGCAGCGAGCGCGGCAAGCAGATGGCAAAGTCGCTGAACCGCAAGAGCTATTCGCCCTCGCTCTTCGTGGTGCATTTCGGGCTGGAGGGCACCTGGCCGGGCATCCCGCACCACATGATCCTGTTCGCCAAGCGCTACAAGGGCCTGCTCGACGACATCTACAAGAACGGCGTGGTGCCGGAAGATTTCGCGATCTACCTCCACCACCCGACTGTCACCGATCCGGACATGGCGCCCGAAGGCAAGAGCACCTTCTACGCGCTTGTTCCGGTGAGCCACATGGGCAAGATGCCGCTCGACTGGGACGAGGTCGGCCCCCGCCTCGAAAAGATGATCCTCGACGAGCTGGAACGCCGCCTGATCCCCGACATCCACAGCCGGATCGTCACCAAGTTCAGCTATGCGCCCAAGGACTTCAAGGCCGATCTCAACGCCCACATGGGCAGCGCCTTCAGCCTCGAACCCGTGCTGTGGCAGAGCGCCTGGCTGCGCGGCCACAACCGCGATGACGTGATCGACAACTACTACCTCGTCGGCGCCGGCACCCACCCGGGCGCAGGCATCCCCGGCGTGGTCGGCAGCGCCAAGGCAACCGCCGGGCTGATGCTGGAGGATCTGGCGAAGGTGGGGACACAGTGATCGGGTCGCTGCTGCTGCTGCTTGCTGGCGGGGCGCTGGAGCTCGGCCCCTCGCCGCTCGCCGCGCCCGGGCATGCCCACCGCTGGGCCAAGGCTCACGAAGACCCGAATATCATCGGCTGGATCGACGAGGCGTGGCGTTCGGAAACCGAGATTGGCGGCAAGCGCTTCAAGCAGGTGCTGCTGCGCACCGAAGTCAAGCTGGAAGCCCCGATGGTGTTCGATACAATCGCTGTCGTCGATTGCGCCAGCAAGGAGATCGGGATGGAACAGGTGGTGACGCTCCAGCCAAGCGGCGAACCCGGGACGACGTTCGATGAAATCGAGCTGCGGGCCGCCGAGCTCGAAACCGATAATGGCGATCGCCGCATCATCGCGTTCGCCTGCGGCGCTGGAGACACGCGCCGATGAAACGTCTCGCCGTCTATTGCGGATCGGCCTCGCCCGAGGACCCGCGCTATCTCAGCCTCGCCCATGATGTCGGCGCGGAACTGGCCGCGCGCGGCATCGGCCTCGTCTATGGCGGGGGCAAGCTCGGGCTGATGGGCGCGGTTGCCAAGGGCGCGAAGGACGCGGGCGGCGAGGTGATCGGGATCATCCCCGAACATCTGGTGAAGGCCGAGGTCGCCAACCATGATTGCGATGAACTCGTCACCGTCAGCGGGATGCACGAGAGGAAGCAGCGCTTCACCGACCTCTCCGACGGCTTCGTCACCATCCCCGGAGGGGTCGGCACGATGGACGAGTTGTGGGAGGCGATGAGCTGGTCGCAGCTGGGCTATCACTCCAAGCCCGTCGGCCTGCTCAATGCTTTCGGCTTCTACGATCACCTGCTCGCCTTCAACGCGACCATGGCCGAAGTCGGCTTCGTACGGCCCGCGCACCAGAACATTCTGATCGCGGCGGAAAGCATCGCCGATCTGCTCGAAAAGATGGCGGCCTATGAGCCCCACACTCCGATCTTCCGCATGAAGGCCGAGGAGCTGTAGGCTCGCGCGATGGCGGTGGATCCGGCAACCCGCGCCGCACTGGTCGAGCATGCACGGCTGTCGATCAAGAAGGGCTCGCAGAGCTTTTCCGCCGCCGCACGCCTGTTCGACCGCGAAACCCGCGAGCGGGCGTGGCTGCTCTATGCCTGGTGCCGCCGGGCGGATGACATTGCCGATAATCAGGAGATGGGCGGCGAGCTGGGCGACCAGTCGGACCTCGCCGAGCGCCTCGCGCACATCCGCCGCCTGACCGCGCTGGCCTTCGCAGGCGAGCCGACCGGCGATCCGGCCTTTGATGCACTCGGCGTGGTCGCCAGCGAAGTGGGCCTCACCCCGCAGATGGCCGAGGATGTGATCGAAGGCTTCCAGCTGGACGCTGAGGACTGGCGCCCGCGCACCGAGGCCGACATGCTTCGCTATTGCTACCATGTGGCCGGCGCGGTGGGCGTGATGATGGCGGTGGTGATGGGGGTCGATCCCAAGGATCAGGAAACGCTCGACCGCGCCAATGATCTGGGCCTTGCCTTCCAGCTTTCCAACATCGCGCGCGACATCGTGGAGGATGACGGGGCGGGGCGCTGCTACCTGCCGCAGGAATGGCTGGCGGAAGAGGATATCGAGCCCGGCCAGCACACCAAGCCGCACCACCGCAAGGAGCTCGCCGAAATGGCTGCGCGGCTGGTGGCCCTGGTCGAAAAGCACGAGGCGGCAGCGCGTGTGGGCGCCGCCCGCCTGCCCTTCCGCAGCCGCTGGGCGGTGCTCTCTGCCGCGCGCATCTATGGCGCGATCGGACGCAAGGTGAGGAAGCGCGGACCCGAGGCGTGGAACAGCCGCACCTATGTGCCCCGCAGCGAGAAGGCGCTCTACGGCGTGCGGGCATTCCTCTCGGCGGTCATCAACCGCGAGAAGGTGCCCCAAGGCGGCATCCACTGGGGGATCGCGGATTACCGGCCACGGTGAACCAAATCCGTTCGCCTCGAGCGCAGTCGAGAGGCCGCGCGAGGTGTCTCGACTGCGCTCGACACGAACGGAGGGCGGGGCTAATCCGGCAGGCATGAAAGCCATTTCCGCACTTGCCGCGCTGCTTGCCGCGGCGCCTGTCGCTGCCAAAACTGCGCCCGAGCGCACGCCCGTCGCGGCAGAGGCCATCGCTGCCGCCGACGCCTTCTTCGCCGCGCTGCGCAGCGACGACAAGACCGCGCTCGCCCGCCAGATGGATGGTGCGGGGATGATCACCATCCATGACCGGATGGAACCGGCGGCGCCCGAAGTGGTGTTCGTGCCGGTCGCCAAGCATCTCGAAAACTGGCTCAAGTCACCGCCGGGCCTCGATGAGCGGATGATCTACACCGCCGTGCTGGTCGATGGCGACATGGCGCAGGTGTGGGGGCCGTATCGCTTCATGGCGGGCGGCAAGACCACCCATTGCGGGATCAACTCGCTGAGCCTTGTAAAAACCGAAAGCGGATGGAAGGTCGCCAACACCAGCTTCACGATGGAACTGCCCGAACGCTGCACTGCCCTCGGCGCGCCGGAGGCACCCGCGCAATGATCACCAAGCTCCTGATCGCCAATCGCGGCGAGATCGCCTGCCGCATCATGCGCACGGCGCGCGCCATGGGGATTGCCACGGTCGCGGTCTATTCCGATGCCGATGCCAAGGCGCTGCATGTGCGCAGCGCCGACGAGAGCGTGCATATCGGCCCCTCCCCCGCTGCCGAAAGCTATCTGGTCGGCGCAAAGATCATCGCGGCCGCCCAGCAGACCGGCGCGGATGCGATCCATCCGGGTTATGGCTTCCTCTCGGAGAACGCCGACTTCGCGCAGGCGGTGCTGGACGCGGGCATCATCTGGGTAGGCCCCAAGCCTGCAAGCATCCGCGCGATGGGGCTGAAGGACGCGGCCAAGGCGCGGATGATCGAGGCGGGCGTTCCCGTCACCCCCGGCTATCTCGGCGCGGACCAGTCTCTCGAGCGGCTCACCACGGAGGCCGAGGCCATTGGCTACCCCGTCCTCATCAAGGCGGTCGCGGGCGGCGGCGGCAAGGGGATGCGCAAGGTCGACGCCCCCGCCGATTTCGCCTCAGCGCTGGAATCCTGCCGCCGCGAGGCCAAGGCCAGTTTCGGCAATGACGAGGTTCTGCTCGAAAAGTGGATCACCTCGCCCCGCCATATCGAGGTGCAGGTGTTCGGCGATGCCCAAGGCAACGTCGTCCACCTGTTCGAGCGCGACTGTTCCTTGCAGCGCCGCCACCAGAAGGTGATCGAGGAAGCCCCCGCCCCCGGCATGGACGCCGCCACCCGCGAAGCCATCTGCGCCGCCGCCGTGCGCGCCGCGAAAGCGGTCGATTACGAGGGCGCAGGCACGATCGAATTCATCGCCGATGCCAGCGAAGGCCTGCGCGCCGACCGCATCTTCTTCATGGAGATGAACACCCGCCTGCAAGTCGAACACCCCGTCACCGAGGAGATCACCGGGGTCGATCTGGTCGAATGGCAATTGCGCGTCGCAAGCGGCGAACCGCTGCCCAAGCGGCAGGACGAGCTGTCGATCAACGGCCATGCGATTGAGGCGCGGCTCTATGCGGAGGATCCGGCGAAGGGGTTTTTGCCGAGCACGGGCAAGATCGAGTTGATGAACCTTGGGCGTTTTTCGTCTTTCTACGAGGACGAAAACCTGCGCATCGACACCGGCGTGGAACCTAAGGACGTCGTCCATCCTTATTATGATCCGATGATCGCAAAGGTCATCGCGATTGGGGCAGACCGTGACGAGGCGATCGAGCGTCTTTCCAATGCCATGGCGCATTCGCTGGTGTGGCCAGTCAAGACCAACGCGGCGTTCATCGTCAAGGCGCTCGATCATGACGCTTTCAGGGACGGGAACATCACCACAGGTTTCATCGAACGCTATGCCGAGGACCTTGCCCCCGAAGCCAAACCGCACCCCGATTTGGTCGCGCTCGCGGCTCGCAAGCTGCGGGACGAGATTCCATTGGGCGCCGCCCACACCAAAGGCTTCATCGGGCTGTGGGACGTGCCCTCAGGTATTCGCCTGAATGCGGCTGAAGTTCAGAAGATTGCCATCAGCGCAGACGGCGAGCGCTACGAGGTTGAATTATCGCTCTTGCCGAAGGGCGAGGATTTCGAGTTCCAACAGGAGTTTTTGCACACGCTCGAAGGCCTGTTTACGGTCGAAGAAGGAAGGACGTGGCGGTTTGCACTCTATCGCAATGACGGCACCGGCCAAGCCTCCGCCGCAGACGGCGCGATCATCGCACCCATGCCGGGCAAGGTCATCGCGGTCGATGTCAGCGAGGGCCAAGCCGTCACTGCCGGGCAGCGGCTGCTGGTGCTCGAGGCGATGAAGATGGAACACGCCCTCACCGCGCCCTTCGACGGGGTGGTCGAGGGGTTGACTGTGAGCGCAGGCGCGCAGGTGCAGGTTGATGCGGTGTTGGCGAAGGTGGTGCCAGCGGCTTCGGAATAATTCCTCCCCGTTCGCCCTGAGCTTGTCGAAGCCCTGCACTTTCTTCTAGCGTTAGCCCCAAAGAAGAAGGACAGCCCTTCGACAAGCTCAGGGCGAACGGGGAGTGGGTTGTGAGCTGGCAAAAGGAACTCGAAGAACTGCGCGCCCGCGAGGCTCTCGCCGAGCAGATGGGCGGCGCGGACAAGGTTGCCCGCCAGCACGGGCGCGGGAAGATGGACGCCCGCGCGCGGCTGGCGGCGCTCTGCGACGAGGGCTCCTTCCGCGAGATCGGCAAGATTGCAGGTTCCGCGAAATATGATGCCAATGGCGACCTCGCCAGCGTAACCCCCGCCCCCTTCCTCTTCGGCAAGGCGCTGATCAACGGCCGCCCCGTGGTCGCCACAGCCGACGATTTCACCATCCGCGGCGGCGCGGCGGATGCGGGGATTGCGCGAAAAATGGTGCAGGCCGAGATGATGGCGCACCAGTTGAAGATGCCGATCATCCGCATGATCGACGGCACCGGCGGTGGCGGTTCGGTCAAGACGCTCGAACAGATCGGCGCGACCTATATCCCGGCGGTGCCCGGCTGGGGCGATGTGGTGACCAACCTCGACACCGTGCCAGTGGTGGCGCTGGCGCTGGGGCCGACGGCGGGCCTCGGCGCGGCGCGCACGGTCGCCAGCCACTATTCGATCATGGTCAAAGGCCTCTCGCAGATCTTCGCCGCCGGCCCTGCCGTGGTCGACGGGCTGGGCGAGGCCTACAAGGGCGGCGCGGCCAATCACGAAGAAGCCAAGGAAGCGCTCGGCGGATCGGCGATCCACACCCGCAACGGGGTGGTGGATGACGAGGTGGCGAGCGAGGCCGAGGCCTTCGCCCGCGCGCGGCATTTCCTCAGCTTCATGCCCGAATATGTCGGCCAGCCTGCCCGCCGCGCCGAGTGCCACGACCCCGCCGACCGGCGCGAGGAAGCATTGCTATCCCTCGTTCCGCATGATGCGAAACAGGTCTATGCGATGCGCCGCTGCATGGAGATGCTGTTCGATACCGGCACGGTGTTCGAAATCGGCAAGCACTGGGGCCGCGCCGCGATCACCGCCTTTGCGCGGCTCGATGGCTGGCCGGTCTGCGTCGTGGCGAGCGATCCCTCCTATCTCGGCGGGTCATGGGAAGCCAAGACCTCCGAGAAGGTCGAACGCTTCGTGCGCCTCGCCGACCAGTTCCGCCTGCCCATCGTCCATCTCGTTGACAACCCCGGCTTCATGATCGGTCGCGAGGCAGAGATGGCAGGGACGATCCGCTACGGGGTGAACGCGATGAACGCGATCTACCGCGCCACCGTGCCGCTGGCGAGCATCGTGCTGCGCCGCGCCTATGGGATTGCGGGCAGCGCGATGAGCAATGCCGAGCGGTATCAATACCGCTATTGCTGGCCGAGCGGCGACTGGGGGAGCCTGCCGATCGCGGGGGGCCTTGAGGTCGCCTACAAGTCGGAGCTGGAGGCCGCCGAGGACCCGCAAGCCTTGCTGGAGGAGATCCGCGCAAGGCTCGCCAAGGTCACCTCGCCCTTCCGCTCGGCCGAGCGCTTCAACGTCGAGGACATCATCGACCCGCGCGACACGCGGCCGCTGCTTTGCGAGTTTGCGGGGCTGGCTTGGCGACGGTTGGGGGCATCTTGATGTTCCGCACCCCATCCGGGGTGCGAAATCCTCGCTCATGCGACCTGAAGGTCGCGTCGCCGCGGGCGGCCAGTCGGCCTTGCGGTCGCTAACGCGACCGATATCAGCGCGAAAGTTCCGCGTCGCTCGGCCCGAACAGCTTGCCCTTCTCGCTCCACAGCACCAGCACCAGGCAGACAAGTCCGCTCGCCAGCAGGGCCAGCGCGAGGGGCCGCGCCGTGCCGTCAAAGGCATAACCGATCGCCCCGCCAAGCAGCGCCGCGGTGGTCATGCGCACGAAGCCGTGGGCAGAGCTCGCCGCGCCTGCGATGGCAAAGAAGGGGTTCATCGCGATCGCGCCGAAATTGCTGCCGATGAAGCCGAGCAAGGCCATGTTGATCGCCATCAGCGGGACGAAGTGCCACAGGTGCTCCTCTGGCTGGAAGGCGAACATCACCTGACAGGCGCTGACGATGATGAAGCCGAACAGCGCCGCGTGGCTCACCCGCCTTGCGCCGAACCGCTCGACAATCCGCGAGTTCGACCAGCTCGCCAGCGCCATCGACCCGGCGCAGATCGCGAAGACCAGCGGGAAGATGTCGCCCGCGCCGAAGGTCTCGGTGATCAGCTGCTGCGAGGAATTGATGAAGCCGAACAGCGCGCCGAACACCAGCGCCGAGCCGATAACGTAGCCCGCCACGCTCGGCAGCACGAGCGCGCGGCCCATGTTGGCGAGAATGATACGCGGCATGATCGGCTGGCGGTTTTCGTCCGAAAGGCTTTCCGGCAGACGCAGATGCACCCACAGACCCACCGCCACGCCCAGCACCGCCATGAAGCCGAAGATCGCCCGCCAGCTGCCCACTTGCAGGATCGCCTCGCCCACGGTCGGCGCGACGGCGGGCACCATCAGGAAGATCACGAAGATGAGGCTCATCATGCGCGCCATCTTGTCGCCGCCCACCCGGTCGCGGATGATCGCGGGCGGCAGGGCGACGATCCCTGCGGCAAAGAAGCCCTGGCACCCGCGCACCGCGATCAGCGCGTCATAGGTCGGCGCCAGCGCGCTCATCACCGAGAGCACGATATAGACCGCGATCGAACCCAGCAGGATCGGCCGCCGTCCGAAACGGTCGGCCAGCGCGCCGGGCACCAGCGCGCCCATGCCAGCGGTGAGGAGATAGACCCCGATCACGAATTGCCGGTCATTCCCGCTCACCGACAGATCGGCTGCCAGCGCATCGAGGGCGGGCAGGATCGCGTCGATCCCGAAGGCGTTCAGCGCCATCAGCAGCGCCATCATCCACATCAGCTCACGCTCGCCCAAGGCCTTGCGGGCGGGCGATGCAGCAGGGGAAGAAGGGGCAAGCTGGGTGGCCATCGGGCGGCCATTGCCAAGGGGTTCGCCCGAAGACCACTGTTCTTTTCGCATGTGCACAAAATGGCACGGCAGGTGATTGGTTCCAGCAACAGTTCCTTCGCGCGCGCCAAGGTTCTATTTGTGTGCGCATGGCAAGCGAAGCGCCTTCCCGCGACGATGACGGGGCCGCAGCTCCCGCAGGGGAATTGGGGCTGAGGAAGATCATCCATGTCGACATGGATGCCTTCTTCGCCAGCGTCGAACAGCGCGACAATCCCGAGCTTCGGGGCAAACCGGTGGCGGTTGGCGGCGCGGGTGGACGCGGGGTGGTGGCCGCCGCCAGCTACGAGGCGCGAAAGTTCGGGGTGAGAAGCGCCATGCCCTCGGTCACTGCGCAGCGGCTGTGCCCCGATCTCGTCTTCGTGCGCCCGCGCTTTGACGCTTACAAGGAAGCCAGCCGCCAGATCCGCCGGGTGTTCGAGCATTACACCCCCATCATCGAGCCGCTGAGCCTCGACGAGGCCTACCTCGACGTTACCGATGACCGGCTCGGCATCGGCAGCGCCACACGCATCGCCACGCTGATCCGGCAGGAGATCCGCGCCAAGACGAAGCTCACCGCAAGCGCGGGGGTGAGCTACAACAAGTTCCTCGCCAAGCTTGCGAGCGATCAGAACAAGCCCGATGGCATGTGCATCATCCGCCCGGGTGAAGGCGCGCAGTTCGTGGCGGGGCTGCCGATCCGGCGGTTCCACGGGGTCGGCCCGAAGGCGGAAGCGAAGATGCAGAAGCTCGGCATCGCGACGGGCGCAGACCTCGCGGCCAAGGACATCGCCTTCCTGCGTGCGCATTTCGGCAGCATGGCGGACTATCTGTTCCGCGCCGCAAGGGGCATCGATCTGCGCCCCGTGGCGGCGCATCGGATCCGCAAGTCGGTCGGCGGGGAGCGGACCTTCTCGGAGGACATCGGCAGCGGCGCGGCTTTGCGCGAGACGCTCGCCAATATCATCGACATCGTGTGGGAGCGGATCGAGGCCTCGGGCGCCAAGGGCCGCACGGTGACGCTCAAGATGAAGTTCACCGATTTCCAGATCATGACCCGCGCCGCATCGGTGCCGCACTGGGTCAGCGGGAAGGAAGAATTCGCCAGCCTTGCAAGCGGGTTGCTGGAGGCGGAATTGCCCCTGCGCGGGCCGATCCGGCTGATGGGGCTGACGCTCTCGGGGCTGGAAGGGGCGGAGGACGAGAAACCACCAAGGGACGAGGCGCAGTTGCGGTTACTCTAAATCACCCAGTCTCCCGCGCCCGCCAGGCCGCGATCCTTGCGCGGGTGGTCTCGCCCAGTGGTTCGGGCAGGGAGTGGGTCGGGAAGAAGCGCGCCTCGATCACCTCGCGGCCATCGGGGCGAGGGTGAGCGTCGCAGATCCCGGCAAAGACATGGGCCGTGTGGGGCGAGCCCGAGAGCACCTCTTCCAGCGTCGCGATCGCGGTGATGCGGGACAGGGTGAGGCCGAGCTCCTCGCGCACCTCGCGCCTTGCGGCCGCCTCGGGATCCTCGCCGCGCGCCAGGCCGCCGCCCGGCAGCGCCCAGACCGCAGGGCCGTAGGAATGCTTCAGCAGCAGCACATCGCCCGCGATATTGGTGATGACGATGCTCACCCCCGCAATCGGCACCTTGCGCCAGCGCCGCCAGCGGTGCCGCACGATATGCGCCAGCGGCAGAAGGGCGCGGTGCAGCGGTGCGGGCAGGAATGCGGGCATCAGGTGAAGACTGTCACCGGAATGCCGCGCGCACCAGCCGCCTTGAGCAGGCGTGCGACGGGCAGATCATGGTCCCCCCGCATCGCCGCCTCGAACACCGCGCGCTTGTCCTCGCCCCGGATCACGAACATCAGTTCGGAGGTATCAAGCAGGCTCGGCAGCGTCAGGGTGATGCGGTCAAACGGCGCGTGGGGCGGCAGCGGATCGGGGGTGAGACGGCGCACCGCCTGAGGATCGTCCACCTGCGGATCGGTGTTGGGAAACAGCGAGGCGATATGCCCGTCCTCGCCCATGCCGAGCCACACGAGGTCGAAATGCGGCACGCCCATGTCCTCGGAGAGCGCCACGACATGCGCGCCCGCAGGCGCAAACAGCGCGCGGATCTTGCCGGTGTTCGAAGCGTCATGATCCTCGGGCACGATGCGATCATCATTGGGCCATGCGATCAGGCGGGCAAAATCGAGCGCGCGGGTGAGAAGCTCGGCGAAGATCGGGAACGGCGTCGATCCGCCGGGAACCGAGATCACCACGGCGCGGTGACGCGGGTCCTTGTCGGTCAGCGCCTCCCGGGCAAGCGCGACGGAAAGCGTGCGTTCGAGCCAGTCGGCAATGGCGGCATTGTCTGCGCCTTCGATGATGGTGATGTTCTGCATTTCCGGCAGGATAGCAAACCCCCGCCCTCCGGCAATGGCTTGCACATGTGGATAGCTATGCGCCGTAACGCGCGCCCAGGCCGGTGATGATCGCCGCGACCAGCAGGCCAGCGGCGAGCACGCGGCGGATGATCGGCAGCGGCCAGCGCGCCAGCCCCTCGCCTCCTAGCGTCCAGCCGAGCGCAATCGCACCCGCACCGCCCAGCGCCCCACCCAGCGCCGCGGTGGCCGGAAGGCTCGCCTGCGCTGCAAGAGCAAACACCGCAAAGCGCGCCGCATCGCCCACCTGCCGCGCCGCCAGCACAATCGCGAAGGCCCCCAGCGAGCGGGTCGGCTCCTGCGGCGCGGCGCTCTTTACCGGCCACGTGAGTTCCGCCGCCGCCAGCGCCAGCGCGAAGGCGACCAGCATCTGCGCGGCGCGCGCGGGCAATTGCGCGGCAAAGCCTGCTCCCACCCACGCCATCACCCCTGCCAGCAGCGCAGCCGAGGCCATGGCCGTCAGCAGCAGCGGAAGGCTTTGCCCCAGCGCATCGGAGAAACGCGCCACCAGCCACTGGTCGCGCCCGCCCAGCGAGGCTGCGAAGACCAGCAGCAGCGCGAAAAGGAAGCTCGCCATACGCGCGCCGTCAGTGCCGTCGGCGCGTCAGGCCACCCACGGCCCGGTGATCGCCACGGTCGCGGTCGGCGCGTAGATATTGACGAACAGCACCTTGCCATCGGGCGAGAAGCACCCGCCGGCGAGTTCCGTCTGCGCCTTGAGCCGCGCCACATCATAGGCGCGGCCTTCAGGGGTGATCCCGCGGATGTGGTTGTCGACCACATCGGTATACTGGTCCTCGCACACGATCAGGTGGCCGGAGGGGGCAACGGTGAGGTTGTCGCCATAATTGAACTGCGCGGTGCTCTCGCTTTCGAAGAACAGCTCGACCATGTCAGGCTTGCCCGCATTGCCGGGGGTGAGCTTCAGGATCTGGCCCAATTGCTTGGCCCCGCCGCTGGTGCAGCAGGCGAAGACCTCGGCCTTGCCGCGCTTCACGCCCATGTGCAGCCCCTCGCCCCGCGCCACCAGCGCCGCGCCCTTGGCCACGGCCCGCTGGCGCAGATCGTCCTTGGGCGCTTCGACATCGTCAAGATCGACCCATGATACGCGGAAAGGCTTGCCCACCGGCATGGCGGGGGAATTCCAGTTGCGGGTATCGGCCAGCCCCTCGATCACCATCGCCTGAAGGCGGCCACCCTCGGCCATCTTGCCGGGCACCTTGGGGATGAAACGATAGAGCACCGAATCGTCGCGGTCCTCGGTCTGGTAGACGATGCCCGTAGCCGGATCGACGCAGGCGGCTTCGTGATTGAAGCGCCCCATCGCTGTCAGCGGCACGGGATCAACCAGCCCGCGCGCGCTGGCAGGCACTTCGAACACCCAGCCGTGGTTCTTCTCGAGCCCGTCGCCATAGCGCTGGCCGGGGCCGGTGGGGGCTTCCTCGCAGGTCAGCCAGGTGCCCCACGGCGTAACCCCGCCCGAACAATTGCGGATCGTCCCGCCAAGGCTGCGGAACTGGCGCTTGACCTTGAGGCTGGCGGCATCGAGCACGATGGTGGTGGTGCCGCCCGGCACGAACACGCCATTGCGCTTGCCAAAGCCCTTGGCGATCGGCCCGCCCGCGCCATGCGTGGGCTGCAATTCATGATTGCGCACCAGCGCGATTTCCCCGTTCCCGAGATCGAAGCAGCCCATCCCGTCGGCGCGGTCAGGCACGGTGCCGCCATCGTCCATCGCATCGCCAAGGCGCGAGAGGACGCGGTAGGAAAAGCCCTCAGGCAGATCGAGCAGCCCCGCCGGATCGGGCTTCAGAGCGCCATAGCCCGCAAAGCTGCCCCTCGTGGCTCCGCGCGCGGCGGGGCTGCCCCCGTTGGTCATGCAGCCACTTGCGGCAAGCGCGGCAAAGGCGGTGGCGGTGGCGCCGAGGAAGCGGCGGCGGTCCTGCGTGATCATGGTCATGGCTCTCTGGTTACCGCCCCGCGCTGAGTGCAGCAAGGATATCGTCCCAGCGCGCATATTTGAAATTCTGCGCCTGCGGAGCGTTCATCCCGTCCTGCGCGATGAACAGGCCTCCCGGAAAATCCGGCCCGAAGTCGCGGTTGTCGAGTTCGATCCCGTCGGTTTCCTCGACGCTGCCGAAGGTGCCTGCCGCGATGCGGAAACGGCCAGCGGGCGTCATGTCGGGCAGGCGGAACACGGCATAGGCATTGTCGCCTTGGCTGGAGGCTACGAGATAGCCGCCGTCCTCCCCCTCGGGCGCAATGGCGAGGCCCTCGACATCGGCGACCAGCACCTTGTTGTCGATCGGGGCAACCAGCCTGCGGTTTTCCGCCCCACCTTCGAACCGCCCATACATCGCCCAGATCCCGACATCCTCCTCGCCGATATAGAGCATGCCGGAGCGGCGATCGTAGATGCAGCCTTCGGTCTGGGTCGGCACCTTGTTCAAAAGCTCGGTCTGGTCGGCCAGCGTTCCGCCGATGAATTGGAGCCCGGTGCGGTAGATCGCCCCGCTCTTGAAGGCGCTGTAGACCGTGAACGAGCCATCATCCTCGACCGTCCCGCCGCACACGCCGTAACCCTCGCCCGCGCCCACGGCGACGCGGGTGACAAAGGCGAGTGTGCCGGTCGCGGTGTCGAGCCGGGCGATGAATAGCTGACCGGTGGCAAGGTTGCTGCGGTCGCTGGCGATGGCCAGCACCGTGCCGTCCGGCAGTTCGACCAGATCGACATTGTTGAGCCCCGGCGCCGGCAAAAAGCTCTTCTGCGCGCCCTTCAGATCATAGACGTAAAGCCCGCCCTTCTTATCCGTGCCGACCACGAGGCTGGCGGCGGGATTGGCGGGGTCGCGCCAGATCGCCGGATCGTCCGCCGCATCCTCGCGCGCCGTGCCGACCGGCGGGGTCTGGGCGGCGGCGGTGACGGTGACTGCCGGATCGCCCATGATCGCAGGCGGGACGGTGGCGCAGGCGCTCGCCAGACCCGACGCGAGCAGGGCAAAAGCGGCGAAGGGGCGGATCGTCATGGCAGGTCTTTCTGTAATTCTATCCTCGCCTGCGCCTAGGCTTGCGGAATGACAGATTTGGGACGGCGCAGCAAAATCACTCCGGGGCAAATGCTGCAATTGAACAGCTAGCGCGCTGCCGCCGAACCGCCTAGCCAGAGGCAAAAGCACATAGGGAGAGAGGACCCATGAAGATTGAACCGGGCATGGCCGCCGTGGTCACCGGCGGGGCGAGCGGGCTGGGCAAGGCCAGCGCTGCCGCCTTTGCCGCAGCAGGCATGAAGGTCGCCATTTTCGACATCAATGACGAGGCCGGCGAGGCGCAAGCCAAGGACATCGGCGGCACCTTCCACCATGTCGACATCATGGACGAGGCCAGCGTCGAGGCCGGCTTTGCCGCCGCGCGTGCCGCCCACGGGCAGGAGCGCGTGACGCTGCACTGCGCGATGGCCAGCCGGCGCGGCAAGACGCTGGGCTGGGACAAGGAAAGCGGCGGCTACAAGCGCCTCTCCACCGAGGACTATGCCTTCGGGGCCGAGGGCATCCTCGTCGCCAGTTACCGCGTCGCCAGCATCTCGGCGCTGGGCATGGCCAATGCCGATCCGGTGAACGCGGATGGCGAGCGTGGGAGCATCATCCTCACCGCCAGCGTCGCGGCGCAGGACGGGCAGGTGGGCCAGGTGATCTACGGCTCGTGCAAGGCGGGGGTGAACGGCCTCGTCCTCCCCATGGCGCGCGATCTGATGGACCTCGGCATCCGTGTGAACTCGGTCATGCCGGGCATCTTCGCCACGCCGCTGATGCTGGGGATGAAGGACAGGAACCCGCCGATGTGGGCGCAGCTCAATGCGAGCGTTCCCTTCCCCAAGCGCCTCGGAGAGCCGGAGGAATTCGCTTCGCTGGTGCTGGAGATCGCGCGCAACAGCTACATCAACGGCCACCAGTTCCGCCTCGACGGGGCGATCCGGATGCCTCCCAAATAATCGCTCGCGGCTAGTCGGCTGCGCCAACGCCTCCGCGGGGGCGGCCTACCGGCCGGCGGGCGCCTAAGGATATTGGCGCCCTTGCGGACCCTTCGGGCCCGAACCAGTGCTTCTCAGGAGAGGTTGAATGGCTACCCAGACCAACGAATACCCGACCAAGGCCTATGGCGCGACCGCGCCCGACAGCGGCGTCGGGCCGATGCAGATCACCCGGCGGGGCCTGCGCCATGACGATGTGCTGATCGAGATCACCCACTGCGGCATCTGCCATTCCGATCTGCACTCGGCCCGCAACGATTGGGGCGGCACAGTCTATCCGATCGTGCCTGGGCACGAGATCGTCGGCATCGTCAGCGCGGTCGGCGAGAGCGTCACCCGCCACAAGGTCGGCGACCGCGTGGCGATCGGCTGCATGGTCGATGGCTGTATGGAATGCCGCCACTGCGAGGCCGACCTCGAACAATATTGCCTCAGCGGCGGGATGACCGGCACCTATAACGGCAAGGACCGGCGCGACGGATCGCCAACCTATGGCGGCTATTCCGAACGGATCGTGGCCAGAGAAGAGTTCGTGCTCAAGGTGCCCGACAGCCTGCCGATGGCCGAAGCCGCGCCGCTGCTGTGCGCCGGGATCACCACCTATTCGCCGCTGCGCACCTGGAAAGTCGGCCCGGGCAGCAAGGTCGCAGTCGCCGGGCTTGGCGGGCTCGGGCACATGGGGGTGAAGCTCGCCGCGGCGATGGGCGCTGAGGTGACCGTGCTGTCCCGCTCGGAAAGCAAGCGCGCCGACGCCGAGAAACTGGGCGCCCATGCCTTCCTCAACACCGATGACAAGGAGGCGATGAAGGCGGCGCGCGGCACTTTCGACATGGTGCTGAACACCATCCCCGTGCGCCATGATGTCACGCCCTACCTCCACCTGTTGCGGATCGACGGGGTGCAGGTGCTGGTCGGCATGATCGACATGATGCCCGAAATGCACAGCGGCGTGTTCCTCGGTCGCAAGGTGCTAACCGGCAGCGGCATCGGCGGGATCGCCGAAACGCAGGAGATGCTCGATTTCTGCGCCGCAAAGAACATCCTGCCCGAGATCGAGATCATCCGCATGCAGGACATCGCCGCAGCCTATGACCGGATGGAGGCGAGCGACATCAAGTACCGCTTCGTCATCGACATGGAGAGCCTGCGCAGCGGGGAGTGACGGCTGGCGGCGCCCGGCACGCCCCTCCGGATCACTCCTGAGGGGCATCCCGCGGCCACCCCCCGCAAACGACGGATTTCGCCGCTGAGCATTTGTGTGCATGTGATGCAAGTTTGACACGCAATAACCGAATATTCGAGCGGCCTGTCACATAACCTTTGTGCGCTTGCACAATAGGCGTATGGTTTGTCTGTCCAGTGACGGGAACCAGATTCGCGCCCGGCGGCCGCTTTTGAAAGTGGCGCAGGCACGGATAACAGGACCTGCACGGCACGCAGGCGGAACGATCCAATCCTCTTCATGGAGCGTTCCTTATGACTATCCGTTTCGCCTCGGCGCTTTCCGCCGTCGCTCTCCTGGCCACTTTCTCGGCTCCGGCCTTTGCCGCAGAAGCTGACGAAACCGGTCCGGCCATCCAGCAGGATACCGAAGAGACCGCCGCCACGCTTCGCGCGATCGAGCCGGTCGACCTTGATACCGCTTCCAAGGCGCAGGACGAGGCGGAAGACACGCCCGCCTGGACCGTCTCGGGCGCTGCCACCCTCACCTCGGACTATCGCTTCCGCGGCGTTTCGCAGTCGGACGAGAGCATGGCCGTGCAGGGCGGCATCACGCTGAGCCACGAAAGCGGCTTCTATGTCGGCACCTGGGCCTCGAACCTTTCGGGCTGGGGCACCTTCGGCGGCGCCAACATGGAGCTTGACCTGATCGCCGGCTACAAGTTCGGCGTGGGCGAAGGCACGCTCGACACCGGCATCACCTGGTACATGTATCCGAGCGGCGCGGACGAAACCGACTTCGCCGAACTCTACGCCAAGCTTTCGGGCACGGTTGGCGGCCTCGGCCTCACCGCGGGCGTCGCCTATGCGCCCAAGCAGGAAGCGCTGGGCAACTGGTTCCCCGTCGGCGCTCCGGCCAATCCGGGCGACAAGGAAGACAACCTCTACCTCTCGGGCGATGCGGCCTATGCCGTCGATGGCGCACCGATCACGCTGAAGGCCCACATCGGCTATTCGGACGGCAACCCCGGCCTTGGCCCCAACGGCACCAGCGTCGCGCCGACCGGCACCTATTTCGACTGGTCGCTGGGTGCGGACATCGTGCCGATCTCGGGCATCACGCTGTCGGTCTCCTATGTCGATACCGACATCTCGGAAGCCGAAGCCAACCTCATCCGTCCGAACTTCGCCACGCTGGCGGGCAATTCGATCTCGGATGCGACCGTGGTGTTCTCGATCACCGCATCGTTCTGATCGGGCGAACATGAAAAAGGGGGGCGTCCGGCACCATGCCGGGCGCCCTCTTCTATTTGGCACCTTTGCTTTGCGCGCCGCTTTCCCATAGCCTCTCGCCCGAGAGAAGAATCGGGATCGGGAGAGCCCTTCATGTTGCGCAAATCATGTCTTCTGGCCGGCAGCCTTGCCGCGCTGGTCCTTGTTCCTGCGGTGGCCGAGGCCAAGCCCCGCTTCGACGCGCGGATCACCCGCACCACTTACGGCATTCCGCATATCGAAGCGCGCGACTGGCGCGGCGTGGGTTACGGGGTCGCCTATGCCTATGCCGAGGACAACCTGTGCCTGCTGGCCGAGGAATTCGCGACCGTGGCGGGTGAACGCTCGCTCCACTTCGGGCCGGAAGCCAAGGCGACGCTGGGCTTCGAGCAGGTCGATAATCTCTCGTCCGATGTGTTCTTCCGCGCGGTGATCGATCTGCCGGCCCTGCGCGATGGCGCCAAGGGCATGAGTGCGCGGGCGCAGGATCTGATGGCGGGCTATGTCGCGGGCTATAACCGCTTTCTGAGGGACGCCGGGGCCGATGGCATCCCTGCCGAATGTCGCGGCAAGGCGTGGGTGCGGCCCATCACCGCCGACGACATGCTGCGCCTCAATGAAAAGCAGATGCTGCTTGCCAGTTCATTGAACCTTGCTCCTGCAATCGCCAATGCCGCCCCGCCGGGCAGCGCTGCGCCCAAGGTGTCGATCAACCTGCCCAACCCGCGCGAACTGGGGATGGGCAGCAATGGCTGGGCCTTCGGCGGCGATGTGACTGCCGGCGGGCGCGGCATGGTGATCGGCAATCCGCACTTTCCGTGGAAGGGCCCCAATCGCTTCTGGCAGATGCACGTCAAGGGGCCCAAGGGCTACGAGGTGATGGGCGTGGGCCTGGCGGGCACGCCGATGCCGACGCTGGGCTTCAACAAGGACATCGCCTGGACCCACACCGTCACCGAGGCGCGGCACTTCACGCTCTACCAGCTGGCGCTCGATCCGGCTGATCCGACCCGCTACATGGTCGACGGCAAGTCCGAGGCGATGAACGCCCAGACCGTGACCGTGCCGATGCCGCAAGGCACGCCAGCGGTCACCCGCACGCTCTGGTCCACCCGCTTCGGCCCGGTCTTCATCGTGCCGGGCCGCGGCATTGCCTGGACCAGGCAGAGCGCCTTCGCGCTCAAGGATGCCAATCGCGGCAACCAGCGCGGGGTCGATACCTGGCTCCGCATCGGCGAGGCGAGGAATGTGGGCGAGGTGAAGGCCGCTGTGACCGAGACGCTCGGTATCCCGTGGGTCAACACCATCGCCGCCGACCGCCATGGCGACGCGCTCCATGCCGATGTCACCGCGGTGCCCAACGTCTCGGCCGCCAAGGCCAAGACCTGCGCCACCCCGATCGCGGGGCTGTTCGCCGAATTCGCGATCCTGCTCGACGGCAGCAAATCGTCCTGCGACTGGGATGTGGCCGAAGGCACCCCGGTCCCCGGACTGATGCCCGCGAAGGATCAGGCCGCCACGACCGTGAAGACCTGGCTCACCAATTCCAACGACAGCTACTGGATCAGCAACCCGGCGATGCCGCACCGCGAGCTGTCGCCGATCCTTGGTGAATATGGCACCGCGCGCACGTTGCGCACCCGCTCCAACTTTACCGAGACCGCGGCGACGCTGGCGGCGGGCAAGATGGATCACGAGCGCGCGAAGGCGATGGCCTTTGCCAACAAGAGCCTCGCGGCAGATCTCGCCATGCCCGAATTGCTGACCCTGTGCGCCAAGGCCGAAGGCGCAGCAGCGCGCGGCTGCGCGGCGCTGGCCAAGTGGGACCGGCGGTTCGAGGCCGACAGTCGCGGCGCACGCCTGTTCCGCGCCTTCTGGCCGCAGGCCGAGCGGATCAAGGGACTGTGGGCGGTGCCGTTCGACGCGGCGCAGCCCGTCACCACCCCGCGTGACCTCGCCACCGAGGGCGAGACGGGTGCCAAGCTGCTCGAAGCCCTCGCCGCGACCGTCTCCGCGATGGAGCAGGCGGGCCAGGCGCTCGATGCGCGCTGGGGGGACGAACAGCTGGTGATGGCCGGCAACGCGGCGATCCCGATCCACGGCGGCCCGGGCGGGCTCGGCATCCTCAACATGCAGGAATCCGATCGCGAGCCGAACGGCAAGCTCGTGCCGCGCCATGGGACCAGCTACATCCAGATCGTCACCTTCGACGATACCGGACCCGTGGCGGACGCGATCCTGAGCTATTCGCAGTCGACCGATCCGGCCTCGCCCCATGCCGCCGACCAGACCCGCGCCTATGCGGCCAAGCAGTGGCACCGCCTGCCGTTCGGCGCCAAGGCCATCAGGGCGCAGACCATCGCCAAGCCCAAGCGGATCAGGGAATAGACCCCGGCAGCCGCCGCAGCGATTACAGCGTCGCGGCGGCTTCCAGAATCGCGCGGCGGATGCTCATGTAGGTGGCGCAGCGGCACAGGTTGCCGCTCATCGCATCGTCGATTGCGGCATCATCGGGCGAAGGGTTCTCCGTCAGCAGGGCGGCGGCGGCCATGATCTGCCCCGCCTGACAATAGCCGCACTGGGGCACGTCATTGGCGATCCACGCCTTGCGGATCGCCTCGGCAGCATCGCCCGCGACGCCTTCGATCGTCGTGATCTCGGTGCCTTCGAGCGCATCATGCGGGGTGATGCAGGCGCGGGTGGGCGAGCCGTCGACATGGACGGTGCAGGCCCCGCATTGCGCGACGCCGCAGCCGAACTTGGTGCCGGTCAGCCCGAGATGATCGCGCAGCACCCACAGGAGCGGCGTGCCGGGCGCGGCGTCGACGCTCTGCTTTTTCCCGTTGATGGTGAGGGTAATGGCCATGGTCTATCCCTTCTTCTGCACGGGCGGCTGCGTGGGCAGCTTGAGCTTGCTGCCCTCCGGCCCGATCAGGGGCAGGCTGCGTAGGCGGTGTCCGGTGGCGGCGAAGATCGCATTGGCGAGCGCCGGGGCGGCAGGCGGGGTCGCCGGTTCACCCACCCCGCCGGGGAGCGCGGCGGATGTGATGATCTCGACCGCGAATTCGCGCGGTGCCTCGTTCATGCGCAGCAGCCGCCAGCTCGGGAAATTGTCCTGCACCACCGCGCCGTTCTTCGCCGTGATCTGCCCGTAGAGCGCGTTCGAGAGGCCGTAGATCGTCCCGCCCTCCATCTGCGCGCGCACGTGGCGCGGGTTGACGACGGTGCCCGCATCCACCGCCAGCCAGACACCGGGAATGGTGATCGAGCCATCGGCCTTCACCGCGACTTCAACGACGGTTGCGATATAGCTCAGGAACGAACGGTGGACCGCAATGCCGAGGCCGTGGCCCTTGGGCAGCTTGCGCCCCCACTTGGCCATCGCGGCAGCTTTCTCGACCACCTGCCTCAGGCGGCCGGTGTCGATCGGATATTCGGCGAGTTCCGCCCCGTAATTGCCATAGGTCGCGCCTTCGGCCTCGGGATCGATGGTGCGCGGCGGCCCGATCAGTTCGAGCAGATAGTCCTTCTGGTCGCGCCCCGCGGCATGGGCGCATTCGGCAGCGAAGCTCTGCACCGCGAAGGCGTGGTAGATATTGGCGACCGAGCGCAGCCAGCCGATGCGGACCTGCCCCTTGGCATTGCCGGATTCGACCCTGAGATTGGGGGTGACGAAGGGCACATCGCTTGCCCCCATGCCCATTTCGCCATCGCTTGGCTCGCTGACGGTATTGTCGAAGGTGGAACTGATCGGCGGGAAGACCGTGCGGTGCAGCCACGCGGTGCACTTGCCGGTCTTGTCGAGCCCCGCCTCGCAATATTGCGCGCTCGCCGTGTGGTAATAGCCGTGGCGGATATCGTCCTCGCGGGTCCAGGTGACCTTGACCGGCTTGCCCACCTCGCGCGCGATCAACGCGGCCTCGATCACGAAATCGGGCTTGGACTTGCGCCCGAAGGCACCGCCAAGCCATGTCGGCGTGACCTTGATCTTGGTCTTGTCGATCCCCAGTGCCTCGGCGAGGGTATCGCGGGTGCTCTGCGGATCCTGCACGCAGGCCCAGCATTCGAGCTTGTCGCCATCCCATTCGGCGGTCGCGCTCGGCGGCTCCATCGGGGTCTGGCCGAGGTGCGGGGCGTAATATTCAGCCGAAATCCGCTTGTCCGCCGCTGCGAGCGCCGCAGCCACATCCCCGCGCGCGCGGCGCACCTTGCCGGGGCGTTTGGCGGTGGCCTGCATCTGCTTGGCGAAGCTTTCCGAATCGTAACCCGCATTGGGGCCACCCTGCCATGTGATCTCCAGCGCACGGCGGCCTTCAATGGCCGCCCATGTGTCGCGCGCCACCACGGCAACCCCGCCCAGCGGCTGGAACAGCGCAGGGGGCTTGGCATCAGGCAGACGCACGGTCCGCAGCACGCCCGGCACCGCCAGCGCCTTGGCATCATTGACGCTGCCCAATTTGCCGAACAGCTGCGGCGGGCGGGCGACCACGGCATGGACCATGCCGGGACGCTTCACATCGATCCCGTAGGTGCTGTCGCCCGTGACGATGCGCGGCACGGTCAGCGAGGGGATTTCCGCGCTGATATAGCGCCATTCCTTGGGGGTCTTCAGCTTGATCTGCGGCTCGGCAGGAATTGCCAGCTTGCCCGCCAGTTCGGCGAGATTGCCGTAGGACAGGGTGTCGCTGTTCTGCGTGTTGCTGACCAGCCCGGCTTCCGCCGAACATTGCTCGACCGGCAGCTTCCAGTAGAGCGCGGCCGCTGCCACCAGCATCTGCCGCATCGCCGCGCCTGCCACGCGCAGGCGGTGGAAATTGAACCGCACCGAGCGCGAGCCGTCGGTGTTCTGGTCGCCATAGCGCTCGTGCCCTTCGGCCTGCACGATCTGCACCTTGTCCCACTCGGCCTCGAGCTCGTCGGCGACGATCTGCGCCATCGCGGTCCAGGTCTGCTGGCCCATTTCCGAACGGTGGCAGGTGATCTTGACTGTCCCGTCGCGCTCGATCGCGATCCACAGGGCCGGGGTCGCATCCCCGCCCTTCACGCCGGTCAGCGGGCTGGGGCCGGGGTCCTTGAGGTTGAAGGCATCGGCGTCGATGTCGGGCTCGACATAGCTGGAGCACCCCGCCAGCGTCACGCCGAGGACGAACAGCCCCGTCCCGCCCATGAAGCCGCGGCGGCTGAGATTGACGAGCGGGCTCGCCTCGCCTGCCCCGTCAGGTGCCTTGCGGGCAGGAATGATGCCAAGATCGCGGATAAGCATCGCCGGAAGTTCCCCTTCAGCCGGTCACCGAAAACGCGTCCGGCGCAGCAATCTTGGGCCACATCCGGCTCACTGGCAACAGCGATCGGTCAAATGCCCCAGCCCCGTCACGCGGCCCGCTTTCGCAGCGAGAGCTTGCGCAGAAGCCCCGGCGTGCCGCCGAACCCTGCGCATGACCGCCTCCGGAACGGGGGACTTCTGCGGCTTTTCAAGAGAGTGGAGCGGGTGAAGGGAATCGAACCCTCGTCGTAAGCTTGGGAAGCTTCTGCTCTACCATTGAGCTACACCCGCATCTGGTGCGCGGCGCGCTTGCCATGATTGGCGCGGGCGCGTCAACTGCTTCGTGGTGGCTTGCGGACGATCTTGAGGTCGGCCCAGACGGGCAGGTGATCCGAAGCCGTGCTCGCCAGCGGGGTGCGGTGGACGCCGCAGGCCTCCAGCGTCAGGCTTGCGCAATGCATGATCCGGTCAAGCTCGCCAACCGGCGCGCGGGCATGGAAACTCGGCCCGCAATCGAGCACCGCAAAGTGGCGGGAAAATTCGCGCAGGGTGCCCGATGTGCGCCGCCATTCGTTGAGATCCCCCATTAGCACCGTCGCCCGCTCGGCACGCGCCTTGGCCGCCAGCTCGGCAATCACCCGCGCCTGCCGCAGCCGCCACAGGCCCGACAGATCGAGATGCATCCCGAACACGCTCACCGGCCCCAGCCTTGTGGCGATGGTGGCGGTCACCACCCCGCGCGGTTCGAGATAGGGGATGTGGATGATGTCGTGCGAGAGCACCTCCATCCCGCGCCGCACGAGGATGGCATTGCCGTGCCACCCCATCGAATCCCCTTGCACATCCAGCGGCACAGCAACGTAATCGCTGTGATGTTCGAGCAGCACCGGCGGCAGCACCGAGGCGCGGCTGCCGAAGCGGCGATCGGCCTCTTGCAGGCAGATGATATCGGCGTCGATCTCGGCCAGCACCTTGCAGATGCGCAGCGGATTGCGGGTGCGATCCGTGCCCACACCCTTGCGGATATTGTAGCTTGCCAGCCGGATGCGGGCCGGGCCGGAGGGGCGAAGAGGTCGGTTCATGGTGGGCAGACTGGGCCAGCTTCACGCCTTGCGCAAGGCACGGCGGGGCTTCATGGTGGCCCTGAGACTTTCGCGGGGGCACGGCAATGGATTGGCGAGGACAGATCATCGCAGGCGCAGCGGCCCTGGTCGCCGCGGCAAGCCCGCTCGCGGCCAAACCTGCCGCAGCCCCCCTTGCGCTGAGCGAGACCGAGGTCGCCTCCCCGGCTATCCCTGCGATCCTCACCCCGCGCGAGCGCGCCGCGGTCGAAAACCGCATCCTGGCCGAGCGGCTCGATACCATCATCCCGGCCATCATGCGCGCCGAGGGCGTGGACCTGTGGCTGCTGGTCGCGCGCGAATATTTCGAGGAGCCGGTGGTCGCCACCATGCTCGATGCCGAGAACATGCATGCGCGGCGGCGGACGATCCTGATCTTCTTCGATCCGGGCAATGGCAAGCCCATCGAGCGGCTCACGGTCAGCCGCTACGGCCTTGGCGGCCTGTTCGCGCCCGCGTGGAACCCCGCCGATCAGCCCGACCAATGGGCCGCGGTCGCGCAGATCATTGCCGCGCGCGATCCGAAACGCATCGCGATCAATTCCTCCGACCTCTATCAATTCGCCGACGGCATGACGCTGAGCCAGTACGAGCGCTTCATGGCCGCCCTGCCCGCCCCGCTGCAATCGCGCGTGGTAACGGGCGAGGGGTTGGCGATCCGCTGGCTCGAAACCCGCACCCCGGCCGAAATGGCGCTTTATCCCAGCGTGGTGCGCATCGCCCATGCGGTGATCGGCGAGGCGTTTTCGCGGAAGGTCATCACGCCCGGCGTCACCACGGCAGAACAGGTGCAGTGGTGGTATCGCGACCGACTGATGCAGCTGGGCCTCGATCCGTGGTTCCACCCTTCCGTGGCGATCCAGCGGCAGGGGCGTAGCGGCATGATCGAGGGCGAGGAAGTGATCCAGCCGGGCGATCTGCTGTGGACCGATTTCGGCATCACCTATCTGCGGCTCAACACCGATACCCAGCACCTTGCCTATGTGCTGAAGCCGGGCGAGACCGAAGCGCCAGCAGGCCTCAGGGCTGGCCTGGCAAACTCGAACCGCGTGCAGGATTTCCTCACCCGCGCCTTCAAGGTCGGGCGGTCAGGGAACGAAGCTCTGGCCATCGCCCGCGCCGATGCGATTGCGGCGGGGCTCGATCCGTCGATCTATTCGCACCCGATCGGCTATCACGGCCACGGCGCGGGGCCTGCAATCGGTTTCTGGGACAATCAGAACGCCGATCCGCGCGGTGGCGGCCCGATCCGGGCGAACACCGCCTGGTCAATCGAGCTCACCTCCTATGCCACGGTGCCCGAATGGGGCGGCCAGAAGGTCGACTTCCGCACCGAGGAGGACGCCTTCTTCGACGGCAAGACCGTGCGCTATATCGACGGGCGGCAGACCGAGATCACGCTGATCCCTTCGGATTAGCGCCGGCTCGACGATCCGGTTCCCCGCGCGCGGGTCTTCAACCGGTACACGTCGGTCATCGCGGTGATGTAGAGATCGGACAGCTCCGGTCCGCCCCATGCAAGGTTGGTGGCGCGGTTTGGGGTGGCGAGCCGCTCCAGCACAAGCCCGCGCGCCGGATCGACAACGCAGATGCCGCCGGGGCAGGTGACATAGACCAGCCCCTCGCGGTCGACCCGCACGCCGTCAACCCGGCCAGGCTTGCTGTCGTCGGTCACGTCCACCACCAGCCGCTTGCCCGAGGCGGTGCCTTCCGCCGCAAGGTCATAGGCCCAGACCGTTTGCGTCGCGGTGTCGCCGACATAGAGCACCTTTTCGTCGGGCGAGAGCGCGAGGCCGTTGGGGCGGGAATGCGCATCGTCGATCAGCACCATGCGTCCGCTCGCCTCATGAAGCGCGAAGACGCCCGAGAAGGCCAGCTCGGCCGCGCGCAGGCCGAGGCCGTAGGGCGGGTCGGTGAACAGGATCAGCCCGTCACTGCGCACCACGACGTCATTGGGGCTGTTGAGGTGCTTGCCCTCATAGGCCTCCACAATCACCTGCCGCCCGGCCTCGCTTGTCCAGCGGGTGAGCGCACCGCTGCCATGCTCGGCATTAAGCAGGCGGCCGGCGCGATCAAAGGTGTGGCCGTTGGCGTTCATGCTGGGCGCATAGAGCAGCTTGGCGCCGGGCTCCCCCGGAGTGTGGGCATGGACCGCATCGCCCGGAATGTCGCTGAAGATCAGCCGCCCGCCGTCCCACGCAGGCCCCTCGGTGAAGGTGTAGCCGGTTGCGACCAGTTCGAGGCTCTCGGCTATGATGCGCGGCTCGGCGACCACGAGAGTCCCGGTCGCGCTCGCCTCGCTGCCGTCCTGTGCGGGTGCGGCGCTCGCCAGCAAGGCTGCTGCCGCAATGCCAATTCCCATCCATGGCCTGCCCATTTCACGCCCCTTCGCTCGTTTCGCCCTGCCGCGACAGTGCCCCGCCGCGTAGCGGGATGCCAGCACTTTTGAGGGGAGCCGCACCCCTTGCATGGAGGCCACGCGGGGGGCATTGGGGACACCAGACAGGAGACCCCCGAAATGCGTCAGATCGACCACTTCATCGTCGGCGATACGCCCCCCGCCACCCGCAAGCACGCCATCTGGAACCCCTCGACCGGCGAAGTGCAGGCCGAAGTCGCGCTGGGTGATGCGGCGCTGCTCGCGCGTGCGGTGGATACCGCCAAGCGCGTCCAGCCCGCCTGGGCCGCCACCAACCCGCAGCGCCGCGCGCGGGTGATGTTCGCCTTCAAGGAACTGGTCGAGGCGAACATGCAGTCGCTGGCCGAAATGCTCTCTTCCGAGCACGGCAAGACCGTGCCGGACGCCAAGGGCGATGTGCAGCGCGGGCTGGAAGTGATCGAATATGCCTGCGGCCTGCCGCAGATCATGAAGGGCGAATATACCCATGGCGCAGGCCCGGGGATCGACGTCTATTCGGTGCGCCAGCCATTGGGCATCGGCGCTGGCATCACCCCGTTCAACTTCCCGGCGATGATCCCGATGTGGATGTTCGGCATGGCCTGCGCTGCGGGCAATGCCTTTATCCTCAAGCCTTCGGAACGCGATCCTTCCGTGCCGGTGCGGCTCGCCGAGCTCTTCCTTGAAGCGGGTGCGCCCGAAGGCCTGCTGCAAGTCGTCCACGGCGACAAGGAAATGGTCGATGCGATCATCGATCACCCCGATATCGCCGCGATCAGCTTCGTCGGCTCCTCCGACATCGCGCAGTACATCTACGCGCGCGGCTCGGCCAACAACAAGCGCGTGCAGGCCTTTGGCGGCGCGAAGAACCACGGGATCGTGCTGCCCGATGCCGATCTCGATCAGGTCGTCACCGACTTGACCGGCGCGGCCTTCGGCTCGGCGGGCGAGCGCTGCATGGCGCTGCCCGTGGTGGTGCCGGTGGGCGAGGAAACCGCTGAACGCCTCAAGGAAAAGCTCTTGAAGTCGATCGCGGGCCTGCGGATCGGTGTCTCCAACGATCCCGACGCGGATTACGGCCCCGTCGTCACGCCCGAGCACAAGGCGCGGATCGAACAGTGGATCACCACCGCCGAGCAGGAAGGCGCGGAGATCGTCGTCGACGGGCGCGGCTTCTCGCTTCAGGGCCACGAGAACGGCTTCTTCGTCGGCCCGACCCTGATCGATCACGTCACCCCGCAGATGAAGTCCTATCAGGAGGAAATCTTCGGCCCCGTGCTCCAGATCGTGCGCGCCAAGGATTTCGAGGAAGCCGTGCGCCTGCCCAGCGAACACCAGTATGGCAATGGCGTCGCCATCTTCACCCGCAACGGCCACGCCGCACGCGAATTCGCCGCGCGGGTCAATGTCGGGATGGTCGGCATCAACGTGCCGATCCCGGTGCCGGTCGCCTACCATAGCTTCGGCGGGTGGAAGCGTTCGGGCTTCGGCGACATCGACCAATACGGCACCGAGGGCCTCCGGTTCTGGACCAAGAACAAGAAGATCACCCAGCGCTGGCCCGATGGCTCGCAGGACGGGTCGAACGCCTTCGTCATCCCGACGATGGGGTGATCGAGCAACGGGCGGGGTAAGCCCGTAAGGGGCGGGCCGAGGCGCGCGCCCATCGGCCTGCCGCGTTTGTTGCACAAGGCTCACCATCCGCGCTTGGCATTTGCGCGGCAATCCGGCTAAGCGTCGCCGCGCTATGGCAACAGATATCAAGGCGACCGCACTGGTGATGGCGGGCAAGCGTTCGGGCGTGCTCGATCCGCTGGCAGAGCGCGCGGGCGTGTCCCAGAAGGCGGTGGTGCCGGTCAACGGCGTGCCGATGATCGAGCGGGTGGTGGCGCAGGTCGCCGCCTGTCCGCATGTCGGCGAAATCCGCGTCGTCGCGCATGACGAGGGCGAGATTGCGGGCCTGCCTGCCGTCGCCGCGCTGATCGCTGAAGGCCGCCTCACCATGATCGAGGGCCGCTTCAACATCGTCGATTCCGTCTTCGCCGGGGCCGAGGGTGCGGACTTCCCGCTGCTGATCACCACGGCGGATAACTGCCTGCTCACCCCCGAAGGCTATTCCGAATTCATCGCCAAGTGCCTTGCCGAGGACGCGGGCGGCGCAGCTGCGCTGGCGCGGCGCGAGGATGTGCAGGCAGCCGATCCCATCGGCCAGAAGCGCTTCTACGAATTCCGCGACGGTGGCTATTCCAACTGCAACACCTACTGGCTCGGCAGCGCGAGCGCGCTCAAAGCCGCCGAGATCATGCGCGAGGGCGGGCAGTTCATCAAATACCCGCGCCGCATCATCAAGGCCTTCGGGCTGATCAACCTTATCCGCTTCCGCATGGGCTGGGGCTCGAAGGAAAAGCTGTTCGCGCAGATCTCGCGCCGCTTCGGCTTCAAGCTGGTGCCGGTGGTGCTGTCTGACGGGCACTTCGCCATCGACGTCGACAACGAGCGCACCTTCAACGTGACCGAGAAGATCCTCAAGTCACGCGAAGGCGACCGCACGGGGGCTGCGGCCTGACACGGCCTGCTGCGCGATGAAACGCCTGTTCTCCAACATGGGCTGGCTGCTCGGCGGGCGCGGCTTCAATGCGGTATTGAGCCTCGTCTATCTGGCGCTCGCCACCCGCGCGCTGGGGACGGTGGGCTTCGGCCATTTCGCGCTGATCGTGGCGCTGGGGCAGGCGATCACCGGCCTTGCCAATTTCCAGACCTGGCAATTCATCGTGCGCTGGGGCGCGAATGGCGACGGCGGCTCGGTCGATCCCGACAAGGCGCGCGAGGCGACCGGCTTTGCCATCGCGCTCGACATGGTCTCGGTGGTGCTGGGCCTCGCACTGGCGGGAGCGGTGATCATCAGCGCGCCCTACTGGCTGGAGGTGCCGCGCGAGATGCTGTGGCTGACCTTCGGCTATTGCGCGATCAGCCTTGCGGCGATCCGCACCACGCCCACGGGCATCCTGCGCCTGCATTTCCAGTATGCCCGCGCCGCCGGGGCCGAGGCGGTGCAGCCGCTGATCCGCGCCATCGGCTCGGTCATCGCCTTCTTCGTCATGCCCACAGTGACCGGCTTCATCATCGCCTATGCCGCCGCTGAAATCGCGGTGGCGATTGCCTTGTGGCTGGTGGCGGTGCGGGTGCAGCCGGTGAGCTGGAGCGCGGTCAGCCTCAAGGCCCTGCCCTCGCACACCAAGGATGCCTGGCGCTTCGTCGTCTCGACCAATCTTTCGGGCAGCCTTTCGATTGCAGGCAAGCAGGTGATGATCCTGATGGTCGGCACCTTTGGCGGTGCGGCGCTGGCGGGCGGTTTCCGTGTCGCGAGCCAGCTGGGGCAGGCGCTCGTCAGCCTCGCGCAGACTGTCAGCAAGGCGATCCTTCCCGAGCTGGTCCACAGCCGCAAGAACGCGCTCGAAATCGCACGGCGCATGGCCAATATCGCGGCGGTGGGCGGGGTGATCGCGGTGGTGACCGCGCTGGTGTTCGGCCGGATGGGCCTGCAACTGATCGCGGGCGAAGGCTTCGGCGTGTTCTACTGGGCGATGGTGATCCTCGCCATCGCAGGCGCGGTGGAACTGGTCGGGGCGAGCCTTGAATCCCTGCTCGTCTCCTCGGGCAAGGCCCATGTCGCCTTCATCGTGCGCGCTGTGCCGACGGTGCTGGCGCTGCTGCTGCTCGACACCGCAATCGACTGGAACGGCGCCAAGGGCGCGGCCTTTGCGCTGCTGGGATCAAGCAGCCTCGCGGTGATCGGCTTCTACGTCGCGATCCTCAACCTCGGCCAGATCCGGCTGGTGATGGATCCGGAAGAGGATGCGGGCGAGGGGGACAAGAAGCCCGCCTCGCCCTCCGGTTCCTAGCCCTCGAAAGCCAGTTTCGGCTTCCTCGCTGCTGCCGTCTCGTCCAGTCGGCGGCGGGGCGCATAGTAGGGCGCCTGCTTCAGCGCCTCGTCGCCTGCCAGCGCCCGCTCCGCCACCGCGCGGAAGGCGGTGATGAACTGGTCGATCGCCGCCTTGCTCTCGGTCTCGGTCGGCTCGACCAGCATCGCGCCGTGGACCACCAGCGGGAAATAGACCGTCATCGGGTGATAGCCCTCGTCGATCAGGCCCTTGGCAACATCGAGGGTCGAGAGGCCATTGGTGAAGTCCTTGTCGCCGAACAGCGCCTCGTGCATGCACGGGCCGCTGGCGCCGAAGGGCGCGTGGAGGATGTCCTCCATGCTGCGCAGGATGTAATTGGCGTTGAGCACCGCATCCTCGGCCACCTGCTTCAGGCCATCGGCCCCGTGGCTGAGCATGTAGGTAAGCGCGCGGGTGAACATCCCCATCTGCCCGTGGAAGGCGGTCATCCGGCCGAAGCTCGGCCCGCGCTCCTCGCGGTTTTCTTCCTCGACGAGGTAGAAGGTCCCGGCATCATCCTTGCGCACGAAGGGCAGCGGGGCGAAGGGCGCGAGGGCCTCCGACAGAACCACCGGCCCTGAACCCGGACCACCGCCGCCATGCGGGGTGGAGAAGGTCTTGTGCAGGTTGATGTGCATCGCATCGACGCCGAGATCGCCCGGGCGCACCTTGCCGACGATTGCGTTGAAATTGGCCCCGTCGCAATAGACATAGCCGCCGATGGCGTGGACCGCGTCCGCGATTTCGCGGAAGTCCTTCTCGAACAGGCCGCAGGTGTTGGGATTGGTGATCATCACCGCCGCCACATCGGGGCCGAGACGGGCCTTCAGCGCCGCCACATCGACACGGCCTTCCGGCGTCGCGGGGATATCCTCGACGCGGTAGTTGGCAAAGGCCGCCGTGGCGGGGTTGGTGCCGTGGGCGCTTTCCGGCACCAGCACGACTTCGCGCGCGTCACCGCGGGCCTCGTGTGCGGCGCGGATCGCGAGGATCCCGCACAGCTCGCCATGTGCGCCGGCCTTGGGGCTCATGGCGACCGCCGGCATCCCGGTCAGCGTGCACAGCCAGCCGCCCAGCTGGTGGATCACCTCCAGCGCGCCCTGCACCGCGTTCTGCGGGGCGAGCGGGTGGATGTCGGCGAAGCCGGGCAGGCGGGCCATCTTCTCGTTGAGGCGCGGGTTGTGCTTCATGGTGCACGAGCCGAGCGGGAAGAAGCCGAGATCGATGCCGTAATTCTGGCGCGACAGGCGGGTGTAGTGGCGCACGGTCTCAGGCTCGGTCAGACCGACAAGACCGATCGCTTCCGAACGCCCAAGCCCGCCGAGGCGCGTGGGCGCGGCCGGATCGACCGGCGGCAGATCGACACCGGTCACATCCGGACGACCGATTTCGAACAGCAGCGGCTCTTCGAGCATCAGCGCGCGGTTGCCGGTGGTGGTGGCGGGGCCGCCGAGAAAGCCGCTCTCTGCGACCTGCATTTCGGGCTTCCAGCCGGACTTGTTGGGGGCGTTCATTGGGCGCTCTCCTTGATGCTGGCCTCAAGCTCGAAGGCGAGGCGCTCGATATCGTCTTCAGTGGTGGTCTCGGTCACGGCGACGAGCAGCGCGTGCTCCAGCGCCTCGACACCCGGGTAAAGCCGCCCGAGCGATACGCCGCCGAGCACGCCGCGGTCCGCCAGATCGCGCACGATCTCGCGCGCGGGCTTGCCGCCGAGCATCACGGTGAACTCGTTGAAGAAGGCGGTGTTGAGCACCTCCACGCCCGGCACCTTGGCGAGGCGATCGGCAGCAAGGCAGGCGAGGCGGTGGTTCTCTGCGGCGAGTTCGCGCAGGCCCCGCTCGCCGAGCAGGGTCATGTGCACGGTGAAGGCCAGCGCGCACAGGCCGGAATTGGTGCAGATGTTGCTGGTCGCCTTCTCGCGGCGGATGTGCTGCTCGCGGGTCGAGAGCGTCAGCACGAAGCCGCGCTTGCCCTCGGCGTCGGTCGTCTCGCCGCACAGACGGCCCGGCATCTGGCGCACGTGCTTGGGATCGCGCACGGCAAACAGGCCCAAGTAAGGCCCGCCGAATTGCAGGCCCACGCCCAGCGACTGGCCCTCGCCCACCACGATATCCGCGCCCATTTCGCCAGGGCTCTTGATCGCGCCCAGGGCCACCGGCTCGGTGTTGACCACCACCAGCAGCGCGCCCTTGGCGTGGGCGGCTTCGGCCACGGGGCCAAGATCGCTGATGCGGCCGAGGATGTCGGGATACTGCACCACGACGCAGGCGGTCTCCTCGTCGATGCGGGCGATAAGGCCGTCGAGATCAGGCTCGGGCGTGATCGCGGGCATCGCGTCGGCGATGGTGTCACCGGTGAAGTGCGCCATGGTCTTCACGACCTGCGCGTAGTGCGGGTGCAGCGCGCCCGAGAGCACCGCACGCTTGCGGCGGGTCACACGGGTCGCCATTGCCACGGCTTCCCAACACGCGGTCGAGCCGTCGTAGAGCGAGGCATTGGCCACCGCGCAGCCATAGAGGCGGGCGACCTGCGTCTGGAACTCGAACAGCATCTGCAGCGTGCCCTGCGCGATTTCCGGCTGGTAGGGCGTGTAGGCAGTCAGGAACTCGCCGCGCTGGATGATGGTGTCGACGCTCGCCGGAACGTGGTGGCGATAGGCGCCCGCGCCGAGGAAGAAGGGCGCATCCCCCGCCGCCAGGTTCTTCGCCGCCAGCGCCTTCATGTGGCGTTCGACCGCCATTTCGCTGGCGTGCATCGGCAGGCCGCGGATCGGGCCGTCGAGGCGGGCGACTTCGGGCACATCGACGAACAGATCGTCGATGTTCGCAGCGCCGATTTTCGCCAGCATCGCCTGCCGGTCGGTGTCGGTGAGAGGAAGGTAGCGCATGGGAGGGAGGTTTCCGTGGCTGGTGGGTTGGAGGGTCAGGCGCTCAATTGCGCAAGGTCGGCAAGGGTTCCGGCAAAGCGCGCGGGGCCCGTGTGGGTGGTACGCATCCAGGGGGCGAGCCAGATGCGGAAGCCCGCCGCGCGCACGCGGTGGCAGAAGGCATAGTCATCGGACAGCAGATGCCCGCTCTCGGGGTCGATCATGGCCGTGAACAGCGCGGTGATGCGCTCGGCCACGAGCCCGCTGTCGCGGTCAAGCTGATCGGGCACGTAGGCCAGCTCGGGATGGCGCTGTACCAGCGTCTCGATCACATCGCGCCGGATCATCATCAGGCCGGTGCCGGCGCGGGTGAGTTCGATCGGCTCGCCCAGCGGGAACTGGCCCGCAGGGTCCGCAAGGTCGAGCGCAAAGACGCCCGAATAGCGCTCCAGCATCGCCGGGTTCTGATCGCCCAGCCCCTTGGCCGCCGCCGAGGCGACAAGGCCCCAGTTGGTGCGCCGCTTGGGGCACGGCGCGCCCAGCACGGCCAGGCGATCATCCGCCACCATCCGCGCCGCGCAATCGATCAGCTCTTCCGGCACAAAGCCGATATCGCCGTCGATGAACACGAGGTGCGTCGCATCCGATTGCAGGAAGGCCGCCGCCAGCGCATTCCTCGCCCGGTCGATCACGGCATTGCTGCTGAGCCAGGCGAAGGCGCAGGCATAGCCCGCCCGCTCCGCCGCGCCCGCCAGCCCGATCACACTGCGCAAGTAATCCGCCTGCGCCCCGTCATAAAGCGGGGTCGCAACCATCAGGCGCACAGGAACGGGCGGCGGGGCAGAGGTCATAGGCTGTCGATGAAGGCCTTGTAGGCGGGCTCGTCCATCAGCCCTTCGAGCTGACCAGCATCGGCGATGGTCATCTTGAAGAACCAGCCCTCGCCTTCGGGCGCGGTGTTGACCAGCGCGGGGTCTTCTTCGAGCGCGCCGTTGGTTTCGGTCACTTCGCCGTCGATCGGCGCATAGACGTCCGACGCGGCCTTGACGCTCTCGACCACGGCCGCGTCCTTGCCCTTGGCAACTGCGGTGCCGACGGCGGGCAGTTCCACGAACACGATGTCGCCCAGCTGGCCCTGCGCGTAATCGGTGATGCCGACCGTGGCGATATCGCCGTCAACGTCGATCCATTCATGTTCGTCAGTGAAATAGCGCATGGGTCAGCTCCCTCTGAAATAGCGGTGGGGGACAAAAGGCGTGGATGAAACGGTGGCGGCGAGGCGCTTGCCCCGCACCTCGACTTCGAGCGCGGTGCCATTGGCGGCATATTCGCTCGCGACGTAAGCCATGGCGATGGGCGCGCCGAGCGTGGGCGAGAAGCCGCCGCTGGTGACGGTGCCGATCTTCTGATCGCCGGCGAAGACTTCCGCGCCTTCGCGGGCAGGCAGGCGGCCTTCGAGGCACAAGCCAACCCACTTGCGGGCCGTGCCTTCAGCGATCTCGCGGTTGATCCGCTCCGCACCGGGGAAGCCCCCTTCGGTGCGGCGGCGCTTGTTGATGCCAAACAGAAGACCGGCCTCGATCGGCGAAGTCTCAGGGCTGAGGTCGTGGCCGTAAAGCGGCAGGCCTGCCTCCAGCCGCAGCGAATCCCGCGCACCAAGGCCGATGGGCTTCACTTCCGGTTCGCCGCAGAGCAGATCGGCGATCTCGGCAGCAGCGGCGGCGGGGAGCGAGATTTCGAACCCGTCCTCGCCGGTATAGCCCGCGCGCGCGATGGTGACATCATGGCCCGCCAGCTTGAAGGGCGAAAACTTCATGAAGGTCAGCGCCTCAACCCCCGGCACATGGCGCGCGAGCGCGTCCACCGCCTTGGGGCCTTGCAGCGCGATGAGCGCCTGTTCGTCGAGGTGATTGAGCGTGATATCGTCGGGCAGAGCCTCGCGCAGCGTGCCGATATCGTCCCACTTGGTCGCGCCGTTGACGACGAGATATAGCGCCTCGGGCCAGCGCGAGACCATCAGGTCGTCAAGCACCCCGCCCTCCTCGTCCAGCAGCAGCGAATAGCGTTGCTGGCCGACCTTGAGCGTCGAAAGGTCAATCGGCAGAACGGCTTCGACCGCCGCGTCAAGGTCGGGGCCGGACAGCAGCAGCTGGCCCATGTGGCTGACGTCGAACAGCCCGGCACTCTCGCGCGTCCAGTTGTGCTCGGCAACGATGCCTTCGTACTGGATCGGCATTTCATAGCCCGCAAACGGCACCATCCGGGCGCCGCGGGCGCGGTGCCAGGCGTCGAGCGGCAGGGCTTCGAGCGCGATGTCTTCCAGCTGGTCGTCGGTATCGTGGTCAGTCACTTGGTCAGTCCCCGGCAGAATACGGCAGTCCGACGATGCGCGCGCGCACCGCCACGATCCTGCCCCCTCTGTCGGGTGACCTGAGAGACTGAACCCGCCGCACCCCCACGTGGCGAACGGGCCTTACCCCTTCGGTGGCTGCGGACAGGCGCCCGCAGCGCTTTCCAGAGTGTCATGCAGCCGAGCGGTCCGGTGGCCTGAGAGTTTCCGGGGCGGTTGCTCCTTCGGCGCCTTTGCTTGCCCCAAAAGGGCTCGCATCGGGCTCTCCCGCTCGCCTGCCCGCACGAGAATCGCTTCCCGGGCGGAAGACGTGCCCGCCCTGCCCATATTGCTGCAGCGCGTCAATCAGGCGGACACCGGTTTGCCGTGTGAAAAACGCATTTGCGTGAGGGTCTGCGGCTCAATAGACACGCCCTCGGGATGAATCTGACCGAAATCTATCTGATCGCGCTGACGATCATCTTCGCCGTGCCGTGGCTGGTGTGGCGCGTGCTGCGCACCGATTACTGGGCGCCGCTCGTCGTCGTGCAGATCGTCGGCGGGATCCTGCTGGGGCCTGGCGTGCTGGGCGCGGCCTTCCCCGATTACTATGCCTTCGTGTTCAAACCCGATGTCATCATCGCGCTGAACGGCGTCGCGTGGTGGGCGGTGATGCTGTTCGTCTTCGTCGCCGGGATCGAGCTCGATCTGAGCCAGGCGTGGAAGCATCGCGGCGAGACGGGCGTGACCGCCGGCCTCGCGCTCGGGGTGCCGCTCCTCGCGGGCAGTCTCGCGGCGGCGCTGATCCTGCAATATCCCGGCTGGCGCGGACCGGAGGGGGCCTATTGGCAGGCGCTGCTCGGCATCGGCATGGCCTGCGCGGTCACCGCGCTGCCTATCCTCGTGCTGCTGATGGAGAAGCTCGGCATCCTGCGCGAGCCGCTCGGCCAGCGCATCCTGCGCTATGCCAGCCTGGATGATATCGCGATCTGGGGCGTGCTGGCGCTCATCCTGCTCGATTGGGAGCGGATCGGGCGGCAGGCGGTATTCCTCGTCGGCTTTACGCTGGCGGCCTGGGCGGTGCGCTGGCTGATGAAGCGCCTTGACGAGAATGACCGCTGGGCGGTGGGCCTGATCTGGCTGGCCGTGTGCGGCCTTGCTGGCGACTGGTCGGGGCTGCACTTCATGGTCGGCGCGTTTCTGGCGGGCGTGGTGCTCGACGCGAAGTGGTTCGGCCACGAGGCAATGGACCGCTTCCGCAATGTCGTGCTGCTGACGATCATGCCGGTGTTCTTCCTCTCCACGGGCCTTCGCACCCAGTGGGAAGGCGGCGGGCTGATCGTGTTCGGCGCGGCGGCGCTGCTGCTGGTGGCGGCGGTGGGCGGCAAGCTGCTGGGCGTGCATATCGCAGGCAAGCTGCTTGGCTGGAGCCGCACCGAGGCGAGCCTGATCGGCTGGCTGCTGCAAACCAAGGCGCTGATCATGATCATCTTCGCCAACATCCTGCTCGACAAGCAGGTGATCACGCCGACGACCTTCACCGCGCTGTTGCTGATGGCGGTGGGCAGCACGATGCTGACCAAGCCTTTCGCCACGCCGCTGATCGCCAAGCTGGGCGAACGGGTGAAGGCGGAGGCTTAGGGTTTCCCCACCATCTCCAGCGCCCGCGCCATCAGTTCTTTCTCGCGCGGGGTGAAGTTGCCGGTGTCCTCGCCGCCTGCCGGGGGCGGAGCCTCGGTGGTGACATAGACGAAGCCGAGCGAGGTCTGCACGTCGAACCACAGGCCGGAGAGCAGCCCATAGGCCTCGCCCGGGTGGCCCACCCACGGCCCGCCGCGGCCGAACAGCGTGTCGTCGCACGCGCCCTCGCCCATCTCGATCGCCTGCACCGCGAGGCCATAGTGGCAGAACAGTTCCGACGCGCCGGTCGCGCCTTCGAAGGCGGAAAAGGCGAGGCGGTCGAAGGTCTTTTCGCTCAGCAGCCCGGAATCCGGCCCGAGGAGCAGCGCCTGACCGATCTTCGCGAGATCCACCATCCCGATCCGCACGCCGCCCTGAGGCGAGAAGATCGAAGCATTGGTGCCCGGCACATAGGCATCGAGATTGCACGCCTGCCCCTCGGCCAGGGGAATCGTGCAGGCGGGCGGGAGCCGGTCCGGCCCGTCCGCCGCAACCTCGCCGGTGTGGCGGTAGAGCGTGACGACGCGCGCCTCCAGCTCGGGGCCGCAGCCGATCCAGTTGAGGCAGGCCTTCACGCCAAGCGGCTTGAAGATCAGCCGCTCCACCAGCCGGTCATAGCGTTCGCCGCTCGCCGCCTCGAGCACGGTGGCCACAAGGGGCGACCCGAGGTTGGCATATTCGAAGGCCGCCTCGCCCGGCTTTGCCACGTCGCGCCATGATGCGGGATCGGCGAGCTTGGCCTCAAGACTCTCGCCCAAGGGGATGGAATAGCCGCCCTTGTCGCTCAATCCAGCGCGGTGCGACAGCAGGTGCGCCAGCGTCACCGGCGCGTCGGGGTGAAAGGGCGAGCGCAGTTTCCACCCGAGATAGTCCGAAACATCGCGGTCGAGATCGAGTTTGCCCTCGTCCACCAGCTTCAGCGCGGCAAGGCCCATGACGAGCTTGGAGATCGACGCGATCCGCACCGGATCATTGGCCTCGAGTTTGCGCCCGGTTTCCTTGTTCGCCAGCCCCTCGACGATCAGCGGGCGAATGGTCTCGCGATCAAAGCCCACCACCACTGTGGCAGGCGGCGGGGCGGCGAGGGCAGCGGCGGGGAAAGCGAAAGCTGCGAGAGCGGCGAGAAGCGAGCGGATCATGGCCCCCATCATCGCCGCTATCCCCGCAGCGTCAATCGAGATTCGGACGCAGCCAGCGCTCCGCCGTCGCCAGATCGACATCGCGGCGCGCCGCATAGTCTTCCAGCTGGTCGCGGCCCACGCGGGCAACGCCGAAATACTCGGCCTGGGGGTGGCCGAAATAGAAGCCGCTCACCGCCGCCGTCGGCCACATGGCGAAGCTTTCGGTGAGGGTCAGGCCGGTGTTCTTCGGCGCATCGAGCAGATCGAACAGGATCGGCTTCAGCGAGTGATCGGGGCAGGCGGGGTAGCCCGGCGCGGGGCGGATGCCGCGATATTGCTCGCGGATCAGCGCGGCGTTGTCGAGCTGCTCGCCCGCCGCGTAGCCCCACAAGGTGGTGCGCACATGCTGGTGCAGGGCTTCGGCAAAGGCCTCGGCAAAGCGGTCAGCGAGCGCCTTCAGCAGAATGTCCGAATAGTCGTCCTTGTCGGCAAGGAAGCGCGCCGAATGCGGCTCGATCCCGTGGATGCCGACGGCAAAGCCGCCGATCCAGTCGCCCGCCGGATCAATAAAATCGGCAAGGCACATATTGGCGCGATCACGCGATTTCTTCACCTGCTGGCGCAGCATGGGCAGGCGTACCGGTGCCCCACCACCGTTCGTGTCGAGCGCAGTCGAGACACCTGCGCCAAGCCTCTCGACTTCGCTCGAGGCGAACGGGGCAAGGACGATATCATCCCCGTCGCGCCCGCAAGGCCACAGGCCGGCAACGCCGCGCGCGGTCAGCCACTTTTCGGCAATCAGCTGATCGAGCATCGCATTGGCATCGGCAAACAATTGCGTCGCGGTTTCGCCCACCACCTCGTCGGTGAGGATCGCCGGGTAATTGCCGTGCAGCTCCCAGGCGCGGAAGAAGGGGGTCCAGTCGATAAAGCTGCGCAGGTGCTCAAGGCTCCAGTCGTCAAACACATGGAGACCCGGCTGCGCAGGTGCGGCGGGCTTGTCCGCAAGGTCGATCTGGAAGGCATTGGCGCGCGCATCGGCGAGGCTGAGCAGCTCGCTCTGCCCCTTGCCCGCGCGCGCATCGCGCACAGCCACATATTCGCCCGCCACATCCGCGACGTAATCATCGCGCTGGGTGTCGGAGAGCAGCTTCGACGCCACACCCACCGCGCGGCTCGCATCGAGCACATGGATCACCGGGCCATCATAGGCCGGATCAATCTTCAGCGCGGTGTGCACCTTGCTGGTGGTCGCCCCGCCGATCAGCAGCGGCATGGTCATGCCGGCGCGCTGCATTTCCTCGGCCACCGTCACCATCTCGTCCAGTGAGGGGGTGATCAGGCCCGATAGGCCGATCATGTCGGCCTTGTTGTCATTCGCGGAGGCAAGGATCGTCGGCCAGGGCACCATCACGCCGAGGTCGATCACCTCGTAGCCGTTGCACTGGAGCACCACGCCGACGATGTTCTTGCCGATGTCGTGCACATCGCCCTTCACCGTCGCCATGATGATCTTGCCTTTGGCCTTGCGTTCCGCCTCGGGCAGCAAGTCCTTCTCGGCCTCGATGAAGGGGATGAGGTGGGCGACCGCCTTTTTCATCACGCGGGCGGACTTCACCACCTGCGGGAGGAACATCTTGCCCGAACCGAACAGGTCGCCGACCACGTTCATGCCGTCCATCAGCGGGCCTTCGATCACTTCGATCGGACGATTGGCCTGCTGGCGCGCTTCCTCGGTATCCTCGACGATGTGCGCGTCGATGCCCTTGACCAGCGCGTGTTCGAGCCGCTTGGTCACCGGCCAGCCGCGCCATTCCTCGGCTTCCTTTTCAGCCTTCGCGTCCTTGCCCTTGAAGCTTTCGGCCAGCGTGATGAGGCGCTCGGTCGCGTCCGCATCGCGGTTGAGGATCACATCCTCGCAGGCATCGCGCAGCGCGGGGTCGATCTGGTCATAGACGTCGAGCTGGCCGGCATTGACGATCGCCATGTCGAGCCCGGCGGGGATCGCGTGGTAGAGGAACACCGAATGCATCGCGCGGCGCACGGGTTCGTTGCCGCGGAAGCTGAAGGAGAGGTTCGACAGCCCGCCCGAGTAATGGGCGTGCGGGCAGAGTTCGCGCAGCTCGCGCACTGCCTCGATGAAGTCGACGCCGTAGTTGTTGTGCTCCTCGATCCCGGTCGCGACCGCGAAGATGTTGGGATCGAAGATGATGTCTTCGGGCGGGAAGCCCTCCTTGACGAGCAGGTCATAGGCGCGCTTGCAGATTTCCACCTTGCGCTGTTTCGTGTCCGCCTGCCCGGTCTCGTCAAAGGCCATGACGACCACCGCCGCGCCGTAATCCATGCAGATGCGCGCATGATGCAGGAAGGCTTCCTCGCCCTCCTTCATGCTGATGGAGTTCACGATCGGCTTGCCCGAGACGCACTTGAGGCCCGCCTCGATCACTTCGAATTTCGAGCTGTCGATCATCACCGGCACGCGGGCAATGTCCGGCTCGGCGGCGATCAGCTTCAGGAAGGTCGTCATCGCGTGGACTGCATCGAGCAGGCCCTCGTCCATGTTGACGTCGATCACCTGCGCGCCGTTTTCGACCTGCTGGCGCGCCACGTCCACCGCAGCGGTGTAATCGCCCGCCATGATGAGCTTCTTGAACGCCGCCGATCCGGTGACATTGGTGCGCTCGCCGATATTGATGAAACGCGCGGAGGAGGGGGTCTGGGTCATTTCACTATGTCCGTTCGCCTCGAGCGAAGTCGAGAGGCTGGTGCGTGCGTGTCTCGACTGCGCTCGACACGAACGGGGAATGGGCCTGTTCTAGGCGGCGATAAACGCCTCAAGCCCGGCGAGCTTCATCGCCGGTTCGGGGTGCGGCACCACGCGCGGCTCGCTGCTTGCCACCGCCTTGGCAATCGCGGCGATGTGCGCGGGCGAGGAGCCGCAGCAGCCGCCGAGGATGTTGACCTGTCCGTGATCGGCCCAGTCCTTGACCAGCCCTGCGGTGGTGTCCGGCAGCTCGTCATATTCGCCCAGTTCATTGGGAAGGCCCGCGTTGGGATAGATCAGCAGCAGCGTGTCCGCGATCTGCGAGAGCACCTTCACATGCGGGCGCAATTGCTCCGCACCGAAGCTGCAATTGAGGCCGATGGTGACCGGCTTGGCGTGGCGCACCGCGTACCAGAAGGCCTCAACCGTATGGCCCGACAGGTTGCGGCCCGAAAGATCGGTGAGGGTCATCGAGATCATCAGCGGAATCTCGCGGCCCAACTCGCGCTCCAGCTGCTTGGCCGCCATGATGCCCGCCTTGGCGTTCAGGGTGTCGAACACGGTTTCGATCAGGATGAAGTCCACCCCGCCCTCGATCAGCGCGGCGGCCTGTTCCTTGTAGACCGCGACGAGTTCATCGAAGGTGATCTCGCGGTAGCCCGGGTCTTCGACATCGGGGCTGAGCGACAGCGTCTTGTTGGTCGGCCCGATCGCGCCGGCGACAAAGCGCGGGCGGCCATCCTTCGCCGCATATTCATCCGCCAGCGCGCGGGCGATCTTGCCCGACGCGAGGTTGATATCGCGCACCAGACCTTCGGCGGCGTAATCGGCCTGCGAAATGCGGTTGGCCGAGAAGGTGTTGGTGGAGACCACGTCCGATCCCGCATCGAGATAGGCGCGGGTGATGTCCCCGATCACATCCGGGCGGGTGAGCGCGAGGATGTCGTTATTGCCCTTCTGGTCAGCCGGCAGGCCGAGGTCGCCGGCATAGTCTTCCTCGGTCAGCTTCCGCAGCTGGATCTGCGTCCCGAAGGCACCGTCGAAGATCAGCACGCGGTCCTTGGCGGCGGCGAGCAGGTGTTCACGCGCACTCATGCGACATCTCCGACAGGGCGCTTCCCGAGCAGATGGCAGATCGCATAGGCGAGCTCGGGGCGATTGAGGGTGTAGAAGTGGAAGTCGCGCACTCCGCCCGCATAGAGGCGGCGGCACAGTTCGGCGGCGACCGTCGCGGCGACCAGCTGGCGCGCGGCGGGCTGTTCGTCGAGGCCTTCGAACAGCCCGTCCATCCACGCCGGGATCGCGGCCCCGCAGGCGCTCGCGAACTTCCTCGCCTGCGCCACGTTGGTGACCGGCAGGATACCCGGCAGGATCGGCGCGTCTATCCCCGCCGCCGCGCACTTGTCACGGAAGGCGAAGAAGGTTTCGGCCGAGAAGAAGAACTGGCTGATCGCGCGGGTGGCCCCGGCATCGAGCTTGCGCTTGAGATTGTCGATATCCGCCGCAGCGCTGGCCGCATCGGGGTGGGTTTCGGGATAGGCAGCGACCGAGATTTCGAAGTCGGCAATCTCTTTCAGCCCCGCGACCAGTTCGGCGGCGCTGGCATAGCCTTCAGGATGCGGGGTGAAGGGCGCGCCGGGCTCGCCCGCATCGCCGCGCAGGGCGACGATATGGCGCACGCCCGCTTCCCAATATTGTTCGGCCACCTCGCGGATTTCGGCCTTGGATGCGGCCACGCAGGTGAGGTGCGCGGCGGCCGGAAGCCCCGCTTCGGCGATGATCCGCGCCACCGTCGCATGGGTGCGCTCGCGGGTCGATCCGCCTGCGCCATAGGTCACCGAGACAAAGCTCGGCCCCAGGGGCTTCAGCTGCGTCACCGCGTCCCACAGCTGGGCTTCCATCTTCTCGCTCTTGGGCGGGAAGAATTCGAAACTCACCGCAACATCGCCCGGCAGGCCCGAGAACAGGGGCGTGTCGGTGGCGGTGCGATATTCGTGGAGTTGATCAAGCGTCGGGGTCATGGGGTCGTTTCCAGAGCAGCAGTCTTGGGGGATGCGGCAGCGCGGCGCTTGGCGGTCCAGATCTTCACCACGATCTCGCCGCCGTCGAGGGCTGTGGGGGGATTGGCGGCAAAGCCGGCGGCCTTGAGCAGATCGGCCATCTGGCGATCGGTGAAGCCCAATCGCGCGTGCTGGTGGCGGGTGCGCAGTTCCTCGTGATCGTGGCTCGCGAAATCGACAATCGCGATGCGCCCGCCCGCGCGCGTCACCCGCGCCGCTTCGGCCAGCGCCACGCCCGGATCCTGCGCGAAGTGCAGCACCTGATGCAGCACCACGGTGTCGAAACTGGCGTCAGGGAAGGGCAGATCGGCGAAATCGCCCTGCACCAGCTCGATCCGCGCGGCGGGCAGGTGCTGGAGCTTGGCCCGCGCCACCCGCAGCATTTCAAGATTGCGATCAAGCGCCACGACCCGCTCGGCCTTTTCGGCAAACAGTTCCGCCATGCGGCCCGTGCCGGTGCCGATATCGAGCAGGTGGCCAAGCGGCGCGGCGGCCAGCGCTTGCGCAAGGTACCGCTCGACTTCGGCATCGGGGCTGTGGAGCGCGCGCAATTCGTCCCACTCGCCGGCATGACGGGCGAAGTAATGCTCCGCCGCGCTTTCGCGTGCCTGCCGGATCGCGGCGAGCTTGCGCCGGTCAGCCTCGCACAGGGCGGCGAAAGCGGGCTCTTCGGCCTCGGCGGTGACGAGCAGGTGCTGGATCGCCTCGACCACGGCCCCGCGTGCCTCGCTCTGGCGCAGGAACACCCAGCTGCCCTCGCGCCGACGCTCCGCCAGCCCCGCATCGCACAGGATGCCGACATGGCGCGAAACCCGGGGCTGGCTCTGGCCGAGCACCTGCGCCAGCTCGCCCACGGCCAGCTCCATCGTGCCCAGCAGCCGCGCAATGCGCAGGCGGGTGGGATCGGCAAGCGCCTTGAAGATGTCCTCGATCAGCATGGTGAGCAGAACATATAAAGATATTTTTATATCTGTAAATCGTCTGTCTGAGGACGAGCCCTTATAGCGCGATCCGCGCTGCGCCCGGCCCCGGGGCAAAGCGCATGGTCGCTGCCGGCACGTCAGCGCGCGCATTATAGCCTGCCACGGCCTCGTCAATCACCGGCAGCGCTGCGGCATCGCTGACCGCGACAAGGCAGCCGCCAAAGCCTGCCCCCGTCAACCGCACCCCGCCACGCTCGCCCAGAGCCGCCTGCACCGCCCCCGCCAGCGCATCAAGCGCAGGGAGCGAGACAGCGAAATCCTGCGCCAGCGAGCGGTGCCCTTCGGCGAGCAGCCGCGCAATCGCCGCCGTATCGCCCGCGCCCAGCGCCGCGGCGACCGCCTCCACCCGCGCAATCTCGGCCACCACATGGCGGGCGCGCAGGAACAGCACCTCGTCGAGGCCTGCCCGCCCCGCCGCCAGCGCCCCGGGGGTCAGATCGCGCAAACTCGCGACGCCATAATGCCGCGCCGCCGCCTCGCATTCGGAACGGCGCTGGTTGAAGGCGCTCTCCGTCAGGCTGCGCCGCAACCCCGAATCGATCACGGTGATGGCAAGGCCCGCATGGAGCGGCACGGCGCGGGTCTCCAGCGTGCGGCAATCGAGCAGCAGCGCCGATCCCGTGGTGCTGGCCGCCGAGGCCATCTGGTCCATGATCCCGCAGGCGCATCCGGCAAAGTGGTTCTCGGCAGCCTGGGCAATCAGCGCCAGCGTGGCGGGGGGCAGATCATGCCCCGCATGGGCCGAGAGCGCCAGCGCGCTCGCCACGCCGAAGGATGCCGAGGAGGACAGCCCTGCGCCAATCGGCACATCGCCCGCCACCGCCATGCGCGCGGGCGCCAGCGGATGCCCGCCCTCGCGGATGAAATGCGCCACCCCGCGCACGTGATTGGCCCATTCGTGCTCGCAAGGCGCAATCGGGGCGGCGGGATCGAAGCTGTCGCGCGCGCCCATGTCGAGCGCAGCGGTCTCGATCAGACCCTCGGGGCTCTCGCCAATCGCCACGATGGTCTCGCGGTCGATGGCGCAGGGCAGCACCAGCCCGTCATTGTAATCGACATGCTCGCCGATCAGATTGACCCGTCCGGGCGCGGCGTAGAGCGCTTGCGGGGCCTCGCCATAGGCGGCGCGGTAGCCTGCGATCACGCGGGCAATCAGAGCCTCGCGGCGGTTCATGCGCGGCTCCGGTAATGCACGTCGCCGTCCACCGCGCGCAGCATTTCGGCGGCGCGTTCGGGCGTGAGATCGCGCTGCGGCTCGGCCAGCATCTCGTAACCGACCATGAACTTGCGCACGCTCGCCGAGCGCAGCAGCGGCGGGTAGAAATGGGCGTGAAGCTGCCAGTGCTCGCTCGGCCCCGCCACAAAGGGCGCCTGATGCCAGCCCATCGAATAGGGAAAGCTGGTCTCGAACAGATTGTCGTAGCGGGTGGTGAGCGCCTTGAGGATCGCCGCGAGGCTGGCGCGCTGGCCATCATCCAGTTCCGGCAGGCGCTGGACGGCAAAGCGCGGCAGCAGCAGCGTCTCGAACGGCCAGGCCGCCCAGAAGGGCACCAGTGCCAGCCAGTCGTCATTGGCCTCGACCACGCGCGCGCCGCCTGCCTCGCGCTCCGCCACATCAAGCAGCAGCGGGCGGCCATGTTCGGCAAGGTAAGCGCGCTGCTGCGCGTCCTCGGTGGCCAATTCCTGCGGGATGTGGCCCGTCGCCCAGATCTGCCCGTGGGGGTGCGGATTGGAGCAGCCCATTTGTCCGCCCTTGTTCTCGAACACCTGCACCGACGCGAAACGCGCGCCCAGAGCGGCGCTCTCGCTTGCCCAAGTGTCGATCACGGCGCGCAATTGCTCAGGGCTGAGTTCAGGGAGCGACTTGCCGTGATCGGGCGAAAAGCAGATCACCCGGCACGCGCCCGCCGAGGCCTCGGCGCGCAGCAGGGGATCATCGCTGCCCGCTGCCGCCGCGTCCTCGGCCAGCGCGGGAAAATCATTGTCGAATACGAAGACACCGTCGTAATCGGGGTTGGTCTCGCCCCCGACGCGGGTGTTGCCGGGACACAGGTAGCAGCCCGGATCATATGACGGCGGAGGCGGGTCTGGCGGGCTGACCTCGCCCTGCCACGGCCGCCCCATTCGCTGCGGCGAGACCTGCACCCAGCTTGCGGTCAGCGGATTGAAGCGGCGGTGGGGGCGGGTCAGATCAAGGCTCATCACGCCCCTCGGCCAGCTGCGCGAAGACCTTGCGCGGCGCGAACTGCGCCCGCCCGCCCAGCACGAAGCGGTTGACCGCCAGTGCCGCAATCACGCTCGTCACCAGCGTCACCACCATGAAGTCGATATAGTGCAGACCGATCAGCCCCGCCGGCTGCCACACGAAGGTGTAGAGCGCATAGAGCGCAAAGCCCCACAGCACGCCGACGATGGCCGCGCGGCTGGCAACGCCGGTGAACAAAAGCCCGACCACGAAAGCCGAAAGGATCGGCATCGAGGAGAGGCCGTTCAACTGCTGGAGCAGGTTGATGATGCTCTGCGCGCTCTGGAACACCGGCACCAGCGCGATCGATGCGATCGTGAGCAGCGCGGTAACGATGGAGGAGAGGCGCCGGTGATCGGCCACCTTGCCGACGAACTTCTCGTGGAAGTCGACCGCATAAAGCCCGACGGCGGCGTTCATCACGGCGGCGGTATGCGCGATCACCGCAGCGGCAATCGCGGCGGCGAACACGCCTGACAGCCACGGCGGCAACACCTCGCCCACCAGCCGGCCGTAAGCCGCATCATTGATGTCGCCGAACAGCTGATAGGCGACCACGCCCGGGATCACGACAATCGCGGGGATGATGAGGATGCGGATGGTGGCGGCGGCCAGCACGCCCTTCTGCGCCTCACGAACAGTGGGCGCGGCCATCGCCTTCTGGGTGATCGGCTGGTTGGTCGACCAGTAGTAGATCTGGATGAAGATCATGCCGGTGAACAGGGTGTGGAACGGGATCGGGCTGTCCGCCGCGCCCACCATGGTCAGCCGCTCGGCCGGGACGCCGCGCGCCATGTCCCAATCGACCGCATTCAATGCGAGGATCACGATCAGCACCGCAATGGCGAGCACGCCGACCCCCGAATAGGTCTCCATCACCGCCACCGCGCGCAATCCGCCCGCCATGGTATAGGCGGCCGCGATCACTCCGAGGAAAGCCGCGAGCACCAGCAGCGGCAGATCGATCCCCGCGGTCTTCAGAAACAGCGCGCCCGAATAGAGCCCGGCGGGGAGGTAAATCAGCACCATCCCGAACAGGAACAGCGCCGAGACCAGCGTGCGGATCCCGCCCCCGCCATAACGCAGCTCGAGCAGCTCGGTGACGGTCGTCACCCGCGCACGGTAATAGATCGGCACGAAGACGAAGGCGAGGATCAGCAGGCCGACAAAGCCGCTGATCTCCCACCAGGCGAGCAGCAGCATCTGGTTGCCGTTCATCCCCACCAGCTGATCGGTCGACAGGTTGGTGAGCGTGATCGCCCCCGCGACGAACAGCCACGACAGCTTGCCCCCTGCGAGATAGACGTCCTTCTTCGAGCCGTCATGCGTCTCGCGCCGGAGCGTTGCCCATGTCGCCAGCGCGATGGCCACGGTGATGCCAAGGCACACCGCGATCTGGATTAGACTGGCCTCGGTCATTCTCGCGCTTTCCCCTCTCGTTATGCGCGGTTACAGCGCATTGACGGATGCCGGGCAAGCCTCAGGGCGCCATTCATCACCGGCAGGGGAGAGCGCGGTTGGACTATGTGCGGCTGGATGGCGAGGCGCTGACGCTGGTCATCGCGCTGGAGAAGGGAGGCGCGGCGGACTGCGTCTACCTCGGAGCGCGCCTGCCCGATGGCGATGATCTCGCGATGCTGGCAAGCGCCACCGCGCGCGGTCGGCACGAAAGCCAGCCCGACATCCCGCCCCGCCCCGGCCTGCTGCCCGAAAGGAAGGGCGGATGGAGCGGGACTCCGGCGCTCGATTTGCGGCGCGATGGCCGCGCCCTCCCCACCGATTGCCGTGTCAGCGATTGGGATTGCGCCGGACAGACGCTCGGGGTCCGCTTGGCCGACCCGCTTTCCGGCGTGGAGGCAAGGCTCGTCTGGCAAATCGGCGCGGGCGATGTGCTCACCTCCCGCCTCACCCTCACCAACACCGGCCCTGCTCCGCTGGCGGTGGAGGCCCTCGCCGCGCTCGCCCTTCCGGTGCCGCGCCGCTTTGCCGAGCTGACCAGCTTTGCGGGCCGCTGGGCGGGCGAGATGCAGGAGCACCGGCGCCCCATCGCGCCGGACGGGCTGATGCGCCGCACCGCAATCGGCAAGCAGGGCTTTGGTGGGGGCAACTGGCTGCTGCTCCATTCTGGCGAGGAGGTGCTCGGCGCGCATCTCGCATGGAGCGGCGACCACTGGCTTGCGCTCGCGCCCGACAAGCAGGGTGCAGGCGACGGGCGGGCGCTGCTGCTGATGGGCGCTGAGTTGCAAGCGGGAGAGGCGGTGCTGGCCCCCGGCGAGAGCATCACCACGCCTGCCGCCCATCTCGCCCTTGGCGCAGACCGCTCCGCGCTCGCGCAGGCCTTCCACGCCTATGCCCGCGCCGAAGTGCTGCCTGCCCGCGCCGCATGGGCACCGCGCAAGGTTCACCTCAATTCGTGGGAGGCGCTCGCCTTCGACCTCTCCGAGGACAAGCTCGTCGCACTCGCAGAGAACGCCGCGAGCCTCGGCATCGAACGCTTCGTGCTCGACGATGGCTGGTTCGGCGGCAGGCGCAACGATCAGACCAGCCTCGGCGACTGGTTCGTCTCGCCCGATGTGTTCCCGAACGGCCTCGCCCCGCTGATCGCCCGCGTCCACGCGCTGGGCATGGATTTCGGCCTGTGGGTCGAGCCGGAGATGATCTCGCCCGACAGCGACCTCACCCGCGCCCATCCCGACTGGTGCCTGCACCACGAAGCCCGCGAGAGGCCCACGATGCGCGGGCAACTGGCGCTCGACATGGCGCGCCCCGAAGTGCGCGATTACCTGTTCACCCGCCTCGATGCGCTGCTCGGCGAACACCCCATCGCCTACCTCAAGTGGGACCATAACCGCGACCTCTTCCCCTCGGCCCCCGGGCAGGCCGAGGGCTTCTACGCCCTCGTTGATCGCCTTCGCGCTGCACATCCGCAGGTCGAGATCGAAAGCTGTTCGAGCGGCGGCGGGCGGATCGACTTCGGTGTTCTCGCCCGCACCCACCGCGTCTGGCCCAGCGACAATAACGACACCATCGAGCGCCTGCGCATCATCCCCGCGTGGTCGCAATTCCTGCCCTTGGAAGTGCTCGGCAGCCATGTCGGCCCCTCGCCCAATCCGATCACCGGACGGCGGCTGGCGATGGACTTCCGCGCCAAGGTCGCGGTGTTCGGCCACATGGGCGTGGAGGCCGATCCCGCCCGCATGAGCGACAAGGAGCGCGAGGCCCTCGCCGCGCATATCGCGCTCTACAAGGCATGGCGCTCCGTGCTGCACCAGGGCGCATTGCACCGCCTCGCCCATCCCGATCCGAATGTCACCGCGATGATGGTGGCACATGAGGGCAAGGCGCTGGCGCTCGCCGCGCAGGCCGGTTTCTCGCCAGTGTTCGATGCTGCGCCCGTCCGGCTCGCGGGTCTTGACGCGCAAGCGCGTTACCGCGTGACCCTGCCCGAACCATGGCCGCCGCGGGCAAGGCACTATCTGGCCAATGCCGACGGGTGGCGCGAAGGCCTCGTCCTCTCAGGCACCGCGCTGATGACGCAGGGCCTTGCGCTGCCCCTCACCCATCCCGAAACCGCGTGGATCATCGTGCTGGAGAAAATCGCGTGAAACTCGGCTGCTGCTACTATCCCGAACACTGGCCGGAGGACTTCTGGGCCGAGGATGCGCGGCGGATGGCCGCGATGGGGCTCAGCCTCGTGCGGATCGGCGAATTCGCGTGGAGCCGGATCGAGCCCGAACCCGGACACTATGACTGGGGCTGGATGGACCGCGCCATCGACACGCTCCACGCCGCCGGTCTGAAAGTGATCCTCGGCACGCCGACCGCCACCCCGCCCAAATGGCTGGTGGACACCATGCCCGATATGGTCGCCATCGACGAACAAGGGCGCCCCCGCGGCTTCGGCTCGCGCCGCCACTATTGCTTCAGCCACGAAGGCTACCGCGCGGAAAGCCGCCGGATCACCGCCGCGCTGGCCGAAAGATACGGCCAGCACCCCGCGCTCGCCATGTGGCAGACCGACAACGAGTACGGCTGCCATGACACGGTGCTGAGCTTATCCCACGCCGCCGCATCAGCCTTTCGCGGCTGGCTGGCAGCGCGCTACGAAACCCCGCAGGCGCTCAACGCCGCCTGGGGCAATGTCTTCTGGAGCATGGAATATCGCTCCTTCGCCGAGGTCGATCCGCCGCACCTCACTGTCACCGAAGCGAACCCCGCGCATTGGCTCGATTACCGCCGCTTTGCCTCCGACCAAGTGGCAAGCTTCAACCGCGAACAGGTGGATATCCTGCGCGCGCATTCGCCCGGCACGCCGATCACCCACAACTTCATGGGCTTCTTCACCGAGTTCGATCACCATGATGTCGGCCGCGATATCGATGTGGCGACGTGGGATTCCTATCCGCTCGGCTTCCTCGAACAATTCTGGTTCTCGGACGCGGAGAAGGCCGCCTATCTCCGCCAAGGCCATCCCGATATCGCCGCCTTCCACCATGATCTCTATCGCGGGTGCTCGAACGGGCGCTGGGGGGTGATGGAGCAGCAGCCCGGCCCGGTGAACTGGGCGCGCTTCAACCCCGCACCGCTGCCCGGAATGGTCGCCCTGTGGACGCTGGAGGCCTGCGCGCACGGGGCAGAGCTGACCAGCTATTTCCGCTGGCGGCAGGCACCTTTCGCACAGGAGCAGATGCACGCGGGGCTGCTGCGGCCCGACAGCTCCGAGGCCGAGGCGGCGGACGAAGTGCGCGCCGCAGCGGCGGTGCTGGAGGCGATCGGCCCGCAGCAGGCCCCGCGCGCGCCGGTCGCGCTGGTGTTCTCCTACGAGGCTGCATGGGTGATCGGCATCCAGCCGCAGGGGCAAAGCTTCCGCTATCTCGAACTGGTGTTCGAGGCCTATTCTGCCCTGCGCCAGCGCGGGCTTGATGTCGATATCGTCGCGCCTTCGGCGGACCTTGCAGGCTACAAGCTGGTGGTTGTGCCGAGTTTGCCGATCGTTCCCGATGGGTTTGCGGCGAAGCTGGCGGCGCTCACGTGCCCTGTGCTGATCGGGCCGCGCTCTGGCAGCAAGACCGAAAGCTTCGCGATCCCCGAAGGCCTCGCCCCCGGCGCGCTCAGCGAGGTGCTTGGCGTGACCGTAACCCGCGTCGAGAGCTTGCGCGGCGGGGTGGCCGAGGCGGCGGACGGCTTTGAAGTCACCCGCTGGCGCGAAGATGTGGCGGGCGAGGCGTCGGCGGAGCTCGCCGACAACGCGGGCCGGACAGTCGTTTCCTACAGAAACGGGGTCCGCTATTGCGCGATCTGGCCCGATCGCGCGCTGCTGCGGCTGCTGGTGGAGCGCATGGCGGGCGAAGCAGGATTGGAATTGCTGGATTTGCCCGAAGGGATTCGGGTGCGACGCACACAAACCCATGTTTTCACGTTCAATTACGGCGCAAACCCAACTTTCGTGCCGCATCTAGGGGCCAGTTTGCCCCCCGCTAGCCACCATTTGACCCCGACTTAGCACGCAGTTGGCACCCGGATGACCCCCGCTTAGACGCCGCCAGACCCCTCCATCAGGGCGCGATAATGGGCCTCCAGCGTGTCGGTCCCGAACTCGGGCGTGAGGTCCGGATTGTAGGATCGGGTTTCGGGATCGAGCACCAGCATCGATTCGGTCGCATAATAGTGGGCGATGCGGGCATATTCGGATTTCTCGGCGAACCAGCCGGAAAAGGGCGCGCCAATCCCCAGCACCCGCTGCGCAATGATGAATATCCGCGGGGAAATGGACTTGAGCCGCGGCTGCTTGCCCGCAAGGCGGAACAGCAATTCGCCCTGCTCCCTCAAGGATATCGCCGGCCCCGGCCCGCCAATCGGAAGGATGCGGCCGAGCGCATCCGGGTTGGCGATTGAGCCCGTGATGAAACGCGCCAGATCGGCGTCGGAAATCGGCTTGCAGCGGGTGAGATTGCCGTCCCCGAAAATGAGGAAAGGCTTGCCCGCCTGCACCCTTTTTACCTGCCCCGACAAGGACTTGAAGAAGGCGGTAGGGCGGATGATGGTATAGCCGATCCCGCTTGCGGCAAGGGCGGCTTCGAAGGCAAGCTTGGCATGCTGGAAGGCGAGGCTAGGCTTCTGCACGCAGATCGCGGAGAGCAGGATGAACTGCCCCGCCCCCGCCGCCTTGGCCGCATCGAGTAGCGCGAGATTGGCCGCGTAATCGACCGCCTGCGCATCCTTGGGCGAACCCGAACGCGAGGCGATGCAGGAGATCACGACGTCAGGCTTCGCCTCCACAATCAGCGCCGTCAGCGCAGGCCCGTCCGCCAGTGCAGCGCGGGGAACGGTGGTGACACGGTGCCCCTCGGCCTCCAACTGGCGCAGCACCGCCGAACCGATCGTCCCGCTCGCCCCGGCAAGCAGGACAGCGGTTGGCAAGGCGGCACGCGGCCCGTGCGTTGGCACTCTCTCCAGAGCCATGAGGTCAGGAGCGGTCGGTGCGGAGGTTCTGCCGTTTCGGCCGTTGTCTGTGCCGGCGACGATTTGCGATCGAAGCGTCAGCCACCAGCAGTACTGGCAATCGCTGCAACCAGCGCCAGCACCCCTCCGCTCAGACCAACCAAGGCCGCAAACCTGAGATCGGTGCTGGGGCCGCCGATGGCCGTGCCCGGAGGGGGGCCGTCAAACATGGTCGCCGCCCAGGGCGCCAGGGGCCGGGCCGCTTCGGCCGTTGGCGTCGCCGCTGCGCGGAACTGTCCCAGCCTGTCGAAATGGTCGGCAAGAAGGTAATATGCCGTCACCCGGTGACGCGAGGTGGTGTCGCTCATCCGCTGGCCAACTGCGGCAATGGCGGAGTCGAGCACGGCGTCAGGATCGGTCAGGCCGAGCGTCTTCTTGCAGAAACCTTCGCGCACGCGGCGCGTCTCGGCCGGATTGCCGAACGACACGAGCGACGCGTCGCGGGTTTTGAGCGCTACCATAGAATGGTGCACGATCCCGGCGATCGCGCCGTTATCGGCACCGGGAACATACCGCTTGACGTCATCCGCCCAGTCGACGGCAGGAGCTTCATTGGACATATGGACCTTCCTCGCTCCGTTCAGGAGCCTCTAGTTGCCGATCCCGGCGCTGTCCTAACAGAGGTTGGGTGCAAGCCCAAATCTTTCTCGCACCTCCACCTTGATTCTGTATCGCCAGAGACCGGGATGGGCCCCGTTGGAACTCTCGAAAGGTCGGCAAGGAAGCCGCTCGTGCCACAAACCAACGCGCTCCTGCGTCCTGTCGATCATGCGGCGCTGAGCGGTCACCTCGGCCTGGCACATGGCGTTCGAGGTTGAAGCTGCAGAACAGTGCCTCCTGCGTCACCGGATCGACCAGCGCCCCTCGGGAAGGCCTGATCACTGGCAACTTTTCTTGACATTGCAATATGTTCAACAAAGTTGACGTTTGCCCTGTAAAATGCAACATTCACTCTGCATCGGGCCGCTCACGCGACTCGATGCCTATGGCCGTATTCGCTATTTCTTGATGCGGTTCATGGAGAATTCCACATCCACGCTAGTTGCATCCCAAGGGAACAAGGCTGGGGTCATTACCAAGTTTCCGCGAATGCCGTAACCGATCAAGGAGGTTCGCCACATGACAGGTGATGACACAAAGGTTTACCCCACAGGGCTGACGGAAGCGCAGGCCCTGGAAATCAACGACGGGCTGAAATGGGGGACGCGGATTTACTTCGGCATCGCCCTCAGCGCGCACGTGCTGGCGTTCGTTTTGACGCCGTGGCTCAAGTAAGGGAGGACAGACGATGAAAGAAGGTCGGATTTTCCTTTATGTGAGCCCGAACGTGATCATTCCGATCATGTTTCTGGTTCTGGTGCTGACTGCGCTCGGCGTCCATTACTCCATTCTCACGAACACCACGTGGTTCGGCGATTTCTTCCAAGGAAGCGCCACCGAGGCTGTTGAGATGGCGACGGAAACCGAAGCTGCGGCGCCGGTCGCAGATGCGATGGCTCCTGCTGTGGAAGCTGCTGCTCCCGCCGCGACTGAGGCCGCACCGGCAGAATAAGGCGAAACAGGCCCTTCGTGGGCCTGACGCTTGCACAATCCATCCGGCCTGCAAGGGCCGTGGATCAGCCAACAGGGAAGACCCGGCCGCAAGTGCCGGGTCTTTCTTTATGTGCCGCAGACACGGGTTCAGACGGAAGCCGAAGCTGACCAGAAACGCGCAACCGGCGCGCCCGCAGGCGCATTGGCGGAATTGCTCAGACGCGCGGCAGCAGCCCGGCCTGTTCCTGCGGGCGGTGCAGCAGCGGCACCATGATGATCAGCGCCGCAGCCAGCAGGACCAGTTCCAGCACATAGACCAGAACATAGCCGGAGATCGCCGGGGGCCATCCTTCCATGATCACAAGGCCGCGGGCGAGGTCGCGCACCACCCCGCCAATCGCCGCGCCTGCTCCGGCCGCGGTTGCCTGAACCGCGCCCCATGCCCCCAGCGCCATGCCGACCTGCCCCTTTGGCGCATCGCGCATCGTGGCGGTCAGCGTGCCGTGGCCGAACAGGCCGGCGCCGCACCCGATCATCAGGACGCCGACCGAAAACAGCGAGACCGATTGGATCGGCGCTGCGACAATGATCATCGCAAAGCCGGGCAGGCCCAACAGTGCGCCCGCCCCCGCCAGCCTGACCGGATCGCTGCCGCGGCTGAGGATCTGCGATGCGATCGTGAAGCCCACCAGGCTGCCTCCCGCCAGAATCGCGGTCAGCCGCGTTGTCATGCCCACCCCGAGGCCGAGCGCCTGACCGCCATAGGGCTCGAGCAGCACATCCGACATGGTGAAGGCCAGCGTCCCGATTCCGATCACGATCAGGCGGCGCAGCGCCTGACGCTGGACGATGAAGCTGTCCCAACTTTGGCGGAACGTCCCGGCCATGGCCGCCGGATCGGTTGGCGGCGGGCTCGAATTGAGTGCCTCCTGCTTCCATGTGGCGACAATGTTCAGGAACACGGTGACCACGGCGCAACCCTGGATCACCTGGATCAGCCGCCCGGGGGTGAATTCGGTGAGTAAGGCGCCGAACGCCAGCGCGGAGACAATCGATCCCAGCAGCAGGCTGACATACATCAGACCGACAACATTGGCCTGCTGGTCCTCGCGCGCCAGATCGGTGGCAAGGGCAAGGCCGACCGTCTGCGTGATATGCACGCCCGCGCCGACCAGCAGGATTGCCACCGCCGCGCTGATATGGCCGATCCATGGAGTCCAGGCCGCCGATTGCAGCGCACCGCCGAGCACCAGCAGTGCAAAGGGCATCAGCGCCAAGCCGCCGAACTGGATCATGGTGCCGCGATAGATGAAGGGCACCCGGCGCCAGCCCAGCGCCGAACGATGCGTGTCGGAACGAAAGCCGATGAGCGCACGAAACGGGGCGACCAACAGCGGCAGGGCGAGCATTACGCCAACAATCGTCGAGGCCACGTCAAGCTCGACGATCATCACGCGGTTGAGCGTGCCGACCAGAAGGGTCAGCGATATTCCGACCGAAAACTGGATGAGCGAAAGCCTGAGCAGGCGAGACAGCGGCAGATCGTCACTGGCGGCATCGGCAAACGGCAGCAGCCGCTTGCCCCAGCCCATCCAGAGCGACATCAGCTTTTTGTCGAACTGATTCACTACCGGGCTTTCGACCTTGAAAAATTTGCACCTAGCGTCGCCCAACGGCATAAATGCCGCAACTCAGGTCCGCAATGGGCTCGTTTGCGAAAGGTCTGCTTTCGGCACAAGCTGAGGCGTTAGCTGCCCGGCTGGTTTCAGGATCGCGCGCGTTCGCGGCGGATAACCGCCAGTGGGTGGCAAGCAGACGGACTGCACCGAGAAAATGCCATCCGTCCATGTCCTCCAACTGGCTCAGCGCTGTTTGAATGAGCGGAATTGCACTGCCGGGAGGGCTGTCTAGAGTTTGTACCGATCCCTGAAATCTCACCAGGCGCATCGGCGCAGGACGATGAAGAGCCGGGTTGCGGGAGCAAGTTTTCATTGTGGGTGAAACGCTTGCAGGCCTTCCCGAAGCTTTCGGGCGTCTTCTGCTCGCCAAAGCCATAAACATCGAGGCCTTGCTCACGAATGCGGGCTGCCGATGATTTTCCTAGGTAAAGCACCTTAAGGAAGGTGGTGCCGCTTACGTGACTCGAACACGTGACCCCATCATTACGAATGATGTGCTCTACCGACTGAGCTAAAGCGGCATTCCGATCCCCGCGATACCAGCACGGCGGCTGCCATCGCGCAATCGCAAAAGGTGGAGGCCCGAGCCGGAATCGAACCGGCGTGCAAGGATTTGCAGTCCTCTGCGTAACCACTCCGCCATCGGGCCGAGCCTTCCGGGACAATGCCCCGGACGGAAGCGGCGCACTAGCGATTCGGTAGCGGCTTGGCAATCTGTGTTTCGGGAGGCGCCCTTCCGCAACGTCAGTCTGGACGACCTGCGCGCCGCACGGCAAAGCGGGGGGCATGACCATTGCGAGCCTGCTTGAACCCGTCACCGGCCAGTCCGGCCCTGTCCGTCTCACCCACGCGGCCGACTGGCTGCAGGGGCGCACGCTCTATGGCGGGGCCTCGGCGCTGATCGCCTATGTCATGGCGACCCGCGCCTTCCCCGGCCTACCGCCCTTGCGCGCGGGGCAAATCGCCTTTGTCGCCCCGGTGGGGGAGGACATATCGCTCTCGGCCGAAATGATCCGGCAGGGCCGCAACGTCACGCAGGTGCGCAGCGAGATCCGGGTGGACGACAAGCTCGCGCTGAGCGCATTCTGGCTGTTCGCCGAGGGGCGCGAGGCCAATGCCCTCCACCCTGCCGCCATGCCCGAAAACTGGCCCGGCCCGCCCGAGGACAGCCCCGGCGTGACCCACAGCTTCGCGCCGAGCTTCGTCGCCAAGAACTTCGAGCTGCGCCACGGGCAGAACAAGAGTGAGGATCGCGGCGCCACCATCCGCCGCTGGGCGCGGCTGACCGAGGCGCATGATCTCGATCCCGTGGCCAAGCTGGTGCTGATGGGCGACGTCATGCCGCCGGGCGCGATGCGGGCGATGCAGCGGCAGGGGCCGATCAGCTCGATCAACTGGTCGTTCAACGTGCTCGATCCGGACAGCCAGTCGCGCGACGGCTGGTATCTCGCTGAGAACGCCAGCCAGCATGCAGATAGCGGCTATTCCTCCGAGCGCCTCAGGATGTGGGACGCTGACGGCAGGCAGGTGCTCGACGGGATGCAGTCGGTCGCGGTGTTTGGCTAGGCTTTGCGGACGGACTGCGCGGTGCCACGCTGCATGAATTGGGACTTGAAGTCATGAAGCACGCCTTGCTTATCCTCGCCGCGTTGCTGGCTTGGCAACCGGCAATCGCCGAGACCCCGACAGGCTCTTCGCAGACCTGGTCCGCCGACGCCCTGTTTTCGGCCATCACGCCTCAGACACCAGGCTTGGTGATCGTCGTTGCCAAGGGCGACAGGATCATCTTTCAGCGGGCCGCCGGAGCCGCCGATCTGGAACAGGACAGGCCGCTTGATCCGGGCACGAAGTTTCATATCGCTTCGGTCTCCAAACAGTTCACGGCCGCCGCGATCCTGCTGCTCGCCAAGGACGGGAAGCTGCGGCTTGACGACAAGGTCAGGCTGCACCTTCCGGAGCTGCCGGAAGCCTATGGAGACATCACCCTCGCGCAGCTGCTCAACCATACCAGCGGTCTCAGGGACCAGTGGGATCTTGTCACCGCTTCGGGCGCTTCGATGTCCGATCTGCTCGAACAGCAGCGGCTATTTGCACTCGTAAAGGCGCAGTCGGGCCTCAACTTCACGCCGGGCAGCGCATTCCGTTACAGTAACGCAGGCTACCTTCTGGCCGCCATGACGGTCGAGCGGGTGAGCGGCCAGTCCTTCGCCCGCTTCGTCGAACAGCGGCTGTTCAAGCCGCTCGGTATGAACGACAGCCTGATCTATGTCGATGCGGGCGCGATCCTGCCCGGCCGGGCGCAATCTTACACGGCCACCGCGCCATTCCGGAACAGCCGCCTGAACTACAGCAATTATGGCGCGACCAGCATGTTCAGCACCGCCGGGGATCTGCTGATCTGGGCCCGCGAACTGCTGCACCCGAGCCTGCTCGATCCAGCGATGGTGGCCGCGATGGCGCAGCCGACCACATTGAGTGACGGGACGATCTCGAATTACGGGTTCGGGCTCTGGCGTCAGGATGTGCGCGGGCGGGATACGATCCTGCATCGCGGTTCCGATGCCGGCTTCCGCACGTTGCTGGCGGTCCACCCCGCAGACGATGCCCGCATCGTTATCCTGTCAAACGGCTCGGCCGATGTCAGCATGCTGCATGAAGCGCTCGTCGACGCATTCCTTTCGCGCGAGCCCGCGACGGCTGAAACCGCGCCGCCGCCCGAAGCCGCCTTGCGAGCGCTGGCAGGCTATTACGTTTCGGATTGGGGCCCCGGTTTCACCCTGGCCTTCAACGGCCTGACACTGGAGCGGCGAATTGCCGACAGCCCGGCAAAGCCTGCGCGCACCTTCGCCGATGGCAGCATCCGCTTCACTGATCCTGAAATGCGCCTGCAACCCGGCGCGGACGGGACGCTGCGGCTCGAGGCTGCTTACGGCCCGCCCGTTATCTTCCGGCGCACGGAGACCTCGGTCATTCCGGCCAATACCCTCGGCGAATTCGCCGGACGATATCGCAGCGAGGAACTGGACCAGACGTTCGCGATCTCGGCGGAGAGCGGGCAGCTGCAGATAAGCTCGACGCGCCAGCCAGCCCCCGTCGCAGTAACTGGCGCTGACAAGGACAGCTTCGATTTCGCGATTGGGCGAATTCGGTTCGAGCGCGGTCGGGACGGCCGGATCGAGGGCCTGACGATGCAGCTTGGGCGCTCGCGCGGCATCCGTCTGCGCAAGCTCGCGGACGGGAACTAGCTCGGCGCGAACTGTCTGCCCCCGCCTAGAGATCCTCGAAATTGGGCTTGCGGCGCTCCATCTCGGCCATCACCGCTTCCACCTGATTGCGGCTGCGCATGATCGCGTGCTGCTCGATGCTTTCCTCCAGCAGGATGGCATCGGTCTCGTGCTCGAACATCCCGGCCTGAAGGCGCTTGGCGGCGCGGATGGCGTGGGGGTTCTTGTTGGCGATGGTGCGGGCGATTTCGAGCGCCCGGTCACGCGGGTTCTCGTCGACATAGGTCGCAAGGCCGAGCGTCTGGGCTTCGGCGCCGGAGAATTCGCGGTTGGTGTAGATCAGCTCGCGCAGGACATCGTCACGCACTACGCCCCGCCACAGGGCATAGCCGCCCATGTCGGGGACGAGGCCCCACTTCATCTCCATGATCGCCATGCGGGTCTCGGGGTGGACGATGCGGATATCCGCGCCGCTCGCGATCTGAAGGCCCCCGCCGAAGCACACGCCGTGCACCGCCGCGATCACCGGAACCGGAAGCTTGCGCCACTGCATCGCCACCTGCTGCGGGCGGTTGGCATTGCCATAGGTGCGCTCGGTCAGCGGGGGTTCGTCCTCGGCCGGCTTGCGCGCAAAGTTCGACAGATCGAGCCCCGCGCAGAACGCCCGGCCCTCGCCCGAGAGCACCACGACGCGCAGGCCCTTCATCCGCTGGAGCGCGTGCCCGGCCTCGATGATGCTCTCGAACATTGCGTGGTCGAGCGCGTTCATCTTGTCCGCGCGGGTGAAGCGGACTTCGGCAACGCCGTCCTCGCCGAGCGTGATCGCGATCCGATCATTGGTGGTCATGGTGGTGGCGGACATGGGCCAGACGCTCCCTCGTAAAGCTGTGTCGTTGCGTGTCAGCCTTGCCGATTCCGGCACCCAAGTCCAGCCTATACGCCGACGGGCCTGACCAGCCGGAAATGGCCCGGCCCCGGCGGCGTGTCGAGAAAGTAGCCGCCATCGGGATGGGTCGCGAGCATCCGCGCAAGGCCGAAGGGCTCAAGCTTCGCCCGCACCCGCGCCACATGCACCGCGAGGCTGTTGGTTTCCGGCTCGAAGGTGATGCGCCACACATCGGCCAGCAGCTGGCGGCGGGTCAGGCGCTCGCCCGGCTGTTCGGCGAGCCGCCACAGCAGCTCGAATTCGCGCGGGTGCAGGCCCAGCCAGCGGTCCTCCACCCGGCCATCGCGGTGGAACAGATCGAGCGTCACATCGCCCGCCTCGCGAAAACGCGGGATCAGGGTGTCGCTATCGGGAAACAGGCCGTTGAAGGACATGGAGTTCACAGCAATCCCCCAGCACGCATGGAATAGACCGACCGCTCGGTGAAGATCAGGTGATCGATAAGCTCGATGTCGAGCGCCCGCGCCATCTCCGACAGGCGGCGGGTGGCGACAATGTCGCAGCCGCTCGGGCGGCAATGGCCGGACGGGTGGTTATGCGCGAGGATGAGGCCGCGCGCGTCGAGCCGCAGCGCCTCGCCGAAGATCTCGCGCATCCTGAGCGACAGCGTGCTGAAGCTGCCCGTGCCCACACCGCAATCGCCGAGGTAGCAGCGCCGCTCGTCGACGAACAGCGCATGGCAGCGCTCGGCATGGGAGCCGGACGCCAGCACGAAGCCGCGCAGGCCGGAGACCAGCGTGCCGAGGCGCGCCTCGGGCCGTTCGGCCTGGGGTGCGCGCGACTGAAGCGCGGCGATCACCATCGGGCCGCTCCGGCCGCACGGGAGACAGTGGTGTCAGACATAAAGGATCCCCCGCGCTGCGGTCAGGTCTGGAACAGGGCTGCCCGCGGCCGTGCGACGCGCCAGTCACGATAGGTGCCGAAGCGCTTCTCGCGCCGGACGTGGCGGACAAAGCCTGCGATCAGCACCAGCAGCTGGCAATAGGACGGGCCAACGATCAGGATCACCAGCGCGAAGAGCGAAACCCCTTCGACCATGCCCTTGATCATATGCGCGCCGACCGCGACCAGCTGGAACCCGGCTACCCACAGCGGGTAGTTGCGGTTCGCATTGAGCGCCACCAGCCCGAAGCCCGCCATCGCGACAAGATCGATTCCAAAATAGAGCCAGGCATCCGGGCCGGCTGTGGGAAGGCCCAGGCCTGCCCCTCTCAGCAGGTAGACGGGCACCACCATGGTCGCCACGAAAATGCCCGTCAGCCAGCGTTCCGGCCCTCCGCCCCAGCGCCATACCGCCAGTGCCAGAAAGACACTGGTGATATGCTGCGCATCGACCCGGTAGGCGTTGAGGAATTCGATCATTGTCGCTGGCGTGCTCAGGCTTCGACCCGCTCGGCTGCGGCGCGGCTCTGCACCATGGCATCGGGCGGAATGACGGTCGGCGAACCAATGTCGCCGCCGGCGTGGACGCGGGCAACCTTGCTCAATTCGTCATGCACGCGCAGCAGGCTGGTGGACATCGAGAGCGCCTGGCTCTCGGCTTCGGTCAGACGCATCAGCGCGCGCTGGCCAGTAGCGATTTCGACTTCGGGGTTCTGGCGGGCGGCCAGCATCGCCTGCTTCAGGCGGGCCATGGCGATGATCGTTTCGTCAGCCAGCGCCTCGGCTTCGCGGACCAGTTTCTTGAGGTTGCGGGCATCGTTCTGCATGCGGTTGTTCATCGTGGGTCTCCCCAGCGCACCGATGCTCACCCGGTGGCCAAGCTGCGATCCGCGGAGATGACAGCCCTTCCATCCGTCGCCTCGCTCAGGGTCACGGCGGCAGTGATGGTGAGCACCACGGCAGCCAGAATTCCCGATGCGATCCCGACGATCGCCCCGAGGCGGAACAGGACGGCGTGTTCGCCATCGAGCACTCCGGGGACCACCCGCGGTTCGCCCGGCCTCAGCCAGGGTGCCTGGTCAAGCAGTGGTATGACGTCGCTCATCACCAGTTGTCCGGGGTCATCCCGGGTCAACTGGTCAGCAAATTGGTGCGCCGCGACTATCTGCTTTTTCGTGTATGCAGCTTCACTGAAGGGGCTGGAGATATCCGTTCCCCCCGCCTCTTCAGCCGCCCCTGCAAGCGCCTCTCCGGCAAGGGTCGCGGCCGGCGGCAGCGTCGCCCGGTAATTCTCCACCAGTTCGCCCAGGCTCCCGGCATCGTAGAAGGCCTTGAGCGCGCGGATATGCTGGTTGATCCGGGTTTCGGATACGCCGAGTTCGAGCGCGATGACCTTGATCGGCACGCGCCGGTCGATGCGCTCCATCACGGCTCGCTGTCTGTCGGTCAGCCGCTTGGCGGCTCCGGACAACATCGGTTTCTCCATCAGCTTTGGCCCCGGGTTAGCCGGCAGGATAACCCAATCGGGCAAGGAATGCACCGGATTTGAAGCAGTTTGCAGCTCAAGCCGCCGAACTGTTGACTCCGACCGACTGAAGGTAACGCTTGATGTTGCGCGCTGCCTGCCGAAGCCGCTGCTCGTTCTCGACCATGGCGATCCGGACATAGCCCTCGCCGTTTTCGCCATAGCCCACGCCCGGTGCCACTGCGACCTGCGCCTGGGTGAGCAATTGCTTGGAGAATTCAAGGCTTCCCATCGACTTCAATGCCGGGGGCAGCGGGGCCCAGGCGAACATCGAGGCAGGCGGCGGGGGAATGTCCCATCCCGCACGGCCGAAGGCTTCGACCATCACGTCTCGGCGCTTGTGGTAGAGCTGGCGGTTGCTCTCGATAATGTCCTGCGGCCCGTTGAGCGCCGCGCAGGCGGCGGCCTGGATCGGGGTGAAGGCCCCGTAATCGAGATAGGACTTCACCCGGGTCAGCGCCGCGATCAGCTGCTTGTTGCCCACCGCAAAGCCCATGCGCCAACCGGCCATCGAATAGGTCTTGGACATCGAGGTGAACTCGATCGCGACATCCTTCGCGCCCGGCACTTCCATGATCGAGCGCGTCGGACGCCCATCAAAATAGAGCTCGGAATAGGCCAGATCGCTGACGATCCAGACCTGGTTCTCCTTGGCCCATGCCACCAGCCGCTCGTAGAACGGCAGGTCCACAGTTTCGGCGGTGGGGTTCGACGGATAGCTCACCACCAGCACCGAGGGGCGCGGGACGGTGTAGTTCATCGCCCGCTCGAGCGATTCCCAGTAATGCTCGTCCGGCGTGGTCGGCACCGAGCGGATCGTGGCGCCGGCGATGATGAAGCCGAAGGTGTGGATCGGGTAGGACGGGTTGGGCGCGAGCACCACGTCGCCCGGCGCGATGATCGCAGTCGCAAGGCTGGAGAGGCCCTCCTTCGAGCCCATGGTCACCACCACTTCGCTCTCGGGATCAAGATCGACGCCGAAGCGGCGCGCATAATATCCCGCCTGCGCACGCCGCAGGCCCGGGATGCCCTTGGATTGCGAATAGCCATGGGCATCGGGCTTGGCCGCCACTTCGCACAGCTTGTCGATCACGTGCTGCGGCGGGGGCTGATCGGGATTGCCCATGCCCAGATCGATGATGTCCTGCCCCTCCAGACGGGCCGCGTGCCGCATCGCATTGACCTCTGCGATCACATACGGGGGCATCCGCTTCATCCGGTAGAACTGGTCATTCATCGCGTGTCATCATCCTGTTGGGCTTGCACACTATGCAAGCCGGGGCGATATGCTTCCCTAGTCCAAGAGCGGTCGCAGAGGAAAGGCGTTTTCGCTCAATGGCGGATGGCGCGGCGAGCCGCGGGCGGTTCTCATGGCTCGATTGCGCCGGATACGGGATAGTTACGGCAATGGCTGACACAAACGATACGGGTTTTGGTGCGGGCGCAGAGAGCCTCAAGGGCTTCTTCGACATGCAGGGCGAGGCCATGCGCGAGCTCTTCGCCAATGCGCTCGGCGGGCAGTTCGCGCCGGACCAGCTCAAGGGGATGATGCCGCAGGGCCTCGATGTGGGCGAGCTTGGCGAATGGGCCAGCGCGAGCGCACAGCTCCAGCAGCTGTGGCTCGATTTCGCCGCCTATCAGGCAACACAGGCTGCCGAAAAGGCGACCAAGGGTGCAACCGCGCTCGATCCGGCGCAGTGGCTGACGATCTCGCAAGGCATGCTCGGCCAGATGCCCAAGGGCCTGTTCGAGGCGCAGGCGAAGCTGACGCAGGATTCGCTGCAATTGTGGCAGGGCGTGGCCCAGTCCTTTCTCTCCGGCGCGGCCACGGGCGCAGCGAGCGAGGCGCCCGATCCCGCGTCCCTGCCGAAGAACGACCGCCGCTTTGCCGATCCCGTCTGGCGCGAACATCCCGCCTTCCTGCTGCTGCACCAGACCTATCTGATGCTCGCCGAGTACTTCCGATCGAGCGTCAATGGCATGAAGGGGCTTGATCCGGCTGCGCGCCAGAGCCTCGAATTTGCGGTCGGCGCGCTGGCGGAAGCGATGAGCCCGGACAATTTCCTGCTCACCAATCCGGTGGTGATGAAGCGCACGGTGGAAACCCGCGGGGGCAATCTGGTGCGCGGGATGCAGCACCTCATCAACGATCTGAAGCGCGGGCAGCTGACCCATACCGACCCTGACGCCTTCAGGCTGGGCGAAAACCTCGCCGCCACGCCCGGCAAGGTGGTGCACGAGACCCCGCTCTACCAGCTGATCCAGTATGCGCCCGCAACCGAGACGGTACTCGAAGTGCCGCTGGTGATCTTCCCGCCGTGGATCAACCGCTTCTACATCCTCGATCTGACGCCCAAGAAGAGCTTCATCAAATGGGCGGTGGATCAGGGCATTTCGGTGTTCGTGGTGAGCTGGAAGTCGGCAGACGAGAGCATGGCCGATGTGGTTTGGGACGATTACATCCGCGCCCAGGTCGAAGCGATCGATCATGTCCGCGCGCGGCTCGATGTGCCGGCCGTCCACACCATCGGCTATTGCGTGGCCGGCACCACGCTTGCCGCCACCCTCGCGATCCTTGCGCGGCGGGGCGAGGAGGATAAGGTGAAGAGCGCCACCTTCTTCACCGCGCAGGTCGATTTCGAGAAGAGCGGCGACCTCAAGCATTTCATCGACGAAGGCCAGCTGCAGATGATCGGGCAGCTGTCGCCGCAAGGCTATCTCGACGGGCGCTATCTCGCGGCGACCTTCAATGCGCTGCGGGGCAAGGACCTGATCTGGAACTACGTCGTCAACAATTACCTCCTGGGCGAGGACTATCCGGCCTTCGACCTGCTGCACTGGAACGGCGACGTCACCAACCTGCCGTCCAAGTGGCACAATGATTACCTGCGCGATCTCTACCGCGACAACAAGCTGGTGGCGCCCGATGCGCTGGAGGCGGATGGCACGCCGATCGATCTGACGCGGGTTTCGACCCCGACCTTCGTGCAGGCGGGGCGCGAGGATCATATTGCGCCGGCCGAAAGCGTGTGGCGCATCACCCGCCACTTCACAGGGCCGATGGAGTTCCTGCTGGCCGGATCAGGACATATCGCTGGCGTGGTCAATCCGCCGTCCGCGAACAAGTACCAGTACTGGCTGGGCGACAGCAAAGCGCCGTCGCTTGCCGCCTTTGTCGAAGGCGCCGAGGAGCACCCGGGCAGCTGGTGGCCGCACTGGCTCGAATGGCTCCACACCCAGTCCGATGTGCGGGCGCCGGTGACGGGCAAGCGCGCGCCGGGCGGCAAGGGCGACGCGGTGATCGAGGACGCGCCGGGACGCTACGTGAAGACGCGTTAAGAAAGCAAGATACTCTTTTTCAGCGCTTTTCATCATTTTTGTGCAGTGCACAAAAACACTTGACTTCGCAGTTGCAATCACTATTTTGTGCAGTGCAACATGAAGCGAGGTCATCATGTCCGAAGTTGAAACCACTGCCGCTGAACCCAAGGCTGTCGCCAAGATCGATGCCGCTGCCGAGAAGGCCTATGCTGAAGCTTCGGCCAAGGTCGTGGAAGCGCCCAAGGTCGGCAAGGCTCCGGTCGTGAAGAAGCTTGCCGCCGCCAAGAAGCCGGTGGCCAAGAAGCCTGCTGCGAAGAAGGTCGCGGCCAAGAAGCCTGCGGCGAAGAAGGTTGCCGCCAAGATTGTCGCCGCGCCGAAGAAGCCGGCACCGGTGAAGAAGGCCGCCGCCAAGGCGAAGACGCCTGCTGCCGCCGCGAAGACCAACCCCGTCATCAAGCTCAAGGACACCATCATGGCCACCGCCAAGAACACCGACATCACCGCCACCGCCAAGGAAGTCATCGCTGACGTCCAGACCCGCGCCAAGACCGCCTACGCCAAGAGCACCGTGCTGGCCAACGAAGCCACCGAGTTCGGCAAGGCCAACGTCGACGCCGTTGTCGAAAGCGGCAAGATCTTCTTCGCTGGCGCTCAGGACATCGTGAAGAGCGACATCGAAACCGGCAAGACCGTGATCGAAACCGTCACCGCCGACGCCAAGAAGGTCGCCGCGATCAAGTCGCCCACCGAACTGTTCCAGCTTCAGGGCGAACTCGCCCGTCGCAACTTCGACGCGCTGGTCTCGTTCGGCTCGAAGCGCACCGAAGCATGGGTGAAGCTCTACAACGACGCCTTCGCCCCGATTTCGAACCGCGTGAGCGTTGCCGCCGAGAAGATCTCGAAGGCTGCGTAAGCAACACGTTCCTGGACCGGGCCTCTCTCCTCTCTCTCCCAACCCGGTCCACGAGAGCGCGCCGAAAGGCGCCGGCCGGCCAGACCAACGTCTGGCCGGCCTTTTCTTTGCCTGCTGCCACACCGCATCGGCTCAAACAAATCGCACCAATCGCTTGCACCTGCGCAAGCGAATCCCATAATAGAGGCTCATGCCGATCCCGACCCTCCCCACGCTGGCGGAAAACGCCGCGCTGCCTGTGCAGGCCAGCGTGCCGCTGCGCGCGTCTGACGAGGACGGCGGGAAGGACACGGACGGCGCAGGGCAAGTCGGCGTCGCCACCAAGACCCGCGCCAAGCCCAAGAAGCCGAGCCAGTACAAGGTGCTGATGCTCAACGACGACTACACCCCGATGGAATTCGTGGTGCTGGTGCTGAAGCGCTTCTTCTCGATGGATCTGGAGCAGGCCACCCGGGTCATGCTGCACGTCCACCAGCGCGGCGTCGGCGTGTGCGGGATCTTCCCCTATGAAATCGCCGAGACCAAGGTCAATCAGGTGATGGATTTCGCCCGCCAGAACCAGCACCCGCTTCAATGCACGCTGGAAAAGGCGTGAAGGCGCGGCCCCGGCGCATCCCCAATTGAGGGCATGACGCGAGGGATGAGACGCGCTAGGGCCAAGGCGTAATCGACGGAAAGCCCGACTTGTCCAACCTCGTCCCCAGCATCGATCGCTATATCCTGCGGCTGACCGTGGTGCCGATGCTGGGCGTGTTCGCGCTCGCTGCCAGCCTGCTGATGCTCGACAAGATGTTGCGCCTGTTCGATTTCGTCGCGGTCGAAGGCGGGCCGGTGGCGGTGGTGTTCAAGATGCTGGGCGCGCTGATCCCCGAATATGCGAGCCTCGCGATCCCGCTGGGTCTCTTGCTGGGCGTGCTGCTGGCCTTCCGCAAACTTGCCACCACCAGCGAACTCGACACGATGCGCGCGGTCGGCCTGTCCTATAACCGCCTGCTGCGCATGCCCTATCTCATCACCCTGCTGCTGCTGGCGGTGAACGTGGCGCTGGTGTTCTACATCCAGCCGATCAGCCGCTACTACTACGAGCAGATGGAATACGAGCTGCGCTCCGGCGCGCTCGGGGCCTCGATCAAGGTCGGCGAATTCACCACCCTGGCAGACCGCATGGCGCTGCGGATCGAGGCGAGCGAGGACGAGGGCCGCAGGCTGGTCGGCATTTTCGCCCGCGTCGCCAATGCCAAGGGGCAGGTGCTCTCGATCTCCGCGCGCGAGGGAGCCTTCCTTGCCACGCGCGACAATCCCGACACCATCATCCTGCGCCTCACCGAAGGCACGATTGTGCAGGATACGGGCAGCAAGACCCCGCGCGTGCTCAGCTTCAGCCGCCACGATCTGCCGATCGATCTGCCCGCCATCGAGAAGTTCCGCGCCCGCGGCGATGCCACCCGCGAATACATCCTGCCCGAACTTCTGCGCATCGGATGGAGCGAGAAGAGCGCCCCCAAGCAGCGCGATGCCAGCCTTGCGAGCTTCAATTTCCGGCTGGTCGAGATCGTGATGATGATGCTCATGCCGCTGCTGGCGGTGGCGCTGGCGATCCCGCCCAAGCGTTCGACAAGCGCATTGGGCGTGTTCGTCTCGATCGTGATGGTGGTGGCCTATCACAAGGTCAACCAATACGGCGAGGATGTCGCAGCGCTGGGCCGGCTCGATCCGATCCTCGCGCTGTGGGTGCCCTTCGTGCTGTTCGCAGCGCTGATTGTGTGGATGTATTACCGCGTCGCCTATGTGCCGGGCGGTCAGGCCATTGGCGCGCTGGAAACAGCCTTTGCCAAGCTGTCGAAGCAGGTGGTGAAGCTGTTCACCCGCCGCCGGCCGCGCGGCACGCTCGCCCAGCCGGAACTGGTGGCGGCGGAGTAGGCGCAAGGTGCAACTCGATTTCTTCCCCTCGCGCACGCTGACGCTTTATCTTGCGAAGCTGTTCGTGGTGCGCATCCTGGCGGTGCTGATCATGCTGGTGCTGGTGCTGCTGGCGCTCGATCTGCTGGCGGCAACAGGCGACATTCTCGCTGTACCGGGCAACGGGCAGGCGGAAATCCTGCACTATGCGAGCCTGCGCGCGCCGCAGCTGGCGAGCCGCTTCCTGCCCTATTCGGTGCTGCTGGCGACCCTGATCACGCTCGTGACATTGAACCAGAACAGCGAAGTGGTGGCGATGAAGGCCGCGGGTCTCTCGGCGCATCAGGTGCTCGCCCCGCTGCTGCTCACCGCGGCGCTGGTGTCGGGGGTGAGCTTCGGCTTCAACGAGCGGATCGTGACCCGCGCCAATGCCACCCTCAAGGCATGGGAAGCAGCCGAATATGGCGCGATCCCGCCCAAGGGCGCGGGGCCGGATGGGGTGCGCTCCAACGTCTATCTCACCGATGGTCGCAACATCCTCTCGGCCGCGACCCTGACGGGGGCGGGCGAGAACATCATGCTGACCGGGGTGACATGGTACGAACGCGCGGCATCGGGGATCATCCGCGAACAGATAAGAGCCCCGCGTGCGACTTTTGCTGCGCCCGGATGGAAGCTCGAAAATCCGGAGCGGTTCGATGTCGCGGCGGCCACAACGGCGCTGGGCAGCACGCTGGTGGTGGGCAAGACGCTCACGCCCGAACAGATCGATCTGCAGGCAGTCGATCCGGATTCGCAGAGCTTCTGGCAGCTGTCGGAAACGATCAACGCCTTTGAGGCAGCGGGCCGCCGGACCGAGGAAATGCGCGCCAAGTGGTGGCACCGCCTGTCCGGCCCGCTCTCCGCGCTGCTGATGCCGCTGCTGGGTTCGGTCGCAGCCTTCGGCCTTGCGCGTTCGGGCCAGCTGTTCGTGCGTGCAATCATCGGCATGGCGCTGGGCTTTGCCTATTTCGTGGTCGACAATGCCGCGCTCGCGATGGGCAGCTTCGGCGGCTATCCGCCCTTCCTTGCGGCCTGGGCGCCGTTCTTCCTGTTCCTGCTGCTGGGCGAGACGGTGCTGATCCGCACCGAGGAATGAGCGGCTGGTCGCTCCGGCTGGCGCGGCCATCCGATGCCGAGGCGATGCCGGCGATCGAGCGCGCCGCAGCCGAGGTCGCCTTCGCAACCGAAGCCAGCATCGATCCCGCCCGCACCCGCACGAGCGAAGACTATGCCCGCCTGATCCGCCGGGGTCACAGCCTCGTCGCCCATGTCGGCGAGGTGATGGCCGGGTTTCTGGTGGCCCAGCCCTTCAGCCGCGAATTGCACATCTGGGAGATGGACGTCGCGCCCGACTTCCAGCGGCGCGGGATCGGAGCGGGGCTGGTGCGCGCTGCACAAATCGACGCGCGCAACACCGGCTATCGCGCGCTGACGCTCACCACCTTTCGCGATCTGGCGTGGAACGGGCCGTTCTATGCACGCCTCGGCTTCGAGGAAGTCACTGCCCTTGACGCGCATCCACGGCTGGCGGGCGAACTCGCCAACGAAGTCGACGACGGCCTGCCCGCCGAACGCCGCTGCGCGATGATCTGTTTTCTGGATTAAGCCCGCTTGCCCATCGTGCTTTTAGCGATGCGGCCCACCAGCACCAGCATCCCGGGGTGGTTCGCGCCTTCATAGGTCGAACCCGTTCCCAGCTCGCGCGCAAGACGGCGGTGCGCTTCGGGAAGGTCATGATAGGGCATCGAGGGCATCAGGTGGTGCAGCGCGTGATAGCGCAGGCCGACCGGCGCCCAGATCTCGGCAGCGAGGCCCGGCGGCGGCACGTTGACGCTATCGAGGAACTGCGCCGTCACCGTCATCGCCTCGCCCTCGTTCTCCCACAGATGCGCGACCAGCGTGCGCAGCTGGTTCAGGACTGCGGCGAGCGAGAGGATCGCCAGCGCGGTCGCCAGCGGCTGCCAGCCATAGAGCGCCGCCGTCACCATCAGCGTGATCGCCCACAGGCTTGCACCGGCTTCCTGCCAGCGCACGCGGCCCACGAAGTCGCCCTCGGCCGGGCGGCGGCGGAATTCGGGGTTGATCGAGAGCGAGGAAAACCGCTCCCACGTGAACTTGCGCAGCGGCGGCACGATCAGCCCGATCGGGTACAGCAGCCCGAAGCGCACCAGCAGTGCGATCGGCAGCATCATCGCCACCAGCACGAACAGCGGCAGGCTCCACGGCTTCATCAGCGCGAGCGGGAGATATTCGGGATCCTCCACCGTGCCATATTGTGTGCGCTTGTGGTGGATGGTGTGCACGCCTTCATACATGAAGCTGGGCGTCAGCATCGGGATGCCGACCAGAAGATTCCACGCGGTGCGGAAGCCCGGCAGGGCATCGCGGTGGATATGGGTCAGCTCGTGGATGAACATCAGCGCGCGGTAGAGCGCGAGCGCCGCCACCAAGCCCGCGGCCAGCTTCACGCCAAGGCTGGCGGACAGGATCGCGGTCGCAATCCCGGCATAGCCCACGCCGGCCGAGACCAGCATGTCGGGCCAGTAGATGTCACCACGCGCCTCGCCCAGACCCTTGGTCAGATCGCGCGCGGCGCGCAGCATGTCCTTGTCATCCTCGGCCATGAACTGGACGCGGGTCGCCTTCATCGGCGCAGGTTCGCGGGAGAGGGCAGGATCGAGAGGCTGGTGCATGGTCATGTCTGGCAAAATCCGGTTGGCAGCCCTACTCGAAAACGCGGGCCAAGCCAAACTTGTCCTGTCGGTGAGTGTGATCGATTGGCTTGCGTCAATGGCGCGGGCGCGACACACACACCTTGATCTTGAGCAACTACGGGAACCACCGCGTGTCAGATGCAATCACCACCGGATCGCACATCAGCATCGAGCCGGTGTCCGGCAAGGCGGGCCGTGCGGCCTTTGTCGATCTGGGCCGCGCCTTTTCTGACCGTCTGGAGAACTTCGTCCCGCAGATCCGTTCCGAACAGCTGGAACTGGTCGATCCGGACAAGAACCCCTTCTTCGCCCACGCGCGCGTGCAGCTGTTCATCGCCAAGAGCGGCGGGCGCGCCGTCGGGCGGATTTCGGCCCATATCGACGAGCTCGCCCTCACCATGCCACCCGAACAGGGCTTTGGCCCGGGCACCGGCTTCTTCGGCTATTTCGATGCCGAGGACGAGACCGTCGCCCACGCGCTGCTGGCGGCGGCGGAAGGCTGGCTGGCCGGGCAAGGCATGACCCGCGCGCTGGGGCCGATTTCGCTATCGATCTGGGAGGAGCCCGGCCTGCTGATCAGCGGGCAGGATCACCCGCCGATGATGATGATGGGCCATCATCCGGCGCATTATGCAGGCTGGATCGAGGCCGCAGGTTATGCCCGCGCAAAGACGCTCTACACCTATGATCTGGATATCACGAACGGGTTCGGCCCGCTGGTGCAGCGCCTTGTCCAGTCGGGGCAGCGCAATGACCGGATTCATGTGCGCCGGGTGGACAAGAGCCGTTGGGACGAGGAGGTCGCGATCATCCTCGCGATCCTCAATGATGCATGGTCGGACAATTGGGGGTTTGTCCCCTTTACGCCCGCCGAAGTGGCCTATGCCGGCAAGAAGCTGCGGGCGATCATCCATGAAGAATTGAACATGATTGCCGAAGTGGACGGCCGCCCGGTGGCCTTCATGCTGACGTGGCCCGATGCCAACAGCGCCCTCGCCAAAATCAAAGGCAAGCTGTTTCCGTTCGGCTGGATCACCATGCTGCGCTGGTTGCGCCACCCCAAGGGGGCAGGGATGCGGGTGCCGCTGATGGGGGTGCTGAAGGAGCTCCACCAAACCCGGATGGCCGGAACGCTCGCCTTCATGATGATCGAGGCGATCCGGGTGCAGGCGACCACCAAGTTCGAATCGAACCGCGGCGAGCTGGGCTGGGTGCTCGAAGACAACCAGGGCATGGTCGCGATTGCCGACACGATCCAGAGCAAGGTCAACCGCGAATACGCGATCTACGAACGGACACTGGGATAGAGAGCCCAAGAAAAAAGGCCTCTACTCGCGAACGAGCAGAGGCCTTTCGGGATCGTGTCACAGCCGCTTGGACGGGAGGGGGGTCTCGGCGGTGACAAGCTCTTAATGATCAGCCAGCCGCGCGGTTCCCGGCTTTGAAAAAATATTTTCAACACGCGTTGCTTGAGGCGAAACCGACGCTTTTTTGCGGGCTCCGCGAAGGAGGCGGGCGCGGGCCGCAGGAACCGCTAGGGTTGCTGGTCCTTTATAGTGTAGCAGCCCGCCCTGCCAACCTCTCGCCGGAGCCGACCAATGTCCCTCGGAAACCAGATCGCCGCCAACCTGCCGTTCCTGCGGCGCTATGCCCGCGCGCTGACCGGCTCGCAGGCGTCGGGCGATGCGCTGGTTCGCGCGATGCTCGAAGCGGTGCTGTCGGATACGGCGACGGCCGCCACGCTCGAAGGCGGGCGCGTGCCGCTCTACCGCGCCTTCACCCGCATCTGGGAGAGCGCCGGCACCGGCGCGGGCTCGGCCACCACCAGCGAGCACGAAGCCGGAGCGCAGCGGCGACTCGCTGCGGTGCCACCTCCGGCACGCCAAGCGCTGCTGCTCACCACGCTCGAGGATTTCACCACCGGACAGGCCGCAGACATCATGAGCCTGACCGAGGCCGAGATCGCCGCATTGGTCGCCGCCGCCGTGGCCGAGATCGAGGCCGAACAGAAGACCAGCGTCCTCATCATCGAGGATGAACCGCTGATCGCGATGCAGCTTGAAGACCTCGTCGGCGGCCTTGGCCACACCATCTGCGGCACCGCCGCCACCCGCACCCAGGCGCGCGAAGTGGCTGCCGAAGCCATGCCCGGACTGGTGCTGGCCGATATCCAGCTGGCCGATGGCTCGTCCGGCCTCGATGCGGTGGACGATATCCTTGGGCACGGAAGCGTGCCGGTGATCTTCATCACCGCTTATCCCGAACGCCTGCTGACCGGCGACCGGCCCGAGCCGACCTATCTCGTCACCAAGCCGTTTCAGGAAGCCACGGTGCGCGCCGCCATCAGCCAGGCGCTGTTCTTCCAGTCGGGCAAGCCGCTTTACTAAGGGTCAGACCTCCCGCCCCGCCTCGCGAATCCGGAAATCCGCCGGCCGCCGGATCGGCACGCGCATCACGCAGATCACGCCCTCGGGCCGGAAATCGAGCGCGACCGGCTGGCGCAATTCGTGGGCGACGATCTTTTCAATGAGCTCGGTGCCGAAACCGCGGCGGCGCTCTGACGCCACCTGCGGCCCGCCGCTTTCGCGCCACTCCACCTCCGCCAGCTGCTCGCCAACCATTTGCCAGCGGATCGTCACCCGTCCGCTGGCCACGCTCAGCGCGCCATATTTCGCCGCATTGGTTGCCAGTTCATGCACTGCGAGGCCGAAAGACAGCGCATCATTAGGCGCCAGCTCCAGCGGCGGGCCTTCGAGCAGGATCGCATCGTCGAGCGCGAGGCGGAAATGCTGCAACTCCGCCTCGATCACCGCGCGGATCGGGGTGGTGCCCCAGTCGGTCACCGTCAGCAGATCATGCGTTGCCGAAAGCGCGCGGATGCGCCCCTCGAGGCTGTCGGCAAATTCATCGAGATCGCGGGTGCGCCGCCGCGTCAGCGACAGGATCGAGAGCACATTGGCGAGCGTGTTCTTGACCCGGTGATTTAGCTCGCGGGTGAGCGAATTGCGGATCGAGTGCTGTTCCTCGAGAAAGGCGAGCCGCGACTGGTCCTCGTAGGCCTGCTGGGTCAGCAGCCGCGCCAGCAGCATCAGCAGGCTCGCCAGCGCAAGGCCGAACACCAGCGTCACCATCGATAGCGGGCTGAGCACCCGGACATTGGCGGATTCGATCACCAGCAGCAGGCGGCGGTTGGCGATGGTGACCTCTTCCTCGACCCGCTCGCTCGCCGGATCGCCGAGCGTGTGGGTGACCAGCAGGTTCCCCGTCGCCGCCTCGCCATCATAGAGCCGCACGCCGAAATCCTCAGGGCGCTCGCGCGCCAGCGCGGAATCGAGGAATTCGCGCGCACGGAACGGCGCGTAGACGAAGCCGATCAGCCGCCGGTCATCCTCGCCGAAGGTGCGGAACACCGGCATGTAGATCGCAAAGGCGGGAAGATTGCCCGACTGTTCCTGTTCGAGCACGATCCGGCCCGAGGCGGTCGGACGGCGGGCGAGTTCGGCCTCGGCCATGGCGGCGGCGCGAGCGGGATCGGAATACATGTCATAGCCCAGCGCGCGGCGGTTGCGCTCCGAAGCGGGGGCAAACATCGTCACCGGCGCGATCCGGCCGGTGGTGGCGACCGGCTTGGGGTAGATTGCAGGAAAATCCGGCTGCCGCTCGCGCACCTGCGCCATGAAGGCGGGCACATCGGCGGTCTCGATCACCGGCAACCAGCCGATCCCTTCCGCGCCGGGATATTCGGTATCGAGCCGCAGCGCGCGCACGAAATTGTCAAAGGTTTCGGGGCGCACATCCGCGCTGCTCGCAAACAGTGCCGCGCCCGCGCGCAGATAGGAGGAAAAACTGTTGCTGTTGCGATCGAGCGCAGCGGAAACCGTGCGGGCATATTCGCGCATCTGCGCCAGTTCGCGCGCCCGGGCATTGCTCTCGATCGCGAACACGCTGAGCGTGGTGATCGCAGCGATCGCGAGGAAGATCGCCAGCGGAATCGCACGCGGATAGAGCACCAGCCAGCGCCGCGCGCGGCTATCGCTGGCGGAGCCTTGAGCCTCGGGGGCCGGGAAGAACGGGGCGCTCTCGATCGCGGATGGTCCTGGTGCGCTTTTGGGAACAAGGCATATGCCCCAAGGTTCCCGAAACGTCCAAGCGCGTTTGCATGGGGCATTTCCAAAAGCCTGTGCTATGGCACGGGCAACGCCGGAGAAACCGCGCCGTCTTTCCCTTCACGGGGCGGCGGCAAGGCACCTCGGGCGGACCGGGATCAGGGATTAACCGACAGCACCATGTCTTCAGATCGAAAACCACCTCCTGCCAGCGGGGAAAATCCGCAAGCAGCGCCGGAATGGGCCGATGGTCTGAAGCAGCTGTATGATTCGGTGGTCGAGGAAGACCTGCCCGATAGCTTCAAGACCCTGCTGGCCCGGCTCGACGAGATCGATCCGCGCCGCGGCGGTCCTGAATCCGGCAGCCCCTCGCATTCCCCGGATGGCCGGGGAGCGCGAGCGTGAGCGACAGCGACCCGTCCACAACCAGCCCCCGATCGGATAGCGAAAAGGCCGATTTCAAGCGCGAGCTGACTGCGGTTGTCCCGCATCTGCGCGCCTTTGCCCGCGGGCTTTGCGGGCGCCCCGACATGGCCGATGATCTGGTGCAGGAAACGCTGCTCAAGGCCTGGGCCGCGCAGGACCGGTTCGAACCCGGCACCTCGATGCGCGCATGGACCTTCGTGATTTTGCGCAACGCCTATCTCACCGACATGCGCCGCAACCGCTTCCGCGGCGAGTATGACGAGGGCGTGGCCGAACGCATCCTCACCGCGCCTGCCGGGCAGGAAGAACCGATCCACCTCAGCGATCTCCACCGCGCGCTGCTGACACTCCAGCCGGAACGGCGCGAGGCGCTACTGCTGGTGGGTGCAGGCGGATTTTCCTACGAGGAAGCCGCCGAAATCTGCGGCTGCGCGGTCGGGACGATCAAGAGCCGCGTGGGCCGCGCCCGCGCCGCGCTCACCGAAATGCTGGCCAACGGCAACATCCCGCGCCGCTCCACCGACGACGAAGCCGCCCACCGCGCGATCCTTGAGGAACTCGACGAGGTGGCAGCGGGCAACGGGGTCAGCTCGCGGGGGTGACGCGGCGGGCGCGCGGTTCTGCACGTCCGAGCCGCGATTCTGGCGGGAAAAGGCCAGAACAGGTGTGACAATCGGGTTTTTTACCGCCATGAATGCGCCCGCAACCGCTATATGGGGATCACATGGCAAAATTCTTTGGCAACCTGCATCTCGTGCTGGCCGTCGGCCTGATCGCTGCGATTCTGGTCATCATCAGCTTCACCGGCTGGACCGGGTCTGATGCAAAATCGTTGGCGGACGACGTGTTCCGCTGGCTCCACACCTTCTTCGGCATCCTGTGGATCGGCCTCCTGTACTACCTCAACTTCGTGCAGGTTCCGACCATGCCCAAGATTCCGGCCGAGCAGACCGGGGCGATCAACAACCACATCGCGCCCAAGGTGTTCTTCTTCTTCCGCTATGCGGCGCTGCTGACGGTCGTGATGGGCCTCATCATCGCCTTCCACAACGGCTACGGCGCACAGGCGCTGACCTTCGGCGGCTTTGGCTTCGACGGAATCAACCTGATCGGGCTTGGCATGTGGCTGGGGCTGATCATGGCGTTCAACGTCTGGTTCATCATCTGGCCGGCGCAGCGCAAGATCCTCAACATCGTGCCCGGCGCGAGTGACGAGGAAAAGGCCAAGCTGCGCCCGCGTGCTCTGGCCGCGAGCCGCACCAATCTGCTGCTTTCGCTGCCGATGCTCTACTGCATGGTCAGCGCAAACCTCGGTAGCTGAAGACTGCATTGCTCTCCCCCTCGGGGGAGAGCAATTCGTTTCCCGCCGGTTTCCGAGGTCAAACCGGCGCTTCTGCCCCTTCCGCCGAGCGGTCAACCGCGCTTGTGACAGCGACATTGGCCGTGACATTGCCCAGCGTGCGCATGAGATCGGGCAGCATCTCCACCGCCACCAGCAGCGCCAGCGGCTCGATCGGCACGCCCATGGCGAGCGCAATCGGCCCGATGGACACCACAAAGCTGATCGATCCCGGCAGGCTCACCGCGGAAAGGCTGATGACGCTGGCGATGATGATGCCGGCGACTGCGATGGCGGGCGGCACCTCCACCCCGGCCAGCGCCGCGATGTAATAGACCACCGCAAGGTTCATGCAGGAACTGGTCGCACGGAAGATCACCACCGCGAGCGGCAATACGAACTCGGCAGTCGATGCGCGCAAGGAGAGGCGTCCGGCGGAATCGAGCATCGCGGGCAGGCTCGCCAGCGAGCTCTGGGTCGAAAGCGCCACCGCCTGCGCGGGCAGCACTGCCTTGGCGAAGGCAAGCAGCCCGGTCCGCCCCTGCACCGCCGCGATGACATAGGCGAGCAGGAACACGAAGGTGCCCATCAGCGTCACGGTGAGCACATAGTGGCCGAGCGCCGCGAAGGCCCCGCCCCCGCTCTGCACGCCCACGCCGTAGGCAAGACCGAACACGCCCACCGGCGCTGCGGCCAGCACCCAGCCGATAATCAGCAGCATGACATTGCCCAGCGCGTGGAAGAAGCCGAGCAGCCGCTCACCCTGATCCTCCGGCAAGCGGGTGATCGCGACCGCGAACATCACGAAGAAGATCGTCAGCGGCAGCATCGCGGTCTCGGCGGCGGCGGCGATGATGTTGGGCGAGACCAGCGAGGTGAAGAAATCGAGCACGCCCGGCACTTCGCCGACATCGCCGCTCCCTTGCGCCAGAAAGGCACTCGCGCCCTCGGGCACCGGAAAGGCCTTGAGCAGCGACGGCATGGCGATCGAGGTGAAAGCCCCACCGGCCAGCTGCACCGCGACCATGATCGCAATCATCCGCCGCGCCACCGTGCCCACCCGCGCGGCGAGGATCATCTGCACCAGCCCCAGCACCAGCAGCGCTGCCACCAGCGGGATGATCGTCATCTGCAAGGCGCGCAGCCACAGGCCGCCGACCAGCCCGGCAATGTCACTGACCAGGGCCGGCGCGCCTAGCGCGGCTCCGGCAATCCCCGCCACCAGCCCGCCGACCAGTGCGGCAAAGGTCAGCGCCACAGGCAGGCGGATCGATACCAGCGCGAACTTGCCCTGTCCGCCAGCGGCGGTCTGATCTTTATCGTGCAATTTCGTGTCCCTTTGCGGGCCCCTTCGCCCTTCCCTTTGGGCGATAACCGCGCCAGAAGCGCGAGACAATCATGCGCGGCAATTTGTCGGGCCGCGGCGAGGGAAACGGGGAATTCATGGCACGCAAGCTGTTCGGAACCGATGGCATCCGGGGCCGCACCAATTCGGGCGCGATGACTGCGGCCATGGCAATGAAGGTCGGACAGGCGGCGGGCCGCCATTTCGTGCGCGGCGGCCACCGCCACCGCGTGGTGATCGGCAAGGACACGCGCCTGTCGGGCTACATGATGGAAAGCGCGCTGGTGGCAGGCTTCACCTCTGTCGGCATCGACGTGATCATGACCGGCCCCCTGCCCACCCCCGCGATTGCCCTGCTCACCCGCGAAATGCGCGCGGACCTCGGCGTGATGATCTCGGCCAGCCACAACCTGTTTGCCGATAACGGGATCAAGCTGTTCGGCCCTGACGGCTTCAAGCTGTCCGACGCGGCCGAGGCCGAGATCGAGCGCCTGATGGAAACCGACATCCCGCTGGCGCCGGCCGAAAAGATCGGCCGCGCGCGCCGGATCGAGGATGCGCGCGGGCGCTATATCCACGCGGTCAAGCAGTCGGTCGCCGCCGAGCTGCGCTTTGACGGCCTCAAGGTGGTGGTCGATTGCGCGAATGGTGCGGCCTATCAGGTCGCCCCCTCGGCGATCTGGGAACTGGGGGCAGAGGTGGTCGCATTGGGCGTCACCCCCAATGGCACCAACATCAATGACGGGGTCGGCTCCACCGCGATTGCCGCGCTTCAGGCCAAGGTGGTCGAGGAAGGCGCGGATATCGGCATTGCGCTTGATGGCGATGCCGACCGGTTGATCGTGGTCGATGAAAAGGGCCGCGCGGTGGATGGCGACCAGATCATGGCGCTGATCGCCACACGGATGCAGGAGAAAGGCGCGCTGAAGGGCGGCGGGATCGTGGCGACCGTGATGAGCAACCTCGGGCTCGAACGCTATCTCGCCTCGATCGGCCTTGATCTGGTGCGCGCCAAGGTGGGCGATCGCTACGTGCTCGAAGCGATGAAGGCGGGCGGTCACAATGTCGGCGGCGAACAATCGGGCCACATGATCCTGCTCGATCACGCCACCACCGGCGATGGCACCGTGGCGGCGCTGCGGGTGCTGGCGAGCCTCGTGCGCTCGGGCAAGCCGGCGAGCGAGCTGCTCCACGTGTTCGAGCCGGTGCCGCAGTTGCTCAAGAACGTGCGCTACGAAGGCGGCCAGCCCTTGGAGAACGAGAGCGTGAAGGCGGCCATCGCCGCGGCCGAGGCGGAGCTGGCGGGCAAGGGCCGCTTGGTGATCCGTGCCTCGGGCACCGAACCGCTGATCCGTGTCATGGCCGAGGGCGACGATCAGAGTCAGGTGGAGCGGGTGGTCGACACCATCTGCGAAGCCGTGCGCGCGGCGGTCTAGGAGAAGTCTGCGATGCTCGAAATGCGCCCCGATTGCGAAACCTGCGGCGTCCTGCTGCCCGCCGAGGCGCCGGGCGCCTTCATCTGCTCGTTCGAATGCACTTACTGCGCCGAATGTGCCGAGGACCTCGATGACCGCTGCCCCAATTGCGGGGGCGAGCTGATGGACCGGCCGACGCGGGCGAAGGCGCTGCACGCGAAATTCCCGCCGAGCACGGAGCGCAAGTTCAAGGGATGAGCAACCGCACCCCGCCCCGTATCCTCTCCATCGCCGGCTCGGATTCTTCGGGCGGCGCAGGGATTCAGGCCGATCTCAAGACCATCACCATGCTCGGCGGATATGGCATGAGCGCGATCACCGCCGTCACCGCGCAGAACACGGTGGGCGTGCAGGCGATTGCGCCGATGGCGGGCGACATGGTGGCAGAGCAGATCGCCTCCTGCGTCTCGGATATCGGGGTGGATGCGGTAAAGATCGGGATGCTGCATGATGCCGATATCATCGCCCATGTCGCCCGCGCACTCGAAGGCGTGGTGGCGCCCATCGTGGTCGATCCGGTGATGATCGCCACATCCGGCGCGGCGCTGATCGACCCTGAAGCCATCGCCGCCTTGCGCGAATTGCTGTTCCCGCGCGCCGCGCTGATCACACCCAACCTGCCCGAACTCGGCCACCTGCTGGGCCGCACGCTTGAAGACAGCGGGGCAATGGTTGGCGCGGCCGAGGAATTGTCGCACATGACCGGCGCGGCGGTGCTGGCCAAAGGCGGACACACCACCGACGCGCGGATCATCGACGTGCTCTATCTGCCGGGCTCCGCCACCAGCGAGGGCCGCGCGCTCCATTTCGAGCACCAGCGGATCGACACGCCCCACACCCACGGGACCGGCTGCACGCTGTCAGCGGCGATCGCGACGCTGATGGGCCATGGCCAGCCGCTCGAACACGCGGTCAGACTCGCGCGGCATTTCGTGATTCGCGCGATCGAGGAAGCCCCCGGCTTCGGCGCAGGCAATGGCCCGCTCGGCCATCACGCGGTGCGCGCCAGCCAATCCTCGCGCGACAGGGCGAAATAGACCGAATCGCACCACGCCCCGGCGATCAGCCAGGTGCGCTCGGCGCGGTGGGTCTCGGCAAAGCCCAGCTTTTCCAGCAGGCGGATCGAAGCGTGGTTGCGCGGATCGACATCGGCGGTGATGCGCTCCAGGCCCCCGGTCGTGAAGGCGCGGGCGATGATCGGCGCGAGTGCCTCGGCCACCAGCCCCTGCCCCCACAGGTCGGGCGCAAGGATGTAGCCGATGTCGGGGAAGCGGTAGAACCCCGCCTTGCCCACCGCGCACCCCTGATATTCGATGATGAAATCATCGCCTTCGTGCACCGGCGTCTCGGCCATCGCGGCGAGCCATTCGCGGGTCTGATCCTCGCTATCATGCGGCGGCGTGGCCCAATAGGCCATTGCGTCGGGATCGGACAACACCGCGTGCATCCCGGCAAAGTCCTCTTCCGGGCGCACCCGGCGCAGCACCAGCCGAGGGGTGCGGATCATCGTGTCAATCGCGCGGAAGCTCATAGAAATCGCAGATGCAGGCCCAGGCTTCTTCTGCGGTTTCGACCCAGGTGAACAGGTCGAGATCCGATTTCGAGATCACGCCTTCCTCGGCAATCGCCTCGAAATTGATCACGCGGTTCCAGAACTCCTTGCCGAACAGGATGATCGGGATCGGCTTCATCTTGCCGGTCTGGATCAGCGTGACGAGCTCGAAGAATTCGTCGAAGGTGCCAAAGCCCCCCGGGAACACCGCCACCGCCCGCGCGCGCAGCAGGAAGTGCATCTTGCGCAGCGCGAAGTAGTGGAACTGGAAGCTGAGGTAGGGCGTCACGTAAGGGTTGGGCGCCTGTTCGTGAGGCAGCACGATGTTGAGCCCGATCGATTCGCTGCCCGCATCCGAAGCGCCGCGATTGCCGGCCTCCATGATCGACGGGCCGCCGCCGGTGGTGACGACGAACTGGCGCTCGCCGTTCTCGATCAGGCCCTTTTCCGAAACCAGCCGCGCGAGCTTGTAGGCCTCGTCATAATACTTGGCCTTCTCGGCCAGCCGCGCCGCGACCTTCTGATCATATTCGTCGCCGTTCTTGGCCGCCTCGATCCGCGCTTCGGCCTGCGCCGGCGAGGGGATGCGGGCCGAGCCGTACATCACCAGCGTCGAGCCGACGCGCGCTTCATCGAGCAGCATCTCGGGCTTGAGCAATTCGAGCTGGAAGCGCACCGGGCGCAGCTCGTCGCGCAGCAGGAAATCGGTGTCGCGGAAGGCCAGCTTGTAGGCGGGATGGGCGGTCTGCGGCGTGCGCTCGGGGCCGCCTTCGGCAAAGCGGGTTTCTTCGCCTGCGCGGTAAAACCGGCGCTTGGTAAGGTCTTTATCGTTCATGCTTGACCACTAGATGGGGCGCAGTTGAGCCGCAATAGGTACGGCTCTTTCAATGTTTCACGTGAAACATTCGGGCGTGTTTGAGCGGGGGAGCGCGGGGGCGACGGCGATTATGGCTGGATGCCCCGCAAGGATTCGAACCTTGATTGACGGAGTCAGAGTCCGCTCTCTTACCATTAGAGGACGGGGCATTGGCCATGCGCCGGACATCATCCGGCGGCGTCAGCGAGGGCGCTCACTAGTTTTGTCCGCGCGCAAGGTCAAGGCCATGTTCGCGCCGCCGTCATCGGCACCAAAGGTCGCCCGCTTGTGCTTCACCGCGCCTTGGGTTAGCTTGAGCCCAAGTGCCGTGCGCGAATTCGTGCTGCGGTGATATGAAAGATCGATGCAAATGGCGGAATCCATGCCGCCGGACAGAAATGCCAGGGCTGGCAAGAAACGGGGCTCAAAGTCCGGCAAGGTAGCCGATTTTCGCTACAAACGCGCCCCCCAGTCCGAACTGCCCCGCAAGACCGGCCGCGATGGCCGCGGCAGGGGCAACCCATCTCCCGCGACCCCGGCGGCGCCTGCGCGCGGGAAGCCGGAGCAGGATCTCGCCGCGATCGGCACGATGCGCGCGCCCCATCAGGGCGAGGCCTATGCCGCGCTTGATCTGGGCACCAACAATTGCCGCCTGCTGATCGCGCGGCCTTCGGGGCGCGATTTCACTGTGATCGATGCCTTCAGCCGCGTGGTGAAGCTGGGCGAGGGTCTCGCCACATCCGGCAAGCTCTCGGACAAGGCGATGGACCGCACGCTGGGCGCGCTCACGATCTGCGCCGACAAGCTCCAGCGCCGCTCAGTGCGTCTCGCCCGTTCGGTCGCGACCGAGGCCTGCCGCCGCGCCAGCAACGGCCCCGATTTCATCGAGCGGGTGCGGCGTGAGACGGGCATCGCGCTCGACATCATCAGCGCCGAGGAAGAGGCGCGGCTGGCAGTGCTGGGCTGCCACATCCTGCTCGAAGCCGGCGATGGCCCGGCGGTGATCTTCGATATCGGCGGCGGATCGACCGAACTGGTGCTGGTCGAAGCAGGCAGCGGAGCAGAAGCGAGCCACGTGCCGCGCATCCTCGATTGGCAGAGCGTGCCGTGGGGCGTCGTCTCACTGACGGATACAGTCGGTCGCAGCGAGGAAGGCGAGGCGGCGCGGATCGCCCGCTATGCCAAGATGCGCCAGCTGGTGGGGGACAGTTTCGCACCCTTCGCCGGCCGGGTTTCCGAGGCAGCGGCACACCCCGACATCCGCCTGCTCGGCACCAGCGGCACGGTGACAACGCTCGCCAGCCTCTATCTCGAACTGCCGTCCTATGATCGCCGCGCCGTCGATGGCCTCATCGTTCCTGCTGGCGAGATGCGCGAAATCAGCGCAAGGCTGTCGGTGATGACGCCCTATGAACGCTCCACCCTGCCCTGCATCGGGCAAGACCGTGCCGATCTGGTGGTGGCGGGCTGCGCGATTCTCGAAGCGATTCTCGATCTGTGGCCGGCGCGCCGGCTGGGCGTGGCGGATCGCGGCATCCGCGAGGGCATCCTCCGGAGCCTGATCGCCGCCGAACGGCGCAGCGATGCCTCGCTGCGCGCGCTTCACCAGCAGCGCTCCCACAAGGTCGGGCGATGACCCGCGGCAGCAAGGATACGGGCAAGCGGGTCAAGACCGCCAAGGGCCGCACCGCGAGCCAGGTGCGCTGGCTCGAACGCCAGCTCAACGATCCTTACGTCCGGCAAGCCAAGGCCGACGGCTATCGCAGCCGCGCGGCCTACAAGCTGATCGAGCTCGACGAGAAATTCGGCCTGCTGAAGGGCGCTACCCGCGTGGTCGATCTCGGCATTGCGCCCGGCGGCTGGAGCCAGGTGGCGCGCGCCAAATCGCCCAAATCGCAGGTGGTGGGGATCGACCTGCTGCCGGTCGAACCGCTTGAGGGCGTGACGATCTTCCAGATGGATTTCATGGCCGATGCCGCGCCGCAGATGCTCGCCGATGCCTTGGGCGGTCCGCCCGATCTGGTGATGTCCGACATGGCCGCCAATACCGTCGGCCACAAGCAGACCGATCACCTGCGCACCATGGGTCTGGTCGAAGCGGCAGCGTGGTTCGCAGTCGAGAACCTCGCGCCGGGCGGAGCCTTTGTCGCCAAGGTGCTGGCGGGCGGGACGGATACCGAGCTGCTGAAGCTGCTCAAGCAGCACTTCGCCACGGTCAAGCACGCCAAGCCGCCCGCAAGCCGCAAGGATTCGTCCGAATGGTATGTGGTGGCGCAGAAATTCAAAGGGCGGGAATAGAGCACTTTCCGGCCACTCCGACGCGATCAGGGTGGATCGGAGTGGCCGGAAAGTGCTCTGACCCGCCCTTTTCGTATCCGGATTATTCGGCGGCGGCGGCCGCGGGGTCCGTCCCGGCCTCGGCCGTGGCGACAGCCTCTGCTTCACCTTCCGCAGCAGCAGCGGCAGGCGCCGCAGCAGCCGGGAACGGCAGGTTCGCGCCCTTGGAGTTGAGGTAGGCCGCGATTGCCGCGCGATCCTCGACCTTGGAAAGGCCTGCGAAGCTCATCTTGGTGCCTGCGACATAGGCCTTGGGGCTCTTGAGCCACTGGTTCATCTTGTCCCAGTCCCAGGTGCCGCCGAGCGCCTTCAGTTCGGGGCTATAGGCAAAGCCGGCCTTGGCAGCGACCGGGCCACCCATCACGCCCGCGAGATTCGGACCGACGCCATTGGCGCCGCTCGCATCGGCAGTGTGGCAGCTCTGGCACTTGGAATAGGCCTTCTCGCCCGCAGCGATCAGATCGGCAGCCGGCATGGCATTGAGGGCATCGGCAATCGACATTTCTGCCGGGCCAGCGCCTTCTTCAACCGCGCCTTCAATCACATAGCCGAGCTTTTCGGGGCGTTCCGGCTTGTCGCCATGGAAGAACTTGCCCGAGAGGATCGAAAGACCCAAGCCGAGACCGGCCGCAAACAGCACCCAGCCGGCGGCAGTGTTGAACAGATCGCCGCCACCATTCTGGCCTGCAGCGTTTTCCTGCGAAGAGTTGTCCTGTGTCATCCCGCGCGCCTCTTAATGTCGGGCGAGGGCGCGCGCAAGACTGCTTGTGGCACGAATTCTTGCACCTTTTGCAAGCAGGCTTGCCGCTGGGGCGCGAGGCCTCTAGTCTCGCAGCCCATGCGATCCTTTCCCGGCCCCGCCATTGCCATCGTCGACCAGATGCGCGCCGCTGCCGCCGCCGATCCGGCGCGCGCGATTGCCTTTCAGGGCTCGCCCGGTGCCAATTCGCACCGTGCCGCGACAGAAGCCTGCCCTGATCTCGCGCCGCTGCCCTGCTTCAGCTTCGAGGACGCGCTCGAAGCGGTGAAGGACGCTCGCGCGGGCGCGGCGATCATCCCGATCGAGAATTCGCAGCACGGGCGGGTTGCCGATATCCACTTCCTGCTGCCCGAAAGCGGCCTCCACATCATCGGCGAATATTTCATGCCGATCCACCATGCGCTGATGGCGCCGGGCGAGAACACCCCGGGCCGCACCTTCGAGGCGGCCTATTCGCACCCGCAGGCATTGGGCCAGTCGCGCCATTATCTGCGCGCCCGCGGGATCGTGCCGCTCAGCCACGCCGATACCGCGGGCGCGGCCGCCTATGTCGCAGAGCGCGGAGATCCCACCGTGGCAGCCATCGCTCCGGCGCTGGCGGCCGAGCTCTACGGGCTCACCATCATCGAGCACAATGTCGAGGACAGCCCCGACAACATGACCCGCTTCGTCATCCTCGCGGCCGAGCCGCTGGAAGCCGGCGCGCTGGCGGGCAAGCCGGTGATGACGACCTTCATCTTCGAGGTGAAGAACATCCCCGCCGCGCTCTACAAGGCGCTCGGCGGCTTCGCCACCAACGGCGTCAACATGACCAAGCTGGAATCCTACCAGCAGGGCACCAGCTTTGCCGCGACCACCTTTTACGCCGACATCATCGGCGCGCCGGGCGATCCGGCGGTGGACCGGGCACTGGAGGAATGTGCCTTCCATTCCAAGGAATTGCGCATTCTGGGCACCTATGAACTGGGACGCCCGCGCGGATAGGCCGCGCACCCGCGTTTCCCGGTTGCGCCCGCGCACCAGCCATGCCACCACCCGTAAGGCATGACCGCAGCGGCGCAGAACCTCCCGGCCAACCCACCAGCAGATGAGGGAACAGCGCTCGCCTTCGATGGCGCTGCCTGGGAACGGCTCCGCGAGACGGAGGACATCCAGTTCGCGCCGGTCGACATTCCCATGATCAAACCGCCCGAGCCGAGCTGGTTCGAGAAGATGCTGGCCGATGTCTTTGCATGGCTCGCCGATCTGTTCGCGCCTCTCGGCCGTTTGCTCGGGGCCTCGTGGTGGTGGCTGCAATGGCTGCTGCTGGCCCTCGTCGCGGCGTTCGTGCTCGTGCTCCTGTGGCGCACCTTCGCTCCGGCAAGCTGGGCAAGGCGCAAGCCTGCTGTCGCCGCTGCGGGCGAGGAATGGCAGCCCGAAGCCGCCGCCACTCTCGCGCTGCTGGAGGATGCCGACCGGCTGGCCGCAGAGGGCCGGTTCGACGAGGCGACCCGCCTGCTGCTCCAGCGCTCTGTCGGCCAGATCGCGGCCGCGCGGCCCACGCTGGTCGAACCCTCCACCACCGCGCGCGAGCTTTCCGCGCTGCCGGCCTTGCCCGAAGCCGCGCGCACCGCCTTTCGCGTGATTGCCGAACGGGTGGAGCGCAGCCTCTTCGCCCTGCGCAGCCTTGAGCGCGCCGATTGGGAAGCGGCCCGCGCCGCCTATGCCGAATTCGCGCTGGCCCGGCTGACCGCGCAAGGAGCGGCGGCATGAGCGGCCCGGGCGCAGGCGCCTTCTCGCGCGGGGGCGCGCTGGCGCTGGTGGCGGGCGGCTTTGTGCTGTTCCTCGCGCTGATCTGGCTGCTGGGTTCGGGCGCGCAATTCCTCGGCAATGCCAATAACGGCGATGCCCATGCCTCGGCCAAGGGCCTCAATGGCTATGCCGCGCTCGTGCGGCTGACCGAGGAGGCGGGCTTTGCGGTCGAGCGTTCGCGCAGTCCAGCGGGGCTCGAGACCGAGGGCCTGCTGGTGCTTACCCCGCCGCCCGAGACCGATCCGCTCGAACTCGCCAAGCTGCTCAAGAAGCGCGAGGCGATTGGACCGACGCTGGTGATCCTGCCCAAATGGGTCGCGCTTCGTCCTCCGCCCGATCTGCCCAAGGAAGCGAGCGACAAGTTCGAGCCCGGTTGGGTGATGCTCGAAGGCGCTGCCCCATTGCTGTGGAGCGAAAGCCTGCCTGCACCCTATGGCTTCAAGCGCGAGAGCGAGGAGCTGCAACCCGACGAAGAGCCGGGCTGGGAAGGCTTTGACCTCTCGGGCCAGCTCCCCACCCGCTCGATTGCCTATACCGAGGGCGAGACGGCGCAGGAGCCGCTCGTCACCGACAGCGCGGGGCATTGGTTGGCCTTGCGGGTAATCGGCACCGAAGGCTCGGACTTCTACGAGAATGCGCATTGGACGGTGTTCGTTGCCGAGCCTGACCTGCTCAACAATTACGGCCTTGCCGACAAGACCCGCGCTGAAGCGGCGATCGCGCTGCTCTCCGCAGCGGCCTATGATGGCGATGTCGGCAGCGTCACTTTCGATCTGACGATGAACGGCTTTGGCGCATCGGAAAACCTGCTGACGCTGGCCTTCCGCCCGCCTTTCCTTGCCGCGACCCTGTGCCTGCTGCTGGCGCTGCTGATCATCGGCTGGCGCGCCTTCCAGCGCTTTGGTCCGGCGGCGAGCGATGCGGGGCCGCAAATCGCTTTCGGCAAGCAACGGCTGATCGCCAACGGCGCGAGCCTGATCCTGCGCGCACGCCGGCTGCACCTTCTGGGCGCGCCCTATGCCGCGCTGACCGCCCGCCGGTTGGCCGAGCGGCTCGGGCTGCAACGGGCGGATGCCGCCGCGATCGACGCCGCGCTGGCTCGCCGCCTGCCGAACGAAGAGCCCTTCTCGCGCCGCGCCGCAAGGCTCGAAGGGGCCACCAAGCCTTCCGACATTCTGGGCGCCGCACAGGCGCTCGACGATCTAACCGCCAAGCTGTGACAGGGACCGCAAACCGATGACCATGAGCCTTACCGATGTGCGCGCACTCGCCGATGCCATCCGCGCCGAAATCGCCAAGGCGATCATCGGGCAGGATGGCATGGTCGATATGCTGCTGGTGGCGCTCCTCTCGGAAGGCCATGTGCTGCTGGAAGGACCGCCGGGCACCGCCAAGACCTTCCTTGCGCAGAGCTTTGCGACCGCGCTGGGCCTCGACTTCGGGCGCATCCAGTTCACGCCCGATCTGCTGCCGGGCGATATCCTCGGCTCCAACCTGTTCAACTTCCAGACCAGCCAGTTCACCCTCACCCGCGGGCCGATCTTCTGCGATCTGCTGCTGGCCGACGAGATCAACCGCACCCCGCCCAAGACCCAGGCCGCGCTGCTCGAAGCGATGCAGGAACGGCGCGTGACGCTGGACGGGGAAACCTACCCGCTGGGCGACAGCTTCATGGTCGTCGCAACCCAGAACCCGATCGAGAACCAGGGCGTCTACCCCCTGCCCGAAGCCCAGCTCGACCGCTTCCTGTTCAAGCTGCTGGTGCCCTATCCGGCGGAAGAGGAAGAGGCACGGATCGTTGCCACCTATGGCAAGCGCTCCGGCCCGCAGCGCCCCGCCGATCTGGGCGTTGTGGCGGTCACCAATGCCGCCGGGATCGCCGCCGCCAGCGCCGCGCTGTCGCAGGTGACAGTGGCGGACGAGATCACCGCCTATGTCGTGCGGCTGGTGCGCGCCACCCGCGAACATGCCGAGCTGACCGTCGGCGCATCGCCCCGCGCCGCCGTGCTGCTGGCCGGAGCCGCCCGCGCCCGCGCCGCGCTGGAGGGCCGCGATTACGTGATCCCCGATGATGTGAAAGCGCTCGCCGTGCCGGTGCTGCGCCACCGCCTCACGCTCTCGCCCGCAGCCGAGATCGAGGGCCGCGACATGGAGGCGCTGGTCGCCGAACTGGTCGATGCGACCGAGGCGCCGCGGTGACGGGGCACTGATCCGATGGCCGCGCCCTACCGCCTGTTGGTCACGATCCTGACGCCGGTGATGCGGCTGCTCGTCCTCGTGCCGACCGAGCGGGCGGCATGGGCGATGGCTGCGCTCGCGCCGGTTGCGCTGGTGATCGCGGCCACTGCGCTCGGCGCGTGGGTGGTGGCACCGGTGATCGGCGGGGTGCTGCTCGGCCTTGTGGTGCTCGATGCGCTGCTGGCGGGGCGCAGCGCCGGATGGGCAATCCACCCGCCCGCCGATGTGGAAGTCGGCCAGCCGGCCAGCCTTGCGATCAGCGCCCGCTTTACCGGCGGGCGGCAACGCAATGTGAAGGCCGCGCTCGCCTGTGACCCGCGCCTTGCCGAGGGCGGGAGGATCAACATCGCGCTCGCGCCCGAGGTAGCCGAGCCCGGCTGGCGCGGCGAAACTCTGATCACCGCCAACCGCCGCGGCACGGCGCCTGTAACGCAAGCCTGGCTCTGCTGGGAAGGGCCGCTCGGCCTCGGCGCGCGCCAGATCAGCTACCCGCTCGAACAGGCGATCCGCATCTGGCCCGATCTCTCTCCCGTCCGATCAAAGGACATGCAAACCTTCCTGCGCAACAATCAGACAGGCCTCATCGCCCGGCGCATCCGCGGCGAGGGGACGCAGTTCGAGGCTTTGTCGGAATACGAGCCCGGGATGGACCGCCGCCGCATCGACTGGAAGGCAAGCGCGCGCCACACACGCCTCTACGCCCGCGAGAACGAGAGCGAGCGCAACAACCAGATCGTCTTCGCCTTCGATTGCGGGCAGGCGATGTGCGAGGCGGTGGACGGCCTGCCGCGCATCGACCGCGCAGTCTCGGCCGCGCTCACCTGCGCCTATGTCGCGCTCAAGGGCGGGGACAAATGCGCGCTCTTCGGCTTTGCCCGAAGGCCGCAGCTGTTCACCCCCTTCATCACCGAAACGCGTGCCTTCCACCGCTTGCAGAGCGCCGCAGCGGGCCTCGACTACGAGGCGGCCGAGCCCAATTTCACCCTCGCGCTTGCCACCCTCACCGCCAAGCTCAAGCGCCGCTCGCTGGTGGTGGTGTTCTCAGATTTCACCGATCCGACCAGCGCCGAACTGATGGTGGAAAGCCTCGGGCGGCTGGCGAACAAGCACCTGGTGCTGTTCGTCACCATCGCCGATGCCGAGGTCGAAGCGCTGATCACCGCTCCGCCGGGCGATATCGCAACCCTAGCCCGCGCGGTCACCGCCGATACGCTCGCCCAGCAGCGCAAGCTGGTGCTGAACCGCTTGCGCCGCATGGGGATCGACGTGATCGAAGCCCCCTGGGCGAAAATCGGCCCGCAGCTGATCGACCGCTATTTCCTCATCAAGAACAGCGAGGCGATAGGATGAAGGCGCCGGTGCTGTCCTCATGGTTCGGCCGCGGCGAAATTGCCGCGCCGCCCGATATTGCCAGCGCGACGCTGCGCTCGGACCGCTTCCGGCTGGAGCGCGAGGGCGAATGGCGGCGGCTCGAAGGGATCGTGGCGGCGATGGAGCGCGGCGGGCTGAAGCGCATTGCCGACGAGGATCTGCTGGCGCTCCCGGCGCTCTATCGCACCGCCGCATCGAGCCTTGCGGTGGCGCGCGAGACATCGCTGGATGCAGCCACGCTCGCCTATCTCGAGGCGCTGGTGCAGCGCGCGTGGTTTCAGGTCTATGGTCCGCGCCGGGGCTTTGCCAGCTGGCTGCGCGAATTCCTGCTGGGCGGATGGAGCCGCGCGGTGCGCGCAATGTGGCTCGACATCTGCATCGCGCTGTTCGTGATGGTGGCGGGCGCGATTGTCGGCTGGCTGCTCGTGGCGCAGGACGAGGCCTGGTATTACCGGCTGGTGCCCGGCGGCCTTGCCGACACCCGCGTGCCGGGGGCAAGCCGCGAGGAACTGGCGCGCAGTCTCGCCACCGAGGAAAGCGCCGTCGGCCTGTCCACCTTCGCCGCGCAGCTGTTCAGCAACAATTCGGCGGTGTGCATCCTTGCCTTCGCGCTCGGCTTTGCCTTCGGCATCCCCTCGCTGCTGCTGATGGTGCACAATATGGCGGTGCTCGGCGCGATGCTGTGGCTGTTTTCCGGACAGGGGCTGACGGTGGAGCTTGCCGCATGGCTGAGCGTCCACGGCACGACCGAGATTTTCGGCATCCTGCTATCAGGCGCGGCTGGGCTGCATATCGGGCGCTCGATGGCCTTCCCGGGCAGCCGCTCCGTGCTGGCAGCAGCATCCGAAGCGGGCCAGCGCGGCGCGGTGGTGATGGTGGGCGTGGTGATCATGATGATCGTCGCCGCCTTCCTCGAAGCCTTCCCGCGCCAGCTGGTCGACGGCACCGCCAGCCGCTTCCTGATCGGCGGCACCATGCTGGCCTTCTGGCTCGCCTATTTCTTCCTCTACCGCACCCCGCCCACCCGCGATGAGGACACGGCATGATCGCGGCCGACAAGCTTTCGCGCACGATGTTGACGCCCGAGGGGCTGGCCCTGCCGATCCGTGTCGGCGCGCGCGGATCGCGAGCAGGCGCGCTGATGCTCGATGTCACCTTCATCGTCGGCAGCATCATCGCGTTCAACTATGCGCTCTACTGGATTGCGGGCGGGTTGCTGAAGGGCAGCGTGCTCGATCCCGCCGCCACCTCGCGCGGGGCGCAGGAGTTTCTCCAGATCCTCGTGGTGATGGCCGATTTCCTCGTGTGGTACGGCTATTTCCTCGTGCAGGAGCTGGGGCCGCGCGGCGCGACCCTGGGCAAGCGCATGCTCGGCCTGCGCATCGCATCGCGCAGCGGCGGGCGGCTCACCCCCGAAGCGGTGATCGCCCGCAATCTGCTGCGCGATATCGAACTGTTCTACCCGCTGATCTTCGTGCTGGTGCTGCTGGTGCAAAGCATCGAGGGCGAGGGAGACCCGCTGCTCGGCTGGATCGCGACCGGCTGGTTCGCGCTGTTCCTGCTGCTGCCCTTTTTCAACCGCGACGGGCTGCGCGCGGGCGATATCGTGGCGGGGACATGGGTGGTCGAGGCACCGCGCACGCGGCTGGCGGAAACGCTCTCGACGCAGGGCGCGGCCGCGACCCGCGGGGCCAGCGCGGTCACCGGCGCGCGCTATGAATTCGGCGAGGCCGAGCTGTCGGTGTATGGCGAAAAGGAATTGCAGACGCTCGAAAAGATGCTGCGCGAAGCCCGGCCCGAAGCGCTTGAGGCGGTCCACGCCACGATCTGTCGCAAAATCGGGTGGAACCCGGGTGCGGGCGACGAGCGGGCTTTTCTCGAAGCCTTCTATGCGCAATTGCGGGCCAAGCTCGAAGGCGACATGCGGTTCGGCAAGCGCAAGGCGGACAAGTTCTCATGATGATCGACAGGCGATTGTTTCTTGGTGGCACGCTGGCTCTGGGGGCAGGCGCCTGCATCCCGCCCGACCAGAGCCCCGTCGGGCGGCTGGCGGCAGAATTGCGGCTGATCGAGGCCGCCGGGAACGGCACGCTCGGCGTCGAGATTTACGACACGGCCAGCGGGCTATCGGTCGGGCTCAACCAGACCGCGCGCTTCGGCCATGCCTCATCGTTCAAGTTCAGCCTCGCCGCCCTGCTGCTGCAACGCCATGCGGCTGGCCTGATCGATGCCGACAAGCACGTGACGTGGACGCAAGACGACATGATGCACCACGCGCCCTTCACCGGCGAGCGGCTCGCGACTGGCGCGACCTTGCGCGAGCTGGCGAGGGCGACGCAGACCACCTCGGACAATCCGGCGGCCAATATCCTGCTCAGGCATCTGGGCGGCCCGGCGGGACTGACGGCCTTCTGGCGCTCGATCGGCGACGAGGCGAGCCGGGTCGATCGCTACGAGCCGGAGATGAATCTCGTGCCGACGGGCGAATTCCGCGACACTGCCACCCCTGCCGCGATGGCGCGCAATGTCGCCAGAATCATCTACGGCGACGTGCTGCCCGAGGCGGAACGGGCCGAACTCAAAGGCTGGATGATCGAAACGCAAACCGGCGTGCGCCGTGTGCGTGCCGGGCTGCCCGAAGGCTGGGTAGCGGGCGACAAAACCGGCACCAGCGGGCTCGTTGGCGGCACCGAGTACAACTATATCGACATCGGTTTTGCCGAAGCGCCCAAGGGCCGCCCCCCGATCACCTTCGCCTGCTATTTCCGCGCCCGCCAGACCGAGGACGACATGCAACCAATCGGCGAGCTGACGCTGGCGCGGGTGGGCAAGGTGATCAAGGAATTCGCCGAACCCGACAAGGGCCTGCCGCTGGTGGGCAAGCTTTACTGACCCTCATGCCCCTGACCCGGGGCAGGGAGATCAATGATCGGGCGTGCTCGTCACCTTCGTCTCACCGCCGAAGATGCCCACTTCGCGTAGCCCCGCGCTGGTCGCGCGGCCGCGATACATGCCGGTGGTGTTGAAGCTGAACAATGCGTGGCCTTCGGGCGTGACGAGGATCACCCCGCCATCGCCGCCGAGCCCTGCGACATCGGCCATCACCTCGTCGATGATGTACTGCGCCTCCTTCGCCTCGACCGCGTTGCCCGCGTCGGGGGTGGAGGCCATGGCAGCCTTGACCTCGTGCACCGCCCTGAGCCGCGCGCAAATCTCGTGCGCCACGCCGACGCGCAGGAAATATTCGCCCCATCCGGTCGCCGAGACGGCGCAGGCGCGGTTATCGGCATAGGTGCCCGCACCGATCACCGGCGCATCGCCGACGCGGCCCCAGCGCTTGCCGGTCATCCCGCCGGTGGAGGTGCCGGCCGCCACGTTGCCGTTCTGGTCCAAAGCCACCGCGCCCACCGTGCCGAACTTGTGATCGACATCCAGTGCCAAGAGCTTTTCCGCCTTCAGCCGCTCCAGCGCCTCGCGCCGTGCAGGCGTGGCGAAATATTCGGGCGGGGTGACGGGAAAGCCCTTCTCGAGGGCAAAGGCTTCCGCGCCCGCACCCATCAGGAACACGTGCTCGCTATCGGTGCGCACCTTGTCTGCGAGGAGGATCGGGTTCCTGACCGTCTTCACCCCCGCGACTGCGCCCGCCGAGCGATCGCGCCCGTCCATGATCGAGGCGTCGAGTTCGTTGGTGCCGTCCCAGGTGAACACCGCGCCCTTGCCCGCGTTGAACAGCGGCGAATCCTCCATCGGGATGATCGCCGCCTTGATCGCGTCCATCGCGCTGCCGCCTTCGCGTAGCACCTTCGATCCCGCTTCCAGCGCGGCTTGCAGCGCCGCTTCGTAGGCCGCGCGTTTTTCCGGCGTCATCTGCTTGGGATCGAGCGTGCCCGCCCCGCCATGGATGGCGAGCGACCACTTGGGCGCATCTTCGGCAAGGGCCGGCTGGGTGATCAGGGCGAGTGCTAAGGCTGCGATGAGTTTCTTCATGGACAAAGGTGTAACGCGCCCTTCGCCCTTTCGCCAGCTTAACAGCACAGGCCCAAGCGGCTAGGACGTGGAGGATGATCTATCGTCCTGCCATCCTTGCCGATGCCCCTGCCCTTGCCGTGCTGGGCGCCGAGACCTTCGTCGCCGCCTTCGGCCATCTCTACACACCGGAAGACCTCTCCGCCTTCCTCGCGCAGGTGCACAACCCCGAGGCCGTGGCCGGAGAGATCGCGGGCAATGAATGCACCCACTGCCTTGTCGAACATGAGGGTCAGCTCATCGCCTTCTGCAAGCTGCGCTATCCCAGCCATTATGCGTCCTACTCCGATGCGGCCAATCCGTTGGAGCTGGGCCAGCTCTATGCCCTGCCCGGCCACACCGGCCACGGGATCGGCGCGCAGCTGATGGACTGGGCTCTGGGCGTGGCCCGCGAGCGGGGGCATGATGCGGTGCTGCTCAGCGTCTATTCCGAGAATTTCGGCGCACAGCGGTTCTACCAGCGCTACGGCTTCGGCAAGATCGCGGACATCACCTTTCAGGTCGGGGACCACTTCGATCCGGAATTCCTGTATGAACTGAAGCTATAACAACGGGAGAGGGAACATGAGCGGATTTGGCTGGAGCAGCACCACCGACGAGGTGCTGGCGGGCAAGGACCTTTCGGGACGCACGGTGTTCATCACCGGTGCCAATTCGGGGCTGGGGCAGGAAACCGCCCGCGCCATGGCGAGCCGGGGCGCGCATGTGATCCTTGCGGGACGCGATCAGGCCAAGCTGGACGAGAGTGTCGCCGCGATCCAAGAGACCGTGCCCAAGGCGCAGCTCGATACGATCACCATCGATCTCACCTCGCTCGAAAACATCCGCGCCGCCACCTCGCGCGCGCGCCAGCGGTTCCAGAAGATCGATCTGCTGATCAACAATGCCGGGGTTATGGCGACGCCGTTCCTGCACACCCATGACGGGTTCGAGATGCAATTCGGCACCAACCACCTCGGCCATTTCGCCATGACCGCCGAGCTTATGCCGCTGATCGAGCGCGGGGCGCTGAAGCGCATCGTCAACCTGTCGAGCCGCGGGCACCACTTCGCGCCCGTCAATTTCGACGACCCCCATTTCGAGCGCCGCGCCTATGATCCGTGGGAAAGCTACGGCCACTCGAAGACCGCCAATGTGCTGTTCTCGGTCGGGCTGGAACAGCGCTTTGCGGTGATGGGCATCCACGCCTATGCCGTGCACCCGGGCGGCATCCAGACCAATCTCGGCCGCCACATGACGCCCGAGATGATGGAGGCGCTGATGGCGCGCGTCACCTCGAAAGACGCGGGCTTTGCCTGGAAGACCATCCCGCAGGGCGCGGCAACCAGCTGCTGGGCGGCGACCGCCGAGGAACTGGAAGGCAAGGGCGGGGTCTATTGCGAGGATTGCCACGTTGCCGAAGTGGACGACGAATCTTCCACCGGAGGCGTGCGATCCTACGCCCTCAACCCGAGCTTTGCCGACCGGCTGTGGAAGCTCTCGGAAGAACTGACCGGGGCGAAGTTCCCGAGCTAGGCGGCGATAAAGGCCCGCAGCAGACCGAACACATCCTTCGCCTCGCGCGTCGGGGTGATCGCCATGAAGACGTGCGGGGCGGCCTCGTATTCGTAGAGCTTCGCGTCCGCTCCGGCGGCGCGCAGCTTTGCGGCGAAGGTGCGCGAATCGACGATGAACAGGTCATGCCGCCCGGTCCAGATGCGGGTCGGGGGAAGCTGCGCGAGGTCCTGCGCCGCAGCGTAGAGCGGGCTCACCGCGGGCGCATCCATCGCCCGGCCTGCCGCCACCAGAGCGCCGCAAGCGCGCAGGGTGCCGATCTTGAGCATCACGTCATGCGGCTCGACGGCGGCAATCGCCGGGTCCGCCAGCCCGAGATCGAGCCACGGCGCAAACAGCGCAAGCTTGCCGGGTAGCGGGCCGCCTGCCTCCACCTGGCGCAGCGCCAGTGCCAGCGCCATATGCCCGCCCGCGCTGTCGCCATTGAGGATGATCTGTGCCGGATCGTGGCTCGCGGCCAGTTCGGCATAGACCGCATCGGCGAGATCGTCCTGCGCATGATAGGGCGCCTCGGGCACCATCGGATAGAGCGGCACGGTGACGCTGATTCCGCAGGCATCCACCATCGCGGCCACCAGCGGCCAGTGCTCCTTGAACATCGGGCGCACGAACCCGCCGCCATGGAAATAGAGCATGTGCCAGGCCGCAGGGCCGCTCCTGGGGTGGATCGTCACCACGAGGCTGCCGAGAACCTCGCGTTCCTCCACTTGATAACGGTTGCGGAAGCTCTCGGGCATGGCGGCATCGCCCGGGAGCGTGCGGCCGGCCATCACGGCATGAAAGCCTGCCTCGTCATGCGGGAACACCGGCGGACGCTTGGCCAGCAGCCACTTCACCCCGCGCATCAGCAGGCTTGGCGCAGGGCTGCGCAGTTCGGTCGGATTATCGGTCAGCATGGTGTCTCCCTCGAGCGGCGCAGAGTGCCGCGCCGGGGAGGCAAGTCAAGCCTGCAGGAACTGCACCCGGTGACTGTGCCCGGCCATCGCCTTGGCTCGGCCGGTCTCGACATCATAGATGGCCACGCACAGGGCAAACACCAGCACGATCATGGCAAACTCGCCCTCGTCCTCGATGAAGGCGAAGAGGTTGATCGCCATCGGCCCGTGATCGCCCCAGGAGGTCGCCAGATCCACCGCCACGCCGAACACGGCCGCGCCGGCAATGAAGACCGAGATGAGCATGCCGTAGATCGCGGCGCGCTTGTCGGCCTTGAGGATCGCGGCAACAATTCCCAGCGCCCAGGCACCGCCGACGACGAGGAACACCAGCGTTTCGGCAAGGTGGTTCGGCTGCACCGGCAACCAGCTTGCCGCCGGCATCGCCGCTCCGAGGAGGAAGCCGAGCTGCTCGTGGATCTCGACCCAGTTATCGAGCGTCATCCACGCGAACAGGATCGCGCTGGTGAGGTAGACCAGCGCGCGATCGCGTAGCCACAGCAGGAACAGCATCACGCCTGCCGCCGTGGTCAGCGAATATTCGAGGAATTCGGCAAAGGAGCCGTCCTGCGACATGAAGAACTGCACCGGCAGCGCCGCCCCGGTCGCATCGCCGTAATGCGCCGCGACATCGAGGCCGACGAGCACGCAGGCGTAGGGAATGATGCAGAAGAGCGCGAGCCGCATGGCACGCGATCTCAGGAGCGGGCCGCCGATATCGGCAATGTCGTTGCGTGTAATCATCTGGCCTTCCCGTCCCCGGCCGTCATGTGAGTGACAGCCCTGAGTCACAAATACGCCTGCGCGCAGGCGGCGCGAACCCGCAAAAGCCGGACTGCACCAATCTGCGACACCATGAAGATTTGCAGTTACCGGCCGCATCTGACTTGCGCGCGCCAAGTCATTGCCCCGCCTCGTCCGCGCGGCTATAGGCGGGGCATGTCTTCCATCCGTCCGTGGCGCACGATCGAACGGCGCAAATGTCGCCAGATCATGGTGGGGAATGTCCCCGTTGGCGGTGATGCTCCCATCACCGTGCAGACCATGACCAACACCCCGACCGAGGATATCAAGGCGACGATCGACCAGATTCGGCGCTGCGAAGAGGTGGGCGCGGATATCATCCGCGTGTCCTGCCCGACCGAGGAATCGACGAAGAACTTCAAGCAGATCACCCGCGCCTCGCGGATCCCGATCGTGGCTGACATCCACTTCCACTACCAGCGCGCGCTCGAAGCGGCGGACGCGGGCGCGGCCTGTCTGCGCATCAACCCGGGCAATATCGGCTCGGCCCAGCGCGTCGCCGAAGTGGTGCGCGCCGCCAAGGCCAATGGCTGCGCGATCCGCATCGGGGTGAACGCCGGCAGCCTTGAAAAAGACCTGCTCGAAAAATACGGCGAGCCCTGCCCCGAAGCGCTGATCGAAAGCGCATTGGATCACATCAAGCTGCTGCAAGACCACGATTTCCACGAATACAAGGTGGCGGTGAAGGCCTCCGACGTGTTCCTTGCGGTCGCGGCCTATCATGGCCTTGCCGAAACGGTCGATTGCCCGCTGCACCTCGGCATCACCGAGGCGGGCGGCCTGATCGGCGGGACCGTGAAGTCCTCGATCGGCATCGGATCGCTGCTGTGGGCCGGGATCGGCGACACGATCCGCGTCTCGCTCTCCGCCGAGCCCGAGCAGGAAATCAAGGTGGGCTTCGAGATGCTCAAGGCCTTGGGCCTGCGCACCCGCGGCGTGCGGGTGGTGTCGTGCCCGTCATGCTCCCGGCAGGGTTTCGACGTGATCCGCACGGTCGAAACGCTGGAAAAGCGGCTCGAACACATCAAGACGCCGATGAGCCTTTCGGTGCTCGGCTGCGTCGTCAACGGCCCCGGCGAAGCGCGCGAGACCGATATCGGCCTCACCGGCGGCGGCAATGGCAAGCACATGGTCTACCTTTCGGGGGTGAAGGCCCACGCCATCGATGACGAGGCGATGCTCGAACACATCGTCAAGCTGGTCGAAGAAAAGGCCGCTGCCATCGAGGCGGGCGAAGCCACTGCCTTCGATCCCCACGCCGCGCCTGCCGAAGCCGCCGAGTGATCCGCGCCGCCATTGCCGCAAGTCTGGCGCTGGCGCTCGCCGCTTGCGCAACCACGCCCGAGAGCGCCGCGCCTGCGCGTCCGGATGCGCGCTCCTATGCCGTCACCGCCGATGCGATGGGCGATGCCGCTCTCGCCCGCGCTGCCGCGAACGGCAAGCGGGTGCTGGTGGTGCTGGGCGCGAACTGGTGCCACGACAGCACGGCGCTCGCCGGATGGCTCGAAACCCCGCGCTTTACCGGACTGGTGGCCGAGCGCTACGAGCTCGTCTTCGTCAATGTCGGGATGCCCCAGACCGGCGACGGGCATAACCTTGCCGTGCCCCAGCGCTTCGGCCTTGCCGAGATGAAGGGCACGCCTGGCCTCCTCGTGCTGACCGCCGAGGGCAAAGCCGTGAACCTCGATACCGCCGCCAGCTGGCGCAACGCCGCGAGCCGCAGCGAAGAGGCGATCTACGCCGAGCTTACCGCGCTGGCGGGCCGGCCCGCGCCATGACCGAAGCCCTGCTGCTGGCGCTTGCGCTGGCGATGGACGCCTTCGCTGTCGCTCTCACCCAAGGCGCGAAGTTCCGCCCCGATGCGCGCGGGGGGCTGGCCATCGCGCTCACTTTCGGGGTGTTTCAGGCAGCCATGCCGCTCGCCGGATGGGTGATCGGCGCAGTGGCGCTGATCTATGTCGAAGCGGTCGATCACTGGATCGCCTTCGGGCTGCTGGCATTTCTCGGCGTGCGGATGCTGGGCGGCCATGTCGGCGAGGAAGAGGCGAGCCACGCGCTCACCGGACGCGCGCTACTGCTCGCCGGTGTGGCGACCAGCATCGACGCGCTGGCGGCAGGGATTACGCTGCCGACACTCGGTGTAGCGCCGCTGCTGGCGGTAGCGCTGATCGGCATCGTCACCTTCGCCATGAGCGCGGGCGGCGTCGCGCTGGGCCGCGTCGCGGGCGATACGTGGGGCGAATGGGCCGAGCGTGCCGGCGGCGTGATCCTGATCGCCCTCGGCTGCAAGATCCTTGCCGAGCACACCGGTTACCTCTGAGCGGGCGGGATGCTCCACGTCGTCCACCACGCCGACTACATGGCCCCGCGCCCGGACCGCGGGTCTTTCCGTTTCGACAAATACTATCTCGTGATGGAGGAGCTACGCGCCAGCGGAGCCCCCGTGACCGAACACGCGCCAGATCCGATGCCCCGCGAATGGCTCGAAGCGGTGCACTGCCCCGATTACGTCGACGAGGTGTTCCGCGCCGAGGTGCCGCGCGCCAAGGAACGCCGCATAGGCTTCCCCGTCACCCCCGCGATCACCAGCCGCGTGCGCCACACCAATGGCGGCACATGGCTCGCCGCGCAGTTGGCGCGCCAGCATGGCTACGCCGCCAACTCGGCCGCCGGCAGCCACCATGCGCTGCACGATACCGGCGCGGGCTATTGCGTGTTCAACGATCTCGCCGTCACCGCCAACCGCCTGATCGCGGAGCGGCACGCGCAGCGCGTGCTGATCGTCGATCTTGATGTCCATCAGGGCGATGGCACCGCCAGCCTCACCGCCGGGCGCGAGGATATCTTCACCCTCTCGCTCCATGCCGAGAAGAACTTTCCGGTCAGGAAAGCCCGCTCCAGCCGCGATGTCGGCCTTGCCGACGGGACCGATGACAATGGCTACATGGCCACTCTCTCCCGCCACCTGCCAGAGGTTCTCGCCGAATTCGCGCCCGATTTCGTGCTCTATCAGGCGGGTGTCGATCCGCATGTCGATGACAAGCTCGGCCGTCTGGCGCTCACCGATGAAGGGCTGGCGCTGCGCGACCGCTTCGTGATGGGTGAAGTTCGCAGTCGCGGTCTGTGCATCGCCTCGGCACTGGGCGGGGGCTATGGCGATGATCCGCGCGTGGTGGCCGCGCGCCATGCGGCCTCGATGCTGGCGCTGGCCGATGAAAATGCCCGTTGGCCTGCGCCGCAATCATGATAAGGCACGCTACAAACAGACGAAAGCGACTCCTCTCATGGCAATCCAAGAAACCGATTACCTGATCATCGGTGCAGGTGCTGTCGGCCTCGCCTTTGCCGATGCGCTGCTCGATGAAGACCCGGATTGCCACATCACTTTCGTCGACAAGCACGCCAAGCCGGGCGGGCACTGGAACGATGCCTATTCCTTCGTCGCGCTGCACCAGCCCTCGGCCTTCTACGGGGTCAATTCGCTGGCCTTCCCGGGCGAGCAGATTGACGAGCATGGCCCCAACAAGGGGCTCTATGCGCTGGCCAGCGGCACCGAGGTTTCGGCCTATTTCGAAAAGGTGATGAACCTGCGCCTGCTGCCCTCGGGCCGGGTCGCCTATCACCGCCTCGCCGAATTCAAGGGCCGCGATGCAGACGGCACGGCGCGCATCACCGGCGTCTTGTCGGGCGCCGAGACGACGATCCGCGTACGCCGCAAGCTGGTCGATGCGACCTTCTACCAGACCTCGGTCCCCAGCACCCACAAGCGCGCCTTTGCGGTGGACGAGGGCGTGCGTGTTGTCGCCCCGGGCGAGCTGCCAGAACTGTGGAAGGCCCCTGCCACCATCCCGCAAAGCTTCGTCATCCTCGGCGGCGGCAAGACCGCGATGGATGTCGGCGTGTGGCTGATCGAAGCCGGGGTTGACCCTTCCCGCATCCACTGGGTGCGCCCGCGCGACAGCTGGCTCAACAACCGCAAATATGTCCAGCCGGGCGAGGATTTCATCGAACCGGTGATCGAGAACCAGATCGCCCACCTCGAAGCCATCCGCACATCACAGACCGGCGAGGAGGTGTTCGAACATCTTGGCGCGGGCGGATATATGCTGCGGATCGACCCGCAAGTGACGCCCGAGATGTTCCACTATGCGGTGATCTCGGAAGGCGAGATCGCGCTGCTGCGGCGCATCGAGCAGGTGATCCGCAAGGGCCGCGTCACCCGCATTGCGCAGGGCAACCTGCATTTCGGCGAGGTGCTCCATCCGGTGCCCACCGATGCCCTGTTCATCGATTGCACGGCGCGCGCGGTGCCCTTCAGCACACAGGACAATGCCGGGCCGCAGTTCCGCGGGGACACCATCGTGCTCCAGCCCGTCACCGTCCCGCTGGTCACACTGAGCGCTGCGCTCACCGCCTTTCTCGAAGCCCATTGGGATGATGATGCGACCAAGAACCAGCTCGCCCGCAGCGCCCCGCTGACCGATACGCCGGGCACCTATCCTTACGCCTTCATGATGAACCTGATGAACCGCGGGACATGGTCGCAGACCCCGGAAATCGCCGCCTGGCTGGCGAAATCGCGGCTCGATCCGACCGGGCCGACGATCACGCGGATGATTGCGGCAGGCGATCCCCGGCTCGCGGTTCTGGGAGGTTTCCGCGAGGCGGTGAAAGCGGCCATGCCGGACGTCATCCGGCTCGGCATGGCGGCCAAGGCGCTCCACGAAACGCCTCCTTCCCCCACGAATTGACGCAGAACTGCGACGAGCCGTGCGACTGGGGCATTTGCGTTATTGGGAACGCAAGGCTTGCGCGTTACGTTAGGGCATAATGAAACGTCGCGACCTATTGAAAGGCAGTCTGGCACTCGGGGCGGCATTGGCCATGCCCGGCCGCGCCTTTGCGAGCGTTCCCGCTGCGCCCTTCTCCGGCACCCCGCGCGACGGCATCCTTGCCGACATCGCCAAGCGCGAACTGGCGCGGGCCGGCAGCGCGATCTGGCGTCACGATATCGTCGGCATCGCCGATTTCGGCCTCCATTCGGCCAAGCCCCGCTTCCACTTCGTCAATCTCGAACGCGGCGAAGTGCAGTCCTATCACGTCAGCCACGGGCAGGGCTCCGATCCGCAGCATGACGGCTGGCTCAAGCAGTTCAGCAACACCGAAGGCTCCAACGCCACCAGCCGCGGGGCCTATGTGACGTGGGAATGGTATCAGGGCCGCTACGGTACCTCGGTGCGCCTTGGCGGGCTGGACCACACCAACGAGGCGGCGCTTCGCCGCTACATCGTGATGCACCACGCCAATTATGCCGAGCCTGATCACCTTGACCGCTTTGGCCGCCTCGGGCGGTCGAACGGCTGCTTTGCGATGGGCCGCGAACAGTTTCAGATCGCGCTGATGAACCTGTCGGGCGGGCGCCTGCTGTTTGCCGACAGCCTCGGGCTGGAAGCGGACGGCTCGATCCAGCCGGTGCCCGAACTCGCGATGATCGAGCGCCAGCCGCTCGATCTGGTCGGACGACCGCTGTCCTCGGCTTTCTGAGAAACAAAGCCTTGCGGCGATTTGGCTCCTCGCCCGAAACCAGAGCCATCGCCCCGGCAACGCTGCAAGCGGCAGGGCTGGGTGCGATCCTGCTGGCAGCAACGATCCTGCTTTTTGGCCCGACAACGTGGGCCGACTTTGGCTCTCCTGTCTACTTCGCGTGGCTGGCACTGCTGATGCTGATTGCAGGCTTCATCTTTGGCGGCCTCGGCACGGGACTGCTGCTGATGCTGGCGGGTGTGCCGCTCGCGCGCATCATCGGACAGCGGCTGGAAAACACGGACGGCGCGGTGCTGGCTCTCGCCAGCGCGGCGATCGGCGTTTGGGTATTCCATGCTTTCGCCGGCCCGGACGAGTTTTTTGCTCTGGCATCGGCCTGCTTCGCTCTGCCTGCCGCGTGGCTTTACCGCCGACAGGTCCTGCTCGAGCGCGCCTTCGAGCGACCCTAGCTGTCCTGCAGATCGTCCTCGATGACGATCACTTCATCATCGATCACATTGCTACGGTTTCGCACGCGCGGCTTGTCGAGGCTGGCGAGCACCGGCGCGTCGCGGCCGTAGATGTCGTTGAAGGTCGCCATCTGGCCGTTGATGTCGGACGCCATGGTGAAATAGGTGATGTAGGCCGGAAACTGCTTTTGCAGCATCACCTTGGTGTATTTGCCCGAGGTCGAGATCGCCAGCGCCTCTTCCTTGGACGCCCCCTTGCCGAGGATCGCCATGGTGATCGCCAGTTCCAGCGCGCGTTCGGTGCGCACGCAGCCGTGCGACAGCGCGCGCGCATCATTGCCGAACAGGTGGCGCGAGGGCGTGTCGTGGAAGAAGATCGCGTGCTCGTTGGGCATTTCGAGCTTCATCTGGCCCAGCGAATTGCCCGGCCCCGGCTGCTGCACGACAGTGATCGTGCCGTTCGCCGCGCGGGTGGCGACATAGCCGTTGCGCTTGCCCCAGGCGGGGTTGCCGAGCACCTTCGCGCCGAGGCCTTCGCCCTTCACGATCGACTGCGGTACTGTCCAGGTGGGATTGAACACAACGCCTTCGACCATCTCTGCAAGCTGCGGCGTGGCGGTGCGCCCGGGCTTGCCGACAATCGTGCGATAGGTGCTGATGATGCGGTCCTTGACCGTCAGGCGCAGCTGGAATTCGGGCACGTTGGTGATGAGATATTGCGTCCCCAGATCGCGCGCCAGCCAGCGCCAGCGGTCCATATTGGCGCGAATCAGCTTGCGCTTGGCGGCAGCGCCTGCCGGCGTGCGTGCCAGTTCGGCCTTGAGCCGCGCGTAATCGGGGTGGGTCGGATTGAGCGTGGCGAGCGTGCCGGCGATATCGCCGGAGGCAAGCGCGGCGGTGAGCAGATCGCCGGTGCGCAGCGTGTCGCGATCGGGATCGACCACGAACCACTGCTGGCGCGCATCCATCGGCGTGCGCCCGTCGCGCAGATCCTCGACCAGCCACACGAAACTCTGCGAGGCGAGCTGATCGAGCTCCGCGGAGGGCCCGGCGGCGAGCGCAACCTTGAGCGGGGCGAGATCATAGTCCTTGGGATCGAGCCCCTCTGCGCCGATCCCCTCGATCACGGCAACCAGCTTGGCCGCCTTGGCCACAGTCCACGGCTGCACCAACGGGGCGGGCTTTTCCATGCCCGCCTGCACCACCGGTTCGGACACGGTCTGCGGGAAGGCGGACTTGAAGGCGTCGCTCGAAGGCTTGGGCGCGGGCGTCGGAGCCGGAGCGGGCATCTGCACCGTTGCCGGGCCGCCCTGCTGCTGGCCGCCGGGGATCATGCCGGCACGCGAGGCTTGCGACTGGGTGCCCGTAGAATGGGCGCTGGTCGTATGGGCAAAAGCCGAGCCTGCCAGCAGCGCGGCCGCCGCAATGCCGCAAGCGAATTTGCCGGTAAAGCGCGTCATAGAAATCCGTTCCAACCCCGTTGACCGGCCGTGCCGCATGGCACCGCCGTGCGCGCATCATACCCGCGCCGCGCCCTCTCTATCAACCGCCTTGGCTTGCGCACAGGTGAATAAGCACTCCCCGCGTGACCTTGCCCGGCCAAACGCCTATGCGCGCACGCCATGCGAGCCGCTCATCACCCTCTTCTGCCCTTTGGTGCGGCGCTTCTGGGTGTGGGGTTTCTGTCGCTGATGGATGCCTTCATGAAGGAGGCCGCGCTGATGATCGGAGCCTATTCCGCCACGGTGCTGCGCGCAGGGATCGGCACCGCGCTGATCGCGCCCGTATGGCTGTCGCGCGGGCCTGCCATGCCGACCCTTGCGGTGTGGAAGCTCCACCTCGTGCGCGGGGTCGTATCGGCCTTCATGGCGCTTACCTTCTTCTATTCGATCACCCTCTTGCCGCTGGCCGAGGCGATTGCGCTCAGCTTCATCGCGCCGCTGGTGGCGCTGTATCTTGCCCGCGTGCTGCTGGGCGAGACGATCAGCCGCCACGCCATCGGGGCAAGCCTCCTGGGCTTTGCCGGCACGCTGGTGATCGTCGGCGGGCGGATCGGGCAGGGGCAGTTCGACGAGAAGGCCGCGCTCGGCGTCGCCTCGCTGTTCGTCTCGGCGCTGCTCTATGCCTATAATTTCATCGTCATCCGGCGGCAGGCGCAGGTCGCCGGGCCGCTCGAGATCGCGACCTTTCACAGCGCGATCGGCGGGCTGGTGCTGCTCACCCTCGCCCCGCTCTTGTGGCAGGCGCCTGTCCGCGAGGCTTTCGTCCCGCTGACCATCGCCGCCGTGCTGACCGTTTGCGGATCGCTCTCCATCGCCTGGGCCTATGCCCGCGCCGAGGCCAATGTGCTGGTGCCGACCGAATATTCGGGCTTCGTCTGGGCGGCGATCTTCGGCTGGCTGTTCTTCCGCGAAGGGGTGAGCCTGCCGACACTGGCAGGCACGGCGCTGATCGTCACCGGCTGCTGGCTGGCCGCAAGGGCCGCGCCCGAGCGCTCGCCCGCGCAAGCATAGGGCCGGAACAAGGGGGCAACCCCTCTTGACCTCGCGCGCGTGATACAGCAAGCGCAGCGCCAATGCCGCGCCTTTCAGGATCGGGGTGCGGGACAACCTAACAAGGACGGAAACACCCACCCATGACCGATATCGGCAAGGACACGCTCGCCACCCGTCAGACCCTTTCGGTGAACGGGAAGGACTACGCCTATTACTCGCTGGCCAAGGCGGCCGAGCAGCTGGGCGATGTCTCGCGCCTGCCGATTTCGATGAAGGTGCTGCTGGAAAACCTGCTGCGCTTCGAAGACGGCGGCTTCACGGTTGACCGTTCGCACATCCAGGCGCTGGTCGACTGGCAGAACAACCCCACCACCGGCGAGGAAATCCAGTACCGCCCGGCGCGCGTGCTGCTGCAGGACTTCACCGGCGTGCCCTGCGTGGTTGATCTTGCTGCGATGCGCGACGCGATCAAGAAGCTCGGCGGCGATACTGCCAAGATCAACCCGCTGGTGCCGGTCAACCTCGTGATCGACCACTCGGTAATGGTCGACGAATTCGGCCACCCCAAGGCGATGGAAGCCAACATGGCGCTCGAATACGAGCGCAATGCCGAGCGTTACGACTTCCTCAAGTGGGGCTCGAAGAGCTTCAAGAACTTCACCGCCGTGCCGCCGGGCACCGGCATCTGCCACCAGGTGAACCTTGAACATCTGGCGCAGACCGTGTGGTCGAGCGAAGGCCCCGACGGCATGATGGTCGCCTATCCCGACACCTGCGTCGGCACCGACAGCCACACCACCATGATCAACGGTCTGGGCGTGCTGGGCTGGGGTGTCGGCGGGATCGAGGCGGAAGCCGCGATGCTCGGCCAGCCGGTCTCGATGCTGATCCCCGAAGTGGTCGGCTTCTACCTCGAAGGCGCGATGGCCGAAGGCGTGACCGCGACCGATCTCGTGCTGACCTGCGTGCAGATGCTCCGCAACGTCGGCGTGGTCGGCCGCTTCGTCGAGTTCTACGGGCCGGGTGTGGCCAACCTCACCCTCGCCGACCGCGCCACCATCGCCAACATGGCGCCGGAATACGGCGCGACCTGCGGCTTCTTCGGCATCGACGACAAGACCATCGATTACCTGCGCCTCACCGGCCGCAGCGAAGACACCATCGCCCTCGTGGAAGCCTATGCCAAGGCGCAGGGCATGTGGTTTGACCCGGCTAACGTGCCGGTCTTCACCAAGACCCTGTCGCTGGACATGGGCACTGTCGTCCCCAGCCTCGCCGGCCCCAAGCGCCCGCAGGACAAGGTCATCCTCCCCGAGGTCGACGATCTGTTCAACGCCGATCTGTCGAAGGTCTATGGCAAGAGCGCCCCGGCGCGCGTCGCGGTGGAAGGCAAGACCCACGACATTGGTGACGGCGACGTGGTGATCGCCGCGATCACTTCCTGCACCAACACCTCGAACCCCGATGTGCTGATCGCCGCCGGCCTCGTCGCCAAGAAGGCGAACGAGCGCGGGCTGAAGCCCAAGCCGTGGGTCAAGACCTCGCTTGCCCCGGGCTCGCAGGTGGTCACCGATTACCTGGTGAAGTCGGGCCTGCAAGAGCACCTCGACGCGGTCGGCTTCGATCTCGTGGGCTATGGCTGCACCACCTGCATCGGCAACTCCGGCCCGCTCGCCGCGCCGATTTCGGCCGCGATCAACGGCAATGATATCGTCGCCGCCTCGGTGCTGTCGGGCAACCGGAACTTCGAAGGCCGCGTCAGCCCCGATGTGCGCGCCAACTTCCTCGCCTCGCCGCCGCTGGTGGTGGCCTATGCGCTGAAGGGCACCGTCACCGAAGACATCACCACCACCCCGATCGGGCAGGACCAGAACGGCAACGACGTGATGCTCGCCGATCTGTGGCCCTCCAACGCCGAGATCGCCGCCAACCGCGCCGCCAATATCGACCGCGATATGTTCTTGAAGCGCTACGCCAACGTCTATGATGGTGACGAGCACTGGCAGGCGATCACCGTGGAGCCGTCCGACACCTACCAGTGGCGCGCCGGTTCGACCTATGTCGCCAACCCGCCCTATTTCGAGGGCATGACCATGACCCCGGCGCCGATCACCGACATCGTCGATGCCAAGCCGCTGGCGATCCTCGGCGATTCGGTCACCACCGATCACATCTCGCCCGCCGGTTCGATCAAGGAAGACAGCCCGGGCGGCAAGTTCCTGATGGCCAACCAGGTCGCCAAGAAGGACTTCAACTCCTACGGCTCGCGCCGCGGCCACCACGAAGTGATGATGCGCGGCACCTTTGCCAACATCCGCATCAAGAACGAGATGGTGCCGGGCGTCGAAGGCGGCTTCTCGACCTATGGCGGCGAAACCATGGCGATCTACGATGCTGCCATGCGCCACAAGGAAGACGGCACCCCGCTGGTGGTGATCGGCGGCAAGGAATACGGCACCGGCTCGTCGCGCGACTGGGCGGCAAAGGGCACGATCCTGCTCGGCGTGCGCATGGTGATCGTCGAAAGCTTCGAGCGCATCCACCGCTCGAACCTCGTCGGGATGGGCGTGCTGCCGCTGCAGTTCAAGGAAGGCGACACCCGCCAGACCCTTGGCCTTACGGCAGACGACACCTTCTCGATCCGTGGCCTCGCTGAACTGACCCCCGGTCAGGACGTCACTGTCGAAGTGACCCGCGCCGACGGCAGCAGCTTCAGCTTCACCGCCCTGTGTCGCATAGATACCGCAAATGAAATGGAATATTACCGCCACGGCGGGATTCTCCATTACGTTCTGCGCAAGCTTGCGGCATAAGGAGAGGCATGACGCCGAACCGCCTCGCCCTGCTGCTGCCCCCGGCTCTGCCGCTCGCGCCGCTGTTGCTGGCGCTGGCGGCTTGCGGGGAGACGCAGGACGCAGGCGGCAAACGCGATGCACCTTCTGCCCCGCTCGGCTTCGAACTCGCGATGGCGGGTGCAGGGGCAGTGGGTGGCGAAGCAGCCGGAACCACCAGCGCCGCAACGCTGGTGGAACTCACGCCGGAACAACTCGCGGAGCAGATCAAGGCGGGCAATGTCCGACTGATCGACGTGCGCACGGCCGAAGAAGTGGCGCAGGGCGCTATTGCGGGCGCTGAGAACATCCCGCTCGACCAGTTCGATCCGGCCAAGCTCGGTCCCTCCGATGGCCGCAAGGTCGTGCTCTATTGCCGTTCGGGCAAGCGCTCGGCGATCGCGGGCGAAAAACTCGCCGCCGCCACGGGCGAACCGGTCGATGTGCTGGCCGGCGGGATCCTCGCCTGGGAAGCCGCGGGGCAGGCGGTCGAAAAGCGCTGACCAGCCGTTAACCGCTGCCTGCTTTGGCAGGCGGCATGACGGCGCAGGCGACAACGTCCTTCGATCCCAATGCCGATCCGCGCAAGCTCGCGTGGTTCGGTGAAATCGTGCGCCGCCGGTTGATCGCCCATCCGGCGGTCGAGCAAGTGTGCAGCGAAGGGGCCGAAATCTTCCTCGTGAAGGGCTTTCTGAAGCGCCGCGACTGCAAGGATCTGGTCGAAGCCATCAACCGGCAGGCTGCCCCCTCGACGCTCTATATCGGGACCGAGCGCGAGAACTTCCGCACCAGCTACACCCATCACTTCGCCAATGACGATCCGCTGCCGAAAAGCTGCGAGCAGTATATCGCCGACCTGCTGGGGATCGATCCGATCTATTCCGAAAGGATGCAGGGCTAGCGCTACACGGCGGGGCAGGAATTCAAGCACCACTTCGACTATATGGAGACGGGCACCCGCTACTGGGACCAGGAAGGCCCGCGTGGCGGCCAGCGCACCTGGACGGCGATGGTGTGCCTCAACCAGCCGACTGAGGGCGGCGAGACCGATTTCTGCGAACTGGGACTGCGCTTCCGCCTGCCGACCGGCGCGATGCTGGTGTGGAACAACATGACCCCCGTGGGCCATCCAAACCTGCTCACCCGCCACGCCGGACTGCCTGTCCGGCGGGGGGGTGAAGCATGTCATCACCAAGTGGTTCCGGCAGGAGCCCTGCCGCTTGTTGTTCTAACCCGCGCTCAGTCCGCCTGAGCCGCAGCCTTCCGGCGGCGGGTGAGGATCGCCGCAGCCGCAAGGCCGAACAGCGCCATCATCGGCGGTGCGGGGACATCATGGCCGCCGCTGGTGCTCGAGGACGAACCCGAGGACGAGGACGACGACGAGGACGAAGAGCTGCTGCTGCTGCTCGAGCTCGACGAACCCGAGGAACCCGAGGACGAACCGCTGCTGCCCGACGAGCCGCTCGATCCGGTCGACGTGCCGGTCGAGGAGGAGCTCGACGAGGACGAGGAGCTCGACGAAGACGAAGACGAGCTGCTGGTGCTGCTGGTCATGTCGCCCGAGGTGCTGCCGCCGCTGGTCGCGCCGCCCGATGAGGAGGACGAGGACGAACTGCCGCTCGACGAGGAGGACGACGAACTGCCGCCCGACGAACCGCCCGAGGTGGTGGTGCCGGGGTGGCCGCTCGATCCGCCGCTGCCGCCCGAGGAGCTCGAAGACGAGCTACTGGAGCTGGACGAGGACGAGGAAGAACTGCTCGACGAACTCGAGGACGAAGAACTCGAGACATTCCCGCTCGACGAACTGACATTGCCCGACGAGCTTGAGACGTTGCCCGAGCTGCTCGACACGTTACCCGAAGAGCTGGACACATTGCCGGAGCTACTGGAGACATTGCCGGAGCTGCTGGAGACATTGCCCGAGGAACTCGACACCGAACCGGTCGAGCTGGACACTGCACCGGTCGAGCTCGAAACAGAACCGGTGGAGCTGGAGACCGCGCCGGTGCTGCTCGAAACCGCGCCCGTGGACGAGGACACGTTGCCCGAGGTGCTGGTGCTCGACACCGCGCCGGTCGAAGAGGACACGGCCCCGGTCGAGGTCGAAGTCGATACCTGACCGGTCGAGGAACTGATCTGACCCGAAGACGAAGTGGTAGTGGAGGTGATCGTCCCTGAGGAAGAGGTGGTCGACGTCGAGTTGTCGATATCAATGTCGATCACGATCCCGCTGGAGCCCGAGGTCGAGCCGCCCGAGGACGTCGAGGAACTGACATCACCAGACGACGAACCACCGCTGGTCGACGTCGTGGTAGAGACCGAAACATCGCCCGACGACGAGCCGCCGCCACCGAAGAAGCCGCCGAAGAAGCCGCCACCAAAGCCCATGCCACCGCCAAAGCCGCCGCCGAAGCCACCGCCCCAGCCGCCGCCCATGCCGCCGCCGCCCGAAACCGGCGGAAGCGGGGGAAGCGGCGCGGGCATATAGGCCACCTGCGCCAGCGGCGGGCATTCCGCATCATTGACATAGGTCTGCACCGCGCCGGCCGGCATCGAGGCGCCCACCGGCTGGCACTCGATCGTGCGCTCGACAATGCGGCGGCGACGCTCTTCCGGAATGATCCGCTCGGCGCCCTTGATGTAGCGCATGCCGGTTTCCGGATCGACTGCGATGAGCTTGCCGTCGATATTGGTCGAGAAATCCGGAGCGGCGGTGTTGAGCGGTTCGGCCACACGCACCGCGCCGCCCTGCAACAACGCCACCCCTGCGGCAGCGGCAGAAAGCTTCGCGATGGCCAGTTTGAGCGACATAGTCGTTAACCCTGTTTGCCTGTGGCAACTCCCGCGGACTGTCCGCAGGCGTCACCTGATCCAGTCAACCTTTTGATGGGTGGAAGGCCGAAGGGGCAATCGGGTTAACCGTCGATCAGCCCCGCGCAGCGCCGGAATCGCCCGGATTCCGCTTGATTTGAAAGGCGCTGTCCCGAACTGGCACCGAAAAAGGGGCGCCGGTTAGCCCAAAGGTTAACGATCATCCTCAAACAGGCCGGCCTGACGCAAGAGAGAATCGGGCGACTCATTCTGGGGCGGCGTCATTTCCATATGCGCCCAGCCGGCATCATTCAGCACGCGCCCGCGCGCGGTGCGGGCCACCAGACCCAATTGGATGAGGAAGGGTTCGACCACTTCTTCGATCGTGTCACGCGGCTCGGCAAGGCCCGCCGCGAGCGTCTCGATCCCCACCGGGCCGCCCTTGTAGGTGGTGGCAATCATGGCGAGGTAGCGGCGGTCCATCAGGTCAAGCCCGAGCCGGTCGATCTCCAGCCGGGTGAGCGCCTGGTCCGCCACCGCGCGGGTGACGGTGGCCGCGCCCGCGACATCGGCAAAGTCGCGCACGCGGCGCAGCAGGCGCCCCGCCACACGCGGCGTCCCGCGCGATCGCCGCGCGATCTCGCGCGCGCCCTCGGGATCGATAGCGAGGCCGAGCAGCCCCGCCGCGCGGGTCACCACGCGGTCAAGCTCGTCATGGGTGTAGAAATTGAGCCGCACCGGAATGCCGAAGCGGTCGCGCAAAGGCGTGGTCAGCAGGCCCTGCCGCGTGGTCGCGCCGATCAGGGTGAAGGGCGGCAGGTCGATGCGGACCGAGCGCGCCGAAGGCCCCTCGCCAATGATGAGATCGAGCGCGCGGTCTTCCATCGCAGGATAGAGCACCTCTTCCACCATCGGCGAGAGGCGGTGGATCTCGTCGATGAACAGCACATCATGCGGTTCGAGATTGGTGAGCAGCGCGGCGAGATCACCCGCCTTGGCGATCACCGGGCCGGAAGTGGCGCGAAACCCCACGCCCAGCTCGCCCGCAATGATCTGCGCCAGCGTGGTCTTGCCGAGGCCCGGGGGGCCGAAGAACAGCGTATGGTCCATCGCCTCGCCCCGCGCGCGGGCGGCCGCGATGAAGACCGCAAGGTTCCCCTTGGCCGCCTCCTGCCCGACGAATTCGGCCAAGCGGCGCGGGCGCAGGGCTGCGTCCGGGTCGCCGGGCTGGCGGGTGGGGGTGTGGAGGGGGGTGTCGTCAGTCACGCCGCATCACCCAGCCGCCTTCTTCAGCGCCACGCGGATCAGGTCGCCCTCGCTCGCGCCCTCGCCCAGTTCTTCCAGCGCCCGCGCGACGGCCTGTGCGGCGACGGCAGGCTTGAAGCCGAGGTTCTCCAAAGCGCTCGCCGCATCCGCGCCCTTGCTGCCTGCGGGGGCGGAAGCGGCGCTCACCGCAAACCCGCCCGAGCCGCCCGGCATCGCGCCGGCCTTGTCCTTCAGCTCGTTGACGATCCGGCCCGCCAGCTTCGGTCCCACGCCCTGCGCGCGGGCCACCATCGCCGCGTCGCCCTTCCCGCAGGCGTCGCGCAACTCTCCGGTCGAGAGCGCGGAGAGGATCGCGAGGCCGACCTTGCTCCCCACGCCCTGCACGCCGGTCAGCAGGCGGAACCAGTCGCGCTCGGCCTGCTCGGCGAACCCGAGGAGGCGCATGTCGTTCTCGCTCACCTGCAATTCGGTGTGGACGGTGCAGCCCTCGCCCACCTCGCCCAAGGCGGCGAGCGTGCGGCTGGAGCAGTGGACGAGGTAGCCCACCCCGCCGACATCGACGATCGCCCAGTCCTCGCCGGTCGCATCAAGCCTGCCTGAGAGCTTTGCAATCATGGTTTGTTCTTGCCTCACTCGGGCTCGCTTGGCCAGAGCGAACCCGTCCACAATCCCCGTTCGCCTCGAGCGCAGTCGAGAGGCAAGGGCGCAGGTGTCTCGACTACGCTCGACACGAACGGGAGTTTGGGTAAAGGAACGGCCCCATGAGCTGGAACACCTTCGGGCGCGTGCTGCGCTTTACCACCTGGGGAGAGAGCCACGGGCCCGCACTGGGCGCGGTCGTTGACGGGTGCCCGCCGGGGCTCGCCATCAGCGAGGAGTTCATCCAGCCCTTCATGGACGCGCGCAAGCCCGGGACCAGCCGCTTCACAACCCAGCGGCGCGAGGATGATCTGGTGCGGATCCTGTCCGGCACCTTCGAGGGCAAGACCACCGGCACGCCGATCAGCCTGATGATCGAGAACACCGATCAGCGGTCTAAGGACTATAGCGCCATCGCCCAGCAATATCGGCCGGGCCATGCCGACTACGCCTACGACGCGAAATACGGCGTCCGCGACTATCGCGGCGGCGGGCGCTCCTCGGCCCGCGAGACAGCGGCGCGGGTGGCAGCGGGCGCCGTGGCGCGGCTGGTGATCCCGGAAGTCACCATCACCGCCTATGTCTGCGAGCTGGGCGGCGACAAGATCGATCCGGCGAACATCGACTATGCCGAGATCGCCAAGAACCCCTTCTTCTGCCCCGACCCCGAAGCCGCCAAGCGCTGGGAAGAAAAGGTCGATGCCGCGCGCAAGGCGGGATCATCACTCGGCGCGATTGTCGAATGTGTCGCGACCGGCGTCCCCGCAGGCTGGGGCGCGCCGATCTATGCGAAGCTCGACAGCGATCTCGCGAGCGCGATGATGAGCATCAACGCGGTCAAGGGCGTCGAGATCGGCGACGGGTTCGAGGCCGCGCGCCTCTCGGGCGAAGAGAATGCCGACCGGATGCGCCCCGGCGCGGATGGCTCGCCCGAATTCCTCGCCAACCACGCAGGCGGCACGGCAGGCGGCATTTCGACCGGACAGCCGGTGGTGTGCCGCGTGGCGTTCAAGCCGACCTCCTCGATCCTCACCCCGGTGGAATCGATCAACAGCGCGGGCGAGGCGGTGGAAGTCGTCACCAAGGGCCGCCACGACCCTTGTGTGGGCATCCGCGGCACGCCTGTCGTGGAAGCGATGATGGCGCTGGTGCTGGCGGACCACAAGCTGCTGCATCGCGGGCAGGTGGGATGAGGTTCAATCCTCCTCGCCAAGCGCTGCCGCATAGGCCGGCGTCATCCACGCCTTGGCAATATTGGTGATCTGAACCATCAGCCCGAGGATAAACACCCCCGCGGCCTGCCATTCCTCCGAGCGGTCTGGATACCACATCCCCTGATCGGCGAAAGAGCCCAGCAGCATCGCCCAGAGTCCCACAAGCACACAAGACACAAAGGCGCCGATCGCCATCGCCTTCCAGAAGACAGCCCACTCGCGCTCGTCGCGCGGGGCCATGCCGCGCTGCTGGTATTCGAGGACCCCCGAATAACTGCCCGCAGCGACCATGGCGACGAACACCAGCCAAAAGCCGTTCTGTCCTTGTACGGTGAGGACGAGGCCTGCGAGGCCGGCCGCGATGAACAGCAGGTTGGCTAGGATCGAAACGCGCCGGGCCATTCCAGTCCCGGCATCCTGGCCCGTCACCACAATCGCGATCCGATCCATCCGCGTGATCACTCCGTTCTTCCTATAATCCATCATTCGCGTCCCTTCTGCAAAGCCTGCGAGAGTGAGGGGAACGGCTGGAACGAAAACAGCAACTCCACCGACACGCCGAACACCTCGGCAATCGACAGCGCCAGTTCCAGGCTCGGCTTGTAGTCACCGCGTTCGAGGAAGCCGATGGTCTGGGGGTTAACCCCGACGGCATCGGCCAGCTCGCGGCGGGTCAATCCCGCATCAGCCCGGAACATGGCGATTCGATTGTGAATTTCCCTCGTCATGCGATCCTGATACGCGATTCGTTGTGTTAACGCAACAATTATTGCAAATTACCAATGGAGGACAGGCCGAAGCCGGGCACCACCAGACGGCCAGCGGGCCACCGCATCCCGTCTTCCAACAACAAATCCGATTGGTTCCCGCCTCTACGATTGGAAAAAGCGATTTGTGCAATCGCAACAATCAACTTTTGTGCAGCGCAATAATCCCTATTTGGGCAGCACAAGTTTCCACCCTCTCCCCCTCAACCCAACATAAGGACAAACTCCCATGGGTATCATCGGTTCGACCATCCAGCCTTTCACCGCCACCGCCTTCCAGAAGGGCAAGGACTTCTTCACCGTCACCGACGCGGACCTCGCTGGCAAGTGGTCGGTGTTCTTCTTCTACCCGGCCGACTTCACCTTCGTGTGCCCGACCGAGCTGGAAGACATGGGCGAGAAGTACGCCACCCTCCAGTCGATGGGCGTCGAAGTCTACGCCGTCTCGACCGACACGCACTTCAGCCACAAGGCCTGGAGCGACACCTCGGACAAGATCGGCAAGCTGACCTTCCCGTTCCTGGGCGACCAGAACCACGTGCTGTCGAACAACTTCGGCGTGCTGCGCGAAGGCGTGGGCCTCGCTGACCGTGCGACCTTCGTGGTCGATCCGGAGGGCGTGATCCAGATCATGGAAATCACCTGCGAAGGCGTCGGCCGCAATGCCAACGAACTGACCCGCAAGATCAAGGCCGCGCAGTATGTGCGCGCCAACCCCGGTCAGGTCTGCCCGGCAGCGTGGGAAGAAGGCAGCGACACGCTGGCCCCCTCGCTCGATCTCGTCGGCAAGATCTAACCCGACCGGCGGGCGCGCCGCCCTCCCCCCCCAAGGCGCGCCCGCTGTAAAATCCCGAGAGCACCAAGCCCTCGGGTCGTAGCCGGGACCGGATGTCCCTGCCCCTTGCCCACTCCCCCCCCCTTTGTGGGGCGAGCGGCGGGCGGCGTCCGGTCCCGCGTTACCCTTCCCCAGATTTGACCCAGCGCTCACCCGCGCCCGGAGGACACCCATGCTCGACGCCGCCATGCAGGCCCAGCTCAAGACCTATCTCGGCAACCTTCGCGAAGGCATCGAACTGGTCGCCTCGCTGGATGACAGCGAGAAGTCGCGCCAGACGCGTGCATTGATCGAACAGATCGCAGGCCTGCATGATCTCGTCACCGCGCGGTTCGACGGCACGGACGCCCGCAAGCCCAGCTTCGTGATCCGCCGCGCGTCTGACGCGAACAAGTGGGTGCGCTTTGCCGGCCTGCCGATGGGCCACGAATTCACCTCGCTGGTGCTCGCGCTGCTGTGGGCCGGTGGCCACCCGCCCAAGGTTGACGCCGACCTGATCGAGCAGGTCCGCGCGCTGGAGGGCGACTACAATTTCGAGATGTTCTTCTCGCTCTCGTGCCACAACTGCCCCGACGTCGTGCAGGCGCTGACGCTGATGGCGCTGGAGAACCCGCGCATCCACGCGACCCTGATCGAGGGCGGCACCTTCCAGAGCGAAGTCGAAGCGCGCGACATCATGGCCGTGCCCGCGACCTTCCTCAACGGCGAGCCCTTCTACAACGGCAAGATGGAGCTGGCGGAAATCCTGTCGAAGCTCGACAAGAACGCCGACGCCAAGCAGGCCGAGAAGCTCGCCGCCAAGGCGCCGTTCGAGGTGCTGGTGGTCGGTGGCGGTCCGGCGGGCGCTGCGGCGGCGGTCTATACCGCGCGCAAGGGCTTCCGCACCGGCATCGCGGCCGAGCGCTTCGGCGGGCAGTTGATGGACACCCTCGGGATCGAGAACCTCCCCGGCACGCCCTACACCGAAGGGCCGAAGCTCACTGACAGCCTCAAAAAGCACGTCGGCGAATACGAGATCGACCTGATGGACCTCGCCCGCGCGGTGGAACTGCGCGCGGCCAAGGACGTGGGCGGCTATCACGAGGTGGTGATGGCCAACGGCGCGACCCTCAAGGCGCGCTCGCTGATCCTTTCGACCGGCGCGCGCTGGCGCAATCTCGGCGTGCCGGGCGAGGCGGAGTATCGCAACAAGGGCGTTGCCTACTGCCCGCACTGCGACGGCCCGCTGTTCAAGGGCAAGCGCATCGCAGTGATCGGCGGCGGCAATTCGGGCGTCGAAGCCGCGATCGACCTTGCCATGATCGTCGGCCACGTCACGCTGATCGAGTTCGACACCAAGCTGCGCGCCGACGAGGTGCTCCAGCGCAAGCTGCGCTCGATGGCCAATGTCGAGATCATCACCAACGGCCAGACCACCGAGGTGCTGGGTGACGGCACCCGTGTGAACGGCCTCGTGGTCAAGGACCGCGCCAGCGGTGACGAGCGCCGCATCGACCTCGAAGGCGTGTTCGTGCAGATCGGCCTCGTCCCCAACACCGAATGGCTGCGGGACATCGGTCTGGAACTCAGCAAGTTCGGCGAGATCGTGATCGACGATCACGGCGCGACCAGCATCCCCGGCATCTATGCCGCGGGCGATTGCACCACCGTGCCGCACAAGCAGATCGTCGTCGCCATGGGCGAAGGCGCGAAGGCAGGTCTGGGCGCGTTCGACTTCCTGATCCGCAACGAGCCGGTGGAGACCATCGCGCAGGCGGCGTGATTTCTTGGGGCGCGCGCGCCTCCGCGAGCGCGCTTCCTCGCTCATGCGACCTGAAGGTCGGGTGGCTCGCCTTTGGCGATCCAGCTTCGCTTCCGCTGCGGGCGGCCGCCAGTTTCATTTGGCGCCCTTGCGGGCTCCCATTCTGGGAGCCCGTTTTCGTTTGCGGTCCGAGCGGCCCGGATTAATCGCCCCACTCAATCAAAACGCGCGCATTAATCGATTGGACGCGCCATCCTGAAAGCGTAATCTTCTTCTCATAGCCTCCCCATCAAGGGCGAGTCTGACACAAGCACACGCGAGGAGAGAGAAACATGGACGCGAAAACCGGAGAGATGAGCGGCGGCTGTCCGTTCCACGGATCGAGCGAAATGCGCAATCTGCTGGGCCGCACCAACCGCGACTGGTGGCCCGAGGCGCTGCAGCTCGACATCCTGACCGAAGGCGGCCGGAGCGCGAACCCCTATGGCGAGGAGTTCGACTATGCCGAGGCGTTCAACACGCTCGATTACGCCGCATTGAAGGCCGATCTCACGGCGCTGATGACCGACGATCAGCCGTGGTGGCCGGCGGATTATGGCCATTACGGCCCCTTCTTCATCCGCATGGCGTGGCACGCGGCAGGCACCTATCGCACCGGTGACGGGCGCGGCGGGGCGAACTCCGGCCAGCAGCGGTTCGCTCCGCTCAATTCCTGGCCCGATAACGGCAACCTCGACAAGGCGCGCCGCCTGCTGTGGCCGATCAAGCAGAAGTACGGGAAGAACATCAGCTGGGCGGACCTGTTCATCCTCGCCGGCAATGTCGCGATTGAATCGATGGGCGGGCCGGTGTTCGGCTTCGGCGGCGGCCGCGCGGACGTCTATGAGCCCGAAAGCGTCTACTGGGGCACCGAAGAGCAGTGGGTCAACGAAGGCGTTGCCACCCGCATCCGTCCCACAGACAATGCCGCGCTCGAAAACCCGCTCGCTGCGATCCAGATGGGCCTCATCTACGTCAACCCCGAAGGCCCACAGGGCAACCCGCATGATCCCGAGGGCATGGCCCGCGACATGCGCGAAACCTTCGGCCGCATGGCGATGAACGACGAGGAAACCGTGGCGCTGGTCGCCGGCGGCCACGCTTTCGGCAAGGCCCATGGCGCGGCCCCGTCGGACACCTTCGGCGGTTCGCCCGAAAGCGAGGAACTGCACCTGCAGGGCTTCGGCTGGCTGGTCGATCAGGACGAGATCACCACCGGCAACATCACCACTTCGGGGATCGAGGGAGCGTGGTCGAACAACCCGACCCAGTGGGGCGGCGACTATTTCCGCATCCTGTTCAAGTACGATTTCCAGCTGGTGCAGTCGCCCGCAGGCGCGAACCAGTGGACGCCGATCAACCCCGATCCGGCCGACATGGCGCCCGACGCGCGTGACCCCAACAAGCGCGTTCCGACGATGATGACCACCGCCGACATGGCGCTCAAGAACGATCCGGAATATCGCAAGATCTCCGAGAAGTTCCTGAACGATCAGGCGGCACTGGACGATGCCTTCGCCCGCGCGTGGTTCAAGCTGTGCCACCGCGACATAGGTCCGCGCGTGCGTTACCTCGGGCCGGAAGTCCCGTCCGAAACCCTGATCTGGCAGGATCCGGTGCCCGCCGGCACCACCCCTGCCGATGCCGAAGTCGCCCGCTTCAAGGCAGCGATCCTCGGCTCGGGCCTCTCGGTCTCCGAACTGGTGAAGGCAGCGTGGGCCTCGGCTTCGACCTACCGCAATTCGGACCATCGCGGCGGCGCCAATGGCGCGCGTGTGCGACTGGCTCCGCAGAGCGGCTGGGCGGTGAACGATCCGGAGGAACTGTCCAAGGTGCTGGGTGTGCTCGAAGCCCATCGCGGCAGCCTCTCCATGGCCGATGCGATCGTGCTGGCCGGTAGTGCGGCGGTCGAGAAGGCAGCCAAGGATGCCGGTTTCGACGTCACCGTGCCCTTCACCGGCGGGCGCGGCGATGCCTCGGCCGAACAGACCGATGCGGCCAGCTTCGAGCCGATGGAGCCCTTTGCCGATGGCTTCCGCAACTACCTCAAGACCAAGTCGGTCGTACGCACCGAGGAAATGCTGATCGACAAGGCGCATCTCCTCGGCCTGTCGATCCCCGAGATGGCGGTGCTGGTGGCGGGCATGCGTGTGCTCGGCGCGAACAGCGGCAACACCTCGCACGGGGTGTTCACCGACAGCGTCGGCACGCTCACCCCGGACTTCTTCCGCAACCTGCTCGACATGAACACCAAGTGGGCACCGGTCGAAGGTTCGGGCGACGAGGAATATGTCGGCACCTGCCGCAAGACGGGGGCGGAGAAGTATCGCGCCACCCGCGCTGATCTCGTGTTCGGCTCGAACTCGATGTTGCGCGCTCAGGCAGAGGTCTATGCCGAAGCCGGAAACGAGGGCAAGTTCGTGTGCGACTTCATCTCGGCGTGGAACAAGGTGATGAACGCCGATCGCTTCGATGTGACCTGGGCCAAATATCACGCCTGAGCCGCAGCGACGCGCTGACAGACAAGAGGCCTCCGGTGGCGACACCGGGGGCCTTTTTTGTGCTTGATCAAATCCGCTTGACGGCGCTGCGATCTGATATAAATATGATATCATAATTATATCGCAAATGGAGATTCGTCATGTCCTCTTCTGAACCGATTGCCCTCAATCGCAGCCGCGAAGTCGCGGCGACGACGCAGAGCGGTTATGTGATGCTTCTGGTCAGCCTCGCACTGGTCGCGGCGGCCGCATGGCTGTTTCTCGGGGCGATTGCGCCTGATCCCCAGGTGGATGGAACCCTGATGATCGGCGCGATCATCACGGGCTTCATCGGCCTGTTCATCCTCACCGGGTTCTACATGATCAACCCCAACGAAGCCGCAGCGATCCAGCTGTTCGGCGCTTACAAGGGCACCGATCGCAACGAGGGCCTGCGCTGGGTGCTGCCGTGGCTCGGCCGCAAGAAGATCGCGGTGCGCGCCAACAACGTCATTTCGCAGACCATCAAGGTTAATGACGCGCGCGGCAACCCGATCGAGATGGCCGCGCAGGTGGTGTGGCGCGTGACCGACACCGCCCAGGCGCTGTTCGACGTCGATGACTACCGCGAATTCGTCACCGCCCAGATCGAGGCGGCGGTGCGTTCGATCGGCTCGCGCTACCCCTATGACGACATCGAGCACCTCGAAGTCACCTTGCGCGGCAACCACGAGGAAGTCGGCGTGGAGCTGCGCGCGGCGCTGATCGAGCGGTTGGCGGTGGCGGGGATCACGGTCGACGAATGCGGCCTTACCCACCTTGCCTATGCCCCCGAAATCGCCGGCGCGATGCTGCGCCGCCAGCAGGCCGAGGCGGTCATCTCGGCGCGCAAGAAGCTGGTCGAAGGCGCGGTGACGATGGTCGAGATGGCGCTCACCCAGCTCAGCGAGAAGGACGTCGTCCACCTCGACGATGAACGCAAGGCGGCGATGGTCTCGAACCTGATGGTGGTGCTGTGCGGCGAGCGCGACACCCAGCCGGTGGTCAATGCAGGGTCGCTCTACTGACGAACCTGTGATGAGTACCAAGAAAGCCTTTCCCCTGCGCCTCGATCCGGCGCTTCACGATGCGGTCCAGCGGCTCGCCGATGCCGAGCTGCGCAGCGTGAACGCCGAGATCGAGGTGCTGCTGCGCGAAGCACTGACGCGGCGCGGGGTGAAAGCGGCGGTCAGCAAGGCCGCCAAGCGCGGTCGCCCGGCGGGCGGATCGCAGGAAGGAGCCGAGGATGCGTGACGAAGACAAGCCCTTTATCCTGACCCGTTACGGCCGGTGGAGCTTCAAGATCGCCCCGCGCAATGCCAAGGGGTGGCGCCAGACGCTGATCTGGATGGCGCTGCTGGCGCCGATCACCGGCGGCTTTGTCTGGTTTGCTTCCAATACGCCCGAAGGCCCGGCCTTCAACCTCCGCCTTGCGCTCTATCTGGTGGCGATGGTGGCGTGGGGCACGGGCGGCACCATGTGGATGAAGGCCCGCGCCGAAATCGTCGACATCGAGGAACTGCTGAAGCTCAAGCGCGAGGCCGACGCCAAGCGCCGCGGGGGACGCTAGGCGCGGGTGATCGCGTAGCTGCGGCGCGGGCGGTGGCCTTCGTCGCCCTCCACCATCCGGCAGGTGCAATCGTCTGCCACCAGCTGGCTGTAGAGCCGGGTGAAGACCGCCGCGTACCATAGGAACAGGCTGTCAGGCGGCACCATCGGATCGCCCGCCTTGCTGCGATCAATTGCGAAGCGCCATGCGCCGTCCGGCACAAACACCCCCGCCCCGATGAAGGTCCAGGCATGCTTCCCGATCGCTGCCATCAGCAGCGGCGCGGCAAGCATCGCGGGCAGGCGGCGCAACAGCCATGCGGCAGCGCGCGGGATGCGGTTGGCGATGATGTAATCCGCCGTCCGCGCGCCTGCTTCCTCGGCGATGTGGAGACAGCCCATCGGCTCGTGCAGCGCCAGCCAGCGGTGGAGCCGCAGCGCCTGCACCTCCGGGATCATCGCCTCCCCCGAAGGCAGGGCGTGGATCTGCGCATCGAGCAGGATCGCGCGCGTCTCGGCAGCCCCCAGCAGGTCTTCCATCACCGCCACGGCCTGCAACACCGCATTGGGCCCGATCAGCGCGCCTGATCTGCGGCGCGGGAGGATGCGCGCCTCAGTCGACATCGATCCGGTCTCGCCGGCGATCTTCACCCCGCTGCTTCATCTGCTCGCGCACGGCCTCGCGGCGCTCGGCAGCCTGCGCGGCGCGGTCAGCCGCGGTTTCCCAGTCGCTCGCCGCATCGATCGCGGCGGCGCGGCTCTCGTCGAAGTGGAACTCCACTTTCTTGGCGGTCTGCGGACCCCAGTAGCCCGCCTTGCCGAGATCGTAGAAGGTGCGCTTGAAGCCCGCGCGCAGGAAGGCCCACAGGCACCCCAGCAGATAGCGCCGCCGGAAGCCGGTGCCGCGCCACGGATAGTGGAACAGCGCCTTCCTCATGTAGAACCGCCGGTAGTTCTTCATCACCCCGTTGAGCAGCTCCCCGCGCTCCATCGCGGCGGGTTTCATGATCGGCGTGACGAAGTTGTACTTGCTGAAATCGTGGACCTCGACCTGGTCCTTCAGCGTCTCGAACAGCGGAGTGTAGGGCCAGGGCGTGTACATCGCCCAGTTGGCCAGATCGGGCTGCCAGTCCCACGCCATCTGGAAGGTATCCTCCAGCGTCTCGGGGGTTTCGTTGTCGAGCCCGACGATGAACTGCGCCTCGACGAAGATGTCGGCATCGCGCAGCAGCTTGATCGCCTGCTTGTTCTCCTCGACCTTGGTTTCCTTGTTGAACCGGTCGAGCTTCATCTGCGCCGCCGCTTCGGTGCCGAGGCTCACATGGACGAGGCCGGCCTTGCGGTAGAAGGGCAGCAATTCCTTGTCGCGGTAGATATCGGTGACGCGGGTGTTGATCCCCCACTTCACCTTGTCGGGCAGGCCGCGATCAATCAGCTCCTGACAGAACTTGATGAAGGTCTTGCGGTTGATGGTCGGTTCCTCGTCCGCAAGGATGAAGAAGCCGACGCCGTGCTTCTCGTGCAGCTCCTCGATCTCGTCGACCACGTCCTTGGGATCGCGCACGCGGTAATCGCGCCAGAACTTCCATTGCGAGCAGAAGGAACAGGTGAAGGGGCAGCCGCGCGCGAGATTGGGGATGGCAACGCGGGTGCCAAGCGGGATGTAGGTGTACTGGTTCCAGTCGAGCACGTCCCAGTCGGGCTTGATCGATGCCATGTCCTTGATCGTGTCGGCGGCCTCGGTGGCGACCACCGTTTCGCCCTCGCGGAAGGCGAGGCCCTTGATCGCGCGGGCTTCGGCGGGGAAGCGGCCCTCGCTGATGGCCGTGAACAGCTCGACTGCGATCTCCTCGCCCTCGCCGCGCACGATCACGTCGATATGCGGGGCTTCGGCCAGCACCTGAGCATACATGAAGGTCGCATGGATCCCGCCCAGCACCCGCACCGCGCGCGGCACGGTCAGCGCGGCGACTTCCAGCACGCGCTCGGCAGCGTAGATCGACGGGGTGATGGCCGTGGTGCCGACCACATCGGGCTGGAGCGCGGCCATCCGCTCGGCCAGTTCCTCGTCCGACAGCCCCTCGGTCATCGCGTCGATGAAGGTGATGTCGGTAAAGCCCGCGCGCTTCAGCGGCCCGGAGAGATAGGCGACCCATGCGGGCGGCCATGTCCCGGCAATCTCGGCCCCGCCGGAACGGTAATTGGGATGAACGAACAGAATGCGCATGGGCCGACTCCCCCTCTTGGATGGCCCAAGGTGGGGGAGTCGCGCCTCAGGCGCTTTGCGTCAGATCAAAAAGCCGGCCTCAAGCCTTGGCCGCGTGTTCTGCCCGCGCAATCTCGTGCAGCCAATCGGCATGACGCGGGGCGGTTTTGGTCTGCGACCATTCCTCCAGCATCACCGGGGCGACGCGGGCAAGCTCGGCATATTGATCGGGCGTGCCGATATCGGCGGCCAGTTCCACGCGGTGGCCATTGGGATCGAAGAAGTAGATCGACTTGAAGATGCCGTGATGCGTCGGGCCGAGCACGTCGATGCCTTGCGCCTCGATATGCGCCTTGGCCGCCAGCAGCGCCTCCTCGGAGGGCACCTTCAGCGCGAGGTGCTGCACCCATGCGGGGGTGTTGGGATCCTTGCCCATCTCCGGCTGGTTCGGCAGCTCGAAGAAGGCAAGGATGTTGCCGTTCCCCGCGTCGAGGAAGATGTGCATGTAGGGATCATACTCGCCCGTCGAGGGCACGTGATCCTCGGCAAAGGCGGTGGTGTAGGTCATGCCCAGCACGCGGGCGTACCATTCCACCGTCTCCTTGGCGTCCTTGCAGCGGTAGGCGGCGTGGTGGATTCCGGACAGGGATACGGGGTGGGTCATTGTGCCGGTTCCTCGACATTGAGCACACCGCGGATGATCTGGTCGCGCTCCATGCTTTCGAACAGGGCCTTGAAGTTGCCCTCGCCAAAGCCCTCGTCACCCTTGCGCTGGATGAATTCGAAGAACACCGGGCCGACCTGCGCCTGCGCGAAGATCTGGAGCAGGAGGCGGGGGCTGCCGCCCTCCGTCGTCCCGTCCAGCAGGATGCCGCGCATCTTGAGGCTGTCCACATCCTCGCCGTGGCCGGGCAGGCGATCCGCCAGCATCTCGTAATAGGTCGCGGGCGGCGCGGTCATGAAGGGCACGCCGAGCTTCTGGAGGCGGTCCCAGCAGGCCACCAGATCATCGCAGATCAGCGCGATGTGCTGGATGCCCTCGCCGTTGAAGGCGCGCAGGAATTCCTCGATCTGGCCCTTGCCGCCCTCGCCTTCTTCATTGAGCGGGATGCGGATCTTGCCGTCGGGCGCGGTCAGCGCCTTCGACGTCAGCCCGGTGTACTCGCCCTTGATGTCGAAGAAGCGGATCTCGCGGAAGTTGAACAGCGTCTCGTAATAGTCCGCCCAGTACTTCATGCGGCCGGTGTAGACGTTGTGGGTGAGGTGATCGATCGTGTGGAAGCCCGCGCCCACCGGGTGCTTGTCGACGCCGGGCAGATATTCGAAATCGATGTCGTAGATGGTGAGGCCGTTCGCCTTGTCCGCGCCTTCGTAGCGATCGACCAGATAGAGGATCGCCCCGCCGATCCCGCGGATCGCGGGGATGCGCAGTTCCATGACGCCGGTCTGCACCGCGACTGGCTCTGCGCCCTTGGCGATGAGGTGGTCATAGGCCTTGGCCGCATCGCGCACGCGGAAGGCCATGCCGCAGGCCGATGCGCCATGCTCGCGCGCGAAGTACCACGCGGCCGAACGCGGCTCGTAATTGGCGATGAGGTTGATGCCGCCCTGCCGCCACAGGTGCACATCCTTCGAGCGGTGCTGCGCCACGCGGGTGAAGCCCATCGCTTCGAACACGGGTTCGAGCATGCCCTTCTCGGGCGCGCAGAACTCGACGAATTCGAACCCGTCGAGGCCGACAGGGTTGTCGAAGAGGTCTTTGGTAGGCGCGTTCATGGCGGATAATCCCCTCGGCATTCGAGATAGTTTCAATTGAAACCATCTAGCCGAAATCGCCGATTCGCGCAAGCAATTGCCAGCGCCGCGCGATCAGGGCAGGTTCCTGCGCGAGAGGGAGAGAGGCGATGATACGCACGACAGGGATCAACCATATCGCGCTGGTGTGCCGCGACATGGCCGAAACGACGCGGTTCTATACCGAGGTGCTGGGCATGCCGCTGTTCAAGACCGTGCAGCTGCCCGATGGCGGCCAGCACTTCTTCTTCGATTGCGGCGGGGGCAATGCGGTGGCCTTTTTCTGGTGGAAGGACGCGCCGCCCGCCGCGCCGGGGATCGCGTCGGTGAAGAAGTTCCCCTTCGACGCCAAGACCGCCGTCGGCTCGATGAACCACCTCGCCTTCAACATGGAGGAGAGCGAGCTGGAGGCGGCGCTGGACCGGCTGCAAGCGGCAGGCGTGCCGCACACCCACATGGTGTTCAACCACGATGACAGCCCCGCAGGGTACGCGAAGGAAACCCACGAGGGCGTGTTTGTGCGCTCGGTCTATTTCACCGATCCCAACGGCATCATGCTCGAATTCGCCGCGACCACCCGCGCCTTCACCCCCGAGGATGTGCGCCACGTACCTGCATCGCTGGCGGAGGACGCCTGATGCCGCGCCTCAGGCAAGTGCCGCGCGGCGAGGCGGACGAGACCGTCGCCCTGCCGCTCTACAACCAGCTATTCGGCAGCCGCGATCCGGTCACCGAACCCGGCACCGCCACCGGCACCCGCGGCGACTGGTGGAGCGTGTTCGCCAATTCGCCCGATACGCTCAAGCACGCCGCGCAGGGCTTTGCCTATTACCGCTCGCCGAAGCGCAAGCTCGATCCGGTGCTGCGCGAGTTGGGGCAGACCTGGGCGGGTTGGGCCACCGGCAGCCAGTTCGTCTTCTCGCAGCATTGCAAGAGCCTGCGGGGGCTGGGCGTGAGCGAGGCCAAGATCGCGGCCCTGCCCGTGTGGCAGACGGCAGACGTCTTCGACGCGAAGGAGCGGCTCGTCCTCGCCTATGCCGACCGGCTCGTGTGCCACGCAGGCCGTGTGCCCGATGCGCTATTTGCCGAGCTGAAGGCGCAGTTCTCCGACGAGGAAATCCTCGAGCTGACCTACATCACCTGCCTCTATCACATGCACGCCATCATGAGCCGCGCGCTGCGCACGGAGTTCGATGATCGCGACGATCCGATTGTAGAGGTCGCCGCGCCCGAGGGCTTCGACGCGCTCGATTTTATGGGCGGGGCTAGGCGCTAGGCCACCCGCCCCAAAGTCCGCCCGCGCTCGTCCTGCGTCAGCGTCAGGCGCTTGCCGAAGGGCTCGCCGCTCTCGAAGGCCTCGGCAGTGGCGGGATCAGTGAGGTCGGCATTGCCCACCACGCGCTCGCCCGCGTCCGAACGCCCGATGAAGATCGCCTCGGCGCCCTTGGGGCCGCGGTTGATGGTGTAGGTTTCGACCGTCGCGGCCTCCACCGGTTCGCGCGCGACGGGCACCTTGTCGGTTGCCTTGGGCAGGACGGCGAAGCGGTCATTGCCGCTCCAGTCGGCCGGATCGGTCGAGTAGATGCCGGTCGCGTATTTGCTCATCCACCCGCCATTCGCGCCGACGAGGGCATAGCTCCCGCGATCCCCCCGCACGCGCTGCACGGCTTCCGCGATGGCGTGGGCCGAGTAGTTGTTCCCCGCCCCGCCGAAGAACGGCAGGCCACCCGTCAGCGTCAGCCCGCGCGGATCATCGACGCTGAGGCCGAAATGGTCGCACTGGTTGAACACGGGGATCGCGAAGCAGGAATAGAAGTCGATGTAGCGCATCGCATCGATGCCCTTGCCTGCCCGCGCCAGCGCCGCGTCGACAGAGCCAAGCGAGGCCGGGTTGCCCGCCAGATCAGGCCGCTGCGAGAGCTTCAGCTCGGTCGCGGCGGTGACGGCGTGGATGTGGACCCACTTGTCCTCAGGCACGCCCAATGCGCGCGCGAGGCCCGCCGAGGCGACGATCACCGCCGCCGCCTGGTTCACCTGATCGCGGGCAACCGTCATACGCGGATAGGGTTCGGCGACGATGCGGTTGCGATCGGTGACTGTCGCCAGTTCCTCCGCGCTGCGCTCAACCGGCGCGGCCGAATGGGGGTTCGCCGCCGCAACCCGCGTGAAGGGCGCGAACAGCTTGCCGATTTCGAGCCGGTATTCCTCCAGCCCCATGCCCAGCCTGTGCCGCCGCGCGTTCTCCGCCAGCGCATAAAGCGGGATCGCCCCGCTCGCGCCGTGCATGAACAGCACCGGCTCCATCAGTTCCTCGACCCCGAAGCCCTGATCCTCGAAATCGCCTTCGATTGCCTCCGACCAGTCGGGGATCTCGCCCTTGCCGGTGAGGGCCAGCACGGTCGAGATCGCCTCGGAGCCGACGATCACCGCGCAACTGCTATCGCCCGCCGCAATGGCCGACGCGAACTCGCCCACCAGCTGCTGGTTGGTCTGCCCGCCGGTGGTGGTGAGGATCGCGCGGGCGGGGTTCGCCCCCACCCGCTGCGCAATCGCGCGCGGCACATTGCTTGCCGCACCAAAAGGCGGCTTGCGGTCCGGCCGCGACATTTCAAAGGCGCGGATCGCGGCGAGGGTGTCGATCGCGCCCGCGACCGACCCCGAAGCCCCGCTATCCGCAATCGCCGCCCCCAGCGCCCGTCCGGCGAGGTCCATATAGGACAGCGCTTCGTAGCCGGGCTCTCCGACCCGTTCCGAATACTGCCCGACCCCGATGATGACGGGCGTGTTGTCAGCGATCATGCGTGGCTGCTCCTCAGTCGACGAAGCCGTCAACGCGCTCGACGATGATCGCCGGGGCCATGCCGCCCGCCGCGCACATCGTCACGAGGCCATAGCGCCCGCCGCGACGCTCGAGCTCGTCGACCACGGTGCCGATCAGGATCGAACCGGTCGCACCGATCGGGTGGCCCAGCGCAATCGAGCCGCCGTTGACGTTGACCCGGTCCCAATCCAGCCCGAGATCGCGCATGAACTTGGCCGTGACCACCGCGAAGGCCTCGTTGATCTCGAACAGATCAATGTCATCGAGCGTCAGCCCCGCCTTCTCCAGCACCTTCCTGGCCGCAGGCACAGGCGCGTTGAGCATCAAGGTCGGGCAATCGCCCATATTCGCGGTGGCGACGATCCGCGCGCGCGGCTTCAACCCGTTGGCCTCGGCATATTCGCGTGAGCACACCAGCACCGCTGCCGCGCCATCGACCACGCCCGAGGAATTGCCCGGCCCGTGGAAGTGCTTGATATCGACATCGGGATATTTCTGATTGACCATCTGGCGGAAGGTCGGCTGGCCTTCGCCCAGCGACAGGTCAGCCAGCTTCTCGAACGACGCCGGCAGCGAGCCGAGCACCTCCATGGTGGTGCCGGGCTTCGGGAATTCTTCCTTGTCGAGCACGACATTGCCGGCATCATCGAGCACCGGGATGACCGACTTGTCGAACCGGCCTTCGGCAATCGCCTGGGCGGCGTTTTTCTGGCTCATGAAGGCAACCATGTCGAGCTCTTCGCGGGTGAAGCCCTCGATCGTCGCGATCGCATCGCCGCAGACGCCCTGCTGCGATTGCGGGTGGACCTTGGCGAGGCGTTCGTTGTGGCTGCCCATGATGCGCGGCGGCAGGCCATGCTGCGCGCGCTCCTTCGCCATTTCGGCGGTCAGGCTCATCATCTCGGTCCCGCCGGCCACGACGCAGTCCTCCATCCCGCTCATCACCAGCGCCGCTGCAAGATTGACCGCGGTGATCCCGCCGCCGCAGAACCGGTCCAGCGTCATGCCGCTCGACCGCACGTCATAGCCCGCATCCAGCGCCGCCATCCGCCCCAGATCACCGCCCTGCGCGCCTTCCTGGCTCGATGTCGACCACACCACATCGCCGACGGTGGCGGTGTCGAGATGGTTGCGCTCGGCAATCGCCTTGAGCACGGCGGCGGCGAGGTGCTGCGGATGCATGTGCGCCAGCGCGCCCTTGCCGACCTTGCCGATCCCGCGCGGGGTGCGAACTGCGTCGATGATGTAAGCTTCGGCCATGGGTTTCCTCTCCGTCTCTAGCGAAAATGCGGTTGACGCGTCCGTAAACCCACTGCACCACTCGCACAAGAATTGCGTTTCAAATCGCAATCACATTTTCGATAGGAGAGAGAGCTGTGAGCGAGACCGCTGCCCCTGAAGTGCTGACCGAAGTTGTCGATGGTGTCCTCATCGTCACCATCAACCGTCCCGATGCCAAGAACGCCATGACCCGCGCTGCGGCCGAGGGGATTGCGGCGGCGATGGACCGGCTGGATGCCGAGGACGATCTGCGCGTCGGCATCCTCACCGGCGCGGGCGGGACCTTCTGTTCGGGCATGGACCTGAAGGGCTTCCTGCGCGGCGAGCGTCCGACGGTGGAAGGCCGCGGCTTTGGCGGCGTGGTCGAAGCTCCGCCGAAGAAGCCGCTCATCGCCGCTGTCGAAGGCTATGCGCTGGCCGGCGGGCTTGAACTGATGATCGCCTGCGATCTGGTGGTCGCCCATGCGGGCGCGAAGTTCGGCATTCCGGAAGTGAAGCGCGGTCTTGTGGCGGCGGCTGGCGGCGTGATGATGCTGCCCGACCAGATCCCGCAGCGCGTGGCGATGGAACTGGCGCTGACCGGCGATTTCATCGATGCGAACCGCGCGCTCCAGCTCGGCCTCATCAACGAGGTGACCGAAGGCTCGGCGCTCGATGCAGCCAAGGCGCTGGCCGCCCGGATCGCGGCGAACGGCCCGCTCGCAGTGCGCATCTCCAAGCAGATCGTGAAGGAATCGCGCGGCTGGACGATGGATGAACGCTATGCCAAGCAGGGCCAGCTCATCGGCCCGGTCTTCGTCAGCCATGACGCCCGCGAAGGCGCGGCCGCCTTTGCCGAGAAGCGCAAGCCGAACTGGACCGGCAAGTAAGGCCCAGAAGCGCGGCAGGGCATGAAAACCTGCCGCGCATGACCCCGAGTTAGCATCCACTTGGCACCGCTTTGACCCCGACATGGCAAATGTTTCACGTGAAACATTCTGCCCCTCGGGTGGGCCGCCAGACCCTTGGAGAGAGTAAAATGTCCGTCCTCAACGTGCCGCAGCCCGCCTTCATGGAAGAAGAGGAAATCGCCATTTTCGCCGACGCGGTCGGCAAGTTCTACCAGCAGCACGCGCCCCAGAAGCGCGTCGACAAATGGCGCGAGGACGGTCAGGTCGAACGCGAATTCTGGCGCGAGGCCGGGGCCGCCGGCCTGCTCGGCGTGTCAGTCCCGGCCGAATATGGCGGCCACGGCGGCGACTTCCGCCATGACCTCGTCGTGATCGACCAGCAGTCCAAGCACGGCGTCGACGGCTTTGCCGCCTCGCTCCACAACACCGTGATCCTGCCCTACCTCGTGCGCCACGGCACCGAGGAGCAGAAGCAGAAATACCTCCCCCGCCTTGTCTCCGGCGATCTCGTCAGCGCCATCGCCATGACCGAGCCGGGCGTGGGGTCGGACCTGCAATCGATCACCACCAGTGCGATGAAGGACGGCAACGGCTATCGCATCAGCGGGGCCAAGACCTATATCTCGAGCGGCCAGATCGCCGACTTCATCATCGTCGTCGCCAAGACCGACCCCAACGAGCGGGCCAAGGGCATTTCGCTGATGCTGCTCGAAACCGAGGGTGCCGAAGGCTTCCAGCGCGGCAAGAAGCTCGACAAGATCGGGCTCGACGCGGCTGACACCTCCGAGCTGTTCTTCGATGATGTTTTCGTCCCGGCCGAGAACGTGCTGGGCGGGGTCGAAGGGCGCGGGTTCTACCAGCTGATGGGCGAGCTGCCGCAGGAACGGCTGATCATCGCTGTGGGCGCGATCAACGGGATCGAGAAGGCGCTCGAGACGACGATGGAATACGTCAAGAGCCGCAAGGCCTTCGGCCAGACGATCTGGGATTTCCAGAACACCCAGTTCGTGATGGCCGATCTCAAGGCACGCAGCACCGCAGCGCGCATTTTCGTCAATGACTGCATCGCCCGCCACCTCAAGGGCGAACTCGACGTCGCCACGGCCTGCATGGCCAAGTACTGGGTGACCGAGTTGCAGGGCGAAGTCGTCGACAAGTGCCTGCAGTTCCACGGCGGGGCCGGCTTCATCAACGACTACCCGATCGCCCGCATGTATCGCGACAGCCGCATCACCCGCATCTTCGGCGGCTCGAACGAGGTGATGAAGATGGTGATCGCAAGAGGTATGTGATTGTCCGTTCGGCCCTGCGGTCACTGACGCGACCGGGCCAGCGCGATACGAGAAAACGAAAGGCGGCTCGGGCAACCGGGCCGCTTTTTTTGTTGGGCACGCGTGCGCTCGCGGTCGATGCGCGACGGAGCCACCGCTCCCCTCCATCATGGCATTTGACGCCGATCGGCACCCGAGGGGCCGCAAGGCCGAGCGGCCGCCCGCAGCGGGTCCGTAGCGGAGCGGAGTAAACGCACCGAGGACGTGTCTGCGGAGGCAGGCACGGAAATCAAAAAAGAAAGAGGCGGCTCGCATGCCGCGAGCCGCCTCTCCTCTCCCGCTCCTGTGATCGGAGCTAACTTTTGTCGCGTGCCCTTAGAACTTGGCGCGCAGGGTGATGCCGTACTGGCGCGGCGGCAGGGTGAAGGCCGAACGCGAGTTGGCCGCGCCCGAACCGCGCAGGGTGGTGTTGAAGGTCACGCCGCGCACCACTTCGTCGGTCAGGTTGTTGACCCAGCCTTCGAGCGAGTAGGCACCGTCGCCAAAGCGCAGGCCGGCCCGCAGGTTCACGAAGGCCTTGCCGTCCTGAACGTCGGCGATGATCAGCGGTGCCGCGTCAACCGCAGCCTGCACCTGAGCGGCCGTCGAACCGGCAGCCACAGTCGGCGGCACGATCGCCTGGGTCGAGGTGCGCTGGTCGCCTTCCATGCGGACCTGGCCCGAGACGAAGAACTCCATCGAATCGTTCAGCGGCTTCTCCCACATCCCGCCGAGCAGAGCGACGACCTTGGGCGCGTTGGTCAGCGTATTGCCGCACAGCGAGGCGACCGTGACCACGGTTTCCTGACCGACATCGCAATCCTCGGGGTAGCTGGCATCGAGGATGGTCGCCCCGATGTTGAAGGTCAGCTCGTTGTTCGGACGGATCAGGCCTTCGATTTCGACGCCCTTGGTTTCGGCGACCGGAACGTTGAAGGTGGTGAAGGCCGTGCCGGTGAATTCGAGCACCTGGAAGTTGCTGAACTCTTCGTAGAACGCCGCGACATTGAGGGTCACGGCATCGTCGAGCATCTTCGCCTTCAGGCCGATTTCATAGGCATCGACCTCTTCCGAGAGGAAGCGCGGATCGGCACCGCCGACGGCTGCGGTGGTGTCGAGGTTGATCCCGCCCGCCTTGTAGCCGTGGGTGAAGCTGGCGTAGGTGTTCACCGCCGGGCTGATTTCGTAACCGAGCTTGACGGTGTAGATCAGCTCTTCGTCATCGAAATCGGACTGGAAGGTGCGCACCAGCGGCAGGGCTGCGGCCTGCGGCAGGTTGGCCGGCGCGGTGAAGCCGAAGCAGCCCAGCGCCACGAAGGTCGGCCGCAGCGCCGCGGGCACCACCGCCGGATTGCCGGCCGCCCCGATCGCATTGAGCGTCGCCGGGCAGATCTGGTTGTTGACCGCCGTCTGGCTGAACCCGCCCGACTTTTCTTCCCACGAATAGCGCGCGCCCAGCGTCAGTTCGAGACCATCGGTGATCTCGAAGCTGTTGTGGGTGAAGATGGCGTAGCTCTGGGCGCTCTGCTGGAAGCGGTTGGTGTTGGTGGTGCCGGCCGGATCGCGACCGGTGAACACGGTCAGCGGGTTGGCGCCGAGTGCCCCGGCGGTAGCCGGGAACAACAGTGCGCCGACGTTTTCGCCGTAATCCGCACCGAGAGCAAAGCTGGCCGACTGGTCGATCTGCTCGTCCGAATAGAAGCCGCCGAACATGTAGTTCAGCTTGCCGTCCATCCCTTCGCCCTGCAGCCGCAGTTCGGCAGTCCAGGTCTCGAGATCGAGGTTGAGGGCACTGACATTGAAAATGTCGAGCGCGGTGAAATCGGAATCGTAGCGCTCGAAGCTTTCATACTTGCGGTAGGAACCGATGAAGATGAGGTCGGCATTTTCCGAGATCGGGAATTCGATTTCACCGGTGACCCCGTAGTTGTCGATGTCTGCCACCGGCGCTGCGTTGAGCGAGACGGTGCGGTTGTCCATCGCGCGCTCGAAGCCGGCCTGGTCGAAGGCGGTCGTGGCAACAAACGGCTGGCCGTTGCCGCCATTGGCGCCAAGGCCGACGGCGGCATAGGCACCGGCCGTCACCAGCGGCGTCTGGTAGAGTTCGATCGCACCGCAGCAGCTCGACTTGCTCTTCGAGTAGTCGACGATGATGCGCCCGCGCATCCCGCTGTCGGTGTCCCAGCCCAGCTGGCCGCGGACCAGCCACTGGTCGGCATCATTGGTTTCGCCGATCTTGGCGCCGGTGCGGTTGACCACGTCGAGGAAGCCGTCGCGCTGGCGATAGGCACCCGTCACGCGCAGGGCGAGGTTGTCCTGCACGATCGGCACGTTGATCGCGCCCTGCAGGCTGACTTCGTTGAAGGCACCGTATTCCGCATTCACGAAACCGCCGAACTCGGTGACATCGGGACGGACGTTGGTGATGTTGAGCGCGCCGGCCGAGGTGTTGCGGCCGAACAGCGTGCCCTGCGGGCCGCGCAGCACTTCGACGCGTTCCACGTCGACGAATTCGCTTAGCGCAACGCCCGGACGCGACTGGTAGGCGCCGTCAACGAAGATGCCGACCGCGCTTTCGAAGCCGATATTGTTCGAGGTGGTGCCGATACCGCGCACGCGCAGCACGACCGAGCCCGAAGCGAGCTGCGCCTGGCTGGCGGTGAAGCTGGGCGCGAGGGCCGAGATCTGCTGGATGTTGACCACGCGCTGGGCTTCGAGCTGCTGCGGGGCGATCGCGGTCACCGCGAGCGGAATATCCTGCACGTCCTGTGCGCGACGGGTCGCGGTCACGATGATGACGCTGTCATCGCGTGCGGCGGGCGCATCGCTTTCAGCATCCTGGGCATAGGCGGGGGCGGTAAGCGCGCTGCAGGCCATCAGGCCGCAAGCAAAAGCTGCGAACTTGCGAGTCATGTTTTGCCTCTCTCAACAATCCAGCCGGCTTCAGGCCGATCTTGGTGTGGGCGGGAACCTATCAGGGCTTCGCGGCCTAACAAGAGTCATAGTCAAGTTCTGGCTGACAGTAGCAAAAATGCCACATTTCATGCTGCGGCGCAGCATGTTGCTGTCCGCATCGGAGTTCGGGCAAGATTGTTTCGCGGCGGGTGCTGGGGCCTCCCACCGGCTCAGAAACCGACCCTTACCCCCAGCCACAATGTGCGCGGTACGCCGAGATCGATCGATCCGGCCTGATTGCGGGTGATGATCGTCTCGCCGCTGAGATTCTCGCCCCGCAGCACCAGCGACAGCGTGCCGGCGAGCGGCGCTGCGAGGAAGGCGTCGAGCGTGGTGGCAGGGGCCAGCCGGTCGGTCTCAAGATCATCCTCGAACTGCGCGGACACATGGCGCAGCGTGGCGGCAAGGTGCCAGCCCTCGGCCGGCTTCCAGCCGAGCGTTAGCGTGCCGGCAAAGGCCGGGGTCTGCGCCGGACGCTTGCCATCGAGCGCCAGCGAAGGCCCGCGCCCGCGCACCTCGGCATCGGTCCAGGCGAGCGCGCCGTCCAAACTGACTTCGCCCAGCTTCACCGCCAGATTGGCCTCGATCCCCTGCGCGGCAATCGCCGGCAGGTTCTGGCGCTCGCGCAGATTAGGGGCGATGGTGACATTGGCGATGGCATTCTCGACCCGGTTGTCAAAGGCGGTCACAGCCAGCACCACTTCATTGACCGGCTGCCAGTCGAAGCCGAGTTCGAAGCCCTCCAACCGCTCGTTTTCGAGGCCCGCATTGGCCTGCGTCACCACCGGGAACACCACGAAGGGGCGGTAGAGCTCGTTGAGGGTCGGCAGGCGCAGCCCGGTATAGGCCGCTGCGCGCAGGCCCAGACGGCGGGTCGCGTTGAACGAAGCCCCCGCCCGCCAGCTGACCGACCAGTCGCTGCGATCGGGCGCGATGAGGGTGCTGACCGGCGCGCCGGCCGCATTGACCGCGCGGTAGAACCCGCCGGTGATGCTGGAGCGGTCCGCACGCAACCCGCCATTGATGACGAGCGGGCCGATTTGCCAGTCATCCTCGATGAACAGGCCGAGATTGCCGGTCACCCCGCCCGCGCGGCGACGCTCGGTGATCGCGCCGGTCACAGCGTTCAGCGCCTCTTCCTGCAATTCCCCGTCGGCGCGGCGATAATCGGCGCCGATACGGATATCGTGCCCCTCGGCAATCGGGGGGCGCAGTTCGAACTTGCCGCCGATGCCGGTGGACGGCGTGCGCCGCTGGTCGAGCGTCGGAGTGAAGCGGGTGGCGCTGATGACGATGTTCGAGAAATCGCGGGTCTGGACATAGGCCAGCAGATCGAACTGCCAGCGCCCGCGCCCGACAAGGCGGATCGAGGCATCCTCGCCCTCGCTGGTCGAATCCGCACCCCGGAACCGGAGCGTGCGCGCATCGCGGAAGGCGCCGACGCGGGCCTGCAATTCGATGCTGTCGGTGAGCGGGGCGACGGCGCGCAGGGCGGCGTTCCAGCTGTCGAAGGCGGCGCGGGCAGAGGCGGGCACCCGTTGGCTGTCAGGCGTGGTGAAGAACCCCTGCCCCCGGTCCCACCGCCCGCTGGCCACGGCAAAACCGCGCCCGAGCCGCGCGGTCAGCACGCCGCTTGCCTCGGTTTCGGCGCGGTTGTTGATCGCGGCGCTGCCCATGAACGGGTTGCTTGCGGAGGGATCGGCGCTGTCGAGTTCAATCGTCCCCGCCAGCGCCCCTGCGCCGAACGGCCCCGAACCGCCGCCGCGGGTCACGCGGATCTCGCCCAGCGTCTCGGGCGCGATGGCCGAGAGCGGGATATAGCCGAAGAACGGGTCAGCCAGCGGCACCCCGTCTAGCAGCACGAGCGCGCGGCTCGTCGCATTGCCGCCCAGCGCGCGCAGCGTCACGCCTTGGGCGCTGGGGTTGGACGAGCGGCTGTCCGAGCGGCGGAACTGCTGGAACCCCGCAACGCCCCGCAGCACATCCTCGATCCGGCCCGATGGGCTCGCCACGATCGTCTCGCGATCGAGAGTGGTGGTGGCATAGATCCCGGTCGAGAGCGCGGGTTCGAGGCCGCGCCCGGTGACGATGATTTCCTCTGCCAGCGCATCCTCGTCCACCACTTCGCTGTCATCCTGCGCGGCCAGCGGCGCGGCAAGAGGCAGGAGCAAAACGCAGGCGAGCAGGCGGGCACGAAGTCTCATGGGAGCGGGCCATAAAGCGCGGACCACGCCGCGTCACCTCAAAGTCAGTTGCAGATTGCTATTCAAGACTCGCTTTTGCGCAAAGGCTGTGGTTACATCCGTGTCAACAAGGGAGAGAGAGGCCCCGTCATGCTTGCCACACCGCCTGATTTCGACGTGCTGATCGTGGGTGCCGGGATTTCCGGCATCGGCATGGCCGCGCACATGGAAATGAAAGCGCCGCACCACAGCTATGCCATCGTCGAGCGCCGCGACAACCTCGGCGGGACGTGGGATCTGTTCCGCTATCCCGGCATCCGCTCGGACAGCGACATGCACACCCTCGGCTTCGATTTCGAGCCGTGGCGGCATGAAAAGTCGATCGCCGATGCGCCTGCGATCCTCGAATATCTCGACCGTATCGTCGACGAGCGCGGCATCCGCCAGCACATCCGCTTCGGCCACAAGGTGATCAGCGCCGACTTCCACCATGATGACGCGCGCTGGCATGTCGAGATGGAGAAGGCCGATGGCAGCCGCACCCACCTCACCGCCAACTTCGTCTATCTCGGCGCAGGCTATTACGATTACGACGAGCCTTATGACGCCGGGTTCGACTTCGGTGAATTCGACGGACAGGTGCTCCACCCGCAGTTCTGGCCCGAAAACCTCGATTACAAGGGCAAGAATGTCGTCGTGATCGGCTCGGGCGCGACTGCGGTGACGATCGTTCCGTCGATGGCGCGCGAGGCGGCGCATGTGACGATGCTCCAGCGCACCCCCACATGGATGTTCACCCGCCCCGCCAAGGACGCGATTGCCAATTTCCTGCGCAAGGTGCTGCCGGAAAAGCTCGCCTACCGGATCACCCGGTTCAAGAACATCAAGATGCAGGACTTCAGCTTCAAGCTGGCGCGCGACAATCCGCAAAAGGTGAAGGACGCGCTCTACAAGAAGATCGAGAAGGCGCTGGGGCCGGATTACGACAAGGACGCCTTCACCCCGCCTTACAACCCTTGGGAACAGCGCTTGTGCCTGGTGCCCGACGAGGATCTGTTCACCGCGATGAAGGCGGGCAAAGCCGATGTCGTTACGGGCCATATCGCCAAGTTCGAAAAGGGCGGCGTGCGCCTCGCCGACGGGACGTTCCTCGCCGCCGATATCGTGGTGACGGCCACCGGCCTCAAGCTGGCGGTTGCCGGCAAGATCGACGTGCGCGTCGAAGGCCAGCCGGTGAAGTTCAACGAACGCTTCTACTACAAGGGCTGCATGTTCTCGAACCTGCCCAACCTTGCGGTGGTGTTCGGCTACCTCAATGCCAGCTGGACGCTGCGGGCCGACATCAATTCCGACTATGTGTGCCGCGTGCTCGAACATATGCGCGCCACAGGCACGACCATCGCCACCCCGGTGCTGACCGCGGCGGAAGAGGCGAAGATCGTCGAGGACGACGTGTTCGATTTCTCCTCGGGCTACATCCAGCGCGGAAAGCACATCATGCCGCGCAATTCGGTGAGCTATCCGTGGCGGCTCAATCAGGAATATGTGATCGACCGCAAGCGGATGAAGGAAGACGCGCTGACCGACGGCTTCCTGACCTTTACCCGCGCTGGAGCCAATGCGCGCGGTGCTGAGGAACAGCTCGAAGCCGCTGAATAAGGCCACCCTTGTCACCCCTGCGAGGGCAGGGGTCCATTCACCCTCTCGCGTGATCGCAAGGGCAGATGGATCCCCGCCTGCGCGGGGATGACGAAAGGGGCTTGGGATCGGAAGATTTCTCTCCTAACCAATCCCCCATGACCTCTCCCGAAAAGATCTGGACCGCCGGACTCATCGTCATCGGCGACGAAATCCTCTCCGGCCGCACGCAGGATAAGAACATCGCGCAGGTCGCCTCGTGGCTACAGGTGCAGGGCATCCGCCTGGCCGAGGTGCGGGTGGTGCCGGACGTGGAAAGCCGCATCGTCGAGGCGGTCAACGCGCTGATGGCGGATTATGACTATCTCTTCACCACCGGCGGGATCGGGCCGACCCATGACGACATCACGGTCGATGCGGTCGCCAAGGCGCTGGGCGTGCCGGTGGTCATCCACCCCGATGCACGCGCGCTGCTGGAACGCTATTACGAAACCCGCGGGGGGCTCAACGAAGGGCGGCTGCGCATGGCGCGCGTGCCCGAAGGCTCCGAACTGATCCCCAACCGCATGTCGGGCGCGCCCGGTATCCGGCGCGGCAACCTGTTCGTGATGGCGGGCGTGCCGCATATCACCGCCGGGATGCTCGACGCGCTCACCGGCCAGCTTGAAGGCGGCGCGCCGCTGTTGTCGGAAACCATCGGCTGCTGGTGCGCCGAGAGCGAGGTGGCCGAGCTGCTGCGGAGCGTCGAGGCCGCCCACGAGACCTGCCAGATCGGCTCCTACCCCTTCTTCCGCGAAGGCCGGGTGGGTGCCAATTTCGTGGTCCGTTCCACCAGCGCCGATGATCTGGCGCAGTGCAGCGCCGCGCTGGTCGAAGGGCTGGCGGGGCTCGGCTACCCCACCACGGCGGGCGGAATCTGAACCCTCCGGCAGGGGACGACAGCGTCCTCACGCCGTCTTAACCCTCGCGCGCTATCACGGGGGTCATGATGACCCGCGTGTTCATCACGATCGACACCGAGTATTCCTCGGGCCTCTATACCGGGCCGCATGCGGCTGACCGGGCGGAGAACTTTACCCGCTCGATCGCCTGCATCACCCCGCAAGGTCCGGCAGGCATCGGTCACAAGCTCGAAATGCTGGCGCGATACGGGCAAAAGGCGGCGTTCTTCGTCGATCCCATGCCCGCGCTGGTGTGGGGCCTTGCCGCGATCGAGGACATTGTCGCACCCATCGTCGCCGCCGGACAGGATGTGCAGCTGCATTGCCATACCGAATGGCTGGAGCACGCCGGCAGCGCCAATCCGCTCGCATCGGGCCGCACAGGGCGCAACCTTGCGGACTTCCCGCTGGAAGACCAGTGCGAACTCCTTGCCTACGCCCGCGACACGCTGATGGCCGCCGGTGCGCCTGCGCCGGTCGCTTTCCGCGCAGGCAATTACGGCGCGAATGACGATACGCTGCGGGCGCTGGCGATGCTGGGCATTGCCTATGATTCAAGCCATTGCCCGGCGCTCACAGGCGGCGCCTGCCGCATCAGCCTTGGCGCGGATGTGCGCGATCCGGTGCACCACCTTGGCGTGATCGAGGTGCCCGCGGGCAGCATCGGCACGCTCGGCGGCGGGCAGCGCCATGCCCAGATCACCGCGCTCTCGCTTGGCGAGATGCTCGCCGCGATTGCCCATGCGCGCGATTGCGAGCGCGAGAGCTTCACGCTCGTCAGCCATTCCTTCGAGCTCATCAACCGCCGCAAGCTGGCGATGAACCCGATCGTGCGGGGGCGCTTTGCCGGGCTGTTGCAGGCGCTGGCCAGGATGCCGGGGGTGGAAACGGGCAATTACCGCGACACCCCGCCGATGATCCGCGCCTACGGGTCCGCGAACGAGCCTCTGCCCGCGAGCGCGATCCGCACCGGACGGCGGCTGGCCGAGCAGTTCGTCTCCAACACTGTCTATGGCGCGCTTTAAGGCCATGGCGAGTTCTCCGGCACACGCCATTCCGGTCGACTTCACCATCGGCGCGCGCCGCCTCTGGGCCGTGCCGCGCCAGCTCACCACATGGAGCTTCTCGCTCGAACAGGTGCTGGGCGGGGCCTTGCCCGATGCGCCCGAGGCCGGCCCCGATGGCCTGCGCATCCTGTCTGCCCCCGCCAGCCGGATGGCCGCCATCGCAGGCCGCTATCCCGGCTTTGTCGCGGGCGGGCGGCAGGATTATCCACGCCACTACATCGATATGGCGGACGGCTTCGATGCCTATATGGCGCGCTTCTCGGGCAAGACCCGCTCGACCTTGCGGCGCAAGGCCAAGAAGCTGGCGGAGGAGACCGGCGGCTTCACCGTCACCGAACACCGCACCCCGGGCGAGATCGAAGCCTTTCTCGCCGCCGCCCTGCCGCTCTCGGCGCGCACCTATCAGGCGCGGCTGCTCGATGCCGGCCTGCCCGACAGCCCGGAGGCGCACCGGACGATGCTGGAAGCGGCCGAGGACGACCGGATGCGCGGCTTCCTGCTGCATGCGGGGGAGCAGGCGATTGCCTATCTCTCGCTACCGGTGGTCGGGGCCACGCTGGTCTATGCCCATCTCGGCTATGATCCCGATCATGCGCGGCTGTCGCCCGGCACGGTGTTGCAGATGGAGGCGCTGGAGCGCCTGTTTGCCGAAGAGCGCTATCGCTGGTTCGATTTCACCGAGGGTGACGGGGCACACAAGGCGATGTTCGGCACCCATAGCGCGTCCTGTGCCAGCGTGATGCTGCTGCGGCCGACGCTGGCGAACCGCGCTCTGCTGGGCGCGCGCGGGGCATTCGATAGCGGGGTGGCGCAGGCCAAGGCGCTGGCCCAGCGATCCGGTGCGCTGGCGCGGATTCGGTCAGGCCTACGCGCCTGAGCGGTCTTCGCGCTGGCGTTCCGCCTCGCGGCGATTGCTGAGCTGCTGGCGGAACCGGTCTAGCACCCGGCGGCGATAGGTCGGCCGGTCATCCCCCACCAGATTGAGGCGCAGGGCGAGATAGAGCCACACGGCCCCGAAGGTGCCCAGCACCGCGCCCGCAGCAAGGCCGAGGCGCAGATCGTAATTGATGATGAGCGCAAAGGCGATAAGCGCAAAGCCGATCACGAACCAGCGGGGGTGGACGAACATCACGTCTTCGGGGGGAGCGGGCATCGCCTGTTCTTGAACCTCTTGCGGCGCGCCCGGCGGGGAGAGGGGGTGGGCGGCCAAGCTCATAAGTGGCGATACGGAGCGCGAAATCAAGATACTATCAGGCAAGCCGGCACAAGAAAGGGCCGGATCGCCCTGCGGCGTCCGGCCCCTTTTGTTTCTGCGAGAAAGGGCAGGCGCGGATGCGCCCGCCCTCTCACAAATTACGCGCCTTCGACTTCCGAGAGGTCGACCTTGAGGCCCGGGCCCATCGACGAGGTCATGGTGACCTTGCGGACGTACTTGCCCTTGGCACCCGAGGGCTTCGACTTCACCACGGCTTCGGTCAGCGCCTTGAAGTTGGCCTTCAGCGCGTCATCGGAGAAGCTCAGCTTGCCGATGCCCGAGTGGATGATGCCCTGCTTTTCGACGCGGAACTCGACCTGCCCTGCCTTGGCGTCAGCCACGGCCTGGGCCACGTTCGGGGTCACGGTGCCGAGCTTCGGGTTCGGCATCAGGCCCTTGGGGCCGAGCACCTTGCCGAGACGACCCACCACACCCATCATGTCGGGCGAGGCGATCACGCGGTCATAGTCGAGGTTGCCGGCCATCATGTCTTCCATGAGGTCTTCGGCGCCCACCTTGTCAGCGCCGGCAGCCAGCGCCTTGTCGGCGTTGTCACCACGGGCGAACACAGCGACGCGCACGTCCTTGCCGGTGCCCGAGGGCAGCGACACCATGCCGCGCACCATCTGGTCGGCGTGACGCGGATCAACGCCGAGGTTCATGGCGACTTCGACGGTCTCGTCGAACTTGCCCTTGAACTGGCGCAGCGTGGCCAGAGCCTCTTCGACCGAATAGAGCTTCTCGCGATCAAGCGCGGTGAGCACCTTTGCCTTCTTGGTAATCTTGGTCATCGGATCAGCCCTCCACCACTTCAAGGCCCATCGAACGGGCCGAGCCCTCGATGATGCGCATCGCCATGTCGATGTCATTGGCGTTGAGATCGGCCATCTTGGCCTCGGCGATTTCCTTGATCTGGCTCTGGGTCACCTTGCCGGCGACGACCTTGCCCGGCTCCTTCGAGCCGCCCGAAAGCTTGGCAGCCTTCTTGAGGAAGTAGGACGCCGGCGGGGTCTTGGTAATGAAGGTGAACGAGCGATCCGCGTAGACCGTGATCACGGTCGGGATCGGCATGCCCTTTTCCATCTCCTGCGTGGCGGCATTGAACGCCTTGCAGAATTCCATGATGTTGACGCCGCGCTGACCCAGCGCCGGGCCGATCGGCGGCGACGGCGTGGCAGAGCCCGCGGGCACCTGCAGCTTGATATAGCCTTCAATCTTCTTGGCCATGTGGCCGTACTCCTATCGCACTGTCGCCATGCTCTTTCGAACAAGGCTCATGTTAAGCGGTCAAACGCTCAGGCCACGTGCACGGCCCGGGCTCCCGCATGGAATCGCTTGCCCGAGGGCGGAGCGAAGGCGCGCGCATAGGCGCAGGCGGCACCAAAATCAACCCAAACCGCGAGGGGGACGCAGGCCCTTGGTGCGGCTGGTGAGGTGGTAGCTGTGACAAAGCGCGCATTTGTAAGTGCGCAAGGTCACATCCGCCGCCAACGCCGCCGCATCCGCCGCCTCGCGCGTGGCGAAGCGGCGCTTCTTCTGACAGATGCCGGGGCTGGTTTTCATGGACCGGTCACCCCCTATCGGCTTGGCGATGATCCGGCTTCGCCAGAAGCCGCAATGGCCTCAAGTAGCGAAGCGGTAGGCCAACAAGGACGCACCGAGGACGAGCCCGCGGAGGCGGGCACGCACACAATGATTCTTACTTCGCCAGTTCGACCTGTTCGAAGTCGAGCTCGACCGGAGTCGCGCGGCCGAAGATGGAGACGCTGACCTTGACCTTGGCCTTGTCGAAATCGAGCTCTTCCACCACGCCGTTGAAGCTGGCGAAGGGGCCGTCGAGCACCTTGACCGAATCGCCGATCTCGTAATCGACGCTGATGTCGCGCTTCGGGGTCGCCTGGGCTTCGGCCACGCCGCCGAAGTAGCGCGCGGCTTCCTTTTCGGAGATCGGCTGCGGCTTGTTGCCCGAGCCGAGGAAGCCGGTCACCTTCGGGGTGTTCTTGACGAGGTGGTAGACATCGTCGGTCATGTTGAGCTTGGCGAGCACGTAGCCGGGCATGAACTTGCGTTCGACCTGCACCTTCTTGCCGCGCTTCACTTCGGTCACGGTTTCGGTCGGGACCTGAACTTCCTCGACCCCGTCGCTGAGGCCGAGGCGCTCGGCCTCGGAAATGATCGCGTCACGGACCTTGTTCTCGAAACCGGAATAAGCGTGGATGATGTACCAGCGAGCCATAGGAAATCCTTGAAAAATGCGTCTGACAGGCAGCCCCGCGTGCGGGGCCGGGCCTTACTGCAGAAATTCGATCGCGGTGCGCACGATGACGCCGAACAGGCTGTCGATCCCGAGGAAGAAGATCGAGAGGATCAGCATGAAGATGAACACGAAGATCGACGTGCGGACGGTTTCCTCGCGGGTCGGCCAGACGATCTTGGCCGTTTCGGCGCGCACCTGATTGACGAATTCGCCGACCGAGGTCTTGCGCTTCTTCTCTTCTGCGATCTGCTTCTGCTCGGCCATGATAGCCCGTTCCTTCGCGTAATGCCTTCGGGTCTTGCCCCGAGTCTTTCCCAAGCCGGCTTTCAGGTAGGGGTCCGCGCCGCCCGGGACAAGGTCGCCGGAGGGGCTGGATGATTACCGATGTCGGGAAGACGAGGCTCCCTTACGCCGGAGCGGCTAGGATTGCAAGGCGCTGTGCGGGTGCAGACACCTGAGGTGCGACACACGAAGGGCAGGGTCTTTAGGCGTCAATGAAGTTCAGAACATCCACCACAGAACGCCTATGCCAATCGGGATCAGCCACCAGACCTCTTTCAGAGTTGCGATCGCCTCTTCTCGCTTAGCAGCTTTGATCAACGCTTTGGCATCGTCACCAGTCAGCACTTCAACCTCGAAGCCTTCATATCCATCCCGGCGCAGTTTGAGTTGATGGATGCGGGCGACGATCGGAACGGGCGTTTCGACCCTAATGTTGCCTTCCATGGTCGATCGATAGGCTACTTGCTTGAGCCACGCGATGTCCTCGACATCGTCGATCTGACCATATCCCATGATTGTTGGACGATCGTCTTCAAAGCTTCGACTGGATAGCCCGACGAGATAGCTGGGCTGCTGGATGGCAACATCGCCCGACCATCGATCGACGAACACTTTGTCCTTGCAGTCGATCTCAACCCTTCGATCGATCCACAAAGCGGTCTCCCTGTCTGGGTAAAAGCGAGTGTTTTTCGCGTAGACGATCCTGCGAGCCATACTTCTGCCTCTATGCTGCCAGTGCTCGGTAGACCAATGCCCGACCGATATTCATGGTCTTGGCGATGTCGGTAGGACGCATGAGCGGCGTGCCCCTGGCATTCAGGCCATAACAGCGATCTCTCGGCTTGGCGGATCGGATCATTGCATCGGTCAAATTGCTCATACTGCCCCTTGTAGCAGCGGCAAATATCTCAGCACATTATTGGCCGTCGTGCACATTTCGGGCACCTAGAGGGGGCTGAAGTCACCGATTCTGACCAAGCCTCGCCAGCGGAAAGTGCACAAATGTGCACGGCGAGGGATACACCGATGGTTCAGCGCGCCCAAGCGATATCCGCTAAACTACTTGATACTAAGGTGGAAATGGCAGGGGTGACAGGATTCGAACCCGTGGCCCTCGGTTTTGGAGACCGATGCTCTACCAGCTGAGCTACACCCCTGCACTCGCTGAGGGGCGCCACTTAACGAAGCGATGCGCGATAGGCAATCCTCTTTGCCACGACCCTTGCGCCCCTGTATGCTGCACCGCAACCATGCACGCGCCGCAACGCCCTCCGATCCCGGTCGAGACCCTGCTTCTCGCCTATCGCAGCGGGATCTTCCCGATGGCGGACCGGCGGGACGATGCCGAGGTGTTCTGGGTCGAGCCGCGCGAGCGGGCAATCCTGCCGCTGGACGGCCTGCATATCTCCAAAAGCTTGCGGAAGGTGCTGCGCGCCGATCGCTTCACCGTGACGGTCGATCGCGATTTCGAACAGGTGATCCGCGCCTGTGCCGATCCGCGCCCCGATCATCCCGAGACGTGGATCAGCGAGCGGATCGTCGCCAGCTACATCGCGCTGCACCGCGCCGGGCACGCCCATTCGGTGGAATGCTGGGAGGAAAGGCCGGACGGCGCGCCGCTGCTGGTCGGCGGGCTTTACGGCGTGTCGTTCGACAAGGTGTTCTGCGGCGAGAGCATGTTCTCGCGCCGCGACAATGCCAGCAAGGTGGCGCTGGCGTGGCTGGTGGCGCTGTTGCGGCACGCGGGCTTCGTGCTGCTCGACTGCCAGTTCATGACCGAGCATCTGCGCTCGATGGGCGCGCGCGAGTTGCCGCAGCGCGAATATCGCCGGCTGGTGGATGCGGCCCACGGCCCGGCGCGCAGCAGCCTTGGCGCGGCGTGGCGAGCCTTTGCGAAGGCGAGCGGTTACGCTGCGGGCGAAGCGGCAGGCGCAGGTGCCGGGGCCGCCGCCGGACTCGCCGAGGCCGCAGGCGCAGGTGTGCCGGAAGGGGCTCCCGAAGGCTTGGCAGCAGGGCTCGCCGAATCCGCATCGCCCGGCCAGCGCATCGCGCAATTCTTGACCCAGACATCATAGACCGGGTGTTCGACCACATTGAGGCTGGGCGATTCGCGGAACAGCCAGCCCGAGAACACGCGGGCGTGCTGCTGCTGGCCGCGCTCGCGGATATCGACCTGCACGAAGGCGCCGGTCTCTTGCGGCATCTCCCAGGGTGCGGTGCGCTCGCACGCCGAAAGCCGGATGATCACCGGCCCGATCTCGCGCATCTCGCCGGGTTTGAGGACGATATCCTGCGAGACATTGTTGCGCTTGTTGAGCAGGCCGATCGTCGCCACGCGCTGCGCCATCGGGGTCGCCCCGCTGCTGGCCGCATCGGCGGCTGCGACAGTGGCGGAGGCGGCAGGCGCGGGATTATCGAGCGGGACGCGCTGCGTTTCAGGCGCACCCGCATAGTCGCAGGCGGCAAGACCCGAAGCGCAGATCAGCAGCGCGGCAAGGCGGGAGAGCCGCATCGCGCTGATCAGGCCTCGGTGCTGCCCGGAGTCCACGCCTCGTAATCGCCCACAGCGCGGGCGCGCGTGCCCCCGCGCTCCAGTGCGCCTTGCGGGAGATAGGCCTGCGCCGTGCCGGTGGCATTGGGGGTGTAGTCAACCTCCCACACCTTGGCAGGCGGCAGATGGCTTTCGGGCACATCGTCATAGGTGCCGTGCAGCCAGCCGTGCCATTCGGCCGGCACGCGGCTGGCATCATTGGCGCCGTTGTAGATGACCCAGCGCTTTTCGCGCTGCGTGTAGGAGCCGTTGTTGGCCCCGCCCGCCTTGGCGCGCGCCCGGTAATATTTGTTGCCGGCCGCATCGGTGCCGACATGCTCGCCGCCCGCGCGGCTGGCCCAGAGGTGGGTGCCGATGGTCGCACCATCCCACCACGTGAAGATTTTGCCGAGGATTCCCATGGCCCGAGCGCCTAGCGGAAATGGATTAGAGCGCCAAGAAGGAAGATGCGCGCAATCTCCGGATCAGGCGTTGCACCGGCCCGCCAAAGGACGGGGCCGCGAGCGCACGGCGCGAGCCGCAGGTGCCCGTACCCCGGGCTTGACCCGGAGGAAGGAACAGCACCGAGGATGTGCCCGCGGAGGCGGGCACACAATCAAGGCACCTTGTAACTCACCCGATCACCCGGCACGATCCCGAGCGCCGCCGCGCGGCCGGCGCGCAGTTCCAGCACGCCGCTGGCATCGCCCTTGGAGCTCACCGAATCGAGCGAATAGGGCACGGTGTTCGCGGCGATATTGGCGATCCGGCCATCGGGGCCGATGAAGATGATATCGAGCGAGAGCGGCGTGTTCTTCATCCAGAAGCTGCGCGGCCCGGGTTGGGCAGAGGGGAAGATCATCCCCTCGTTATCGCCCAGCCGGTCACGGAACATCAGACCGCGTGCCTGGGCCTCGGGGCTGTCGGCCAGCTCGACCTTGAAGCGCAGGGCCTTGCCGCCGCGATCCACCACCAGATCGATCACCTTGAGGCCCGAGACCGGATGCCGCACCTCGACCGAGCCCTGCGCTGCCGGGGCCTGCGCCCGCGCAGTCGCGCCTTCGCCGGGCGAACACGCCGCCAGCATTGCAACCCCGGCCATGCCGGCCACCAGCCAGTTTTTCACCACGTGCCTTGTATCCCTTCCTGTTCGGCTGCCTCGTCCAGCCACTCCGCGATCCGCTCCTCGTCTGTCGCAGCGAGGATGAACCGCACGTGTTCGTAATCGTGGCCCGCGCGCAGCATTGCTGCAACGGCTTTTTCGTGGGCCTTGCGGCGCGCCAGCGGATCGGCAGCCTCTTCGCGTCCACCGCCAAAGGGGCCAAGCCGCCGCTTCTGCGCCATCAGCACGGCGGCATGGCGGCGCGCCGCTTCGCCGGGAGCGGTCTCGGCGCGGATGCCTTCATCGACGCCCGCCGCCCACAGCGCCTGCTCCACCCGCCTTGCGCCATAGCCGCGCGCGCCCAGATCGCGCGCCCGCATCCGGGCATAGGCGGCATCATCGACATAGCCGAGCTCGACCAGCCGGGCGACCAGCGCGGGCACATCGATCGCCGCCGAACGTCCGTCCGCCCCCTCTGCCACGCCCCGTTCGCGCAATTTGCGCAACAGATAGGCCTCCAGCCGCGCGCCGGTGCTTGCAAAACGCGCCACATAGGACAGCGCCAGATCGCGCAAAGCGATCTCGTCGAGCGGGGGTTTGACCCGCTTCTCCCCCCGTTTCCGGCGGGGCTCTTCGCACGGGTCTTCACGACCGCGGGATGACGAATTCGCTTTACCTGAAACCATTTCGCCTTATTCGTGCCACTTTCCTTATCAAATGCGGAAAACTGGAGAGAGCCGGGTTATGCCCGGTGCAACGGGGTTATGCCAGTGCGCGCCCGATCAGTTTGATAGCCGCGCCGCAACTAACGGGTATCGCTATATAATATGACCGACGCCGTTTTGACGCCGACGCCGAATGATTGCGACCTGCCGCGAATCCGTGCGCAGTTTGCAACCTTCAACGACGCGATCGAATACGCAGCGCAGAGCCGCAAGGGGCTCAACTTCCACGACATGCGCGGCGAGCTGGCGCACGTCTATCCCTATTCGCAGATGCGCGACGACGCGATCATCATGGCCCGCCGGCTGATCGCGGCCGGGATCGGCAAGGAAGATCGCGTCGCCCTGATCGCGGAAACCGGCGCCGATTTCGCCGCGCTGTTCTGCGCCTGCATCTATGCCGGTGCCTGGCCGGTGCCGCTGCCGCTACCCACCACCTTCGGCGGCAAGGACAATTTCATCGACCAGCTGGCGATCCAGCTGATGAGCTCGGACCCCAAGCTCCTGCTATACCCCGAAGAGATCACCGAAATGGCCGAGGCTGCGGCCGCGCGTCAGGGCTGCGCGGCGGAGAGCTGGCAGTCCTTCGGCCAGCGGCCCGCGCCCGAGTGCCAGCTGCCCGAAGCCGATCCCGACGATATCTGCTACCTGCAATATTCCTCGGGCTCGACCCGCTTCCCCACCGGCGTCGCTGTCACCCACCGCGCACTGCTGCACAATCTCTACGGCCATTCGACCACGATGGAGCTGGGCGAGAATGACCGCTGCATCAGCTGGCTGCCGTGGTATCACGACATGGGCCTGGTCGGCTGCCTCTTGTCGCTGATCGCCAATCAGGTTTCGGGCGATTACCTCAAGCCCGATGCCTTCGCGCGCCGTCCGCTGGCGTGGCTCGACATGATCAGCCGCAACAAGGGCAACTCGATGTCCTATTCGCCGACCTTCGGCTACGACATCTGCGCGCGCCGCATCTCCAGCCAGTCGAGCGTGGCGGAGCGCTTCGATCTGTCACGCTGGCGGATTGCGGGCAATGGCGCGGACATGATCCGTCCGGACGTGATGCAGAACTTCGTCAACGCCTTTGCCGAAGCGGGCTTCAAGGCCTCGTCGTTCACCCCCTCCTATGGCCTGGCCGAGGCGGTGCTGGCGGTGACGGTGATGCCGCCGGGCGAAGGGATCCGGGTGGAACTGGTCGAGGAAGAGCGCCTCTCGGGCGCCCCGCGCGATCTCTCGCGTCCGGCCCGCTACCGCGCGATCGTCAATTGCGGCAAGCCGCTGCCCGACATGGAAGTCGCGATCCGCGGCGAAAATGGCGAGGCCCGCGCCGATCACCAGATCGGCAAGGTGTGGTGCCGTGGCCCCAGCGTGATGCACTCCTATTTCCGCAACCCCGAGGCGACCAGCGACTGTCTCGTCGATGGCTGGCTCGACACCGGAGACATGGGCTACACCGCCAATGGCTACCTGTTCATCGTCGGCCGGGCGAAGGACATGATCATCATCAACGGCAAGAACCACTGGCCGCAGGATATCGAGTGGGCGGTGGAACAGCTCCCCGGCTTCAACCACGGCGACATCGCGGCCTTCTCCATCGAGATGGAGAACGGCGAGGAAGCGCCCGCCGTGCTGGTCCACTGCAAAGTGTCCGACCCCGAAGAGCGCGTGAAACTGCGTGATCAGATCGCCGACAAGGTGCGCTCGGTCACCGGCATGAGCTGCATCGTCGAGCTGGTGCCCCCGCGCACGCTGCCGCGCACCAGCTCGGGCAAGCTGAGCCGCGCCAAGGCGAAGAAGCTCTACCTCGCCGGCGAGATCGTTCCGATCGATCTGGCGGCGTAAGGTCCAAGCCTTCCAACGCACTGTGCTTTACGCGCCGCCTGTTTCAGGCGATGCTGTCCTTCGACCGCTTGAAAGCCGTGTCTTAGATTACTAATACAGTGGGGAGCCTGCGCGCGCCTGCCTTCCTGGGGGCGCCGGGCGAAAGGGAGCACGAGAAGGCATGAGCACCGAGACGCAGACCGCCACCGCGACGGAATTCACCCTCACCCCGCCCGATCCGGTGCCCGTTGTCGCGCCCGAAAAGGCTGCGGGTCTGGTGCCAGTCACCACCGAGCAGAAGTCCAAGCTCGACACCAAGGTCGATGCCTTTGTCGACGAGCTGGTGGCGACCGATGCCAAGTCGCCGCAGTTCGGCGAGAAGGTCGATCAGATCACCCGCATGGGGCAGGAGCAGATCCGCGCCGCCGCCGCGATGTCGAACCGCTTCCTCGATCGCCCGGTGCGCGCGATGGATGCCGATGGCTCGGTGGGCAAGGATCTGGCCGAACTGCGCCGCACGGTGGAAGAGCTCGATCCCGGCAAGCAGGGCAAGCTGTCCGGCCCGCGCAAGATCCTCGGGATCATTCCCTTCGGCAACAAGATCAAGAACTACTTCGACAGCTACACCTCGGCGCAGGGGCACATCTCCTCGATCCTCACGCGGCTCGAAAGCGGCAAGAAGGAGCTGCACCTCGATAATGCCGCGATCGATACCGAGCGCCAGAAGCTGTGGGCGGCGATGGGGGAGCTGGAGCAGATGATCCACATCGCCAAGACGCTGGACGAACGGCTGGAGGCCAAGGCGCTCGAACTCGACAGCTCCGATCCCGAAAAGGCCAAGGCGCTGCGCGAATCGGCGCTGTTCTATGTCCGCCAGCGGACGCAGGACCTGCTGACCCAGATGGCAGTCAGCGTGCAGGGCTATCTGGCGCTCGATCTGGTCAAGAAGAACAATGTCGAGCTGGTGAAGGGCGTTGACCGCGCCAGCACCACCACCGTCGGCGCGCTGCGCACCGCCGTGACTGTGGCGCAAGCGATGACCAACCAGCGGCTTGTGCTCGGCCAGATCACGGCCTTGAACAAGACCACCAGCGACATCATCGATTCGACCAGCACGCTGCTGCGCGAACAGACCGCGCAGATCCACGAGCAGGCTGCGGCCAGCACGATCCCGCTGGAGACGCTCCAGCGCGCCTTCCAGAACATCTATGACACGATGGACGAGGTCGACGCCTTCAAGGTGCGCGCGCTCGATTCGATGAAGCAGACGGTCAACGTGCTGACCAGCGAGGTCGAACGCTCCAAGGGCTATATCGCGCGCGCCGAAGGGCAGGCGCAAGCCCAGGCCAAGGTCGCCTCGCAAACCCCGTCGCTGCTCGCGCTGGACAAGTAGATGGCAGACAGCACCCGCGAATCTGACCGCATCCTGCGCGAGGCGAAAACCAGCCTCGCCGTGCAGCGTGACGGCGGCACCCACCGCCCCGCGCCGCGCGGGAGCATCGGGCGCGGGTCGGCCCAGCTGAAGATGAAGAGCCTCTTGAAACGGGTGCGCAACGTCGCGCTCGCGGTGGTGACGATCTGGGTCGGCGCAGGGATTTTCAGCGCGATCGTCGGCCCGCTGCTGTTCTGGGGCCTGATGGCAACGTTGCTGGCCACCGTGGTCGCGGTCGGGGTGTTCGGGGTGCTGCCCAAGGTCAAGGTGCCCAAGCGCGCCGAGTTGAAGCAGGGCAACCCCGCGCAGATGGTCGCGCGCACCGAGTTGTGGCTTGAAGCCCAGCGCTCCGCCCTGCCGCCGCCGGCGCAGGTGATCGTGGGCCAGCTGGGCGTGCAGCTCGATGCGCTGGGGCTGCAACTGAAGGGCCTCGGCGACAACGAACCGGCAATGGCCGAAGTGCGCGAGCTGGTGGGCGAATATATCCCGGAGACGATCGACAATTACCGCAAGATCCCCGCGCACCTGCGCTCCGAGGAATATGCCGGCAAGACCGCCGACGAGCGCCTCACCGAAAGCCTCACCAAGCTTTCGGGAGAGATCGACCGGGTGACGCGGCGGCTGGCGGAAGGCGCGCTCGATGACCTGGCGATCAAGAGCCGCTATCTCGAATACCGCTATGGCGGGGCCGAGGCACTGGAGGACATGACGGGGATGCCGGACACCGGCGTGCCGCTGCCCGATCTTGCGCCCGCACCCGTCAGGCAGGAGCGCTAGGCCATGCGCGTCACCCTGCCGCATGATCTGCCCAAGGACGAGGTCCGCCGCCGGATGCGCCAGCATGCCGACGAGATCGCGGGCTTCTTCCCGCCCGGCCTCGCACGGGTCACCACCAGCTGGAGCCATGACGACCGGATGGACATCGCTGCCGAGGTGATGGGCCACACCATCCCCGGCCGGGTCGATGTGGGAGATGATGCGGTGGTAATCGCGATGGACCTGCCGATGATCCTGATGGTGATGCGCGGACCGCTGGAAAAGGCGGTCAAGAAGGAAGCCGCACGCCTCCTCGCTCCCTGAGCGCTGCCCCGAACCCCTGCGCGCGCCCTGCACGACCCCTGTCCGTCCAAGCGTGATTGCCAATGCCCTTTTGATCTGTCACAATTATTGGACAAAAGAATCTGCCTAACTTGCCTTACGGGACGGGCAACCAGGCGTGCCGGCAAGGCAGTCCGGAAGCGGACGGGGAAGGACGGGTCAGATGGCGGGAAGCAAGCGACAGGCGCGCGCGGATGGCGGCTTGCGTGCACATCTGCGCGCTGCGACCATGGCGGCGCACGACTTGCTCGACGCCTCGATGCAGGCCGCCAGCGGGTGGCAGCAACGCGCCGACTATGCCCGCTTCCTCGAATTGCAGCATTCCGCCCGCGCCCCGCTCGAAGACTGGCTTGAGGCCAATGCCCCGGCCGCCCTGCGCCCGCCACGCCAGACGGCGCTGATCGCGCGCGATCTTGCCGCGCTTGGCCATGCGGTGCCCGACCCCGCAGCCGCCTTTGCCCACCCCCGCTCGGAACGCGGCGACGCGCTTGGCGCGGCCTGGGTGCTGGCCGGATCGGCGCTCGGCAATCGCAGTATCGCGCGCCAGGTTGATCGTATCGGCGGCGGGGTCTGGCCGGTCGCCTTCCTTGGCGACGGCGCGATGCTGGAATTCTGGCAGGCCCTGCGCGAAAGGATCGAACGCCGCGCTGACCCTGCCGAGGCCGCCGGCGCCACCCGCGCGGCAACCGCCGTGTTCGCGCACTTCCTATCGGTCAGCAACGCCGCGAGCCGCGTCGCCGAGCGTGCGGACATGGCGCCGTGAATCTCCACCAGCGCGAGGATTCGCTCACCGAGTGTGATCGCGAGGCGATCCACCACATCGCTGCGGTCCAGCCTTTCGGCGGCCTGCTGGCGGCCACGGCTGACGGCACTCTCGCCCATGCCTCGGCCAATTGCGCCGCGCTGCTGGGCCTTGCCGATCTGCCCGCCCCCGGCACGCCGCTGGCCGATATCCTTGCCGCTCCGTCCTTGGCCGTCATCGACAACGCGCTCGCCAGCCTTGCGGGTATCGACGTGCCAGAGCGCCGCTTCGGGCTCGACCTCGCCGGCACCGGCACGCTGTTCGATTGCGCGGTGCACCGCAGCTGCGGGCTCTCGGTGATCGAGTTCGAGCCTCATGCGCGCCACGATTTCGCCGATCACGTCGCCATGATCGTGCCGGTGATCGCGCGGCTGGAGGCGCTCCATGATCCGCAGGCCCTGTGCGAGACCGCCGCACAGCTGGTGCGCCAGATGCTCGGCTATGACCGGGTGATGATCTACCGCTTCCACCCCGATGAAAGCGGCGAGGTGGTGGCCGAGGAACTGGCCGAGGGCATGGAGCCCTATCTCGGCCTGCGCTATCCCGCCGCCGACATTCCGCAACAGGCGCGCGAGCTGTTCCGCCGCAACCGTTTCCGCATGATCGCCGATATGAACGCCGAAGCCGTGCCGATCATCCCCGCGCTGGGGCCGGAGGACACGCCGCTCGATCTGTCGATGAGCATGCTGCGCGCCCATTCCAAGATGCACCTGGCCTACATGCAGAACATGGGGGTCGGCGCCAGCCTCGCCATCGCGATTGTCCGGCATGACCGGTTGTGGGGCATGATCGCCTGCCACCACCGCACCCCGCGCCTGCCGCCCTTTTCGCTGCGCACCGTGGCCGAATTGCTGAGCCAGACCTTCTCGCTGATGCTCGACCGGATTCTGGTAGCCCGCTCCGAGGAACTGCGCGACCGCGCGCGCGACCTCAACGACCGGCTGCTGCTGCGCCTCACCGGAGGTCTGGCGCTGGCGGACAGCCTGCCGCTGATTGCCGAGGTGCTGGGCCGCGCCGTGCCGCATGACGGGCTCTCGCTGCTGGTCGAGGGCGAATATCGCGCCAGCGGCGCCGCGCCCGATGAAGCCGCCTTTCGTGCAATTGCCCCGCTGCTGGCGAGCACCTTGGGCGGGGGCGTATATGCCTCGACGCGCCTCGCGGATCAGATCACCGAAGCGGCCAGCTTTGCCGATATTGCCGCAGGCGCGCTGGTGCTGCCGCTGTCGCGCGCGAGCCGCGATTGTCTGGTCCTGTGGCGGCGCCCGCTCGATCGCACCATCACCTGGGCGGGCGATCCCGCCAAGGCGAAGGCCGCACCCGGCGAGATGCTCCAGCCCCGCGCCAGCTTTGCCGCATGGACCGAGACCGTGCGCGGACGCAGCGCCGAATGGGACGTCGAGGAATGCGAGATCGCCGCGCGCCTGCGCCGCACGCTGATCGAAGTCGTGCTGCGCATGAACGAGGACATGGCCCGCGAACGCGCGCGGGTGGCCGAGCAGCAGGACCTCGTCATCGCCGAGCTCAACCACCGCGTGCGCAACATCCTCGGCCTGATCCGCGCGCTGGTGTCGCAATCCCAGCGCGAGGCGCTGTCGGTGCCCGGCTTTGCCGCGATACTCGGCGGGCGCATTGCCGCGCTCGCAGCGGCGCATGACAATCTTACCCGCAAGAACTGGGGCCCGGCCTCGCTCGTCGGGCTGCTGGAAACCGAGCTGGCGCCCTATGGCGGCACCGATCGCGGGCGCTTGCGGCTGGTGGGCGAGGATGTGCTGCTCGGCCCGGAAAGCTTCACGGTGCTCGCGCTGGTGGTGCATGAACTCGCTACCAATTCGGCCAAGTATGGCAGCCTCTCCGCGCCTGCCGGAACACTGGAGGTTCGCCTCGCGCGCACCGCCTTTGGCGATCTGGCGCTCGGCTGGCGCGAAGCAGGCGGCCCGCCCGTGAGCGCGCCGACGCGCCACGGCTTCGGCTCCACCATCATCCGCCGCTCGATCCCGCATGATCTGGGCGGCGAGGCGGACCTGCGTTACCGGCTCGAAGGGCTGGAGGCCGAATTCCTGATCCCGCGCCGCCATCTGGCCGAGGCCGAGAGCGACCGCCCCTTCACTCCCGCACCCGCGCACACAGCAGCAACGCCGGCTGCGCCGCCCGAAATTCCGGGCCGCCCGCGTCCGGGGCGGGTGTTGGTGGTGGAGGATTCGATCATCATCGCGCTCGATACCGAGGAGAACCTCAAGCGCATCGGGATTGCCGATGTGCGGGTGGAAAGCTCGGTCGCCGGTGCCCTGGCCGCGATTGCCGAAAGCCCGCCGGACTTCGCGCTGATCGACTTCAACCTCAATGGCGAATCCTCGGAGCCGATTGCCGTTGCCCTGCGCGCGGCGGGCGTGCGCTTCGTGCTGGCGACAGGCTATGCCGATACCAGCGGCGCGCTCGACCGGCTGGGCGCAGCCGCGGTGCTGCGCAAGCCCTATGGCAAGGGTGAGATCGAAGCGCTGATCGGGGAGTAGCGGCTACCCCGCTCGCACCAGCAGGGTGATGCCCGCGCCGCCGAAATCGAGCGCATCGATCCCCGGCGCATAGAGACATTCGCCAGCCCCGGCCCGCGCTCCGCTGTCCTTCGCGGTGACTTCGCCCTCAAGCGGCAGGGCCAGCAGCGCGCCGGTGAACGCGGCCTGCGTCGCCGCATCGGGCGCGCCTGCAATCCGGTCGAGCCGGAAATGCGGGCCATCGACCAGCACCGCACCATCTTCGATCCGGCGGTGATGCTCGGCCCCGTAGGGCGCGCCAATCGCCACCGCCAGCCCGCGTTCCAGATGCAATTCACGCGGGCGGCCATAGTCATAGAGGCGGAAGGTGGTGTCGCTCGACTGCTGCACCTCGACCAGCGCAAGGCCCGGGCCGATCGCATGGACCGTGCCTGCGGGCAGATAGAACAGATCGCCCGGTTTGGCCGGATGCCAGACGAGCAGCTCCTCGATCGTGCCATCCTGCGCGGCCGCGGCGATCTCTTCCGAAGTCACATCGCGCACAAAGCCGATCGCGAGCCGCGCATCAGGCTCGGCATCGAGCACCAGCCAGCATTCCTCCTTCCCCGCTTCTCCGGCAAGCGCCTGTGCATCGGAGGGGTGGACCTGCACCGAGAGCTTTTCCGAGGTGAACAGGTATTTCACCAGCACCTGCGGCAATTCGGGCGGGGGTTCGAACCAGATCTCCCCGATCCGCTCGCCTGCGGGCGCCACGAAGGGCGCGGGCAGGACATCGCGGCCCCAGACCTTGTCGACCATGCGGGTGGGCAACTGGCGGACCGCGCTCATGGGGTGGAGGCTCCCGGCAGCTTGCCAACCCGTTGCGCGCCTTCGCGGCTTGTCACCAGAACCTCGCTCCCCGAAATGATGATGCACACATCCTTGAGGCCAACCGCCGAAATGCGCGGGCCATCGGTGAGTGCAAAAACACCCTCGCACCCGTCAAGATCGACAGCGCCCGCCCCGCTCGTGCGGCAGATATTACCCGCCGCATCGGCGGTGTCTGCCAGCGCTTCGGCGAGCGATGCCCAGGTGCCGATATCGGACCAGCCCATATCGGCTGGCACCATCGCTGCGCGCGCAGTCTTTTCCATCACGGCATAGTCGATGGAATCGCCGGTGATCGCGGCGAAGGGCGCGGGCGCGGGATGGAACTGCCGCCCCTCTGCCTGTCCTGCCGCCACCGCTTCACGCACGGCCCGGGCCATCTCGGGGCGATGCGCGGCGAGCTCTGCCAGCAGGTGACCTGCGCGAAAGGCGAAGATCCCGCCGTTCCAGCTATACTCCCCGCTCGCCAGATAGGCCTCGGCCCGGGCAAGATCGGGCTTTTCCACGAATTGCTGGATCGCAAAGCCGCCGGGCAGCGGCTCCCCGCGCATGAGGTAGCCATAGCCGGTCTCGGGGCGGTTTGCCGCGATCCCGAAAGAGACGAGATAATCCTCGCGCGCCAGCGCCGCGGCGGCGAGCGCAGCGGCGCGGAAGGCAGCCGGATCGGCGATGTGATGATCGCTCGGGCAGACCAGCATCACCGCATCTTCCGGCAGCAGCGCAGCCGCGAGCGCAATCGCGGGGGCAGTGTTCTTCGCCGCCGGTTCGATCACCAGCCGCGCGCCCGGCGTATCGCCCAACTGGGCTTCGATCAGGCCGACATGCGCCGCGCCCGCCACCACTATCGGCGGGGCAAAGCGATCATCCCCCGCCACGCGGGCGACCGCCTGCTGGAACAGTGTCTGCTCGCTCACCAGCGGCAGGAACGGCTTGGGCAGCGCCGTCCGGCTCAGCGGCCACAGCCGCGTCCCGCTGCCGCCGCACAGGATCACCGGATGGATTTGCGTCACGCCCTTGGTCCCTTTCGTCTGCCTTCGTCCGCTATCCGATTTGCCACAGCGAGGCCAGTGGTGCAGCCGGAATAGACCCGGGATGGAGGCATCAGAACCACCGCTGCCGCCAATAGAACGGTGCGGCCACCGGGCGGCCTTCGGCGTCCATCGCGGGGCGGAAGCCGAGCCGGCTTTCCACCAGCTTGCAGGTGATCCGGTCGGCCTCGGGATCGGGGCTGGGGCGATAGATCGTGCAATCGCGCGCGCGGCCCTGAGGTGTGACGATGACGCGCACGATCACCTCGGTGCCGGCCCGCGCCGCGCGGCCGCCGGGGGGCACGGGAAAGTCGCGGGCATTGTCGATCGAGCCCGAGATATGCACCGGCTTGCTCACCGCCACGCCGCCGCGCCCGCCGCCGCCATTGCCGCTGCCCGTGCCAAGCCCGGCGCCTGCCGCCCCCGTGCCATCGCCTGCCGCGGCCGCGCCCGACTGGCTGGCGGTGCCGGTGGAGGAGGCGCGCGGACGCGGGGTCTCTTCGCGCAGATCGCGCGGCGGCTTTGGCTGGGTGACGGACTGTGGCACAGCATCCTTGCCGGGATCGCCTTGCGCGCCCTCGTCGGGCTCGGGCCGGTATTCAGGCGTAGGCGGAGGCGTGGTGACAGTCACCATGAAGGCCGAGACCACGCCCTCCTCGACCTGCGCCGTCAGATCCGGCGCCAGCGCGCGGGCGAGGCCATAGAGCGCGAGGATGTGCAGCACGACGATCCCCGCCAGCAAGGGCAGGCGCGGACGGCGGCGCTGATGCTGGCGCTGGAAACCCCCGCCACCCTTCATTGCCCGCCACTCCCGCTCAAAATTCCCTCCATTCTGGTTGCAGTTCCCCCGGAAAGCCGCGCGGGATTCCTATAGCACAGCCCCGGATATTGGCGATGGAGTGCAAGGGGAGCGCAAAGGATCAACCCCGCTGGTCACCGTTTCGGCGCTGCCGGGCGTCAAACCCCGGACGGCATCAACGACACCGCCCTGCGGATTGGCGGGAGCATGCTTGCGCCCGGCGGCCCGCCGCGCGTGGCCGGTGCGCCGCTTTCCGTGTCGCCCGCTCCCGCTCTGCCCGCTTCCCTGCCGGCGCGCATCGCGGGGCTGCTCAGGATCGCCTCCGGCCCGCTTGATGGGCGCACGCTGATCGTCTCGCTGCTGGGCGCAGGGCTTTATCTGCTGTCCGGCTGGGCCAGCCTGCTGCTCGCCCTGGCGGGTGACGGGATCACTCCGGTGTGGCTGCCCAATGCGCTCGCGGTGCTGCTGCTGCTGCGCGCGCGGCTGAGGCATGAATGGCTGTTCCTCGGGCTTGCATTCTGCGCCAGCCTCGGCGCGAACGCGGTGGCGCAGCAGCCGTGGCCGGTCGCCTGCCTGTTCAGCCTCGCCAATCTGGCCGAGATCATGGTGGTGCTGGCGCTCACCCGCCGTGCCGATGGCGGCGAGGGAGACATGACGCGACTGGTGCAGCTGGCGCGTTTCGTATGGGCGGGCGGGCTGGTCGGCCCGCTGGTCTCGGGCCTGCTGGTCGCGCCGGTGCTGGGGCAGGACTGGGACGCCCTGCGCGTGGGGCTGGTGACATGGTTCCTGACCGACAGCATGGCGATGCTGCTGGTGGTGCCCGCAGGGCTGCTGCTGATTGACCGGTTGCGCGGTACGCTCCCGCAGGCGCCCGCGCGCGGGGCGGAGAGCTCGGCGCTGCTGATCGGCGGGATGACCTGCGCGCTGCTCGTCTTCAATCAGGCGCAATATCCGCTGATCTTCCTGATCCAGCCGATCACGCTGCTGCACGCCTTCCGGCTCGGCAGCCTCGGCACGGCGATGCATGTGACGGGCGTAGCGCTGGTGGCGGGCGCGATGACCTGGGCCGGGCTTGGCCCGATTGCCGCAGTCTCGGCCGGAGGGATCGCGCAATCGCACCTGTTGCAGGCCTTCATCGCCGCCAATTTCCTCACCGGGCTTCCGGTCGCCGCGATCCTTGCCGGACGCGACCGGATGGTGGCCCGGCTCGAAGCGGGCAAGCGGCAGGTCGACCTCCTCGCCGACAACATCACCGATGCGGTGCTGCGCTACGGCCTTGATGGCAGCTGCACCTATGCCTCGCCCTCGGTGCGCGAGGTGCTGGGGGTGCCGCCCGAAACCTTCGTGGGCAAGCCGGTGACGGCCCGCCTTCACCCTGAAACGCGCGACCGCGCAGTGCTGGCGCTGGGCCGCCTGCTCGACGGCATTTCCGACAAGGAGCGCGTCACCTATCGCCGCTTCAAGGACAATCCCGATGGCACGCCGGTGTTTCTGGAGGCCGACTGCGCGATCATCCGCAATCCCGATACGGGCGCGCGCGAAGGCGTGGTGGTGGCCGCTCGCGATGTGACCGAGCGGGTCGAGCTCGAACTCCTGCTCACCCGCGCCCGCCGCCATGCCGAGAACGCGGCGCAGGCCAAGTCCGAATTCCTCGCCAATATGAGCCACGAGATCCGCACACCGATGAACGGCGTGCTGGGCTTTGCCGAGCTGCTGCTTCAGGGCGAGCTTGATCCGCAGCAGCAGCGCTATGCCGAGATGATCGTCCAGTCGGGGCGCTCGATGATGATGCTGCTCAATGATGTGCTTGATCTCTCCAAGATCGAAAGCGGGCAGTTCTCGATCGATGAGGCCCCGGTCGATCTCGACGCGACCCTTGCCGAATGTGCCGCGCTCCACCGGCAGGCGGCCGAGAAGAAGGGGCTGTCGCTGGCCTTTGACGGCGATCCGGACGCGGCAGGCCTGTGGCTGCTCACCGACGGGCTGCGGCTGCGCCAGATCGTGCTCAATGCGGTGAAGTTCACCGAGGCCGGCACCATCCGGCTGAGCTGGCGGCGCCATGGCAAGGAGGTGCGCATCGGAATCGCGGACAGCGGCATCGGCATCAGCGCCGGGCGGCTGGAGACGATCTTCGAGCCCTTCGTCCAGGGCGAAAGCGATATTGCCCGGCGCTTCGGTGGCACCGGCCTTGGCCTGTCGATCAGCCGCCAGCTCGCCAACCTGCTCGGCGGGCGGATCGAGGTGGAGAGCACACCGGGAGAAGGCTCGCGCTTCACCTTGCTGCTGCCCGCGCGCATCGCCGCGCCGCCTGCGGCCGAGCCGGATGACATCATGCCCGGCCCGCTCTCGCTGCGCAGCCCGGCGGGCGACGATCCCGCGCCCGATCTCCCCCGTGCCTCGCGCATCCTGCTGGTCGAGGATCACGACATCAACCGCACGCTGGTAACCGAGATGCTCGAGCGCTGCGGGCAGGAGGTCGCGATCGCGCATGACGGGAACGAGGCGATTGCGATGGTGATCGATTCAATCCTGCGCGGGCAGCTCTATGATCTGGTGTTGATGGATGTGCAGATGCCGGGCTGTGACGGCTATGCCGCGACCCGCGCGATCCGGGCCGAGGGGATCGGGCCGGATGTGCTGCCGGTGGTGGCGCTCACCGCCAATGCCTACCCAGAGGATATCGCCGCCGCCCGCGCCGCCGGGATGCAGGCGCACCTCGCCAAGCCGATTGCCCTCGCCCAGCTGGTCCGCGCGCTCCAGCGCTGGCTGCCGACCACGATTGTCGAGGACCCGCCGGTCGAACAGGCCCGCACCGCTGCGGCGGCCGCAGCGGCATCGCTATCGCCGCGTCTGGTCGCCCGCTGGGAGGCGCGGCGGCACGAGGCGGTGGAGGCGGTGCGCGGTGCCCTGCGCGATGGCACGCTCGCCGCACCGCAAGCCCAGCCCCACGCGGCCGAGCGGCTCGCTCTGCTGCTCCACAAGGTCGCAGGCACCGCCGGAATGTTCGGTGAGGCGGCGCTGGGCGAGGCGGCGGCGGCGCTGGAACGGGCGCTCGGGCCGGAGAGTATGGGCGAGCAGGCTGGCGAGACCTGCGTCACCCTCGCGCGGGAATGGCTGGCGCTGGCCGATCGCCCCTCCGACACCGAACCCCGCTCCGCCAGCCGCGCCGCTGGATAGAACCAACGAAAAAGGGCGGCCCGTTGCCGGACCGCCCCCGTTTCGTTTGGCAGGATGCCTGTGCGATCAGAAGCGCACGCGGACACCGAAACGCACGCCCCACAGCGAACCATTGAGCTGGGTCGCTTCGTTCGGTGCACGGAAGTTCGAGTAACGATACTGCGCGCAAGGCTGAGCCGGGGTGGTGGCCGCCGTGGTGCCGCCCGCAGCGGTAATGCACTGCACGTTCACAACCGCTGCGGTGTAGGGGAAGCCGACCTGCTGGATGGTGCCCCAGTCGCTGTTGATCAGGTTCAGCACGTTCTCGACGTCGGCCATCAGTTCCAGCTTGCCGCCGAACACGAACGGCACTTCCTGACGCAGCGAGAAGTCCAGCTTGTGCACCCAGGGGGTCTTGCCGATGTTCTTTTCGGCAATCTCGCCCTGATAATCGCTGAGTTCCGAATTCAGCACGAAGTTCTGGAACGCGGCGAAGGTTGCGGCCGAGTCATAGACCACTCGCGCATCGGCAGTCTGGCTGCTGACGTCCGGCACGTAGAGCAGACCGCGGCTACCGCGACCGTTCACACCGAACACCGCCGAACGGCCGTTGGTGGTGTCCTGGAAGGTGTGGCTGTAACGCTGGCCCGAACGCAGGTTGTAGAACAGCTCGACGCGGGTGTTGTTGTCACCGAACAGTTCGGCGTCATAGCCCGCGACGAGGCGGAACTGGTGATCGCGCTGGTAGTTGGCGATACCCTGTGCCGCGAAGTTCGGATCGGTGAAGGCGGTGTTGGTGTAGTTCGAGAACGCCACCGACGAGGTGCCGGGGTTCTGGTCTTCCACGTCCTGGAAGGTGTAGGCACCGTTCAGGAAGAAGCCCGAGCTCCAGCGCTTGTTGAAGCGGGCCACCACGTTCCAGCTGTCACCGAAGTCGGTGTTGGTGAGCAGCATGTCGGTGTTCTCGCCAGCCGCGGCAGGCAGCACATTGTAGCGCGGACGGCCATCGGGCAGCGTGCCGGCCTGTTCGACCGAGCGCAGGTCGGTCCACTCGAGCGCGTTGTTCACCTTCGAATAGACCACATCGACGCCGAAGTTCCAGCCATCGCCGAGGAAGCCGAGGTTGGCTTCGTAATCGACCGAGCCGGAGAAACGCCACTGCGAAGGCGCTTCGAAGTTCGGGTCAAGCGCGTTGGTCGGCGAACCGGCGAAGCCAGCGCGCTGAACCGCGGTGATCAGCGCCTGCGGCACGCCCGGTCCACCGCTGACGTTGTTCAGGGTGGCCGCACCGAGGGTCTGCACCTGATCGTTGGTCAGGCCGAGAACAGCCTGCTCGGGGATCGTGAAGGTGCCGTTGGAGTTACGACGCACGCGCACCTGCTGGAGCGTCGGCCCGGGGTTCGAGAAGTTGTTCGAAATCCACACCAGCGGGTTGCCGCCGCCGAACAGGCCGGCCGAACCGCGCACCTGGAGGCGATCGGTCGGCTTCCAGTTCAGGCCGAAGCGCGGCTGGAACAGGTCACGCCCGTTGAGCGTCGCGGTGTTCGCGAAGCCAAAGCGGTTGAGGAAGAATTCGTTGAAGAACGGACGGTCCGGCGAATCGAACAGATCGTACCGCACGCCCGCCACAACGGTGAGGGTATCGGTCACGTCGATCGTGTCCATGATGCCGAAGGTCCAGCTGTTGTTCTGGAATTCAGCCGTCACGGTGTCGATCCCGCCGCGCAGCGGCACAGCGTAGTCGAGTTCGTTGGCACGACGCGCCTGGAAATCGGCGATGCTGTCGAAAAGCCACGCACCCGAAACGCGCTGGGCGAACAGGTTGCGCACATCCTGACGACGACGCTCGGCGATCACCTTGACGGTGTGGTTGTTGAGCTTGAGCGCAGCCTGGAATTCGATGTTCAGGCTCTGGCTGTCGAGCTCGTTGGCCTGACGGCTGATGTCGGGGCCGAAGTTGATGCGCTGCTGGCCGGGCGAACAGACCTGCGGGGCCGAGCCGTTGGCAGGCGCGCCCGCCGCCGGAGCAGCCGGGTTCACCGGATCGAGACAGACCTGGAACTGGCCGAATTCACGGCCGCCGAACGGAACCTGCAGACGCACGTAATCCGCATAGGAAACGCGCAGCTGGGTCGAGAAGCTGTCCGACCACTGGTTGTTCGACTGGATGATCCCGAAGTGGTTCTTCGCACCCTGGTTGTAGTTGTTCGACAGCAGGTTGAAGGTCGGGTTGCCGTTGCCGATGTTGGCGATCTGGCCGACACCGGTCTGGCCCGCGAGCTGCGCGCTCTCGTTCCAGATGTAGGTCGCGCTCAGACGGTGGCCGTCGGCGACGTTCCAGTCGAGCTTGGTGACCAGCTTGTCGTCGCTTTCAACGATGTCGCTGGCGACGCCGAGCGTGTCGTAGTTGTAGACGCTCTGGGCAGTGGTGTTGATCAGGTCGATCTCGGCATCGGTAATGCCCAGCTGGCTCGGATCGACGTCGGCCGGGACAGTGTCACGGGTGCGTTCATAGGTGACCGCGAAGAACAGCTTGTCCTTGATGATCGGGCCGGTGACCTGCGCCACGTAAACCTGCGAATCGAAGGCGCCGATGCGGGTCAGGTTGTCTGCACGATCACCGCGCAGATCGTCGTTCTGGTAATAGGCCGCGCCAAGGAAGCTGAAGCTGTTGCCGCCCGACTTGAGCTGGGTGTTGATCGCACCGCCCTGGAAGAAGCCCTGCTGGATGTCCACCGGAGCGACTTCGACCGAGAATTCGCCGATCGCATCCAGCGGCACCGGGCCGCGCGACGAGACAAGACCGCCGGATTCGAGACCGAAGGGGTCACCGAAGGCCACACCGTCAACGGTGAAGCGGTTGAAGCGGTTGTTCTGTCCGGCGATGCTGATCGCGCCGTTGTTGGTGGCATCAAGCGTCACCAGCGGATCGCGTGCGGCAAGGTTGCGGATGTCGCGGTTGATGTTGGCCACGCCCGCGATGTCGCGCGCGGTCAGCACGGTGGCAGCACCGGTGCCGAGCGTGATCGCCGAACGCTGACGCGCGCCCGAGACGATAATGGTCTTGCCGGCATCGGCCAGCGACACAGCGATACGCTGGGCCTGACCGGCGGCGAGGAAGCCGATTTCCTGCTCGGCGGTTTCGTAGCCGTCGGCGGTGACGCTGACGGTGAAGGGGCCGCCCAGACGCAGGCCGGTGGCGTTGAAGCCGCCCGCAGCATCGGTCGTCTGGGTCGAGGTGGTGCCCGAGGGGACGTGGGTCACGGTGACCGTCGCACCCGCGATCGGGGCGCCGGACTGGTCGAGCACTTCACCGCGCACGGCCGAGGTGGTTTCCTGCGCGAAGGCCGGGGTGGCAACGAAGGTGGTGGTGGCGGCAAGGGTGACGACGCTTGCTGCAAGAAGATACTTAAGCTTCATGAAAGTAGCCCCTGATGACGAAATGGAGAGAGAGGAAAACTGGTGGTCAGCTCATAAGACCGCGTGACTGCGGCAAAGCGACTGTTCTGTGACAGTTTGATGAAAACTGCCGCGCCCATAACGTGATTCCTCGGGGAGCGTGACGTTGGCTGCGCAAAATGGCCTGCAAAAATGCGGTTTCTGCGCGCAGGTGTGGCTTTGCTGCAACGCAATATCGGCTGCTGTGGCGGATCGGCAGCCCCCGAGCGGGAGTGGCCGGCCGGAATCAGGCGAGATTGATCTCGCGCAGGCGCTGCATCAGGAAATCATGCGCGGTGATCGGCGGCATCGGCGGGGCCGAGTCGCTGGTATCGACGCATTCCGGCAGGGCCTCGATCAGGAAGTCTGGCCGGAAGTGCAGGAAGAACGGCATCGAATAGCGCGAACGCCGCGCCGCATCCCCGCGCGGGTTGACGACGCGGTGCGTGGTCGAACGCAGGCGGCCATTGGTCTGGCGATCGAGCATGTCCCCGACATTGATCACCAGCGCGCCCTCGGCCGCGGGGATCGGCAGCCAGGTGCCGTCGCGGGTCAGCAGTTCGAGCCCGGCTTCCTCGGCTCCGAGGAGCAGGGTGATGGTGTTGATGTCCTCGTGCGCGGCGGCGCGGATCGCGCCTTCCGGCGCGCCTTCGCCCAGCGGCGGATAGTGCAGCAGGCGCATCACCGAATTGCCGTCCTCAACGCTCGCGGCAAAGAAATCGCGCGGGCGGCCAAGGTGGAGCGCAATCGCTTCGAGCACCCTCGCACCCGCCGTCTCGAAGGCGGTGAACAGCGCGCTCATGGTGGCCTTGAAGCCCTCGACCTCGTCGGGCCAGACATTGGGGGCCATGAATTCGGCGAGCGGGTGGCCGGGCGGCAGGGTGCGGCCGACGTGCCAGAATTCCTTGAGGTCCATCACCTCGGCATCCTTGGCCTTTTCGGTGCCGAACGGCGTGTAGCCACGCGCCCCGCCGCCGCCTTCGATCTTGTAGGCGCGCTTGACGCTATCTGGCAGGGCGAAGAACGCCTTGGAGACCGCCTCGGCCTCGTTGATCAGGCTTTGCGGAATGCCGTGATCGCGCACCACGGCAAAGCCGTATTCGGCAAAGGAGCGGCCCAGTTCGTCAGCGATGGTCTCAAGCGGCTGGGCGAGCGAAACGGAAGCGATGTCAGTCATGGCCGAGCCTTTACACCCGCGCGCGCGGGCCTGCCAAGCGTTTCGCGAGCCTGAGCTAGACCGGCAAAAACAGCCCCGCCAGCGCCGCGCTCATCAGGTTGGCAAGACTGCCCGCCGCCAGCGCTTTCAGCCCCAGCCTCGCGATCACCGGACGCTGGTTGGGGGCGAGCCCGCCCGTCACCGCCATCTGGATCGCGATCGAGGAGAAGTTGGCAAAGCCGCACAGCGCAAAGGTGATGATCGCGCGGCTGCGCTCGGTCAGCGCCTCGCCCTGCATCGCTCCCAGATCAATGAAGGCGACGAATTCGTTGAGGACGATCTTGGTGCCGAACAGCCCGCCTGCAATCTGCGCCTGCTGCCAGTCGGCAATCCCGATCAGGAACATCACCGGCGCGAAGATATAGCCGAGCAGCTTCTGGAAACTGATCCCGGCAAACCACGCAGCCGTTTCCGGCGACATCGGCGCGCCGATCCCGGCGGCAAGGCTGACGATCCCGCTGCCGACGCCGGCCAGCATGCCATTGGCAAGCGCCACCAGCGCGACGAACACCATCACCATCGCCCCCACGGCGACCGCGAGTTTCACGCCGGTCTGGGTGCCCTGTGCGGCAGCTTCGATGATATTGGCGGGGCGCTGGCCTTCCTCGAAGGTTTCCGCAGCGCTCACTTCGTCGGCCTTGGCGCCGCCTTCGACCAGCGAGGCCGGGCCGACCGCGCTGATGCGCGCCTGCGGCAGTTCGATCTCCTGCCCGTTCTCGTCATACATGACGACGCGGGTGGCTTCGGTGAGGGCATTGGCCTTGCCGCGCGCGCGCTGGACAGCGGCGCTGGCGATCCCGAAGTCCTGACCGGGGGCGTTGAAGGGCGCCTCGTCCGGCATGATGATCTTGGCCATCAGGATCCCGCCCGGGGCCGACATGAAGGCCGCCGCCAGCAGGAAGGGCACCGCCTCCTCGCCGATGAAGCTGGCATAGGCGGCAAGGATCGTCCCCGCCACGCCTGCCATGCCGACGCTCATGAGGGTGAACAGGCCCGCAGGCGATAGCGCCGCGAGATAGGGCCGCACCACCAGCGGGCTTTCCGACTGGCCGACGAAGATATTCGCCGCAGCGCCCAGCGCCTCGACCTTGGAGATGCCCGTGACAAAGCCGATCGCCCCGCCCACCCAGCGCACCAGCCGCTGCATGATGCCGAGGTGATAGAGGATCGAGACGATTGCCGCGAAGAACACGATCACCGGCAGCGCGCCGATGACGAAGGTGTTGGCGAAGGGATTGCTCTCCATCGGCCCGAACACCGAGGTGATGCCCACCTTGGAGAAATCGAGCAGCGCGATCACCCCGCGCGACAGCCCGCCGATTACCGCCACACCCGCATCGGTGCGCAGCACGATCAGCGCGGTGAAGGCCTGCAGCGCAAAGGCCGATCCGACCACCCGCAGGTTGATCTTGCGCCGCGCCGAGGACAGCGCGAAGGCGATACCGAGGATGGCGATGACACCTGCAAGGCTCAGCAGGATAGGCGTGATACCTTCGTTCACGGCAGCGAATTGCCCTCTTTGCGCTGGTAAGCGATGTGACCCCTGACGTTGCGCAGCGGTGTTGGCCGTGCGCGCCGCCCGTGGCGTGGCAGTTTGCGCGAGGTGTTGCAAGCATCGATGCGCGGTGCATGGCAGGCGCTTGGTGACAGGCGCGGGGCTCGCGCTTTTCTTTTGCCCTGCCGCTGGCTACGCCTAGCCCCATGAACGACACGCCCGCCGCTCCGGCCGCCGCCCCTTTCGCCGCAACCACGCCCTCCGGCATTGCGATGCCGCTCGGCATGTTTGTCTTCACGCTGCTCTATGGCGGGATGACGGTGCTGGCAGGGGTGCTGGCCTACAAGCAGGTGCAGCTGTGGCCGACGAGCCTTGCGGTGGAAAGCGGGATCTTCCCCTTCCTGCTGCTGGTGGTGATTTCGAGCACGCTGTCGCAGCAATACGGGCGCGATGCGGCCAAGCGGATCGTGTGGTGGGGCTTCCTGCCATTGGGCCTGTCGGCGCTGCTGATGCAGCTGGTGCTGGCCCTGCCCGCCTCTTCCGAAATGATCGCCTTCCGCCCCGATGATCTCGCTGCCTTCGAGCGCGTCCACGCCTCGACCTGGCGCGTGTGGATGGCAGGCCCGGCCTCCTACATCACCTCGCTGCTGCTCAACATCTGGATCTTCGACCGGCTGCGCGGGAGCGGCGATGGCGAGAGCACGCTCGGCCTGATGGTGCGCGGCGCCATCGCCTCGGCCCTGTCACAGGCGGTCGATTCGGTGATCTTCATCACGCTCGCCTTCTACGGCGAGTTCGACATCACCGATCTGATGATCGGGCAAGTGCTGGCCAAGGTGTTCCTCAGCCTCGTGCTGGTGCCGTTCCTCATCACCTTCGGGGTGCGGGCTGCAAAGTGGCTGGATGGGCGGGCCTCTAACTAAACCCCCGCCGCCAACCTCTTCCGCCTATTGCGCTGGATGATATTCAGCAGCTCCACCCCGACCGAGAAGCCCATCGCCGCGTAGATGTAGCCCTTGGGCACGTGGAAGCCGAAGCCGTCGGCGATCAGCACCAGGCCGATCATCACGAGGAAGGCGAGTGCCAGCATCACCAGCGTCGGGTTTGTCTCGATGAAACGCGACAGCGGGGTCGCGGCGAACAGCATGATGCCGACGGTGATGACGACGGCGGCGACCATGATCGGCACGTCATCCGTCATGCCCACCGCGGTGAGGATCGAATCCACCGAGAAGACCAGGTCGATGGCGATGATCTGCACGATCACCGCGCCGAAGCTGGCAGTGGCGGCAGCGGCCACACCCGGGGTCTTGTCGAGCAGATCGCCCGAAGCGTCCTCGGGCTCCATCGCGTGGTGGATCTCCTTGGTCGCCTTCCACAGCAGGAACAACCCGCCCGCCAGCAGGATCAGATCGCGGCCCGAAAAGGCGGTCTCGAAGCTGGCCTTGTTGGTGCCCTCCATCGGCGGGCCGACAATGCCGAGATCGAACAGCGGGTTCTGGAGCGTGACAATCCAGCCGATCAGCATGAGCAGGCCAATGCGCATCCCCAGCGCCAGCATCAGCCCGAGCTTGCGGGCGCGCTCCTGCTGATGCTCGGGCAGCTTGTTCGAGAGGATGGCGATGAAGATGAGGTTGTCGACCCCCAGCACCACCTCGAGCGCAATCAGAGTGAGCAGCGCCAGCCAGGCAGCCGGATCGGACAGAAGTGCGATGAGTTCCATGGCGGTGCAATGCGATACATTGTCTCGCGGTGCAAGCGGGTGAGGCCGTGGACCGCGCGTCGCACCGACATCACGCCATTTGCAGAACTTGCGGCGACATGACCGGCTGGCCGCAGTTTAAGCTAATCGGTCGCGAACCGCGAATTGCGGAACACAGCGCGTTCAATTTCCGCTCGCTTCATTTTGACGACAAGGCGACCGAGCTGATAATTGATCCGGAAGCGATAGGCATCGTACCTGAAGGTGGTCTTGTAGAGATAGCCGGCCCGCGCGAAATTCATCGAGACGCAATCAGGCCCCTTATCGATCAGGCGCTTCAGGTTGTCCTCCGGCGTGCCGAGACTGGGCGGCCGCTTGAGCACACGAACACCTTCCTGAAACACGCCATTCTCGTCCCAGCATCCCACATCATTCGCTGCATAATAGGCAAGCTCCGGCATGTCTTTCAGCAGGGGGCCGTGCTCGGCCGGATCAAAACCGGCGGCCGAGGAGAAGTCCAGAAGGATGCGCGCATCGAAACCGGCCGCCGCAAAGGCAGGGCCCCGGATACGATCGAATGTAGCGTTCTGGTTCGGAAAGCTCGAAGCCTTGGCGATGGAGACGACATGGCCGTCCTCGCGCTTGCTCGCGGGCATTGATTGGAATTCCTCGCCATCAGCGCTGTCGATCATGATCACCGTCGCTGGCACCTGCGCTATGCGTGCGTGATCGGCCAGCGCGACTTCGATCATCGTCTTGTAGCCCAGATTGTCGTAGAGCCCCCCGTCGAGGATCTGCAACGTATCCCTTCGCGTCTTCTCGCCAAAGCAATAGCTGGGCTGTGGCGCGGACTGGCACAGCCCGGTCTCGGCGAAAGCGCTGGTGAAACCGGGCACAGCGCTGCTGGCCGTGGCCGCATAGCCAATCGGCACCTGCGCGAGATCGGGCGCACCAAGCGCGACACGTCGGGGCAAGGCCGGATCGCCGAGCGTCTTGACCTTGTAGTGTTTCAGATAGGCGGGTGTGAACACGAAGGGCGAGTGCGACGGGAAAAGCGATGCATTGAAATAGGCGAAGGGCAGCGGGCGGGCCGCTGATGCGGGATAGATGTCACCAAAGGTCGCGCCTTTGCCATCCGTCTCCTCGTCGGTGACGGCGGGGATGAATTCATTGGCCCAATGCCTGACCTTTGCGTCAGATAACTTGCCAAACCGCGCTTCGATGCCGGGATAGGCCTTCGAAAGAGGGGTGTCACGGTCACGGCTGCGTGCATAGAGCATGGACGCGACCGCCCACGATCCGCCCGACACCGAACTGAGCATATCGACCTGTTCGAGCGCGGATAGCCCCTCTCCCGCGCCGCGCATATCGTCGAGTTCTGCCATGACGCCGAGTGTAAATGCAGCCGCCCGCATGCCGCCGCCCGATGCGGTGAGGGCGACGACCCGCGCATCGGCAAAGGGATCCTTTACGGCAAGTTCCGGGCCCGGATCGCCGATAGCGGCAGGACCGCCCTCCTTGAGAAACCGCAAGGCCGGTTCGTTGTGAATATCGACGTTTGTGAAGATCGGCAGGGAGTAGAGGTTGGGACTGCAGCCTGCGAGAACAAAGGCACTGGCAAAACTCACCGGGTGCAAAAGCATTCGCCGCCGCCCGCGCGCCAGAACACCGGACCCCGCATGCGTGCGATTGCTCGAATTGTTGGACATCTCTCATCTCCCCCCAGAAGGAAGATTTCACCGCGACCAAAAATTGTTAACCAGATCAAAAACCTGGCTGCCCGAATTGGTTGTTGCTGAAGCGATAGGGTAGGACGAAAAACCATCCCAAGCAGCGCAGCGGTAGGACGCAAAAATGGTGAGCCCGACAGGATTCGAACCTGTGACCCGCTGATTAAAAGTCAGCTGCTCTACCTACTGAGCTACGGGCCCACACATGTGCCGCGAGGGTGCGGCAGGCGCGCTCACCTAGGCAGGGGGCGCGGGCGGGTCAAGCGGGCATGGAGATGGGCCAGCCGCAAGCCGCTCACCGGATCGCGCCAGTCGCGCGCTATGCCGAGGGCGGGGATGAGCACGAAGGCGCGGCTTCTGAAGGCGGGATGCGGGATGGTGAGGCCGGAACTCGCCCACACTCCCCCGCTCCACAGGATGATGTCGGCATCGAGCACGCGGTCGCCCCAGCGCTGGCCGCGTCGCCTGCCGAATTCGCGCTCCATCCGCTTGCACGCGGAGAGCAAGGATGGCGGATCAAGCTCGCTTGCCAGCACCAGCGCGGCATTGGCGAAGCGGCGCGATGCAGCGCCCATTGGCGCACTGGCGATAATGCGCGAGCGGGCGAGGACGGTGCCGAGCGATGCCATTTCCTCCATCGCCGCCGCCACCACGCCTTCGGGCGCGCCATAGGCGACATGGCGCCGGTTGCTCCCCAGCGCGACGAGATAGCGGCTGCTCATGCGGATCAGATGTCTTGCGCGATCCGGCCGTAAAGCTGCGGGCGGCGGTCGCGGAAGAAGCCCATGCCCGCCCGGTGCGTCGCCGCACGCGCGAGATCGAGCCGGGCGACCAGCACTCCGGTCTCGCCCGCGCCGTAATCGGCGACGAGATCGCCCCATTCGTCGCAGATGAAGGAGTGGCCGTAGAAGCTCTGCCCGCTCTCGCTGCCGATGCGGTTGGCCGCGGCCACCGGCATGCAGTTCGACACCGCGTGGCCGATCATCGCGCGCCGCCACATGCGGCTGGTGTCGAGGCCTGCGTCATAGGGTTCCGAGCCGATCGCGGTGGGATAGAGCAGCAGCTCCGCGCCCAGCAGCGCCATCACCCGCGCACATTCGGGATACCACTGGTCCCAGCAGATGCCGACGCCGACCTTTACCAGCGCGCCATCCTCGCCCGGCACGTCCCACACCTTGAAGCCGTCATTGCCCGGGCGGAAATAGTACTTTTCCTCGTAGCCCGGCCCGTCGGGTATGTGGCTCTTGCGATAGGTGCCCATGATCTCGCCATCGGGGCCGATCATGGCGAGGGTGTTGTAGTAGTGGTGCCCGTCGCGCTCGAAGAAGCTGGTGGGGATCGTCACCTTGAGCTTCGCCGCGAGGCTGCGCATCGCGATAACGCTGGGGTGTTCGGCGGTGGGGCGGGCCAGGGCGAACAGCGCCTCGTCCTCCTCGCGGCAGAAATAGGGGCCGGAGAACAGCTCGGGCGGCAGGATCAGCTGCGCGCCCTGCGACGCGGCCTCCTCCACCAGCGCCGAGACGGCGGCGATATTGGCGGCTTCGTCATCCGAGCCGAGGGCAAGCTGAAGGGCGGCGAGCGTGATCTGAGTCATGCCGCCGCCCCTACTGCATTACTTCGCCTTCTTGAAGAGCAGCGTCATCCGGTCGCTTTCGCCCAGGCCCTTCAAATCCTCGCGCTTGGTGGCGAGCGTCGGGGGCATTTCCCACACGCCTTCCTTGTGATCGGCGGTGTCCTTGGGGTTGGCGAGGATCTCGCTCGATGCGACCAGTTCGAAGCCGTTGATGCGCATGATGTCGATCACGTCTTCCTGCCGCAGATAGCCCTTGGTGCCATTGGCGTAGGACCACGGTGCATCGGCCCGTGCGCGGTGCTGTTCGATGCCGATGAGGCCATCATCCTTGAGCAACTCGCGCATGGCGCGCAGCTCGGTATCGAGAATGCCCATGCGCAGCGGATTGTGCAGCGCGCGCATCAGGAGGATGCGGTCGAAGGTGCCCTTCTGACCTTCGAGATTGTCGAGCGTGATGCCGCTGAAATGCTCCGCCGGAAGCCCGGTATAGCCTGCGACTTCCTTGCCGAAACCCGCCGCCGCATCGCGCACGCGCTGCTGGCGCGCGGGGTCGGACGAAGCGCTCACCGGATTGACGAAGATGCCGACCAGCTTGCCCTCAGCCCCCAGATAGTGGCCGAGCAGGCGGGTGTACCAGCCGCCGCCGGGCGAATATTCGCCCACCTTCATGTGCGGGCCGACATGGAAGAAGGCGAGGGTTTCAGCCGGGCGGCGATAGGCGTCACGCAGTCGGTCTTCAGCGCGGGTGGGGTGGTTGATCGCCGCGGCGACCTGCTCGCCGTGATGCTTCATGAAATTGGCGGTGTCGCGGATATGGGCGTCGGTTTCGGCGCCGTGATCGGCGTGGGCGGCGTGCCCGGCATGTTGCGCCATCAGCGGCGCGGCAAAGGCAAGACCGCTCGCGGCGGCGGCAAGGATCAGCTTGTTCATCGGGTCTCTCTCCGAGCAATGGAAAATTTGGCGTGCCATCCATGGCAATTGCGCGTTGCTAGCCTATCTGTGCGCAAAGCCAACGGAGAATTCGATGAGCAACTTGGAGACAGCGATCATTGCCGGCGGGTGCTTCTGGTGCACCGAGGCAGTGTTCCGCGATGTGGTGGGCGTTTCGGGGGTGGAGAGCGGCTATATCGGCGGCACCAAAGCGAACCCGACCTACAAGGAAGTCTGCACCGGCGACACCGGCCATGCAGAAGGCATCCGCGTGACCTTTGATCCCCACGCGATCAGCCTTGCCGAAGTCTACGACGTGTTCCTCGGCACCCATGATCCGACGCAGCTGAACCGGCAGGGGGGCGACATCGGGACGCAGTATCGCAGCGCGATCTTCCCGCTGTCGGACGCGCAAGGAGCGGAGGCAGAAGCCGCGATTGCCCGCTGGAATGCGGAGAACGGCAAGGTGGCTGTGACCACGATCGAGGGCCTGTCGGGCGGCGCGCAGGTGGCCGAGTGGTATCCGGCCGAGGACTACCACCAGGAATACTGGGACGGCGAAGGCCAGCGCAACCCCTACTGCCTCGCGGTGATCCCGCCCAAGCTGATGAAGCTGCGCAAGTCGTTTCAGAAATATGTGAAGGATTGAGCGGAACCCAAGATATCGTCGCCCCGTGCCCGACACGGGGCTAGGCTTTTCTTCGGCGGAATGAGCAGAAAGAAGCCAGGCCCCGTGTCGGGCACGGGGCGACGTGGGTGTTAGCTATTGACCCACCGCGCGACGAAGAACCCGTCGAGCCCGCCTGCGTCCGCCAGCATCCCCGGATGGGTGCGCAAGGCACCATCGGGGGTGGGGGTGAGACCTGCGGGGAGTTCCTCAGGCGTGATCGGCTCGCGGGTGAGGCCAAGCTCGGCGTCGATCCACGCGGCCTGCTCCTCGCCCTCCTCAGCCTCCAGCGAGCACACGGCATAGACCAGCACCCCGCCCGGGTTCAGCCATTCGGCAGCCTTGGCGGCGAGCGCGCGTTGCAGCTCCACCATCTCGGCCACCTGGCCCTTGCCGATGCGGTGCAGCACATCGGGGTGGCGGCGGCAGGTGCCGGTCGCGGTGCAGGGCGCGTCGATCAGGATCGCGTCGAAGCGGTGCTTGGGCTCCCATGTAAGGGCATCGGCGCGCACCGGCGAGGCCTTTAATCCGGTGCGCTTCAGGTTGTCCTTGAGGAGGTCAAGCCGCCGCTTCGACATATCGAGCGCGGTGACTTTCCAGCCATTGGCGGCCAGCTGCATCGTCTTGCCGCCCGGCGCAGCACACAGGTCGAGTGCGCTCCGGCCCTCCCCCGCGCCCAGCAATCGCGCCGGAATCTGCGCCGCGAGATCCTGCACCCACCAGTCGCCCGCCTTGAAATCGGCAAGGCTCTCCACCGCAGCGCCCCGCGGCAGGCGGATATGCGCGGGCGCGAGGCTGATCCCGCCCATCGCCACGGCGCGGGTCTGGGTTTCGGCCGCGTCCTTCAGGGAAAGGTCAAGCTCGGGCGGGAAGGCGAGGCCGGGGGCAATCTCGGCGGATTTGTCCGCGCCCCAGCGGGCAGCGACGGCGGCGGGGAGCGTGGGCACTTCGGGCAGGGCCGCGCCCTGCTTGACCAGCGCCGAGAACACCCCGTGCGCCAGCCTGCGCGGGCCTCCGGCGAGCAGCGGCAGGCCGGTGGCGATCACCGCGTGGGGCGGTGTCTCCAGCCGCAGCGCCTGTGCCAGCATCAGCCGCAGCACCATGCGCGCCTTGGCATCATGGGGCAGGGCCTGCTTGGTCGCGGAATCGATCAGCGCATCGAGATCGGTCAGCCAGCGCAGCGTCTCGCCCGCGATCGCCTTGGCGAGCGCGCGGTCGGGGGCCTTGCGGATGTCGGCGAGGCCTGCGCCTTCGGCCTGCTCCAGCGTCTCGCCCCGGCGGAACACCGCATCGAGCAGACGAAGCGCAGCGCGGCGCACGGGAAGTCCGGGAGGTAATGCCATCGCGGCGCTCCTATCCTTCCTTGAAACAAAGCGCCAGCGCGGGCATTTGGAGCCGCATGACCAAAGAGAAGTCCGACGCCGCCAAGGCCTTCAAGAAGCCCGCCCACTGGACCAATGATCCGGTGCCCGCGCCCAAACCGGTGGTGAATGACGAGAAGCTCTCCCCCACCCGCTATGGCGACTGGGAACGCGGCGACGGGATCGCGGTCGATTTCTGACGCGAGGCCTGTCCTACAGCAGCCCTTCCGGGCTATGCGGGGACGGCTTTTCGGGAAAACGGCGATTTTTCCGCGCCAAAATCGCCGGTTTTTGGCTCTAGTTGTTGAAAATCATCATGTTACCGAAAGAGGGTGCCGGCTTTAGACCCCCTCTAGCCTCGATTTGACCCCCAGTTGGCCCCGAGTTGGCAGTCTGATGACCCCTCCGACACTTGCCATGCCCAAGTCCCTCCCCGTTCCAAAGGAATGGGGAGGTGGGCAAGGCCGCAGGCCTTGGTCGGAGGGGTAGCGAAGCGGGGATTTACCCCTCCGTCACCGCTGCGCGGCGACACCTCCCCATCCCTTCGGGACGGGGAGGAACAGACAGGATTCAGAGCTTCGTAAACGTCACTTTCAGCCCGTCCTTGGGCTGCGGGATCGGCCAGTCCTGCCATTCGGGATTGTAGCCCGCGGGCGCCTCGATCCGGTAGCGCTGGAGCAGCTGGGCGAGCAGGATCTTCACCTGCATGTAGGCAAAGTGCAGGCCGAGGCACATATGCGCGCCCCCGCCGAACGGCACCCATGCATATTTGTGACGCGCCCGCACCTTGTCGGGCGTGAAGCGCAGCGGATCGAAGGTGAAGGGGTTCTCCCAATATTCCTCCGAATGGTGGGTCCAGTAGATGTTGATTCCCACCATCGCGCCCGCCGGAATCCGGTAGCCGCCATATTCGAATTCGCGCAGTGCGCGGCGCGGCATCGAGGGCACCGGCGGGATCATCCGCAGCGATTCCTTGAACGCCATTTCGGTGAGATCGAGCTTGGCCAGATCGTCGTAATCGAGGGGGCGCGGATTGCCGTCGCCATCCGGCCCGCCGGTGACCGCGAAAATCTCCTCGCGCACCTTTTCCTGCCATTCGGGATTGGTGGCGAGATGATAGATCAGCGAGGTCGCCGAGGAGGTGATGGTGTCATGCGCGGCCATCATCAGGAAGTTCATGTGATCGACCACCTCATCGACCGGCAGCAGGCTTCCGTCCTCGCGGGTGGCGGTGGCGAACTGGCTGAACATGTCCTGCCCGCCCCCTTCCGCGCGGCGGCGCAGGGTCTCGCGGGTGAAGTAGTCGACGAGGAAGGCGCGGCCATCCACACCCTTCTTCATCTTGGTGAAGGGGAGCGGCTTCCTCACCGGCGCGACCGAGGCCTGCACCATGTCGACGAAGGCCTCGTTGATCTTGTCGGCTTCCGGCCCCCAGGGCAGGCCGATGAAGCTGTCCGCGGCGAGATCGAGGGTGAGCTTCTTGATCGCGGGGTAGAATTCCTTGGGCCCCGTCCAGGTCGCGACCTCGCGGGCGATGCCGCGATTGAGCGCGCCGGAATAGTGACGCATCGGCTCGGGCTTGAAAGCGATCGAGAGCGCGCGGCGATCGATGCGGTGATGGTCGAAATCCATCAGCATCAGCCCGCGCGGGAAAAGCTGGTCGAGCACCGGGCCCCAGCCCTGTTCGCTCGAGAAGATCTTGTCCTTGTTGAACAAGAGCAGCTCGTTCGCCTCGGCCCCGATCAGCGCGATCTGCCAGCCGCCGAAAGCACGGTTCTTGTAGACCTTGCCGTGGGCCGCGATCATGCGGTCGGCAAAGGCGTGGGGATTGGCCAGCATGGTGAAGGTGTTGCCGACCAGCGGCCAGCCCGCGTCGCCCGGAATATGGGCGAGTTCGGCCTCGGTCATGCGCCGCTCGCTCCAGTGGCGCGGCGCGCCAGCGGGGGCGGCTCCGCCAGAGGTCTCGTTGTCCTGCGGGGCGTCTGCAAGGGTGGCCATCGGTATCCTGATGCTCCGTTTAAGGTTCGGATTCGCAACTGACCTTGGTGTAAATAATCCGCGCGGTCAAATCCAGCCGGAAAGCTCGCGCCGCAGCATCGCATCGATCATGGCAAGGCCATCATCCGAGGTGTTGAGGCAATCGAGCACGGCGTAATCAGTGCCCCCAGCCTCGAGGAATTCGTCGCGCCCTTCGAGCGCCAGTTCCTCCAGCGTCTCGACGCAGTCCGCCGCAAAGCCGGGGGCGGCGACCACCAGCCGCTTGGTCCCCTTGCCGCCCTCGGCAATCAGGGTCGCATCGGTTGAGGGTTCGAGCCAACTGGCCGGGCCAAAGCGCGACTGGAAGGTCGTCTCGAACCGCACGCCCGCAAACTCGGGCCGGGTCGCCAATTCCTCGCGCAAGAGCCGCGCGGTCTTCATGCAGTGGCAGTAATAGGGATCGCCCTTTTCGAGCGTCTGCTGCGGCATCCCGTGGAAGCTCAGCAGCATCACCTCAGGCGCAAAGGCAAGGCCGCGCACCTGACGGGTGAGATCATCTGCCAGCGCGGCGATAAAGCCCGGATCGTCGTGATAGGGCGGCACGAAGCGCAGCGCCGGCTGCCAGCGCATCTTGCCCAGCACCCGCGCGATCTCGTCGAACACCGTAGCCGTGGTGGCCGCGCAATATTGCGGATACATCGGCGCGATCAGGATGCGGTCGCAGCCGTCGGCCATCAGCGCCGTGAGGCGGCTCTCGATCGAGGGGTTGCCGTAACGCATCGCGTAATCGACCGTCACCTTCTCGCCGAACCTGCCGACCATCGCCTCGGCCTGCCGCCCGGTGATGTCTGCAAGCGGCGAGCCGCGCTCGGTCCAGATCTTGGAATAGGCGCGCGAGCTTTTCTGCGGGCGGGTGTTGAGGATGATGCCGCGCAGGATCAACTGCCAGATGATCGGCGGGATCTCCACCACGCGCTTGTCCGAGAGGAACTGCTTCAGATAGCGTCGCACCGAATCCGGGTCCGGCCCGTCGGGCGTGCCGAGGTTGATCAGCAAGACGCCGATCTTGCCGCTCGCTACAGGAGGATGGTCGCCCGGAAGGCGCTGGGTCTGCCAGGTCATAGCCCGCCCAACGGTTGGCGGACGTTTCGTTTCCGGCTGCGATCAAAAGCCCGGATGGAAATGTGCAGGTGGGTCGAGGTCATATGCCATCCGAAAGCAGCGGCAGGCGCCGCAGCCGCAGGCCTGTAGCCGAAAACAGCGCATTGGCAATCGCGGGCGGCGCGACCACCGCGCCAAGCTCGCCCGGATCGGCGGGGGCGGCGTTGCTGGCGATGAATTCGATGCGGATCTCGGGGCAATCGGCGAGCGTCGGCAGGCCGAGCCCTTCGTAATCGAGCACCTCGGGCACGCCGCTGCGCAGTTCCACCGGATTGCCGAGCGCGATGCCGATGCCGAACACGAGCCCCCCCTCGATCTGCTGGCGGGCGATATCATGATTGACGATGCGCCCGATATCGACGGCCGCCGAAAGCTGGATCACCCGCACCCCGCCCTCGCCCTGCCGCGCGGTGGCGACACAGGCGATGCGCGGGGCATCATCCCCCTCGCCGAGCCGCGCGACCGCAAGGCCCTGCCCGCTCTGATCGACCCCGCCATCCCATCCGGCGAGCTGTGCGGCGCGCTGGAGGCAGGCGGCCAGCCGCACATCCCCGCCCAGCATCGCCATGCGGAAGGACAGCGGCTCGCGCTTGGTCTTGGCGGCAATCTCGTCAACGAAGCTTTCGATCGCGAAGATCGTCGGCCCGTATGCATTGCCGCGCACCCGGCCGACCGGCAGGCCGATATCGACCGGGATATGCTCCACCATCACCGCAGGCAGCTGATAGGGCGGCACCGCGCCTTCGCAGACCATCGGGTCAGGCTCGCCCGTGGTTTCGCGGATCGCGGCGGCAGGGGTGAGATTGCCGAACAGCCGGTGGCCGAATTCGCGCGCGGCAGAAGGCGCGGCGATGCGCATGCGGAAGGCCTCGATCGCGCCGTCCTGCACCCGCGAGAGCTGCGCGCCGAGCAGCAGATAGGCGGGCGCGCGGGGGCGGGCGCGGATCATCTCGTCGCGGCGCGGCCAGGTGAGCTGCACCGGCACGCCCAGTTCCTGCGCGATCAGCGCGATTTCGATCGCGTGATCATGCTCCAGCCGTGCATCGAAGCTGCCGCCGGCGGGCATGGGGTAGAGCGCCACGTCTTCGGTGGAAATGCCGATCGCGCGGGCGGCGGCGATGCGGGTCTGCTCGGGTGCCTGGGTGGCGATCCACAGATCGAGCCGCCCGTCGGCATAGCGCGCCGCCGCGCTCGCGGTTTCGACCGGCGCGGCATAGGCCGGTTCGACCTCGTAGCGCCGCCCGATATCGACCCGCTGGAGCGCGGTGCCGCCCTGCCCGGTCTCGGCGATCACATGCGCCTCCCCGCCATCGAGCAGGGTGTCGAGCTTGGCCGCGATTTCATTGCTGCTGATCGGGTTGGCGACGGTCCAGCGCGGCTTCATCGCATCGAGCGCGGCCTGCGCGCTCCACCACGTATCGGCGGCGACCGCGAGCCAGCGCTTGCTCTCGACAATGCCCTTCAATCCGCGAATGCCCGCCGCGCCATCAACATTGAACCCGGCGAGCATCGAGCCTTCGGTCGGCCCGTGGCGGATCGCGGCGAAGACCATGCCGGGCAGGCGCACGTCCCCGGCAAAGCGGTAGGAGCCATCGACCTTGGAGGGCAGGTCAAGCCGCGGGAAGGCCGGTTCGCCCTCGGCATCGGCAGGCAGCGGCTTTTCGCGCGGCGGCTCGGGGCGCAGCGGCGGGGGATCGGGCGGGGTATACTCCGCCGCCGCCTCGGCCAGCTCGCCAAAGCTCGCGCGGTTCTTGCCGTGGGTGACGAAGCCGCCCTCGACCTCGCATTCCTCCCATGTCACGCCCCAGCGCGATGCGGCCTCCTGCGCCAGCATCGCCCGCGCGGCGGCGGCGGCCATGCGGCAGGGCATTTCATAGGCGGCAAGCGACATGCCATCGGCGGTCGCGTTGAAGCGTTGGGCTCCGGCAAAGCGCTCGGCCATCAGCGTGTCGGTGCGGGCCGAGAGCCCGGCAAAGCTCGGGTCCCACAGTGCGATCCACTTCTTGGCGAGCGGGATATTGGCATAGGCGCCCGATACCGGCGCAGGCTCGACCGCGATCTGGCGCCAGTCGGCCCCCAGTTCATAGGCGACGATCTGCGGCAGCAGGGTGGTGATCCCCTGCCCCATCTCAAGCTGCGGCACGGCGACAGTCACCACGCCGTCATTGGCGATCTTGAGCCACGCGCCGAACACCTGCTCGCCCTTGGCCGCCACAAGGGGCGTGCGGTAGCTGCGCGGCATCAGCCACCATGCCACTAGCAGGCCCCCGCCCGCCGCCGCTCCGGCCAGCAATCCGCGGCGGGAGATCGCCATCGCCTAGATCGCTCCGGTTTCGAGCCAGTGATCGAGCCGCATCGCCACCGCGGTGAAGGGCAGGGCGTCCGGCCCGTCTCCGGCAGCTGGCGGCGTTCCGGCATCGCCGCTGATACGGGTATTGAGCGTCAGCGGAATGCGCCCCAGAAACGGCAGTTCGAGCGCGGCGGCGAAGCGTTCCACGCCCCCCTGCCCGAAAGGATCGCTCACCTCGCCGCAATGCGGACATGCATAGCCCGCCATGTTCTCGACGAGGCCGATGATCGGGACATTGCCCTGTTCGAACAATTGCCCCGCGCGCGCGGCGTCGATCAGCGCGAGGTCCTGCGGGGTCGAGACCAGCACCACGCCGTCGGGGCGATGTTCGGACAGCATCGAAAGCTGGACGTCGCCCGTGCCCGGCGGCAGGTCGATCAGCAGGATCTCGGTATCGCCCCAGGCGGCATCGATCAGCTGGCTGAGCGCCTTGCCGGTCATCGGCCCGCGCCACGCCAGCGCCTTGCCCGGCGCGACGATGTGGCCGATCGAGAGCACCTTGACGCCGTGGGGGCTTTCGAGCGGCACCAGCTTCTCGCCCTCGACCATCGGCTTCTGGCCTTCGGTGGCGAGCAGTTTGGGCTGCGAGGGGCCGTAGATGTCGCCGTCCACAACGCCCACCTTGCGCCCCAGCCGCGCCAGCGCGACCGCGAGATTGGTGGTGACCGTCGACTTGCCGACCCCGCCCTTGCCCGATCCGACCGCGATCAGGCGGATGCGGCGGCGTTCACCGGTGAGCGCGACGCGCACGTCCTTGACGCCCTCCAGCCCTTCGAGCGCGGCCTTGAATTCGGCTTCGAGCGCGGGGCGATCTTCGGTGGCGACATCGCCCGCCTCGGCCACAATCACCGCCCGTCCGGAGATGATCCGCGCCGATTGCACCCGCGCATCGAGCGCGGGCGGCAGGTGCCGGCGGATCAGCTCGGCCTGGCGGGCGCGTTCAGCTGCGCGGTGTTCCGGATCGCTTGTCATGTGTCCTCGCCTTGAGCGGGCCATCCCTAGCCATGAAATTAGCGAAGCCAACCCCTGTTTTTCCCCGCAAGCCATGCCTATAACGGACTGATGCAGAGAATGGACGGTTGGAAAGAACGTCTTGGCGGGGCCGCAAGGGGCCTTGCCATGGCTGGCAAAAATCCCTGGGGTGGCTCCGGCAAGAGCGGCGACGGCAGCGACGGGCCCGGCGATGACGGCGTTGGCTCCAGCGGGGGCGAGAGTGCGGGCGAAGGCACCGGAGGCGGCGATGGTTCGGGCGACAGCGGCGGACCGCGCAATCCGTGGCTGCCCGGCGTAAGCGAACCCGGCAAGCGGCGCTCGGCCAGCATCGAGGACATCTTCAAGGGCCGCAGCCCCGAAGGTCAGCGCCGCAGCGGCGGCGGCGGCGGTTCGCGCGGGCCGACCTTCCGTCTGCCCGAACGCCCCGGCGGCAAGAGCTGGGCTCCGGTGATCATCGGCGGCGTCGCGCTGGCGTGGGTGGCGATCACCAGCGTGCACTTCGTCCAGCCGGGCGAACAGGCGGTCGTCACCTGGCTCGGCGGCAAATATTCGCACTCGCTCGACAGCGGCACCAACTTCACCGCGCCCTTCCCGCTGCAGATGGTGGAGAAGGAAAACGTCACCAAGGTGCGGCTTGAGAAGGTGCCGGACGGCAATGCCGAAAAGCTGATCCTGACGGGCGACCAGAACCTCGTCGATCTGTCCTATCTGATCCGCTGGAACATCTCCGATCTGGCGCTCTACAAGTACCAGCTCGGCGATCCGCGCAATGCGCTGCTGGAAATCGGCGAGGCCGCGATGCGCGCCGCCGTGGCCCGCCAGAAGCTTGACGAGGTGCTGACCGGCGAAGGCCGCGCCGAAGTCGAACAGGATGTGCGCGCCGCGATGCAGGCGCGTCTCGATGCCTATCGCTCGGGCATTTCGGTGCAGGGGATCGAAATCAACAAGGTCGATCCGCCGAGCCGCGTCGAAGAGGCCTTCAAGGACGTCTCCTCGGCCCAGCAGGATGCCGACGCCGCGATCAACCGGTCGCGCGCAGTGGCCCAGCAGCTGCTCGCCCGCGCGCAGGGCGACGCATCCGAGTTCAACGACATCTACGAGGAATACAAGCTCGCCCCCGAAGTCACCCGGCGGCGGCTCTATTACGAGACCATGGAATCGATCCTGTCCAAGACCGACAAGACCATTGTCCAGTCGGGCAATGTCGTTCCCTACCTGCCGCTGCCCGAGGTGAAAGCCCGAAGCAAGGCACAGCCGCCGCGGCCGCAGGGAGAATAAGGCGATGAACAGCGTGTTCCAGAACTACAAGGCCATCGTCATCGCCGTCATCGCCCTCGTGGTGGCGCTGCTTGCGAGCGTGGTGATCGTGCCCGAAACCCATCAGGCCGTGGTGATACGCACCGGTCAGCCGGTCCGCATCTTCAACCTGTTCCGTCCCGATCAGCCCTATGGCCAGACCGGCGCGGGGCTGCAGCTGCGCATTCCCTTCGTGGAGCAGGTGCAGATGATCGACCGCCGCGTGCTCGATCTCGACATGGAGCGCACGCAGGTGCTCTCCAATGATCAGCAGCGCCTCCAGGTCGATGCCTATGCGCGCTATCGCATCATCGATCCGGTCAAGCTGGTCGAACGGGCGGGCAATGAACGCCAGCTCGAAGCGCAGCTGCTGCCGATCCTCACCTCGGTGGTGCGGCAGGAACTGGGGCGGCGGCCGTTCTCGGCGCTGATCAATGCCGAACGCGGGACCGCGATGGCCAACATCACCCGGACGCTCGATGTGCAGGCGCGCAATTACGGCGCGCAGGTGCTCGACGTGCGGATCAAGGCGGCCGACCTGCCTGAAGGCCGCCCGCTCGACGCCGCCTTCACCCGAATGGAAACCGACCGTCAGGAAGAAGCCGCCACGATCCGCGCCGCCGGCCAGCGCGACGCGCAGATCATCCAGGCCTCGGCCTCGGCGGAAGCTGCACGTATCTATGCCGATGCCTATAACAAGGACCCGGAGTTCTACGACTTCTACCGTGCCATGCAGTCCTATCGCCAGACCTTCCTGGCGGGCGAGGGGCAGAGCACCATGGTCTTGTCGGAAGACAGCGAATATTTCCGCCAGTTCCGGGGCAAGCGCTAGCCGCCGTCGTTCGACCAGCGGCTGACTGAGCCCGCCGAATGGAGCAGGCGTTCAATTGGCGTTCAGGGCCGGAAGGCTCAATTCACACGCGCATCCGGGACCTGCCGGGCCGCGCCAACATGGGTTTGAAGGAACGCGGCGGGCCTCCCACGCATTCCTGACACGAGAACAAGGATCAAGAGGACGTGAACAAAGTGCGCTATGTGTATGGTCTCTCGAGCGCGCTGCTGGTGGGCGGCGCGGCGGTCTCGCTGATCACCGGAACGCCGCTTGGCGCGCAGGTGGCCCAGAATGATGGTGCGGTGATGGACCGCGTGGTGCCGGTCGCCGGCGCTCCGGCCAGCTTCGCCGATCTCACCGAACAGCTGCAGCCCGCAGTGGTCAACATCGCCACCCGCCAGCGGGTCGAGGTGCAGAACAATCCCTTCGCCGGCACGCCCTTTGCCGAGCTGTTCAACCGCCGTCAGGGCGGCGGCGAAGCGCAGCCCCAGACCCGCGAAGCGCAGTCGCTGGGTTCGGGCTTTATCATCTCGGCTGATGGCTATGTCGTCACCAATAATCACGTCATCAACCCGCCCGACAGCCGCGCCAAGCTGGAATCGATCACCGTCACCCTGCCCGACGGCACCGAATACGAAGCCGATCTGGTCGGCGCGGACGCTGCCTCGGACCTCGCGGTGCTCAAGATCCGCGCGGCCCGCACCTTCCCCTTCGTCAAGTTCGGGGATTCGAGCGCGGCGCGCGTGGGCGACTGGGTGGTGGCGATCGGCAACCCCTTCGGCCTCGGCGGCACGGTGACCAGCGGGATTATCTCGGCGGTCTATCGCAACACCGGACAGGGCGGCGCCTATGACCGCTATCTCCAGACCGACGCGAGCATCAACCGCGGCAATTCGGGCGGCCCGCTGTTCGACATGCGCGGCAATGTGATCGGCATCAACAACGCGATCTTCTCGCCCTCGGGTGGCAGCGTCGGCATCGGCTTTGCCATCCCGGCGGAAATCGCCGCGCCGATCGTCGAGAAGCTGCGTTCGGGTCAGGAAATCCAGCGCGGTTATCTCGGCGTGGGCCTTGCGCCGATCAACGAGGATTTCTCCGCTGCCCTGGGCCTGCCCAAGAACCGCGGCGAGCTGGTGCAGACGGTGCAGGACGACAGCCCCGCATCGCGCGCCGGCCTCAAGCCGGGCGACATCATCACCAAGGTCAACGGCAAGGACGTGACCTCGGACCAGACCGTCTCCTTCCTCGTCGCCAACCTCACGCCGGGCACGCAGGTGCCGGTGGAGCTGCTGCGCGACGGCAAGCGGATGGCGCTCAATGTCACGCTCGGCAAGCGTCCGACCGAACAGGAACTGCAGGCCCAGACCCAGACCTTCGATCCGGATTCGGAAGAGCCGATGGCACCGGGCAGCTCGGACGGCACGATCGAGCAGAAGCTCGGGATGCAGGTGCTGCCGATGAGCGCGGCCATCGCCCGCTCGCTCGGCGTGCCGCTGGAAACCAAGGGCGTGGTGATCGGCGCGGTCGATCCCAATTCGGACGCTGCACGGCGCGGCCTGCGCAAGGGCGACATCATCCTGTCGGCCAATTATCAGGACGTCCCCACGGTCGAGGCGCTGCTGGCGCAGGTCAATGCCGCGGTGGCCGAGAAGCGCGAGGCGATCCTGCTGCGCATCCAGCGCCGCACCACGCCGCCCGCCTTCATCCCTGTCCGCCTGCGCTAAGCCGGACGCCGCACCAAGCAAAAGGGGCGCCAGGATCATCTCCCGGCGCCCTTTTTTGTGCCTGAAAGCCTGATGCCTATTCGTCCGGCGGCGGACGGGTAGCCTGCGGCTGGGGCATCCGGCGCGGTTCGCGCTGCGGACGCGGGATCTGGCCGCCGGTGGCCTGTTCGAGGAAATCCTCGCTCGCGGCAGGGCGCGCGCCTTCCGGCCCGTCCCCGTCCTGCGCAGGATCGCGGCGGCCCGGCTCCACCAGATTGCCCTGCTCGTCGATGTAGTAATAATCCTCAGGGCTGCCGTACATGGCTTCCTCGTCCGGCTCCTGCTGCCATTCGGGCAGTTCGACCGTGGTCTCGAATTCCTCGACCGCGCGGTCCTTGACGGCATAGCGCATATAGGCGGCAAACGCCTGCGCCGGAGCGCGGCCGCCCTGCAGGCCGGGGACCGCCTTGGCATCATCGCGCCCCATCCACACGCCGGTGGTGACGCCAGATGAGAAGCCGATGAACCAGCCGTCCTTGTTCGACGAGGTGGTGCCAGTCTTGCCCGCCACCGGCCGCCCGATCTGCGCGGCGCGGCCCGTGCCGGTCTGCACTGCGGCCTGAAGCAGGTCGGTCATGCCCGCCACGACGTAATCGGGCACCAGCCCGCGCTCGCGCTTGTCCTGATGGCGATAGAGCAGCTCGCCGGTCGAAGTGGTGACCTTGGCGATGCCATAGGGCTCGACGCCGGTGCCCTTGGCCGAGATCGCGGCGAAGGCCTGCGTCATCTCGATCAGCCGCACTTCCGAAGAGCCGAGCACCATCGAGGGGAAGGTGGCGACATTCGAGGTGATCCCGAAACGCTTGGCCATCGAGGCGACCGTGCCGAAGCCGACTTCGTTGCCAAGCTGGGCTGCGACTGTGTTGATCGACAGGGCAAAGGCGGTGCGCACGTCGGTCTCGCCGATGTTCTTGCCGGTCGAATTGCGCGGGCTCCAGCCATCGATGGTGACGGGTTCGTCGGTGACCACATCCTCGGGGGTGTAGCCTGCTTCCAGCGCGGCGAGGTAGACGAACAGCTTCCACGCCGAGCCCGGCTGGCGCACTGCGGCGGTGGCGCGGTTGTAGTTGCTCTCGACATAGTCCGTGCCGCCGACCATCGCGAGGATCGCCCCGTCACGATCAAGGCTGACCAGCGCGCCCTGCGCATTGCCCGGCGTGTTGGCCTCGATCGAGGCTGTCGCCGCGCGCTGCATCCCGATATCGAGCGTGGTCCACACCTCGATCGGCTCGAAGGTCTCGGGCAGGACGATGTCGAGCTGCGGCAGCACCCAGTCGGTGAAGTAGCGCGCAGAGTTCTGCGCGGCCTGCTCCTTGAGCTGCACCTCGCTGACATCGACGCTGGCCTGATCGGGGGTGATGTAGCCCTGCTCGCGCATCAGCCGCAGCACCACCTTGGCGCGGTCAACCGCGGCCTGGGTGTCGGCGGTGGGGGAATAACGGCTCGGCGCCTTCACCAGCCCTGCAATGATCGCCGCCTCGCCCACCGACAATTCGTTCGCCGGGTGGCTGAAGAATTTGCGGCTGGCGGAATCGATCCCGTAGGCGCCGCCGCCGAAATAGACCTTGTTCAAGTAAAGCTCGAGGATCTCCTCCTTGGAGAACTTCCATTCGAGCGCCAGCGCCAGCACCGCCTCGCGCGCCTTGCGGTCCAGCGAGCGGTTGTTGTTGAGGAACAGGTTGCGGGCGAGCTGCTGGGTGATGGTGGAGGTGCCGCCCAGCCGCGCGCGCGACCCCGTCACCCCTTCGACCAGCGCGCCCGTCAGGCGGATCGGATCAATCCCGAGGTGCGAATGGAAACGCTTGTCCTCCACCGCCACCATGGCGTTGCGCATGTTGACCGGAATGTCGTCGTAATCGATCCAGTCGCCGAAGCTGGGGCCAAGTTCGACCAGCTCGCGCCCGTCACGCGCGCGCACCACGATGGTCTGGCCGGGCTGGGTCGCCTTGAGCGCGTCGTAGGTGGGGATCGAGCTTGCCGCAAAGCCGATGGCAAAGGCGAGGAAAACGAGGCCCAGCACCGCAAGGCCGCCGCCCCATACGAAAATGCGCCGCGCCCACAGCTTCATGCGCGAAGGCTCGCCGCCGCCGCCGCTGCCACCGCCAGCCGGCTTGCTGCGGGGCGCGGGCGCGGCATTGCGCTCGGTCGCGGCCCGGCGGCTGCCACGTGCGCCCTTGTTCTGCAAACGCTCACCCCTTTTGGACATGGCCCTATCGTTCTACCCGTTTCGATCATGCGCCCATAGCGCCGCGCGCGGCCATGCATAGGCGAGTTGTAACCGTCGGTGAACCGGGCTTACGCAATCGTCCAGCGCCTTTGCGGCACGGACTATCCGTCCGAGGGCGTGAAGACCAGCGCAGCCGAGTTGATGCAGTAGCGCAAGCCCCCCTGCTCGGGCGGGCCATCGGGGAAGACATGGCCCAGATGCCCGCCGCACTTGCCGCAGCGCACTTCGGTGCGGATCATGCCGTAGCTGACGTCGCGGTGCTCATCGATCACCTCTTCGTCCGCCGGACGGGTGAAGGCCGGCCAGCCGCAGCCCGAATTGTACTTGGCGGTCGAGTAGAACAGCTGGGTGCCGCAGGCAGCGCAAGTGTATTCGCCCTCGTCGTAGAACTTGTCGTATTCGCCGGTGAAAGCACGCTCGGTGCCGGCCTCGCGCAGGATGTGATACTGCATCGGCGTCAGGCGCTCGCGCCACTCGGCCTCGCTCAGTTCCAGCTTTTCGGACATCGCCATCTCCCCGGCTCTCCTTGTCTGCGGCCCGGCCGGCATATGGTTGCTTGATGGCGCGGCGCAAGTCTGACAGGTTGATAGCGTGCTGCAGAAGGAAGCGAAATCATAATGCTGGATCCGGCCGGACAAATCATCCTTCTGCGGACCTTCAGCATCATGCTGTATCTGATCGCGCTCGGGATGATCGGCGCGCGGATATTCGGCGGGATCGACCTGTCTCAGGTGGTGCCGCTCAGCCTGATGACGATCGCGACCGCCAATATGGTGATCGCCCAGACCCTCAGCAACAAACAGAACAAGCCCGACTAGGGCCAGCCGGGGCGCGTATTCAGCCGTCCACCAGCGCGTAGTGCGCAGGCGGCTGGATCATGTCCATCCGCTCGGTCAGAAGCGGGCGGAAGCTCGGGCGGCTCTTGAACACGGCATACCAGCCGCGCGACTGTTCGTGCCCGCTCCAGTCGATCCCACCGAGATAGTCCGCCACCGAAATCTGCGCCGCCGCGGCCAGATCGGCGAGGCTCATGGTCGATCCCGCCACCCACGGGCGGTTGTCGATCAGCCAGTCGAGATAGTCGAGGTGGCCGTGGGCGAGCTTCATCGCATTGCGCAGCGCGCCGCTATCGGGCGGCTGGCGCAGGATGCGCTTCTGCATCCGCTCGGACAGCAGGGGTGCGGTGACATCGGCGAAGAAGTTCTCGTCGAACAGTGCCACCAACCGGCGAATCTCGGCGCGCTGGGTGGCGGTGCCGTTGATCATCGGCGAGCGCTCGACCGTCTCTTCGAAATACTCCGCAATCGCGCGGCTATCGGCGAGCGTGATGCCCTTGTCGCGATTGGTGATCACCGGCGTGCGCCCGGCCGGATTGAGGTTGAAGAACATGTCCGAGGCCGCCCACGGGTCCTCGCGCAGCAGTTCGAAGGGGATGTTCTTTTCGCTCAGCAGCAGCCGGATCTTGCGGCTGAACGGGCAGAGCGGGAATTGATGGAGTTGCCACATGGTGGCCCATCCCATGCCTCAACTGGCGGGGCAAATCCAGCAGTCCGCGGGGCCGGTGCGGGGATATTTGGCCGGTTTACAATCCGGCGGCGGATTTCATCATCTGGCAGGCCGGCATCATCGCCTTGATGCGTGCCTCGCCTGCGGGATTGTCGGTGGCTTCGACCTCGCGGAAGGTCAGCTGGACAATCCCGTCGCGGGTCCATCCGGCGCTGTCCATCAGCTGCGCCATGGTGCGCACGAAGAACTCGCGCCCGCCGACCGCCTCCATGTCGGGATAGGCCGTCCCGCGCGCATCGCCCGACTTCTGCCAGCGGCTGACGATCGCAAAGGCCATCGCGCAGCGCGCCGACGCCGCCTGATCGATCGGCAGATCATCCAGAGAGATAGCCTCGGCGGACGTGGACGGTGCGGCAGGCTCCGGCGGAGCAGCCTGAAGCGCAAGCGCGGCGGCAAAAAGCATGGTCATCATGGGGTCACCCTATGCCCTGTCACATGAACCTCGCGCTACCGGAAAAGCACATTGCCGGAGGCGCCGATCCGTCCTAATCCGCAACCCACCTTACGAGAGGAGACGGAATTCCATGTTCAGTCACATCATGCTTGGCACCAGCGATTTCGACCGCGCCAAAGCCTTTTACGATGCCGTGCTTGCTACGCTCGGTGCAAAACCGGGGATGATCAACGTCGCCGCCACCGGCCACAAGCGCGCCTTCTGGATGCACAATGGCGGGATGTTCTCGATCAGCGAGCCGATCAATGATGAACCGGCCAACGCCGCGAACGGCTCGACCGTCGGCTTTGCCTGCGACAGTCTGGAGCAGGTGCAGGCGTTCCACGATGCAGCCGTAGCGGCTGGCGGCACCTCGATCGAAGACGCACCGGGGCCGCGCGTCGGCGCGATGGGGACGCTGAACCTCGGCTATGTGCGTGATCTCGACGGCCACAAGCTGTGCATGCTGCACCGGGTGTGATGTGAAGGGGTCACTGGCGTGACCCCTCTTTCACCTGCTTAACTCAAACACCGCGAATTCGGCGCGCCAGTTAGCCCCTGTCGCGCCGATTTCCGTTTCATCGGCGAAGAACCACGCCCGCTCGATCACCGCGCCCTTGGCACGGGCGAGATCGCGGAAATCCTCGACTGTGACGTGGTGGATGTTCTGCGTTTCATACCAGCTTACCGGCAGAGCGCGGGTCACCGGCATCCGCCCGCCGAACATAAGCGCCGCCCGTGTGCGCCAGTGGGCGAAGTTGGGGAACGAGACAAACGCGCGCCGCCCCACCCGCAGCAACTCGTCGAGCATCCGGTCGGGCCGGGTCGCGGTCTGCAAGGTCTGGCTGAGGATCGCGTAATCGAAAGCCTTGTCGGGGTAGTTCGCCAGATCGAGATTGGCATCGCCCTGCACCACGCTGAGGCCCCGCGACACGCAGCGTTCGACCAGCTCGCCGTCCAGCTCCATGCCCCGCGCATCGCAACCGCTCGCGCTTTCCAGCTCGGCCATCAGCGCGCCGTCCCCGCAGCCGATATCGAGCACCCGGCTCCCCGGTGCGACATGGGCGGCGATGGCGGCGAGGTCAGGACGCAAGCTCACTCGACGAACCCCTTCACCACGCGGTCAAGCTGGTCGTGCTCCAGCAGGAAGCTGTCATGCCCGTGCGGGGCGGAGAGTTCGACGAAGCTCACCTTCGCGCCCGCCGCGTTCAGCGCGTGGACCACGTGGCGGCTTTCGGCGGTGGGATAGAGCCAGTCGGTATCGAAGCTGACGATGCAGAACCGCGCCTCGGTCCCCGCAAAGGCGTTGGCGAGCTTGCCGCCGTGCTCTTCCGCGATGTCGAAGTAATCCATCGCGCGGGTGATGTAGAGGTAGGAGTTCGCGTCAAACCGACGGGTGAAGCCGCTACCCTGATAGCGCAGGTAGCTCTCCACCTGGAACTCGGCGTCGAAGCCGAAGCCCTTGGCATCCCGGTCCTGCAAGCGGCGGCCGAACTTCTCGGTCAGCCCGGCTTCGGAGAGGTAGGTGATATGCGCCGCCATGCGCGCCACGGCGAGGCCGTTGTCGGGTTTGGCGTCCGCCGCATAGTAATCGCCCTCGGCCCAGGCGGGATCGGCCATGATCGCCTGCCGCCCGACTTCGTGGAAGGCGATGTTCTGGGCCGAGTGGCGCGCGGTGGACGCAATCACCAGCACGCGCGCGGCGCGCTCCGGCCAGTTGGCGGCGAGGCTCAGCGCCTGCATCCCGCCCATCGACCCGCCGACCACGGCGTGCAGCCGCTCGATCCCCAACCCATCAAGCAGAGCCACCAGCCCGCGCACCATGTCGCGGATGGTGATGACAGGAAAGCGCATCGCGTAAGGCTGGCCGTCGGGCGCGAGACTGGCAGGCCCGCTCGATCCCATGCAGCTGCCGATGACATTGGCGCAGATCACGAAATGGCGGTTGGTGTCGATCGGCTTGCCCGGCCCGACCATCCGCTCCCACCAACCCGGCTTGCCGGTGATCGGGTGGGGGCTGGCGAGATACTGGTCTCCGGTGAGCGCATGGCACACCAGCACCGCGTTGCTCTTGTCCGGGCTGAGTGTGCCGTATGTCTCGTATGCGATCTCGCACGCCTCAAGCGCCTGCCCGCTGTCGAGCGGCAGGGGATCGGGGAGGCGATAGACCGGGGATGAGCCAGTGGGTGACATTGCGGGAATGCGCAAAGCGGAAAAACAGCCCTTCGACAAGCTCAGGGCGAAGGGTTAGGGAGATTTTTCGAAAATCCGTTCGGCTCACGCTTGCCGAAGCACTGTCTTTTCTTCAAGCGGGCCATCACGATGACCATCGCAAAACCAAACCCGCGCCCTGTGGCCAAACCCTGGATCGACGCGATCCACGCCTATGTGCCGGGCAAGTCCAAGTCGGCTTCCGGCAAGCCGCTGGTGAAACTCTCGGCCAACGAGAACCCGCTGGGCGCGAGCCCCGCGGCGCTCGCGGCTTTGGGGGAAAGGCACAATCCGGCCGACTATCCCGATCCCGATGCTCGGGCGCTGCGCGAGAAGATCGCCGAGGTGCACGGGCTCGATCCGGCGCTGATCGTGTGCGGCACGGGCTCGGGCGAGCTGCTGCACTGCGCGGTGCAGGCGCTGTGCGGGCCGGGCGATGAGGTCGTGGCCTCGCGCTATTCCTTCTCGCTCTATCCGCTGCTCGCGCAGAAGGTGGGTGCGGTGCCGGTGCTGGCCGAGGACGACAATTTCGGCGCGAATGTCGACAGTCTGCTCGCCGCGGTGACGGAGCGGACCAAGGTCGTGCTGCTCGACAATCCGAACAATCCGGTCGGCACCTTCCTGCCGCCGTCCGAAGTCGCGCGCCTCCACGCTGGCCTGCCTTCCGACGTGCTGCTGGTGGTGGACGAGGCTTACGGCGAATATGTCGATCCGGCGTTCCAGAGCGCGGCCTTCGAACTCGCCAAGCGCCACGAGAACGTGCTGGTCAGCCGCACCTTTTCCAAGGCCTATGGCCTCGCGGCCGAGCGGGTCGGCTGGGTGACCGGCTCGGCGCACCTCATCGATCTGGTCAACCGGATGCGCGGGGCCTTCAACGTCTCGGTCAGCGCACAGAAGGCCGCCCTCGCCGCGCTGGGCGATCAGGCCTTCGTCGACGCATCCCGCGAGCACAATGCCGCCGAGCGCGCGCGATTTGTCGAAGCCATCGCGGCATTGGGCAACCACGGCATCACTGCCTGCCCGTCCGAGGCGAATTTCGTGCTGGTGCGCTTTACCGGAAGCGTCAGCGCCGCGCAGGCGCTCGAGGCGCTGGGCGAAGCGGGATATGCCGTGCGGCACCTGCCTTCGCAGGGGCTACCGGACGCGCTGCGCATCACCATCGGCAAGACCGGCGACATGACCCGCGTCATCGCGACCTTGCGCGCCCTGTGCGGGGAAGCGGCATGACGATCACCCGCGTCGCGATCATCGGCCTCGGCCTCTTGGGCGGCTCGATCGGGCTGGCGGTCAAGGCGCGCGGCCTCGGCATCGCCACCACCGGCTGGGACCGCGATGCTTCGGTGCGCGAGCGCGCGGCAGCGCGCGGGCTGGTCGGAGAGGTGTGCGACACGGCCGAAGCTGCCGTGGCGAACGCCGATCTGGTGATCCTGTGCGTGCCGGTCGGCGCGATGGGCGATGCTGCAAGCGCGATTGCCCCGGGCCTCGCCCCGCACGCCATTGTCAGCGATGTGGGTTCCTCCAAGGCCGCCGTGGCCGAGGCGCTCGCCGCTGCGCTGCCGGGTGCAACCATCATCCCTGCCCACCCCGTGGCCGGGACCGAGCAGAGCGGGCCGGAGGCAGGCTTTGCCACGCTCTTTGCGGGCCGCTGGTGCATCATCACGCCGCCCGACGGCGTCGATCCGGCCGCGCTTCAGGCGCTCTCAGACTTCTGGACGGCGCTCGGCTCCAAGGTCGAGCTGATGGATGCCGCCCACCACGATCTGGTGCTCGCCGTCACCAGCCACATCCCGCACCTCATCGCCTACACCATCGTCGGCACGGCGAGCGATCTGGAGGATGTGACCCAGAGCGAGGTGATCAAATATTCCGCCGGGGGCTTCCGCGACTTCACCCGCATCGCCGCTTCCGATCCCGTCATGTGGCGCGACGTATTCCTGACCAACCGACAGGCCGTGCTGGAAATGCTCGGGCGCTTTTCGGAGGACCTCACCGCGCTGCAACGCGCGATCCGCTCGGGCGACGGGGACACCCTGTTCGATCTCTTCACCCGCACCCGCGCCATCCGCCGCGCGGTGATCGAGCAGGGTCAGGATGACGAGCGCCCCGATTTCGGGCGCCAGCATTCCGATTAACTGAGCAAAAACAGCCCCGAGACGAGGATCATCACCGCCGTTGCCGCCCAGCCGCCGAACTTCAGCAGCGGGGGCAAGGTGAGGCGGCCCATCACCTTGGGATTGCTCGCCGCCAGCATGGTCATCACCATCAGCGGCGGGGCCAGCAAGCCGTTGATCACCGCCGTCCAGTAAAGCGCCTGCATCGGATCAATGCCGATCAGGTTGAGCGCCACCCCACCCAGCACCGCGACAGCAATTGCGCCATAGAAAGCCTTGGCCTCGTGCGGCTTGTGGTCCAGCCCCTCGGTCCAGCCGAAAGTCTCGGACAGGGCATAGGCCGCCGAGCCCGCCAGCACCGGCACGGCGAGCAGGCCGATGCCGATGATCCCCACCGCAAACAGCAGAAAGCTCAAATCCCCCGCAATCGGGCGCAGCGCGCTGGCGGCGGCATCGGCGGAGGTGATTTCGGTTATCCCGTTGGCGTGCAGCGTCGAGGCTGTGGCGATGACGATGAACAGCGCGGTGACGCTCGTGACCCCCATGCCGACCAGCGTATCGGTCCGGATCCGCTTGAGCCCCGGCCCAGCCGCGCGCGGACGGGCACCCAATGGACGGGTGTGCAGACGGTGCTGCTCCTCCACTTCCTGCCCCGCCTGCCAGAAAAACAGGTAAGGACTGATCGTCGTGCCGAGCGCTGCGATCACCGCCATCGCGGTGGGCCGGTCAAAGCTCAGCTCGGGCACCAGCACCCCGCGCAGCACCTCTTGCGGGGAAATGTCAGCGACGAAGGGCACGAGAATATAGGCCAGCAGCGACAACGCCGACCACTTGAGAATGCGGGTGTAGAGCGCATAGGCGACGAACACCTCCAGCAGCACCGAAACGCCGCCGAACAGCACGACATAGAGCATCGTCGGCCCAGGCAGCAGCAGATCGAGCGCGGCCGCCATCGCGCCGAGATCGGCACCCAGATTGATGGTGTTGGCGATCAGCAGCAGCGTCACCGCAAACCACAGCACCGGGCGCGGATAGTGGCGCTTCAGGTTATGGGCGATGCCATGCCCCGTCACCGCGCCGATGCGCGCGCAGATCAGCTGGGTGGAGACCAGCAGCGGGTAGCTGAACACCATGATCCACGCGAGGCTGAAGCCGAATTGCGCGCCGACCTGGCTGTAGGTGCCGATGCCGCTGGGATCATCATCCGCCGCGCCGGTGATCAGTCCGGGGCCAAGCACCTCGCCCAGGGAGCGTGGATCGGGCTCGTCGTGCCGGTCCACCGGGTGCTGGCCCGCCTCGGTCACGAACTGGGAGGTCCGGGATCGGGCGCAGCCGCGTTCAGCGCGTTGATCGCCGCGTGCACCCGTGCCTCGATTTCCTCGCGCGGCAGGCCTGCGGGAATTCTTGCGCCGATCCTGTAGGTGATCTGCCCCGGCCGCTTCACCACACGGTTATAGAGCCGCCCGCTATCCACCGCGATCGGCACCACCGGCAGGGCGAGCAGCTTGTAAAGCCCGGCAAAGCCCGCCTGCAATGGCGGCTGCGTGCCGAATGCCACCCGCGTGCCTTCGGGGAAGATCACCAGCGGGCGGCCCTCGTCCCGCCGCTGCTTCGCCAGAGCCAGCATTGCGCGCAAGGCCTTTGCGCCCTTGTCGCGCGCCACCGGGATCAGGCCATAGGTGAGCGCCGAAAAACCCCATCCGGGGATCCGGAACAGCTCCTGCTTGGCGAACACGGCCGGATGGTCGAACAGGCGCGGCGTATCGATCGCCTCGAAAAAGGCTTCGTGCTTGACCGCAAACAGCGCGGGGCCATCGGGCAATTCGCCCTCCAAAACCACCGCGATGCCGAGCAGATTGCGGGTGCACCACAGGTGCCACCGGCCCCATGTGCCGACAATCGGCGCCAGCCAGCCCGGCCGTGCGGCAACCGCCACCACCGAGCCGATCACCAGACCCGCGCTGCCCAGATAGAACAGCACGTAGAACACAAGCGAGCGCAGTGCGGCCAGAAGCGTGCTCAAAGGTCGGCCAGCCCGGCAGCGCGGCTCGCCAGCAGCTTGTGATATTCGAGGAACAGCGTGCCGAGATCGGGCTTGGAGGGCACGGCGTCGCGGATCACGGTGACATGATCGGGCAGCTTGCGCGCCAGCTCGCCCGCGGTCCGCCGCATATGCCAGTCGGTGGTGACCAGCCGCAGCGAGCGGACATCGTTCTGCGCCACCCACTTGGCCGTTTCCGAGGCATTGGAGCGGGTGTCGACCGCATCATGGCCGAGCGTGATGCAGCAGGCCATCTGGCCAGGCGCAACGCCGAACTGGGCGGCGAATTCGCCCGGCTTCACCTCGGGATCGACCCCGCTGACCAGCAGCTTTTCCGCCAAACCCTTGTCCAGCACCTCAAGCCCCCGCGCGATCCGCCCGGCACCGCCGGTGGGCACAATCACCGCATCGGTCTTGATGCTGTCCTCGGCCGGACGCGGCAGGGCGACCACGAACCACAGGAACCCGATCGCCCAGGCGAGGAACAACAGCGAGATCAGGCGGCGGATCATGACGGCCCGCCTAAAGCATGTCGCGCAGGGCAAGCGCAATGGTCATGCGCGCAGTCATCAGCGCCAGCAGGACGCCGGCCAGCGGGACAGCGGCAATCACCAGCCAGTCGACGCTCGCAAACCCGCCGCCGCTCGTCATCCCGCTGTCGAGCGCGGCGAATTGCTGGCCGAGCAGCAAGACCGCGCCAAGCCCTGCAGCCGTGCCGACAAGCGCGCCGAAGGCCGCCTCGCGCAGCACCGTGCCAAGGAAAATGCGGGTGATCTGCCGGTCGGTCCCGCCCAGCAGATGGATGATCTCCACTGTCTCGCGGTGGCTCGCCAGCGCATTGCGCGAGGCCAGCCACACCGCCGCCGCGGTCGCCAGCGCGACAAGGCCGATCAGGCCGAGGGCAAGCCATTGCAGCGCGGAGAGCGCGGAATAGACCGGCCGCAGCCAGTCGCTCTGCGCATCGACCCGCGCACCGGGGACCTTGCGCTCCAGCGCAGCGGTCAGCGTCTCTAGATCGGCGGGCGAGGCGCGGCGCACCAGCTCGACATCGACCAGCACCGGGATCGGCACATCCCCGCTGGTCGCCGCCGGGCCGAGCCAGGGTTCGAGCAGCGCAGCAAGCTCTTCGGGCGGCACCAGCCGGACCGAGCGCACCAGCGTCATGCCTTGCAGCAGTTTGACGGTCTCAGCCCCGCGCGCAGCCCGCAGATCGGGGTTGGGTTCGATCACCTGCACCGTCACCGCCGAAGCGAGATCGGCGCGGGCGCTCTCCGCCAGATTGCGAAGGCCAAGGCCGCCTGCGGCCGCGATCACCACCAGCGCGATCAGGATCGCGATCACCCAGGGCATCAGCCCGCCCATGCGCGGCTGCGGCAGCAGCCGGGCGGCACGCGGCTGGCGGCGCTTGCCCGCAGGCGCGGCGGGCGCGGTAGCCTCCTCGGGCACCTCGGGCAGTGGCGGCACGCTCATGCGCCGCTCCCCGCGGGACGCGGCGGATAGCGCAGCGCGCCGGTGGGATCGGACAGCTGGCCCTTGTTCAATCGCATGATCAGCGAATCCGGCACCTTCTTGAGCAGGTGCACATCGTGGGTCGCCACCACCACCGTGGTGCCCACGCGGTTATTCAGGGCCTCGAACAGGCGGAGCAGCTTCAATGCCATATCGGGATCGACGTTGCCGGTCGGCTCGTCGGCGATCAGCATCTTGGGCCGTGCAATCACCGCGCGCGCAATCGCGACGCGCTGCTGCTCCCCGCCCGACAGCGTCGCCGGGATCGCCTGGGCGCGGTGCGACAGGCCGACCCAGTCGAGCATGTCCGAGACCGCCTTGATCACCCGCCCCTCGTCCGCGCCCGCCAGCCGCAGAGGCAGGGCGACATTGTCGAAGGCGGTCAGATGCGGCACCAGCCGGAAGTTCTGGAACACCACGCCCAATCGCCGGCGCAGGTCCGGCAGACGCTCGCGCGGCATCGTCATCAGATCCTGCCCGAACATCCGGATCGCCCCGCGCGACGGCCGCTGGGCGAGGTAGAGCAGCTTGAGCAGAGAGGTCTTGCCCGCGCCGCTCGCCCCGGTGAGGAAGTAGAACGATCCGGGGTAGAGCGTGAAGCTGAGATTGCTCAGCACCTCGGGATCGGTGCCGTAGCGCAGCCCGACATTGTCGAATTTCACATGGCCGTCGAGGCGATCAGTCATGCCCCGCACCTATCAGCGCAGCCGGAGGGGGAAAAGTCGAACATCGCATTCAGCCCCCGATACGCGCGCCCCAATGTGGAAAACAACGGGTAAATGACTGGCTTTGCCGCGCTTGCTCTTGTGCGGCGGGGCGCGGGGACTATTGCAGAAGGCAGGATGATCATCGCCTGTCCAGCCTGCGGCACCCGCTACGCCGTGCCGGATTCTGCCATCGGCAGCGAAGGCCGCACCGTGCGTTGCGCCAAGTGCAAGCACAGCTGGTTCCAGGAACCGCCCGCGCTGGAACTGGGCGAGACGGTGGAACAAGAGGCTCCCGCACCCGCTCCGCCGCCTCCCGCCCCGCCGCCAGCACCGCCGCCGCCGGTTGCAGAGCCTGCGCCCGTGGCGGAACAGGCTGCGCCGGTGCCCGAGCCTGCGGCGCCCTCGATCAATCACTGGCGCACCGCCGATGCGGCCCCCGCTGCAACTGAGGAAGAGCAGGCGACCCTTGCCGTGCGTGCCCTGCGCCGCGGACTGTCCCAGCAGGCGCGCGCGGAAGAGCCTGCACCGCCTCCCCCCCCTGCGCCGCCGCCCGCTCCGCCGCCGATCACCGAAGCGGCAAATTACGGCAGCGACGAGCCCGAGCCTCCGTTCGATGACGAGCCTGGCGACGCGGATGACGGCTCGCAGTTCGATTACCGCGCGCCCTTCACCCGCCGGCGCAACACGCTCAAGATGTGGACCATCGCGGCGGCGATCTTCGCCGTGCTGGCGACCGGCACGGTGGTCGCGGTCAATTACTCCGGCCTGCCGCTGCCCGAATGGCTGCCGCTCCAGCGCCCCACCTTCGGGATCGGCCAGCCCGGTCTCGAGCTCAATTTCCCGCGCGCCGAACAGCGCAGCGAGACGCTGCCCAACGGCGACAAGATCTTCCGCGTGCGCGGCACGGTCAGCAACACCGCGCGCGAGACGCTGGCGGTGCCGAACCTGCTGGTGGTGTTCAGCGACACGCGCGAGCGGCCGGTGGGCGACTGGGTGGTGGTTACGGCCAAGCGCGAACTGGCTCCGGGCGAAAGCGTCAATGTGACCGAAGCGATCGCCAATATTCCGCCCGGCGCGGTGGTCGCCGATCTGGGCTGGGCTCCCAACTGATCCACCCGGATTTTTCGCAGCCACCCCTGCGGCGCGCGTCAAATGCGCTTGCGCGGGTGCAAACCCCTTGCTAGGGGCGCGCTCCTACCGCGGGGACGGCTTCTGGCCACCCCGGAAAACCCGAGTGCGGTCGTGGCGGAATTGGTAGACGCGCAACGTTGAGGTCGTTGTGGGCGAAAGCCCGTGGAAGTTCGAGTCTTCTCGACCGCACCAAACATTTTCTCCCGAAAATCAGAAATCGCCTTCGGGCAGGCGAGCACTCTCAAGTGGCGCGTAAGTCTGCACGCACGCACTTGCCAAGGCTCTTTCCGGCGGCCAACAGTCTCGCTGTGGGGAGGGCCGGATGGCTATATCGAAAATGGGCACTTGGGGCGGGTTGCTGGCGGCGTGTGCGGCTATCATTCTGCCGACAGCGCCCCTCGCAGCACAGAGCGGCCCGGTCGAGAAAGGCGCCAAGATCCTGTCGCGTCCCGTCAGCGGGAAAGTCGGCAAAGGCAGCGCGGAGACCTCCTACCGCCCGCTGGTCGAACGGCTTGAAGCGGCAAGGGACGCAGGCAACACCGATATGGTCGCCACGCTGCTGCCGATCGTCGGGGCGCTGGTGCTGGGAACGGACGACGCCTCGCAAGAGGATCAGGATTATGCCCTGCCGGTGCTGCAGAGCGCCCATGCGCTGATCGGCGATTTCGCGGGGGAACGCAGGATCATTGATCGCAGGGCCGCCATCGCTGCAAAGCGCGAGGGGCCGAAGAGCTATGCGGCGGCGATCCTTGCCGTCGACATAGCCGATCTCCTGCGCCGTGAAGGCCGCCCGGCCGAGGGGGAAGCGCATTTGCGCCGCGCGGTGTCCGCCAACACCGATCCGGTCATCACAATCAGCCTTCAGTCGGCCCTCGCGAGCTACCTCGACGACGCCCAGCATCTCGCCGATGCGATCGATGCCTACCGGGTGCTGCTCGATCTGCAGGTTCGGCAGGAGGGACCGGATTCCGACGATGTGTTCGAGACCGTCGAACGCCTGAGCTGGGATCTCGGCCAGACGGGCCGCCATGCCGAGGCGCTGGCGCTGCTGGAGACCACCATTCCGCGTGCAGAGGCCGCATGGCGGGCCACCGGCGCAACCGAGACCTACAACGGCACGATGGAAAGCCTGACGACCGGCCTGCGCTATGCCAATCTGCTCGAACGGCAGGCCGATCACCTTGGCGCGCAGAGCAAAATCACGCAGTCCGATTTCTATTTCGAAGCCGCCAACAAGCTGCGCACGCGCTACTTCTCCAGGCCGACCCCCGTCGTCGCGCGCACCTACAACAACATGGCCTTCCGCCAGAACTTCCAGGGCCGCTTTGCCTTGGCGGAAAAGAATGCGCGCACCGCGCTGGATATCTTCGAGGGCTTCTTCAGCCGGACGGATGTGTCGGCCAGCATCACTTACGCGAAGTACAAGTATAATCTGGCCGCAGCGCTGCTGGGACAGGGCCGGGCGCAGGAGGCCTTGCCGCTGCTGCGCTTCGGCGTGCCGATCCAGCGCGAGCTTGCCCCCGATCATCCCGACCTCGTGATCCTGCTGACCACGCTTTCGCGCGCCATCGTGGCCGCCGATGGCGATCTCGACGAGGCGCTCTCGATGTCGCGGGAGGCGGCCGCGATTGCCGGGGATTCGACCACCCATGATCCCATGTCGATGGCCTATGGCGCGCTGATGGAGGCAACGGCGGCGGGGATGGATGTCGCTGGCCGGACCGATGCCGATGTCCTGCGCAACGAGATGTTCATCGCGGCGCAGGATCTTGAACAATCGACCGCCGGACAGGCCATGGCCCAGGCCGCCGCGCGGGCGATGGCGGGCGAGGGGCCGCTTGGCGCGCTCATCACCCGCAAGCAGCAACTCGCCGATCGCGCCCGCGCGCTCAACCTGGCCGTCACGGCCAGTGTGCTGGCGAGCGAAAACTACGGGCTTGAAGAAAATCGCGCCGCGCTCGCGCAGGTGGTGCAGGAGCTCGCCGCCGCCGACGCGCAGCTGAAGAAAGACTTCCCCGAATTCGACGACCTCGTCTCGCCTGCCGCGCTCTCGCTGAGCGATGTCAGGGCGCGTCTCGCCGCCGACGAGGCGCTGATCCTGATCGTCCCCAACGGCGCGGACTATTATCTGTTTGCGACCTCGCCCGATCAGGAACAGATCACGGTTCTGGTCAAGGCTTCTGAGCCGATTGCCCGGCTGGTCGCGCGGCTGCGCTGCCGCATGGGTGAAGCCAGCTGCGTCTCTGACGCGGACATGGACCCGACATCGGACCAGCCCGGCGCGCTGCAAGGGATCGACGCCTTTTTCCCGCGCTTCGATCGCGGTGCGGCACACCGGCTCTACACCACGGTGTTCGCGCCGCTCGAACCCGCGCTCGGCAAGGCCAAGCGCATCTTCGTCACCGTCGCCGGGCCGCTGGGCGGCTTGCCGCTGCCGGTGCTGGTGACCGCCTTCGATCCGGCCAAGGACAAGGCAGAGGCGGGCGATGCCGAGGCCCTGAAGCAATCCGCGTGGCTGGGTGACAAATATGCCTTCATCACCCTTCCGGCGGTCTCGGCGCTGAGGATCGCACGTCCCTTGCCCAAAACGGGTGGTGGTGCTGCGCGAGAATTCCTCGGCTATGGCGCCCCGAGCCTTCTGGGCCGCACGGGCGCGGCGCGCTCTGTCGAACAGGGCGGACGCCGCCTGATGCGCGGCGCGATGCAGGGGATCGCGGTCGCATCGCCCGATGCGCTGCGGAAGCTTTCACCGCTGCCCGGCACCGAAATCGAACTCAAGAGCATGGCCGCCGCGCTCAATGCTCCGCCCAGCGGGCTGCGGCTCGGGCCCGCGGCGACAGAGGCCGCGCTCAAGCAGGATGCCGGCCTTGCCAGCGCAGGCATCATCGCCTTTGCCACCCACGGCTTGCTGCCGAAGGAATTTGGCCGCGCGGCCGAGCCCGGGCTGGTCTTCACCCCGCCTCAAACGGCCAGCGCGCAGGACGACGGGTTGCTCACGGCCAGCGAGGCATCACGGCTATCGCTCACCGCCGAATGGCTGATCCTGTCGGCCTGCAACACGGCTTCCTCCGACGGCACCCCGGGATCGCAAAGCTTGTCCGGCCTTGCCCGCGCCTTCCTGCATGCCGGGGCCAAGGCGTTGCTGGCGAGCCACTGGCGGGTCTCGGATGAAGTCACCGCGGTGCTGACAGTCGAGACCATGCGCTTCTCGCGCAGCGGCCTGCCCAAGGCCGAAGCTCTGCGGCAGGCGATGATCGCAGTGCGCACGGGCAAGCGGGCCGACGGATCGGCGGTGCCCGGCTGGAAGGAGTTCTGGGCGCACCCGGCGGCCTGGAGCCCGTTCGTGCTGGTGGCCGCCGACGGCAGCTGAAGACTGGCGCTGGCCTTAGCGCGCAGGCTCGCCGAGGAGGCCGAGCTGGGCGGCGCGGAACACGGATTGCGCGCGATTGACCGCGCCCAGCTTGGTGCAGGCGCGGGTGACGTGATAGCGCACCCCGGCATGGCTGCAGCCGAGGATGATGCCGATTTCGAAGTCGGTCTTGCCGTGCGCGATCCAGTTCAGGCACTCGACTTCGCGGCTGGTGAGCAGGCAGTCATCGGGCAGGTAGCGCTCGTCACGGCTGACCATGACATAGCCGCGCACGAAGCGCTCGGCCGCCGGCGCTAGCGCCGCGACGGCATCGGCAAAGATGTCCGCAAGATCATCGGCCAGCCCGTCAATGCTGGTGAGGATCGCTGCGCCGACCTGGCCGAACGGCAGGTGGACGGGAATGGCTATGGCGGCCGTCATGCCCGCCTGCCCCTCGAAATCATTGAGCCCGATCTGCGCCACAAGGCGGTTGGGCCAGCGGGTGTGGATGCCATTGCGGCTGGCCCGGAAGGGTGCACTTTCGACCCGGCAGGCGCGCAGCAGCGGCGATCCGAGCATCCGGTCGCGGCATTGCCACGGGGCCAGCTCCTCGGTGCTCCAGCCGAACACCCCGGCATTGAGCGGCGCGCCGTCTGCATCGCGCATCGCTTCGAGCGAGGCGAGATCGTGCCACACCATGATCCGCAGGCCCAGCGCGTGCGCCGCGTGCCCCAGCAGCGCCGCTGCGGCGGCGATATCGGCGCGGCTGGTGACCGAGACGCGCTCGGCCAGAGCGGCGGGGCTGCCTGCCGGATTGTAGCGGCGAAGTTCCAGAACATTGGTGGCCATGCGGGTTCTCCCGAGACTGTCCCCTCGATGACTTGCGCAAGGGCGCAGTGCAGTCCAATGTTAATTTGCAAATTTGCAAAGCCGAAATTTGCAAACTGGAGGTCTCCCATGGGAAAGCGGCACAGGATCTTCGCAGGACGGGAGCTGCGCGCCCTGCGCGAACGGCGGGGGCTGAGGCAGGCGGAACTGGCGCAGCAGCTGTCGATCAGCCCGTCCTATCTCAGCCAGCTCGAGCATGACGACCGCCCGCTCACGCCGCGCCTGATCGAACAGGTGGCGAGTCTCTTCCCGCTCGACTGGCAGGACTTCCCCGGCGAGGATGCCGAGCAGCTCTCGCTTTCCCTGCGCGAGGCAGCGAATGATCCGCTGTTCGATTCGCCCCTGCCGCCCGATGCGATTGCCCGGCTGGCCGAACAGCAGCCCGCCTTCGCGCGGCGGTTTGTCGAGCTGCACGCCGCCTTCCGCCGCACCAGCCAGCGGCTCGAAATGGTCGACGAGGCGCTGGCGGTCGATGCCGGAGAAGGTGCGCGCCTGCCGTGGGAGGAGGTGCGCGACTGGTTCCACCTGTCGAACAATTACGTCGATCCGATCGACCGCGCGGCCGAGCGGCTCGCTCGCCTTATCGCGGGGCCGGATGCCTTGCCGAGCGCCGAGGCCCTGCAGCAGCACCTCGCACAGGTGCACGGGATCGCCGTGGAGATGCGCCCGGCCGAAGTGCTGCGCAGCTTCGATGCCGCCAGCAAGGTGCTGCACATCGATTCGGGCCAGCCCGCTGCCAGCATCCGCTTCCAGATCGCCTATCATGTCGCCGCGACATCGCTCGGCCCGGCGATCCGCCGGATTGCCGATGCGGCGCGGCTGCGCAGCGAGGTCTCGCGCGAGCTGCTGACCATCGGGCTCGCCAACTATGCCGCCGGCGCCGTGCTGATGCCCTATGGCAGCTTCCGGGCGATGGCCCGCGCCTTCCGCCATGACGTCGACCGGCTGGCACTGCATTACCAGACCAGCTTCGAGCAGACCTGCCACCGCCTCTCGACCATGCAGCGCGAGGGCGAGCGCGGCCTGCCGATCTTCTTCTGCCGCGTCGACATGGCCGGCAACATCACCAAGCGGCACAGCGCCACGCGGCTCCAGTTCGCGCGCTTCGGCGGGGCCTGCCCCTTGTGGGTCGTGCACGAGGCCGCCGCCATTCCCGATCGCATCCTCGTCCAGCTCGCCGAAACGCCCGACGGGGTGCGCTATGTCTCGATCGCCAAGGGGCTGGTGAAGACCGCCGGGCGGTTCGACCGCAACCCGCGCCGCTTTGCCGTGGCGCTGGGGTGCGAGGCGCAGCACGCGGGCGATTTCATTTATGCCGACGGGATTGATCTCGCCTCTGCCCGGGCGGTGACCCCGATCGGCGTGTCGTGCCGCATCTGCCCGCGCACCGATTGCGAACAGCGCGCCTACCCGCCGAGCGACCAGACCATCGGCGTCGACCTGTTCCGGCGCGGCGTGGTGCCTTACGAAATGAAGACCTGACGCCGCAGAGCCAAGGCGCATCAAGGCGATAGGCCTCCTGCGCCGTTGACAGGCGCACGCGCGGGCAATATGCAATGTGATAACGTTTCATTCATGGGCTGAAAAGGCGCAGACCCTTCAGCGCAGAGTGAACATCCTCCCTCTTCTGATCCGGAACCATCATGACCCGCCAACGCGCCCTGCTTGCTGCCTCGATGTCCAGCATCTCGCTCTTCGCGATCTCCGCTCCGCTCGCTGCCGAGGAAATCGCAGAGACAGCCGAGGCCGAAACCGCGCCGGCCGGGGAGATCGTCATCACCGGCACCCGGCCTGCCTATCGCGGCGCGTTCGAGGAACTGGAAATCCCGCAGGCCGAACAGGTGATCGGCCCGCAGCAGCTGCGCGACATCAACGCGCTCGATCTCAATTCGGCGCTCGACCTGTCGGCATCGGTCGCGCGGCAGAACAATTTCGGCGGGCTGTGGAACGCCTTTGCGGTGCGCGGCTTCGTGGGCGATGAAAACCTGCCGAGCAATTACCTCGTCAACGGCTTCAACGCCGGGCGCGGCTTTGCCGGACCGCGCGATCTGTCGGGGATCGAGGCGGTCGAAATCCTCAAGGGCCCGCGCGCGGCGCTGTTCGGGCGCGGCGAGCCGGGCGGGACCGTTAACCTCGTCACCAAGCGGCCCAAGTTCGAAAGCGCGGGCGAAGTGCGGCTGCTGGCCGGCTCCTTCGATACCTGGCGCGCCGATGCCGATGTGCAGACCACGCTGGGCGATGCCATCGGCGTGCGCTTCGTCGGCTTCTACGAGGATGCAGGCTCGTTCCGCGACACGGTGGAGAGCAAGCGCTACGGCTTCATGCCCTCGGTTGCGGTCAAGCTCGGCGAGGCGACCCGCGTCGTCTACGAGCTCGAATATGCCCGTCAGGAAATCCCCTTCGATCGCGGCGTAGTGGCGGTGAACGGCGAGCTTGGCGTGATCCCGCGCAGCCGCTTCCTCGGCGAACCGGGCGAGGGGCCGAACATTGCCGAGGTGCTCGGCCACCAGATCGAATTGCAGCACGATTTCTCCGACAGCTGGAGCGCGCTCGTCGGGGTGAATTACCGCGACACCTCGCTGCTGGGCACCTCGACCGAGGCTGAGCTGACCGGCAGCCGCCAGCGCTTGCTGCGCGATGGCCGCACGCTGACCCGCCAGCGCCGGTTGCGCGATTATGATGCGACCTATTTCGTCGCGCGGGCCGAACTGGCGGGCAATTTCACCACCGGCGATGTCACCCACCGCGTGCTGATCGGCGCGGATACCGATCGCTTCGAGAATGATCAGGTGTTCCTGCGCGCGCGCGCACCCAGCCTTGCCAGCAACCCGACCGAGCAGCAGCTGCAAGCGATCGACATCTTCAATCCGGTCTATGGCCGCTTCCCGCTGCCCGCGCCCACACCGCTGACCAACCGGGTCGAGGTGCAGAAGGCGACCGGCATCTATGCCCAGTATCAGATCAGCCTGGCAGAGACTGTCGAGCTGCGCGTCGGCGGGCGGTATGACGATTACGACCAGCGCCTCACTGATCGCGCCGCCGCCGGACGGGTGACCCGCACTGGCGAGAACCGCTTCAGCCCGCAGGTCGGCGCGGTGTGGCACGCAACGCCGGAACTGTCGGTCTATGCCACTTATGGCGAGAACTTCCGTCCGCTTTCAGGCGCGGATTTCGCCGGCAATGCCTTCGACCCCAACCAGTCCGAAAGCATCGAAGGCGGGATCAAATTTGCCACCGCCAATGGCCGCCTGACCGCCACCGCGAGCGTGTTCAGCATCAGCCAAGGCAACATCCTCGTCGGCGATCCTGTCAATGCCGGCTTCACCATCGCGGGCGGCGAAGCGCGCAGCCGCGGGTTCGAATTCGATCTTCAGGGCGAGATCGCGGACGGCCTCGATCTGTGGGTGTCCTACGCCTATGTCGATGCCGAAAACCGCGACAATGTCGCCGATCCCGATTTCGGCAAGCTGATCCGCGCCGGAGACCGGCTGCTCAACATCCCCGAGCACACCCTCAACGTGCAGCTCGCCTATGCGACGAAGATCGCGGACCGCGATGTGCGCCTCGGCGGCGGGGTGCTCCATGTCGGCGAGCGGCTGGGCGAAGTCGGCACCACCTTCGAACTGCCCGACTACACCCTCGCCCGCCTGTTTGCCGAAACCGAGGTGACCGAGGGCGTGCGCCTGCGGCTGGATATCGACAACCTGTTCGACACCACCTGGTACAGCAATTCCTTCTCGCAGCTGTGGATCCAGCCCGGCACCCCGCGCAATCTGCGCGTGACCGGCAGCTTCGCGTTCTGACCATCGTGGAGCCCCGGAACATGACCCCCGCGCTCGAAGCCCGTTCGCTGTCGCTGGTGCGCGATGGCGCGGTGGTGCTGAACGACGTCTCCTTCACTGTCGCACAGGGCGAGATCTACGCGCTGCTGGGCGGCAATGGGGCGGGCAAGTCGACGACGCTTTTGACCTTCCTCGGCTTCCTTGCGCCCTCGGGCGGGAGCGTGCTGGTGAGCGGGCGCGAGGTGGCGAGCGATGTCGAGGCAGCGCGCGGCGCTATCGCCTATCTGCCCGAAGCCGCCTCGCTCTACGGCCATCTCGATGCCTATGAGAACCTCGGCTATTTCCTCGATCTGGCCGGGCGCAAGGTCTCCGCCGAGGCAATGGACGCAGCGCTCGATCAGGTGGCTCTGCCCCGCGAGGCGAGGGCGCGGCGGATGCAGGCCTATTCCAAGGGCATGCGCCAGAAGACCGCGATCGCGCTGGCGCTGCTGCGCGATACGCCGATCCTGCTGCTCGACGAGCCGACCTCGGGTCTCGATCCGGCCGCCATCGACGAATTCCACGACATGGTGAAGGCGCTCGCAGGTGCCGGGCGCAGCGTGCTGATGGTGACGCATGACGTCTATGGCGCGTGCCAGGTTGCGGACCGCGTCGGCCTGCTGCGCGGAGGGCGGCTGGTCGGCAGCTTCGAGGCGGCCAGCGATGGCGCGCGGATCGACACCGAAGCCGTCCACGCCGCCTTCGCCGCCCGCGAGACCGCATGAGCGCGATGCTGCGCATTGCCCGCGAGGAATGGCGGCTGTGGGCACGCTCGCGCGTGGTGCTGCTGTCGGGCCTGATCCTTGCCGTGCTGGTGGTGGTGACCAGCGCGCTCACCGCTGTGCGCGTGAGCGAGGAGGGGGCCAACCGCGCCGCGCGCCAGCAGAGCGCCGAGGAGACCTTCCTTGCCCAGCCGGATCGCCACCCGCACCGGATGGTCCATTACGGCCACTACGCCTTCCGCACCCCGCCCCCGCTCGCCGCCTTCGATCCGGGGGTGGACGCGGTGACGGGCCAGTCGATCTTCCTCGAAGGGCACCGCCAGAACACCGCGATGTTCGCCGATACCCGCGCGGGCGCCGACATGGGCGGGTTCGCAGGCCTGACCCCGGCGAATATATACCAGCTGCTTCTGCCGCTGCTGCTGATCATCATCGGCCACGGCGTGCTGCTGCGCGAACGCGAGAGCGGGACGCTGGCGGTGCTGCTGGCGCAGGGGCAATCGGGCCTGGCGCTGGCGGCAGGCAAGGCACTGGCGCTGGCCGGTATCGGCGCTGCGTTCCTGCTGCCCATCGCGGTGCTCGCCGCGCACGGCATCGCCGCCGGAGAGCCGGTGCTGACCGCCGCCCTCATGGTGGCAGGCTACGCGCTCTACCTTGCCGTGTGGGCCGCGCTGGTCCTCGCGGTCTCGCTGTGGGTGCGCCAGCGCAGCGTGGCGCTGGGCGTGCTCGTCTTCATCTGGCTGCTGGTCGCGCTGGTGGTGCCGCGCATCGGGATCAACGCCGGCAGCGCCGCGATCGATGCGCCGGGCAAGATCGAAAGCGACCTCGTGATGCTGAGCCAGCAGCGAGCGCTGGGCGACGGGCACAATGCCGCCGACCCGGCCTTTGCCGCGCTGCAGAAGCAGGTGCTGGAGCAATATGGCGCAGACAGCGTCGAGCAGTTGCCGATCAACTGGCGCGGCGTGGTGGCAGGCTATTCCGAGGCCAAGCTCACCCGGCTGATGAACGATTTCGCCGAGAACCGCATGGCGCAGGAGGCGGCGCAGTCGCGGATCGTCACGCTGTTCGGCCTCGCCTCGCCGACGCTGGCGGTGGGCGCGGCATCGCGCACGCTGGCGGGCAGCGATCTGGCGACGCACCACCGCTTCCTGCGCGAGAGCGAGGCGCTCCGGTTCGATTTCGTGCAGGGCCTGAATGATCTCCACGCCAACCGGCTGACCTATGCCGATGACGCTGCGCGCAGCTCCGACCCCGAGGCCGAGATGCGCACCCGGGTCAATGCGGCGGCGTGGCGTCTGCTGGACGACTTCCGCTTCGCCCCCGATCCCGCCCCCGCCCGCGCCGCCCGCGCAGCCCTGCCGCTGGCAATGCTGCTCGGCTGGCTTGTGGTGCTCTGCGGCGTGATCGCGGCTGGCGCCCGGACGCTGCGCCCATGAGCCCGCTCCTGCGCGAGGCGCGCTTCATGCTGCGGGATCGCGGTGCGGTCTTGTGGATCGTGCTTGCCTTCCTGCTTTCGGCAGCGGCGACCGGCTTCGGGATTGCCGAAGTGCGCGATCAGCGCGCGACCATCGCCGTGCTGCTGGAAGAGGACGCGAAGGACCGCGCGAATGCGATTTCCAAATATGACGCCTGGGGCGATGCGGCTTACGACGCCTTCCACCTGACCTATGCCCCGCCGTCACGGCTCGCCTTCGCGGCGCTCGGCCAGCGCGATACCGCGCCGTGGCTGCACCGCGTGCGGATGCTGTCACTGGAAGGGCAGATCCACGAAGCCGACACGAAGAATGCCGATTTCGGCCTGATCGGGCGTTTCGATTTCGCCTTCCTCGCCGCGAGCGTAGCGCCGCTGCTGCTGATCCTGCTGCTGCATGATCTGCGCGCGGGCGAGCGGGTGGGCGGCCGCCATGATCTGCTGGTGGCAACCGCCGGGCGGTCCGGACTGCTGTGGCTGCCGCGCGCCCTCGTGCGCTTTGCCGGACTGGCGCTGGCGCTGCTGGTGCCGTTCTGGGGCGGAGCGCTGATCGAGGCTGCGCCCTTGGCCGCAGTGCTCGCCGCCAGCGCGCTCGTGCTGGGGGCGCTCGCCGTGTGGTGGCTGATTGTCGAGGCTGTGGGCCGCCGCCCGGGCAGCCCGGCAGCATTGCTGGCCGCGCTGGTCGGCATCTGGCTGGCGCTTGCGCTGATCTTTCCCGCTGTCGCCAAGGCGGCAATCGAGTCCACGCATCCCGTGCCCGATGGCGCGGAGATCCTGATGCTCCAGCGCGAGGCGGTGAACGATGCGTGGGACAAGCCCAAGGCTGCGACGATGGAGCCCTTCCTTGCCCGCCACCCCGAATGGCGCGCCTTCGGCACGGTCGACAAGCCCTTTGCATGGAAGTGGTACTTCGCCTTCCAGCAGGTGGGCGACATGCAGGCCGAACCGATCGTCAGGGTCTATCGCGCAGGCCGGATGGCGCGTGACGCAGCGGCGGAGGCGGCGGCATGGTTCTCGCCCGCCGCGCTGGTCGAGCGCGAGTTCGAGCGGCTGGCCGGCACCGATACCCGCGCCATGATCGCCTACGAGGACAGCGTGCGCGCGTTCCATGCGCAATTGCGCGCCTTCCACTATCCGCTGCTGTTCCGCGAACCAGCCTATGACCCGCTGGTCTTCGACAAGCTCCCGCGTTACCAGCCGCCGCGATGACCCTGCTCCGCCTGCTTCTTGCCGCCCTGCTCTTGCTGACCGGTCAGGCGCTCGCCGCTGCCGGGGCCGAGCCCTTTGCCATTGCCGGCCAGAGCGTCGCCCCAGGAACCCGCGCCGATCTCCGCATCGCGGTAGCCGCGGGCGTTGACGGGGAGACTTTCATCCCCGTGAGCGTGATCCACGGCGACGAGCCCGGCCCGGTGCTGGCGATGGTCGCAGGCGTGCACGGCTTCGAATTCGCCTCGATCCTCGCCGCCGAAAGTCTGGCCGAGCGGGTCGATCCGGCGCAGCTCAAGGGCACGCTGGTGATCGTGCGCATCGCCAATATCCCGGGTTTCGAGGGCCGCTCGCCCAACGTCAATCCGGTTGATCGCAAGAACCTGAACCGCGTCTTTCCCGGCGATCCCGCCGGCACCCAGACCCAGCGCATCGCCGATCTGATCGCCCGCGAAGTGGTCGCGCGCAGCACCTTCCTGATGGACGTGCACAGCGGCGACGGGGCGGAGTTTCTGGAGGCCTTCGTCGGCGCCTATGGCGGGCCGCTCGCGACCGATTTCCCGCTCGCGCTGGCCGTGGCACGGGGCTTCGGCTTCCCCAATATCGTGCGCTATTCGATGGAAACGCAGGCCCAGATCGACAGCGGGCGCTCATTGAACCGGCAGGGCGTCGCGATGGGCAAGCCTACCATCCTGGTCGAAATCGGCCAGAACGGCAGCCGCGAGGAGGCCCATGTCGCAGGCATCGTCGCCGGGGTCGAGAATGCGCTGGTGATCCTCGGGATGGCCGATGACCCGCTGCCCGAAGTGGCCGCGCCCGCGCGCCTGTTCGAAGGCACCGCCTCGGTCTCCGCCAGCCATGACGGCGTCTACCATCCGGTCGATGCTCGGCCGCGCCGGATCATGAAGGGCGAAGTGCTTGGCATCATCCGCGACTATGCCGGGCGCGAGGTCGAGCGACTGGTCTCGCCGGTCGATGGCTATGCGCTCTACGGCATCACCGGCCCGCCGGTGGAAGCGGGCGATGCGGTGGTGACCATCGCGATCCCCACCAAGGGTTTCTGAAGCGTCAGCGTCCCAAGAGAGCGAGGATCGCGAAGCTCGCCAGCCAGTGCTCGCCCATGTAATCGCCCGCAACATGGGGCATGGCCGCTTCGAGATGCGCCTCGGCAAGGGCCTGCATCGCAGTCGCGGTGGCCGCATCGCCCACCAGCGGTGCCATCGCGCGAAGACACCATGCGCGGCTGAGGTTCAACCCGTCGAGATGGGCGATCTTGCCGTCGCTGCGGTCTGACACGCGCACCGGGCGACATTCCCGCTCCAGCCAGCCGTTGGCCACCACCAGCGCATCGAACCACGGCGCAAAGGCGAGGTGCGGGCTGACCTCGGCCATCAGCAGCGCGGCGGTGAGCACGGGGGAGAGGAATTCGTCGCCCCCCGGCTCCCACCCCGCATAGTCGCTGCGGTGGGCAAAGGCGCGGTTGGCCCAGTCGTCGATCAGAACCACAAGATCGGGATCGCGCTCCGCCGCCCAGCGCCGCGCGAGGATCAGCGCGAAAGCCGTGTTGAAGTGGGTGCCGACCGTGATCGGATAGGTGAGGATGCGAAGATAATCCTTGAGCCGCGCCGCGAAGGCCAGCGCCAGCGGTTCGAGCCGCGCGGCCCACTCGCGATCATCGTGCCGCGCCGCCTCGTCATGCAGGTAGAGCAGCCAGCCCCAGCCATAGGGCCGCTCGAACCCGCGCGACAGCGGCCGCTCGAGATAGGCCAGCTCCACGGCCAGCTTCTCGGGCGTGAAGGTTGCCTCGGCCAATTCGGTGATGGCAGCGGCCTCGGGCATGGCCCGATAGAGCCGCCGCAAAGTCAGCAGGCTCCACCAGCCGTGGACGCAGGAATGCCAGTCGAAGCTGCCGAAGAACACCGGATGGGCTTCTTGCGGCGCGCGCACATCGGCGGCGCTGCCGAAGACGTGATCGTCCTTGTAGGGGTAGGCCCGCGCCACATGGCCCAGCGCGATGCGGGCGAAATTGCGGGCGATGTCCTCGCTCAGTTCCACAGCCAGAAGGCCCCCCAATAGATGATCGCGATGTTGCACAAGAGCAGCGGCACCGCCGTGCCCACCTGCTGGCGGATCACCCCGTTCTGGTCTTTGAGTTCCAGCAGCGCGGCGGGCACGATGTTGAAGTTCGCCGCCATCGGGGTGAGCAGCGTGCCGCAGAAACCCGCCAGCATCCCGACCGCGCCGATCACCGCCGGATCGCCGCCATATTGCTCCACCAGCAGCGGAATGCCGATCGCGGCTGCCATCACCGGGAAGGCGGCAAAGGCATTGCCCATGATCATGGTGAAGCCCGCCATGCCCAGCGCAAACACCACCACGGTGAGGAACACGCTCCCCTCGGGGATCACCGCGCCCGCCAAGCCGCCGATGATCTCGCCCACGCCCGCAGCGGCGAAGACCGCGCCCAATGCCGCCAGCATCTGCGGCAGGATCGCTGCCCAGCCGATGGAGTCGAGCAACCGCCGCCCTTCCTCGGCAGGGGCGAGCAGCGGCGGGCGTAGCCAGACACAAGCGCCTGCCAGCGCTGCCACGACGCCGATGGCGAACAGGATCAGCGTCTCGCGCCGCGCCTCGAACAGGCCGGTCTCGCCCAGCGGGGTGTAGTTATAGACCAGCGTGCCGATCACCGCCGTCAGCGGCACCACCAGCGCGGGCACGAACAAGCGGTTGCCGAGCCGCGCGGACAGCACCCGCCGCTCCTCGGCCGAAGTGGTCGGCGGATCGCTGCGCGCAAGGCCGCCAAAGCCTGCAATCGCCACCATCGCCAGCACGATCAGCCCGTTGACGAGATCGGAGACATGGCTGCCGAGGAAGAAACTCGCCGAAAGCAGCGCCCAGAAGGCGGCATTGCCCCAACGCCTGTCGCGCAAACTCAGCGCCGACCACACAGCAAAAGCCAGCCCCGCCAGCGCATAGAGCCATTCATAGGTGATCATTTGCGGCCCCTCCCCAGTCGGCGGTCGAAGGCGAGGATGCGGGCCCCATGGATCAGGAAGGCGGCAATCGCGGTGGGGATCGCCCAGACCGACAGCTCGAGCGGGGTGAGCGGATAGCCCGCGGCCTCGAACACGCCCTGAATCAGCAGGATCGAGGCGATGGCGAAGAAGATGTCCTCGCCGAAGAACAGCCCGACATTATCGGTCGCCGCCGCCATGGCTTTCACCTCGTCGCGCGCGTCATCGCTGAGGTCGCCATGGGTCTTGACCGCCGCCGCCTCGGCCATCGGCGCGACCAGCGGGCGCACGGCTTGCGGATGGCCGCCGATATCCTTCATCCCCAGCGCCGAGGCGAGCTGGCGGAAGGCGAGGTAGGCGACCAGCAGCTTGCCCATGGTCGCCCCGCGCATCCCCTCGATCAGGCTGCGCGCGCGCTGCTGCAAGCCATGGCGTTCGAGCAAGCCGATCACCGGCAGGATGATCCACGTGACCGAGATGTAGCGGTTGTCGGCAAAGGCCTTGCCCAGGGCCTCGATCACCGAAACGAGATCGAAGCCCGCGAGCACGCCGGTCGCCAGCGCGGCGCTCACCACCACCAGCAGCGGATTGAAGCGCAGGGCAAAGCCGACAACGACGATGGCGATGCCAAGGAGCGGCCAATAGTTCATTCGCTCTTTCCTCCGAACCCACCGCCGCCGGGCGTCAGGATCACGAAACTGTCGCCCGCCCGCATTTCGGCAGAGCCGGCCGCGCCCAGTTCCTCGATGCTGCCGTCTGCGCGTTCGACCCAGTTCTTGCCCGGCAGCGCGTCACCCCCGCCAGCCAGCCCGCATGGGGCCACTATGCGGCGGTTCGCCAGCATATTGGCGCGCATCGGTTCGAGGAAGGTGATGGCGCGCTCCACCCCGTCACCCCCGCGATGCTGCCCCTTGCCTCCCGAACCGCGCCGGATGGCAAAGCGCTCCAGCCGCACCGGCAGGCGGGTTTCGAGGATTTCGGGATCGGTGAGGCGGCTGTTGGTCATATGGGTCTGCACCGCGCTGGTGCCTTCATGATCCGGCCCCGCGCCCGATCCCCCGCAGATCGTCTCGTAATACTGGTGCCGCTCATTGCCGAAGGTGAAGTTGTTCATCGTGCCTTGGGCAGGCGCGAGGCGGCCTGTGGCGGCGAACAGCGCGTCGGTGACCACCTGCGAGGTCTCGACATTGCCCGCCACCACCGCAGCACCCGGACGCGGGTTCAGCATCGAGCCTTCGGGCACGATCAGCTCCACCGGACGCAGGCACCCGTCATTCATCGGGATCGCATCGTCGATCAGCGTGCGCAGGACATAGAGCGCCGCCGCCCGCGTGATCGATCGCGGGGCGTTGAAATTGTCGTCCAGCTGGTCACTGGTGCCGGTGAAGTCGAACACCGCCGAGCGGCTCTCCCGGTCGATCCGGATCGCGACCTTGACGCAGGCGCCATTGTCCATCGCGTAGGCAAAGTTGCCGTCCTCCAGCCCGCCCAGCAGGCGCCGCACACTTTCCTCGGCATTGGCGATGACGTGGTCCATATAGGCGGCGAGCACTTGCGATCCATGCTCGCGCGCGGCGCCTGCCAGCAGCTCCGCCCCGCGGGTGCAGGCGGCAAGTTGCGCGCGCAGGTCCGACAGGTTGCGGTCCAGATTGCGCGCCGGGAAGGGGCCGGAGCCGAGCAATTCGCGCATCGCCGCCTCGCAGAGCTGGCCCGCATCCACCAGCAGCGCATTGTCGATCAGCACGCCTTCCTCGGCGATGCTGCGGCTTTCGGGCGGCATGGAGCCCGGCGCGATCCCGCCGATATCGGCATGGTGCCCGCGTGCGGCGACGAAGGCATCCGGCTCGCCCGATCCTTCGCCATGGAACACCGGCACGATCACCGTGATATCGGGCAGGTGGGTGCCGCCGCGATAGGGATCGTTGAGCACATAGGCATCCCCGCGCCGGAAGCCCCGCCCGTCACGCGCGCCCCCACGCACCTCGATCACCCGCGCGATGGAATCGCCCATGCTGCCCAGATGCACCGGAATATGCGGCGCATTGGCGATCAGCGCGCCCGCCCGATCAAACAGCGTGCAGGAGAAATCGAGCCGCTCCTTGATGTTGACCGAGGTTGCGGTGGATTGCAGCACCACCCCCATTTCCTCGGCAATCGCCATGAACAGGTTGTTGAAGATTTCGAGCCGCACGGGATCAGCCGCCGTCCCCGCCGCTCGCTTGCGCTGCAAGGGAACGGCGCGGGTGAGGATCAGGCTGCCTTCCTCGGCAAGGCTTGCCTGCCAGCCGTCCTCGATCACGGTGGTGGAGCCGGGATCGATCACCAGCAGCGGCCCTGCGACACCCTCGCCCACCCGCAAGGCGCGGCGCGCCATCACCGGCCATGCGCCGGGCAATATGCCGTTTGCTGCGGGCAGGGTCTCGGGCAAGGCAGCCGCAGCCGCCAGCCCGCCGACATCGCCGCTCGCCTCGACACTCAGCGCCTCGACCATGATCGCGGCCTCGGCGTCGGAATAGCCGTAGCGCTGGCGGTGCAGGGCGCGGAAGGCCGCGTCCATGGTGGCGGGATCATTGCAGGGAACCGCGATCAGGCTGTCGCTTCCGGCAAAGCGCAGGCGCGCGTGCGCCGCGATGCGGATGGCAGGTTCGGGGATGCCCTGCGCCAGCAAATCCCGCCGCGCCTGTTCGGTCAGCACGGCGAGTTCGCCTGCGAAACTTTCCCCCAGCGCCCGCACGCAGCTGACTTCGCGGATCGCCTTTACCGGAGCCAAGCCGATGCCATAGGCCGAAAGCATCCCCGCCAGCGGGTGCACCAGCACGGTCTCCATCCCCAGCGCATCGGCGACCTTGCAGGCATGTTGTCCGCCCGCCCCACCGAAGCAGGCAAGCGCATAGGCCGTCACATCATGGCCGCGCGCGACCGAGATCTTGCGGATCGCATTGGCCATGTTGTCGACCGCGATGGCGAGGAAGCCCTCGGCAATCGCCTCGATGGGTGCAGGTTCGGGCAGCTGCGCGGCGACCTCTTCCAGCCGCGCCCGCGCTGCCTCGGGATCGAGCGGGGCATTGCCCTCCGGCCCGAACACGGCGGGGAAGAAGGCCGGATCAATGCGCCCCAGCACGAGGTTGCAATCGGTCACCGTCAGCGGCCCGCACTTGCGGTAGCAGGCCGGGCCGGGATCGGCGCCCGCGCTTTCCGGACCGACGCGGAAGCGCGACCCGTCAAACCGGCAGATCGACCCGCCGCCCGCCGCCACGGTGTAGATCGTCATCATCGGCGCGGCCACCCGCACACCCGCCACCACGCTATCCCCGGTCAGTTCATATTCGCCCGCGTAATGCGCCACATCGGTGCTGGTGCCGCCCATGTCGAAGCCGATCAGCCTTGTGTGGCCGAGCGGCGCGCTGGCCGCCACCATGCCCACCACGCCTCCTGCGGGTCCGGACAGGATCGCATCCTTGCCCCGAAACGCGCCGACCTCTGCTAGCCCCCCGTTCGACTGCATGAAGCGCAAGGCCCCCGCAGGCGGCAGGCTGGCGGCGAGTGTGTCGGTGTAGCGCCGCAGCACCGGCGAGAGATAGGCGTCGACCACTGTCGTATCCCCGCGCGGCACCAGCCGGATCAGCGGGGCGACCTCGTGGCTGACGCTGACCTGCGCAAAGCCCAGCTCGCGGGCGATGACGGCGAGGCGCGCTTCGTGGGTCCGGTGCTGCCAGCCGTGCATCAGGATGATCGCGAGGGCATCGAAGCCCTCGGCGCGCAGGGCCGCGAGCGCAGCGCGGGCCGCGCTCTCGCCAAGCGGGCGCAGCACCGTGCCATCGATCGATACGCGCTCGTCGATCTCGATGACCTTTGCGGGCAATTGTTCGGGCAGGACGATATGGCGCGCAAAGATTTCGGGCCGCGCCTGCGTGCCGATCCGCAGGGCATCGCCAAAGCCGCGGGTGATGGCGAGCGCCAGCCGCTCGCCCTTGCGCTCCAGCAAGGCATTGGTGGCGACCGTAGTGCCGATCCGCAGTTCGGCAATCGGGCCTTCGCCGTGCCGCGCCATCAGCCGCCGCACCGCCTCGCTCGCGGCATCGGCATAGAGGCCGGGGTTCTCCGACAGCAGCTTTTCGGTCACCAGCGCGCCTGCGGGCGTGACGGCAACCACATCGGTAAACGTGCCGCCCCGATCGACTGCAAAGCGCCACGCCGTCATTGTGCCAAGTGTCCGTCCCGCATGGCGACAGACCTAGGCAGGTGGCAACGTTCCTGTCCAGTCTTGCGCCGGTATCAGGGGGCAGGACATCACGCGAAGCCTTACCTATCGCGCCCGCTTCGGTTTGTTAATCGTGCCAAGGCCAATTGGCCACGTGAACCCGACCGAACGCCTTGAAGCCATTCGCAATCTCGGCCTTGAGGCAAACGCGGACCGCGCGCTGTTTTCGCGCATCACCGTGCTGGCGAGCACCATGCTCGGCAGCCCTACAGCGCTGCTCTCGATTGTCGAGGACGAGCGCCAGTGGTTCCTCGGCCGCACCGGTTTCGATTGCCACGAGACCCCGCGCGACACTTCGTTCTGCGCGGTGTGCATCGCCGGCGAAGGGCCGCTGCTGGTGAGCGATGCGCGCGCCGACCTCAGGTTCCGCAACAATCCGCTGGTGACGGGCGCGCCCTTCATCCGCTCCTATCTCGGCGTGCCGATCCGCGGCGAGGGCGATGTGCTGCTGGGCGCGTTGTGCGCGATCTCGCCCGAACCCCACGCCTTCTGCTCCGATCAGATCGCCCCGCTTTCGGTGCTGGCCGAACTCGCCGAACAGTCGATCGCGCTCAATGTCCGCACCCGCGCATTGAGCAGCGCCAATGCCGCGCTCAAGCAGACCTCGCAGATCTTCCGCCAGGCGGAGCGCGCAGCCAATGTCGGTTCGTGGCGCGTCGATATCGCCACCAATCAGCTGTTCTGGTCTGATCAGGTCTACATCATCAACGGTGTCGAGCCGAATAGCACCCCCAACGTCGACGAAGCCATTGCGCTGTATGATCCGCAGGATCAGGCCATGGTCGTCGCCAAGATGGAGCAGGCGCTGGACGACGGCAAAACCTTCACCTTCGAAACCAGCATCCGTCGCCGCGACGGGGAGCGTCGGCGCATCCGTGTGGTCGGCGAGCGGGTCGATGTCGACGGGCGGCCCGATAGCGTCGCAGGGATCATCCAGGACTGCACCGACGAGCATCTGCGCAACGCCGCGCTCAAGCGTGCGGCCGAGCATGACCGCCTGACCGGCCTGTTCAACCGCGCCTCCTTCGATCGCAAGCTCGCCGCCGCCATCCGCCGCGCCGACCGCGAGGCTGCGATGGTCGCCCTGATCGATCTCGACGGGTTCAAGGACGTCAACGACACGCTCGGCCATCTGGTGGGCGACCGCGTGCTGGTGGCGATTGCCGAACATCTCCACCAGCGCATCCGCAGGGGCATGTTCCTCGCGCGCTGGGGCGGGGACGAATTCGCGCTGCTGTTCCCGCCGTCAATGTCGCTGGATGATGCCACGGCCTTCCTCCACGAGTTGATCGGCGAACTTGACGATGTCGTGGCGCTGGGCCGCAGCGCGCTCGCCATCGGGGCGACCTGCGGGCTGGCACGGATGGACCAGCCGGGCAGCGGCGAGGAGATCATGCGCCGCGCCGATCTCGCGCTCTATCGCGGCAAGGAGCAGGGGCGCGGCGGCGTGGTGTGCTGGGACGAGCAGATCGAGGCCCGCCAGTGCGAACGCCAGCGCGCCATCACCCGCCTGCGCGATGCGCTCAATCAGGGCCGCGCGGTGGCCGCCTATCAGCCGATCGTCGAACTGAATTCAGGCCGGATCACCTCGCTCGAAGCGCTTCTGCGCCTCAAGGACGAAGACGGCAGCCTGATCACGGCGAGCGAGATCTTTTCCGCCCTGCTCGATCCCGAACTCTCGCGGCGCGTGTCGCGGGTGATGCTCGATGCGGTGATCAAGGACGGGCCGGCGATCCTGGCGCTGCTCGGCCCGGAGACCCGCATCGGGCTCAACCTCTCCGAAGCGGACCTGCGCAAGGACGATTTCGTGCGCCACCTGATCGACGTGGTGGACGACAGCCCGATGAGCCCGGCCAACTTCACCATCGAAGTGACCGAGACGATGCTGCTCGACGCCTCGGGCCAGCTCCACGCCTCGCTGGCGATGCTGGATCGCTGCGGCTTCACCATCTGTCTCGACGATTTCGGGACGGGCTTCTCCTCGCTCACCCACCTGCGCCAGTTCCCGATCCAGAAGGTCAAGATCGAGCGCGATTTCATCGCCGCGATCCGCGAGGATCACCAGTCGCGCCTGATCATCCAGGCGATCGTGGAGATGGGCCACAGCCTGGGCCTCAGGGTCGTGGTCGAAGGGGTGGAGACCGAGGAGCAGGAAACCTTTCTGCGCGGCATCGGCTGCCGCCATGTGCAGGGCTATCGCTATGGCCGCCCGATGCTGATGGACGACCTGTGCGAGGAGCTGGGCGGCACGCAGGCCGAGCGCAGATCGCGCCGCCGCGCCTGATTATCCGGGCAACACCGCGTCCTGCGCGCCCGTGCCGGCGGTGAAGATCAGCGTCGTCACCCCCGCTCCAGTGCCGATGTTGACGCGGTTCATCTGGCTCGCCCACATATCGGTGAGGATCTGCGAATTGACCGTGATAGGCGTGCCCGGCGCAGGCAGGGGCAGTTCCTGATAGACCCACAGACTGCCGCCCGCGATCTCGCTGCCGACATAGTCCGGACTGGCCACCTTGCCATCCACCGCCAGCAAAAAGCGGCGTGCGACATAGGTTGCAAAGGCCTCGCGGCTGGCTTCGCTCCCGATGATATCCGGACTTTGCGCGCCCTGCGCCCGCAGCGCGTGCTCGGCATCATGCACCGGCACCTGATGCATGATCTCGAGCTTGCCCGAGCGCGCATTGCCCGCAATCGTGCTGATCGCGCGCTTCTGCTGGTGCGCTGCTGCCGGAGCCGCAAGCGCAGCCCCCAGCATCAGCGCCCCCGTCAGAGCCGCGCCCAAAGCCGCGCGGCGCGTGATCACTTCTTGCCGCCGTCCACCGGTTCGGCCCCAGCGGCCTCGCCCATCAGATCGCGGCTGACCCGCGACTTGGCGGCTTCGTCCTTGAAGGCCTCGATCCGGCTCGGGATGATACGGCGCGGATAGTGGTTGTTCTCAAGGTCAGCGTCGCCGGTTTCCCAATCGGGATCGACCATCACCTGCACCAGTTCCTTGCCCTTGGGGAAGACCAGCAGCTTGGCGACTTCGCGCGCATTGCGCCGCCAGATTTCAGCCGGGATGTTGATCTTCTGGGTCGAGCCATCCTTGAAGGTCAGGCCCAGGATCACCGGCATCACCAGCCCGCCCTTGTTGGAGAAGTTGAGCACGTAGTAATTGGCGTTTTCCTTCACCGCGCGCTCGAACACCTGACGTTCCCACGGGTCGAGCCCGGCGAGGAAATCGGCGTATTTCTTGCGATCCTTGGGCGTGACGGTGAATTCGTCATTGCTGTCGTAGAAATCGCGCACGCCCGGGTTTTCCAGCACCCAGATCGGCAGTTTCTGATCGCGGTTCAGGCCGATGCCGACCAGTTCCGGCTCCTCGGCACGCTCGGCGCGGCGGCGCGGCAGATCGATGTCGGGATCATTGGTGTCGACTTGCAGGCGGTAGATCGAATCCAGCGAAATATCGACGTGATCGGTGGTGTAGAACCAGCCGCGCCAGAACCAGTCGAGATCGGTGCCGCTGGCTTCCTCCATGGTGCGGAAGAAATCGGCGGGGGTGGGCCGCTTGAACTTCCAGCGGCGCGCATATTCCCTGAGCGCGAAGTCGAAGCGTTCGCGCCCGATGATCGTGTCGCGCAGCAGGTGATAGGCGGCGGACGGCTTGCCATAGGCGTTGGAGCCCAGATTGGTGACCGAATCCGACTGGGTCATGATCGGTTCCTGCTGGTTCGAGACCATGTAGCTCACCAGATCGCGCGCGACCGAGCGGGTCCACGGCATGTTCGGGTCCCATTCGTAACCGGCGACCGAATCGAGGAAGGAGTTGAGGCCTTCGTCCATCCAGGTCCACTGGCGCTCGTCCGAGTTCACCGTCATCGGGAAGTAGATGTGCCCGATCTCGTGGATCACCACGCCGACGAGGAACATCTTCTCGGCCAGCGAATAGGTGCGCGTGCCATCCTTGTTGAGGGTGGTGCGCGGGCCGTTGAAGGTGATCATCGGATATTCCATCCCGCCAACCGGCCCGTTGACGGACTGGGCGGTGGGATAGGGATAATCGAAGCTGAAGCGCGAATAGACCTTCAGCGTGTGGACCACGGCGGCGGTGGAATACTTCTTCCACAGATCGCCGCCTTCCTTGGGCCAGAAGCTCATGGCGAGGACGGTTTCATGCTCCGCGCCCGGCTGCTTCACGCCTTGCGCGTCCCACAGAAACTTGCGGCTGGAGGCCCAGGCGAAATCGCGCACGTTCTTGGCGGCAAAGCGCCAGGTCTTGGTGCCCTTGGGATTGCCGGCTTCGGCAGCGGCGGCTTCCTGCGGCGTCACGATGAACACCGGCGCAGCGGCGGTCTTGGCGGTTTCGAGCCGCTGGCGCTGGGCAGCGGTGAGCACCACGTCAGGGTTCTGGATCGTGCCGGTGGCGGCAATTATGTGGTCAGACGGCACCGTCAGATCGACCTCGTAATCGCCGAATTCGAGCGTGAACTCGCCGCGGCCGAGGAACTCCTTGTTGTGCCAGCCTTCGTAGTCCGAATAGACCACCATCCGCGGGAACCACTGGGCGAGGAGGAAGATGTCGTTCCCGCCCTTGCGCGGATCATCGGGGAAGTGCTCGTAGCCCGAACGCGCATTGATCGCGTCTTCCTCGACGATATTGAAGGCCCATTCGATCGCGAATTCGGTGGTGGCGCCGGGTGCCAGCGGCTCGGGCAGATCGACCCGCATCAGCGTGCCGACGATGGTGTGCGGCAGGGCCGCGCCGGTCATCGTGGTCACCGCGCTGATGTCATAGCCATAGTCGTTGTCGGCCATCGCCTGCTGGCGGCGCAGCTCGTCCATCGACAGCTTGGTCGGCTCGGAGGCGGAGCCAAGGCTCACCTTCGGCCCGCGCCGGCCGGGGCCGCCGAAAGCATCGGTCAGCTCGGCCATGGAATCGCGCTTGAAGATGTTCTGGTCGAGCTGCATCCACAGCCACGGCAGGGCGTCGGGCGAATTGTTGGTGTAGCGGATGGTGGCCTTGGCGGTCAGCCGGCGCTTGGTCTCGTCGAGGGTCGCGGTGATCTTGTAGTCGACCTTCTGCTGCCAGTATTCATGCCCCGGCGCGCCGCTCGCGTTGCGGGTGGTGCTGGGATCGGGCAGCACCTCGTCAAGCTGGCGGAACTTGTCTTCGAAACTGCCCTTGGTCTGCTGGATTCCCTGAGCGCCAAGCGGTGCATAGGCGGGGATGGCGAACAGCAACGCGGCGACAAACAGCACGAAACGCAAGGGCGCTCTCCGAAAGGGGATGTGACAGGAAAAGGAAGCGCGGTCACAGCCCAAAAGTTCCGCCCGCGCAAGGCGGAAATTGTCATCGGGGCGCGCTCCGCCTATCGGGGGCGCCATGACCCAGCCATCATGGCACGCCCTGCACGAAGCCGCCTGCGCGCGCGGGGAGAGCACTTATCGCGATCCCGAGACGGGCTACACCGTGTTCACGCGGGTGGCGCATCTGGCGCGCGGCAAGTGCTGCGGCTCGGCCTGCCGCCATTGCCCTTACGATCACGAAGCCGTACCCAGCCGCCGCTGACTACCCGAGGAAAACATCCATGAAGACCCGCGCCGCCGTTGCCTTTGCCGCCAAGCAGCCGCTCGAAATCGTCGAGCTCGATCTCGAAGGCCCCAAGGCCGGCGAAGTGCTGGTGGAGATCATGGCGACCGGCATCTGCCACACCGATGCCTACACATTGGACGGGTTCGATAGCGAGGGCATCTTCCCCTCCGTGCTCGGCCACGAGGGCGCAGGCATCGTGCGCGAAGTGGGCGCGGGTGTCACCAGCGTGAAGCCGGGCGATCACGTGATCCCGCTCTACACCCCCGAATGTCGCCAGTGTAAGTCGTGCCTCAGCGGCAAGACCAACCTGTGCACCGCGATCCGCGCGACGCAGGGCAAGGGGCTGATGCCCGACGGCACCACGCGCTTTTCCTACAAGGGCCAGCCGATCTTCCACTACATGGGCTGCTCGACCTTCTCGAACTTCACTGTCCTGCCTGAAATCGCGGTCGCAAAGATCCGCGAGGACGCGCCGTTCCAGAGCGCCTGCTACATCGGCTGCGGGGTGACCACCGGCGTCGGCGCGGTGACCAACACCGCCAAGGTGCAGGTGGGCGACAATGTCGTGGTGTTCGGCCTCGGCGGGATCGGCCTCAATGTCATCCAGGGCGCGCGGCTGGCAGGCGCGAACCTGATCGTCGGCGTCGATATCAATCCCGCGCGCGAGGAATGGGGCCGCCGGTTCGGCATGACCCACTTCCTCAACTCGGCAGGCATGAGCCGCGAGGACGTCGTCGCCAGAATCGTCGAAATGACCGATGGCGGCGCGGATTACACCTTCGATGCCACCGGCAACACCGAAGTGATGCGCACCGCTCTTGAAGCCTGCCACCGCGGCTGGGGCACCAGCATCATCATCGGGGTGGCCGAAGCGGGCAAGGAAATCGCCACCCGCCCGTTCCAGCTCGTCACCGGGCGCAACTGGCGCGGCACGGCTTTCGGCGGGGCCAAGGGCCGCACCGATGTGCCCAAGATCGTCGACATGTACATGACCGGCAAAATCGAGATCGACCCGATGATCACCCACGTAATGGGCCTCGATGAGATCAACACCGCCTTCGATCTGATGCACGAAGGCAAGTCGATCCGCAGCGTCGTCGTCTTCTGACGCCCGAACCCCCGCCCGCTGGTTAACCGAGTGGTTACACGCGCGCGCTATGGCCATTGCCGCCACTTTCCCCTCGTGGCGTGCAATGGTGACCGATGTACGAGAGCAGGATTGCAGCCGAAAAGCTGACCGTGGCGTCAGTCGCGGGTTTCCCGGAGGCAATTGACGCGCTTGCGGCGTGCAACCTCGCGGGCCACGGCTTCCTGCGTGCGGCGTGGTATGCGGCGCGCACGGTGCAATTGCCCGGCACCGCGCCAAGCGGGCGCACGCTGCTGATCCGGCGCGCTTCGGGCGAGGTGATCGCCGCCATCCCCACCATCGCCTTCGGACCGCTGGTCGGCCGGGCGCGCAAGGTGCCCGGCTCCTACTGGCCGCTGCGCTCGGCGCTGCTCGCGCCCGATTGCGATGTCGTCGAACTGGCGCAGGGGCTCGATCGCGGCGCGCGCAGCCTTGGCCCGGTATGGCGCATCGGCCCGGTGCCGACATCTGATCCGGCCAACCAGCTGATGATCAAGGCCGCGCTACTGGCCAACTGGAGCGTGCTGTCGCGCCCGGCCGGCACCGCATGGACCATCGATCTTGATGCCGCCCGCGCCGAGGGCTGGCCGCGCCCCTCCACCGCCAAGCGCCTCGCCAAGGCCGAACGCCGCCTCGCGCAGCTCGGCACGGTGGAATGGCGCTATGTCCGGGGGAGCGACTGGAATCCGGGCGTGCTCGATCAGCTCGCCAAGGTCGAACAGGCCAGCTGGATTGCCACCACCACCGACGGCAGCGGCGCCAAGTTCATGAGCCACGGCCAGCGCGCCCTGTGGCGCACGGTGCTGGCCGATCCGGTGCTCGCCGAAAAGCTCTGCGCAACGATCCTGATGATCGACAACGCCCCCGCCGCCTTCAGCTTCGATCTGTACGACGGCGCGGTGCAATATGGGATCGCCGGCAGCTATGTCAGCGCGCTTGCGAAGTACGAGGTCGGCAAGATCGTCAACGCCCGCGCGATCAGCGATGCCATGGCCGCCGGGTGCAGCGTCACCGATCTCGGGGCCGGCGATAGCGGCTACAAGCAATATCTCGGCGCAGCGCCTGCCTATGACATGGAAGACCTGCTGTTCGTGCGCAGCCGCACGGCCGCCCGGATGCTCGCCAATGTCTGGGGTGCCGAGCGCAATCCGGCACAGCCCGTCGCCCCGCGCGCCAAGGTGGTTGTAATGCATGGCTGAGGGCTCCTCCTCGTCCAAGCTGGCGGCACAGGTTCGCAATGCGGTGATCTGGCGCTCGGGCAGCCAGATCGGCACGCAGATCGTGTCCTGGGCCTCGACCCTGATTGTGATCCGCCTGCTGGCGCCGGACGATTATGGCCTGTTCGCCATGGCGCAGGTGATGCTGATGCTACTCAGCACCATGAACGGCTGGGGCCTCGCATCCGCGCTGATCCGCGAGGATGATGTCAGCGAGGAACGCCTGCGCCAGACGCTGGGGATGCTGATCCTCCTGAATTGCGGCTTGGCGCTTATCCAGTTCATCGCCGCGCCGTTGGTGGCGGCATGGTTTGAACAGCCGATGGTGACCGATCTGCTGCGGGTGCAATCGCTGCTCTATCTCGCGGTGCCCTTCTGCGCTTTGCCCCACGCGATCCTTAGCCGCCGGATGGATTTCCGCCGCCCGGCGCAGGTGCGGCTGGCCTCTGCACTGGCAGGGGCGGTGACCGCGCTCACGGGCGCGCTGTCGGGCTGGGGGGTGTGGACGCTCGTCTCCGCGCCGATGGTGATGCTGCTGACCGAGGCCGTGGGGATGACCTGGGCCGCGCGCGCACCGATCCGCCCGAGCTTCCGCTTTGCCGGTGCCGGACATATTGCCGGCTTTGGCGGGGTGATGACAGCGACGCAGATCTTCTGGTTCATCCAGAGCCAGGCCGACGTGATGATCGCGGGCCGCGTACTCGATACCCACACCTTGGGCGTCTACACGACGGGCCTGTTCCTCGCGCAATTGCTGGCCGCCAAGTTCGTGCCGCCGATCAACGAAGTCGCCTATGCCGCCTATTCGCGCCAGGGCAATGTCGGCGCGGCGCCGCTGCTGGCGACGATCCGGCTGGTGCTGCTGGTGGCGCTGCCCGCCTATGCCGGGCTGGCCGTGGTCGCCCCGGTGCTGGTGCCGGTGCTGCTCGGCGAAAAGTGGATCGGCATCGTCCCGCTGCTGCCGGTGCTGGCGATCGCCATGGCGATGCTGACCCTGCAAATCCTGTTCGCGCCCGCCACCAATGCGCGCGGCTTTCCCGGAATTGCCCTGCGCGTGACCATCTCGGGCGCGGTTGTGATGCCGCTTGCCTTCCTTATCGGGTCGCGTTGGGGCGTGATGGGCTTCGCATGGGGCTGGGTTGGCGGCATGGCGGTGCTGACGGCGACCACGGTCGCGCTGTCGCAGCGCGTGCTCGATCTAAGGCTCGGCGATCTGCTGGTGGCGATTGCCCCGCCGCTCGCCGCTGCGCTGGTGATGGCGGCGGGCGTGGCGCTGGCGCTGGCCGTGCTTCCGGCGATGCTGCCCATTGCCGCGCTGGCGCTGATGGTGGCGCTGGGCGTGGCGCTCTATGGCGGCGCGCTGAAGCTGATCGCGCCTGACCGGATCGCCGAGGCCCTGCGCTTTGCCCGCACCCGCGGCGAAAGCGAGGACAGCGAAGGCGAGACCGCCCCCCTTCCGGCCGAGTAGCCCCTACCAAAAGCACGCGATTGACTTGGGATAGCCGATGCTCTTGGGCAGGGGCATGACTGCGACCCGCCCTGCCCCCGTCACCCGTCTCTATCCTGTCGGCGACATTGATCTGGCCGTCCACGAATGGGCGCCTGCTGCCGGCCACACGCCTGCCGTGCCGCTGGTGTTCGCCCATGCGACCGGCTTTCACGGACGGGTGTTCGACGCCATTATCGAGCAGTTTCCGGCCCACCCCGCCTATGCCATCGACCTGCGCGGACACGGGCAATCGGGCGGCGGGCCGATCAGCGACTGGAAGGTGGTTGCGCGCGATGTCGCCACCTTCCTCGATGCGGCGGGCCTGACGCAGGCGGTCGGCATCGGCCATTCGATGGGGGCGCATACGCTGGTGCAGGTCGCCGCCGATCACCCTGAGGCTTTTGCGCGGCTGGTGCTGTTCGATCCGGTGATCCTCGCGCCCGAATTCTACGCGCCGGGAGAGCCGCTCTACACCGCAGACAACCCCCACCCCGCGATCCGCCGCAAGCGCGATTTCGCGAGTGCCGAGGAGATGATGGAGCGGTTCCGGACACGCGATCCCTACATCCTGTTCGCCCCGCGCGTGTTCGAGGATTACTGCCGCTACGGCCTCGTCCCGGCCCCGGCTGGAGAGGGCATGGAACTCGCCTGCGCGCCCGAGATGGAGGCGAGCGTCTATGCCTCCAGCCGCAGCAATGGCGCGGTGCTCGAAGCGGCGACGCGGGTGACGGTACCTGTGCTGGTGGTGCGGGCGCAGATGACCAGCCTCAACGACTTCAAAAGCTCGCCCACTTGGCCCGAGTTAGCACGCCGTTTGCCCCTCGGTAGCGACCTTTACCGGCCCGATCGCACCCACTTCCACCCCTTTGAAGACCCGCTTGATGCAGCTCAAATCATTGATTCATTTATGAAAACCTGATTTTTGCCTGTAGGATAATGTTTCACGTGAAACATTTTGTGCAAGCTTACGCCGCAGCCGCCAGCAGATCATTCAGATCGCCGCGCACCTGCCCGATTTCCGCCGGACTCGGCTTGCGCAGGTTCGCGGAAATCTGGCTCGCCAGTCCGCCATAGAAGGTGACAAGACTGGCATGGAGCGGATGCTCCGGCGCAACCGAGCGGGCCAGCCAGACCGTGATCGATTGCGCCCGCGCCAGCGGATCGCGCGGGACGGCGGCCGGGTCCTTGCCCAGCGCGAGGAGCGCCTGCCCGAGGGCGGCGACCGCCTCCTCCAGACAGATGCGGGTCAGCTCCCCCGCGCTCGATGCCTCGATCCGCGCATCGAGTTCGACCCGGCGATAGGCGGCGGCAGGATTGCGGGCGAGCATCATCATCGACCCTCCTCCTAACTGTCCCCCGTCAGCACCAATGGCACAGATTTGAGGTTGTGATTTAAGGAGGGTTGGGGCTTCGTCGTAGTGACGAAGGAACGAAGATGAAGACCCAATCCTCCTTGAAAAAATCGGCACCCAAAAAGCCCCCCGCTGAGCGGGTTGTGAAGGACATCCGGCGGCAGACCCGTCGTCATTTCTCGGCTGAAGACAAGATCCGGATCGTGCTCGATGGGCTACGCGGTGAAGACAGCATCGCCGAGCTCTGCCGCAAGGAAGGCATCGCCCAGAGCTTGTATTACACCTGGTCGAAGGAGTTCATGGAAGCGGGCAAGCGCCGACTTGCCGGTGATACTGCTCGTGCCGCAACCACCGGCGAAGTGCAGGATCTGCGCCGCGAGGCCCGTGCCCTCAAAGAATGCGTTGCGGACCTGACGCTCGAAAACCGTCTGCTGAAAAAAAGCATGATCGCGGATGGGGAGGGCGAAGAATGAGGTATCCCGCATCCGAGAAGCTTGAGATCATCAGGGTCGTCGAGCAGTCCCACCTGCCCGCCAAGCGGACGCTCGACAAGCTGGGCATCGCCCGTCGGACCTTCTACCGCTGGTATGACCGCTATCTCGAGGGCGGGCCGGAGGCGCTGGAAGATCGCCCTCCGCGCCGAGCCGGGTGTGGAACCGCATCGCGCCTGAGGTGCAGGATCAGATCGTCGGACTCGCGCTGGATTACAGCGAGCTGTCCCCACGCGAACTGGCCGTGCGATTTACCGATGAACGCCAATACTTTGTGTCCGAAGCCACGGTTTACCGCCTGCTGAAAGCACACGACCTAATCACCAGCCCGGCCTATGTCGTGGTGAAAGCGGCTGATGCGTTCCATACCAAGACCACCCGGCCAAACGAGATGTGGCAGACCGATTTTACCTACTTCAAGATCATCGGGTGGGGCTGGATGTATCTCTCCACCGTGCTCGACGACTTCTCGCGCTATATCATCGCCTGGAAGCTGTGCACCAACATGCGGGCCGAGGATGTGACCGACACGCTGGACCTCGCCCTGGCAGCTTCCGGCTGCGACAGCGCCACGGTGCTGCACAAGCCAAGGCTGCTCAGCGATAATGGTCCCAGTTACATCGCGGGAGAACTGGCGGAATACATCGAGGCCAACAAGATGAGCCACGTGCGCGGCGCCCCGATGCACCCGCAAACCCAGGGCAAGATCGAGCGCTGGCACCAGACCCTGAAAAACCGCATCCTGCTGGAGAACTACTTCCTGCCCGGCGACCTCGAGGCCCAGATCGAGGCCTTCGTCGAGCACTATAACCACCAGCGTTATCACGAAGCGCTGTCCAACGTGACACCCGCCGACGCCTACTTCGGCAGGGCCCCAGCCATCATCAAACAGCGTGAAAGGATCAAGCGACAGACCATCGAACATCGGCGCTTGCAAAACCGCAACCTCGCCGCGTAACATCAACCCCCGGACGAGGCCCGCACTCCGCTAATTTACGCCCCGTGTTGTGCCGAATGTTCTGACGACGGACACTTCGATTGTCCGGCGCTGTGGATCGCCCCAGCCGCGCGCGATCACGCTGTGGCCGAGGGCTTTCTGGTGGTCGATCCCGCGACGGTCATCGCCACCCACGCCAATCAGGCGCTGCTGGCCGAAGCGCACCAACTGCTCGGCCCGGATGAAGTTCGCGAATGGGTCGAGGGCCTCAAGGCCCGCGCGCCTGCGCTGGTAGAGGCGGTGACCCCCGATCCGCTCACCCTGCCCGCACTCACGCGCACCCTGCGCGCACTGGTGGCCGACGGGATCGGGCTCGCCCACCCCCAGCCGCTGTTCACCTCGCTCGCGCTGGCCTTGCAGAAGACCGGTGATTTCGACGCGGTGATCGATGCCGTACGCGCCGATCTGGGCGGTCGCCTGATCGCGCGCATCGCCGCGCCGGGCGAGCCGCTGAAGGTCATCACGCTCGATGCCGGACTGGAGGCCGCGATCCTCGGTGGAATGGTTGACCCTGCCAGCGGCCAGCCACTCATCGAGCCCGATTGCGGCAGCATGATCGCGCGCGGGATCAATGCGCTGGCCGATGCCGAGAAAGGCGCGCTCGCCCTGATCGTCCAGCCGCCCGCGCGCCGCGCGCTCGCCGCCCTGCTGCGCCAGCGCAGCCCCCGCTGTCTGGTGCTGTCGATTGCAGAACTGCCGCCGACCCAGCCGATTGCGGTGGTGGGCGTGATCGGTGAGCCGGCCCCGGCAGAACCACCCGCGCTGGAGCATGCGCGATGAAGCACGATCACACGTCATTCGCCGTCGCCAGCCCCTATGCGCCCTCGCGCACCGAAGTGGCCGACCGCGTGCGCCGCTTTCTCCCACTGGTGCGCCGCGCCGCGTGGCACATCCATGGCAGCGGGCGGGAGGGCCTTGAGGTCGAGGATCTGGTGCAGGCCGGCATCCTTGCGCTCACCGAATGCGCCCAGCGCCATACAGGCCCGACCGAGGACGGCTTTGCCGCCTATGCCAAGATCCGCGTGCGGGGTGCGATGCTCGACGAGGTGCGCCGCGCCGCCCACGACACCCGCACCGCGCGCCGCAAACGCGCCGCCTATGAACGCGCCGCCGAGACCCTGCGAGGGCAGCTAGGACGCGAGCCGAGCCGCGCCGAGCTCGCCCGCCTGCTGGAGGTGGACGATGCCGAACTGCTCGCCATCGAAAGCACCGGCGTGACAATCACCCCGATCACCGAGGAATATGACGAGACCTCGACCGCCTTCGTCAGCGACGATCCCGATCCCTTCGAGGCCCTGTGCGCAGCCGAGGACCGCGAGCGGCTGCTCAAGGCGATGATCGCACTGCCCGACCGGCTGAAACTGGTGCTGCAACTGTTCTTCGTCGAGGAGCTGAACCTCACCGAAATCGCCGCCGTGCTCGATGTCAGCGTGCCGCGCGTCCACCAGCTGCGCGCCAAGGCCCTGAAGGACCTGCGCGCGCTGCTGGAGGGATAGTTACAGCCAACCCGTCACCCCGCGTCCCCGTCGGCATGGCCGCGTCCGGCAGCGGTGGCTTCCGCCGAGCCGCCTGCGCCCTTGCCACCCGCGGCTTCCCACCAATAGGGATGGCGTGCCGCCGTGCCGGTGCCGGTCTCGTTCATGGTCTTTGCATCATAGAGCCGCCCGCCGAGCATCACCTGTTCGATGTTGTCGGAATTGGCGATGTCCTTTGACGGATCGGCCGACAGGATCACGAGATCGGCCAGCTTGCCCGCCTCGATGCTGCCGATATCCTTGGCCATGCCGAGCGATTGCGCGGAGGTGATCGTGCCCGCCTTCAATGCCTCGACCGAGCTCATCCCGCCGCGCGCGAAGCTCCACAGCTCCCAATGCGCGCCGATACCGGCCTGCTGGCCGTGAGCCCCGATGCTGACCTTGACCCCGCGCTGGGCCAGCTTGCGCGCCTCGCGTGCGTTGTTGTCGTCAACGAAGGCCCAGTCGGGCGCCGTGGTGCGTCGTCCGGTATCGGCCAGCAGCATCTTGGGCGGGGTGTGCACCATCAGCGGGTTTTCCCAGACATTGGTCGCCTGCCGCCAATAGGGATCGCCCGCAAGGCCGCCATAGGTGACCACCAGCGTCGGCGTGTAATTGGTGTTCGCCTGCCCGAAGAACTGCAGCACATCGTTGTAGAACACATCGACCGGAACATTATGCTCGAGCGTCGAATTGCCATCGGCAACGATGTTCATGTCCATCCCGAACAGCGAACCGCCCTCTGCGACGACCAGCATGTTCTCGGCCGCCGCGGCGCGCACCACCATCTGGCGCTGTTCGCGGCGCGGCTGGTTGTAGTTCTTCACCGAGATGCCGCCCTGCGCCTTGATCCGGCGCACGTGCGCGAGCGCATCCTCGTAGCTGTCGATCCGCGCGTAAACATCCGGAGCCTTGGCGCCGTAGATGATCTCCCCGGTCGAGAAGATGCGCGGCCCGGTGGTGAGGCCGGCGCGCTGGCGTTCGGCGGCGGCGAAGACGGTGCTCGCCTGCGAGGACGGATTGTGCACCGTCGTCACGCCGAGCGCGAGGTCCTGCAACAGCGTCCAGTTCTGCTGCGGGATGAGATCGCCCACCCCGTAGGCACCATGGGCATGGGCATCGACGAGGCCGGGCATGATGGTCTTGCCGCTGGCATCGATGAAGCGGGTGCCTTCCGGGAAGGCGATCTTGACCGTGGTAGCATCGTGGACGCCGGTGATCCGGTCGCCTTCGATCACGATCATGCCGTTCTCGATCACGCCGGCATCATCCGCCGCAAGGCCTGCGCGCATGGTCAGCACCCGCGCGCCGGTGATGACGGTGGTGCCGGTGGGCTTGGCCTTCTGCACCGTCACGCCCAGAGGAATGCCGGTGGTGGGCGGGGTGTAGGCGGCTGTCTTGTCACCCTCGGCTTTGGGCGCATTGGCGAAGAGTTCGCTGACATTGGCGCTCTGCAAGGACGGGCCGATCGACCAGAAAAGCGTTTCGCCCCCGCGCGCCCAGCCGAGATAGTCCGCACCCCCGGTGCTGACCTTGGTGACGGGCAGCGATCCGCCGCTTTCGCTGACATCGACCGGCTTGCCGCCGGGCACCAGCGGCATCGCGAAGACCTCGTAATTCTGGCGGAAGGCGATGGTGCGGCCATCGGGCGCGATGCGCAGATCATTGGCAAGATCGCCCTTGGCATGGACGCGCTTTGCCTCGCCATTGAGGTCGGTCGAGACCAGCGCCAGCCCGCCATCTTCGCGGCCCAGCATGAACAGGCGATCGGACGCAGCGCCCCATTGCGGGTTGGCTCCGTCACGGGTGACCAGCCGCGGCTCTCCCCCGGCGACAGGCATGACATAGACGCCCGGGTCTTGCGAGAAATCGGGCGAGGTCAGGTATCCGCCCTCGCGCTTTTCGAAGGCGATCATCGCCCCGTCGGGCGAGAAGGCGAGATTGCCGTAATGCCCCGGGCCGACGAGCACGCGGCGGTTCTGCCCCTGCGCATCGGCCAGCACGATTTCGCCGAGCTTGTCATCGCTCCAGCGGACATAGGCGAGCGCGCCGCCATCGCGGCTGAAGGCGGGGAAGGCTTCGATCACATCGGCGCTGTCACCGGTCAGCGGGCGCGGCAGGTCCTTGCCTCTGGCCGATTTGGTGTGGAGTTTGCCGAGCGTTTCGAACACGACGCTGGCCCCGTCGGGCGAGAGCATCGCAAAGCGCGGCATGGTGGTGGTGAAAGTCTCGGGCGCAACCTCGATCACCGGATGCGGCGCATTGGCGACGGCGCGGGTGTCGTTGACCTTGAAGGGGATCACCGCATGGCCGGTGCCGTCGCGGTTCACGCGGTTCAATTTGCCGCCCGCCCAGAAGATGATGGCGCTGCTATCGGGCAGCCAGTCGATATTGGGATAGACCCCGGTGACCGCCCAGGTCTCCTGTACATCAAGATCAAGCTTCCCGAAGACCATCGCCTCGCGTCCGCTGGCGAGGTCCTTCACCCATAGCTGGGTCTGGTCCTTGTCGCGCCGGACAAAGGCGATCTGCTTGCCATCGGGCGAAGGCGCGGGGCGCACCGCGCCACCATAGCCGGAGACCGCGGTGGTCACCTCACCGGTCGCCAGATCCTTGCGCTCGATCGCGAAGATGCCCGCGTTCGAATCCTGCGCATAATCGAATACGTTCCCGCCAGTGGTGTTGCGGGTGTAGTAGATCGCCGAGCCGTCGGGCGCGAAAACGGGTTCGCCCAGCTCCTTCTGCAGCCGCTCGTTGGCGCGCTCGACCACCTGCACCCCGCCGCCGCCGCTGACGTGGTAGAGCCAGATCTCGCCCGTGCCGGCGCTACGCTCGGTGGTAAAGTGCTTCTTGGCCGCGATGTAGCGCCCGTCGGGCGACCAGGCCGGCTGGTTCAGAAGGCGGAAGTCCTCCTTGGTCACCTGCCGCTTGTCCGAGCCGTCACGGTTCATCACCCAGATATTGTCCCCGCCGCCGCGGTCGCTGGTGAAGGCGATGCGGGTGCCATCGGGCGAAAAGCGCGGCTGCACATCCCAGGAAAGGCCTTCGGAAATGCGGGTCGGCGTACCGCCGGTAATCGGCATGGTGTAGATATCGCCGAGCAGGGTGAAGGCGAGCGTCTGGCCGTCGGGCGAGACATCGACATCCATCCAGGTGCCTTCTTCCGTGCTGATCGGCACCTGCTTGATCACCGCACCCTTGGGTGCCTCGACGCTCCAGCTCTCGTCCGCCTTGGCATCCTTGCCCTTCGGCGCAGCGGCAACGGGCGAGGCCATGACGGCGGCCCCGGCAAGCAGGGTGGCGGCAAGATAACGCATGAAAAGTCTCCCTCTGTCGGCGCGGGAGACTAGCGGGGCGAGGTGATATTGCTAGGGGGTGAAGCGTCGTTGGTCGATTAGGGTCGGCACCCCAAGGGAAGGCGCGCCATGCTGAACAGGATCACGAACAATTTCGCAGGTCTGACGATCGCGGGCGTCGCGCTTGCGTGGTTTTTTCCGTCCGCCTTTACCTGGATGACCGACGGGCGGATTTCGGTCGCGGGCCAGTCGCTCCTGAGCCTTGCGCTCGGCGTGATCATGCTGGCGATGGGCCTCACCCTGACCTTCGAGGATTATCGCGGCCTCGCGAAAATGCCGCGCGCGCTGCTGGCCGGGGTGGCGCTGCAATTCACCATCATGCCGCTGTCGGGCTTTGCGGTCGCCAAAATGCTGGGGCTGGAGCCGGGGCTGGCGGTAGGGCTTATTCTAGTGGCCTGCTGCCCGGGCGGCACCGCGTCGAACATCGTCACCTATATCGCGCGCGGGCATGTGGCGCTGTCGGTGGCGATGACCATGGCCTCGACCCTCGCGGCGGTGGTGCTGACCCCGCTGCTGACGGGGTGGCTGGCTGGGGCTTACGTGGAGATCGACCGGCTCAATCTGCTCCTCAACATGATCGCGGTGGTGCTCGTGCCGGTGGTGCTGGGGACGCTGCTGAACCGCCTGTTCCCGCGCGCCGCAGAACGGGTGAGCGCGGTGCTGCCGCTGGTGGCGATCGTGCTCGTCATCCTGATTGTTGGCGGGATTGTCGGCGGAGCCAAGGCGCAGATTGCGGAGCATGCTGGCGTGCTGCTGCTGGCGACCTTCCTGCTCCACGCGCTCGGCTTTGCGCTCGGCTACGGCCTAGCGCGGGTGCTGGGGCTGGGCGAGATCGAGGCGCGGACGATCAGCATCGAGGTCGGGATGCAGAACTCCGGCCTCGGCTCAGGGCTGGCCAAGACTCCCGCCTTCGCCGCACAATTCGCCAGCGTGCAACAGGCCGCGCTCGCTCCGGTACCGGCGGCGATCTCGGCAGTGTGGCACGTGTTGATCGGGAGCCTGCTCGCGGGGTGGTGGCGGCGGCGGGGTTAAATCACCCGTACATCCCCCGCTTCGGCCCGAGATAGCCGAACAGATAGGCTCCCACCTTGCGCATCTGGATCTCCTCCGAGCCTTCCGTGATCCGGTAGCGGCGGTGGTGGCGGTAGATGTGCTCGAAAGGCTTGTGGCGCGAATAGCCGATGCCGCCGTGGACCTGCATCGCCCTATCGGCCGCCTCGCACACCAGCCGGTTCGCCCAGTAATTGCACATCGAGACCTTGTCCGAGATGGTCTTCTCGATCGCCTCGTGGGGCATGTTGTCCATCTCCCACGCGGTCTTGAAGATCAGGAGCCGGAGCATTTCTGCCTGCGTCGCGAGTTCCACCAGCGGGAACTGGATCGCCTGATTGCGCGCCAGCTCCTCGCCGAAGGGCTTGCGCTCGCGGGCGTATTTCACGCTCTCGTCGATGCAATAGAGCGCCGCGCCGCAGCTGCTCGCCGCCTGCCGGATGCGGTTCTGGTGGACGAAGCTCTGGGCGAGCGCGAGGCCGCGGCCTTCCACGCCGAGGATCGCGCTGTCCGGTACCCAGACGTTGGTGACGCTGAGGCGCGGGTGATCGGTGGGCATGTTGAACGTCCACATCCACTCCTCGATTGTGAGGCCCTCGGTGGGGTTGGGGACGAGGAAACAGGTGATGCCGCTCGCGTCCCCCGCCTTGCCCGCCGTGCGCGCGAACATCGCGCAGTGGGTGGCGACGTGCATCCCGGTGATCCACATCTTCTCGCCATCGATCCGCCAGCCGTCGACGCCGTCACGAGTCTCTCTGACCGCGACGGTTTCCATGTGGGTGGCGTCCGATCCGTGGTGCGGTTCGGTGAGACCGAAGGCGACGCGCCGGGTGCGCTCGAACCCGCCGAGGATGAATTCATGCTTCTGCTCCTCGGTCCCCCACTGGTCGAACATGGCGACGAAGGGGAAGTTGCCGACGATGGAGTGTTCGTTCTGCAAATCATTGTGCAGGCCAAGGCCTTTGCGCGCAAAGTGCTCGCGGATCACCGCCATCCAGAGGTTCGCGCCATCCTTCCCGCCATAGCGCTTGGGGGCGGAGAAGCGCCAATGGCCCGCCTTGTCAGCACGGCGGGTGGCTTCCTTGAGCAGCTCCTCCCACTCGTGCCGGGGCAAGCCGCCCGCTTCGAAGTCCGTGCGCGCATACTCGCGGCGGTGGTCGAAGAAGCGGATGTTGTCGTCCTGTTGCTCCAGCGGCTTGATCTCGGCGGCGATGAAGGCGTCGAGTTCGTCGAGGTAAGCCTGAAGGTCGGCGGGGATGGCGAAGTCCATGAGTTATTCCTCTCCGGTCCATTTTTTGCGCGCCACGGCGAGCGCAGGATATTTGGGACTGTCCACCGCAGCCTGGGCCAGCGCATCGACCCTTAGCTGTGCGTGAAAGGCTGGATCATGCAAGCCGGCCTCTCCGCGCAGGATCAGGTCGCTGTCCCCCATCCCGTCCAGATAGGCGAAATTGCCATGCTCGCGCGCCAGAATGCCCAGCGCATTGCGGGCAACGGCCAGTTGAAACCGGTCATGCCCGGAAAGCTTGTCCTTGATCGTGCCCAGCCATTCGGACACCGCGACAGCCAGTTCGTCGATTTGCGCAACACCTTGCGGCGAGAGAAGGCGCGGGATTTTCTTCAGAGGCAAAACCCGCGCACCATGACCGGACTCATCCTCCAGCAGCATCAGCAGATCGAGCTCCTGCTCGCTGGTCCGGCGCGAGATCACCACGCGTTCGAGCATCCGGTCCGCGCCGGAGCGCCATTGCGCCGCCATCTTGAGGCACCCCATCGCCCACCACACGGTGCGGTAGATCGTCCAGAAGCGGAAGCGCGCAGGGTCGATTTTTACGCCCGCCTCGGCCTCATAGGCGGCGATGTAGTCTTCGATTGAGCCCAGCCCCAGCGCGGGCCGGTCGTAGCGGGCAAAGCGCCACACCGCCATGCAGCCGAAGGCGAGGTCTTCGTGGCGGTCGCCGAAATGGGCGATCTCCCAATCGAGCACGCCGGTCAGGCCTGAGCCCTCAACCAGCAGATTGCCCATCCGGTAATCGCCGTGGTTGAGGACGGGCTCGACCTCAGGCGGGCAATTGTCCTCCAGCCACTTCAGCCCAAGCGCGATGATCGGGCGATCCCCGCCCGCGTCGATGAACTGCGCTTTGAGATCGGCGATGGCGGCGAGGTAGTCCATCACCGGCACGCCCTCGGGCACATCGGCCTGCCGCAGCGAATGGATGCGCGCCAAGTCCCGCGCCGCCTGCTTGAGCAGTCCCGCCGGATCGTCGCACGCCAGAATGACCTTGGGGTCCGCCGTCCCCGGCAGGGCGCGCATGATGAAGCCCGAGCCAAGCCCGTCCGCTTCTTCGAGCACCGCCACCACTTGCGGAGCCGTCACCTCCTTGGCGCGCGCGGCCTCGATCAGCGCCGCTTCGGTGGAGTGCGAATAGGGCCGCCCCTCCATGAAGGCGAGGCTGGGGGCACGGCGCAGGACGAAGGTCTCGTCACCGCAGGCAAATCGCCAGCTTTCCATCACCGCCCCGCCCGTCAGACGCTGCGGTGCCAACGACAAAGCGCCGAGGCCGACGCGGGCACAGACCCGCGCCAGCCCGGCGCTCAGTTCGTCAACCGAAATGCCCACGCAGTCTTACGCGAGCACGCTGTCCTTCTTCACGGTGATCACCTGCGGATAGGTGAACTCCTTGAGGCCTTCCTTGCCATATTCGGCGCCGAAGCCCGACTGCTTGTGCCCGCCGAACGGCGCGAAGGGCGAGAGGTGGAGGTATTCGTTCACCCACACCGTGCCTGTTTCGAGCTGTTCGGCGATTTCGACGCCCTTCTCCGGATTGCCGGTCCACACCGCACCCGCAAGGCCGTATTCCGAGTTGTTGGCGCGCGCGATAACCTCTTCCTCGGTCGAGAACTTCATCAGCGGCATGACCGGGCCGAACTGCTCTTCGGCCACGATGCGCGCGTCTTCGGGCGGGTTGTCGAGGATGGTCAGCGGCACGAAGTAGCCGGTGCCCGAAGGATCGGCATTGCCGCCCAGCAGGAACTTGTAGCCGTTGTCCTTGGCATCCTCGATCAGCTCGAGCACGCGCTCGTACTGCTTCTTGTTCTGGATCGGGCCGACCCCGGTGCCCTGCTCGCTGCCATCGCCGACCTTCACGGTCTTGGCATATTCGACGATCGCGGCCGACAGCTCGTCATAGATGTCCTCGTGGATGTAGACGCGCTTGGCCGCCACGCAGATCTGCCCCGCGTTGGAGAAGCTCGACCAGAACAGCTGTTCGGCGACCTTCTTGGGATCGGCATCGGGCAGCACGATCGAGGCGTCGTTGCCACCGAGTTCGAGGGTGATGCGCTTCAGGTCAGCCGAAGCGCCTTCCATGATCTTCTTGCCCGTCGCGGTCGATCCGGTGAAGGTGATCTTGTCGATATCGGGGTGCGAGGTGATCATCGGGCCGAGGTCGTCCTCGCCGGTGATGATGTTGACGACGCCGGCGGGCACCACGTCCGCAATCAGCTCGGCGATGCGCAGGGTGGTGAGCGGGGTGAAGGGCGAGGGCTTCAATACGATGGTGCAGCCCGAAAGCATGGCCGGCACGATCTTCTGGATCGCCATCATCACCGGGAAGTTCCACGGCACGATACCGCCGACCACGCCCACCGGCACGCGGCGGGTGCGCGAGAGGCGGGTGTCCGAATCCTCGTTGATCTCGTCTTCGAGGCTGAGGGTCGATTGCGCTGCGCTCATCCCGGCCGCGCCATAGATTTCGCCCCGGGCCTGATCATGCGGCTTGCCCTGTTCGCTGGTGAGCAGGCGGTAGAGCTCCTCGGCATTGGCCTTGATCGCGCCCGAAATCGCCATGATGGCGGCGCGGCGTTCCTCGATCGGGGTGTTCTTCCAGGTCTTGAACGCGGCGCGCGCTGCGGCGACCGCCTGGTCAAGCTCGGCCTTGCCGCAGGCGGGGACCTGGCCGATCACCTGCTCGTTGGCGGGGTTCACGACGTCGAGCCAGCGGTCGGTGCCGACCATCTTGCCGCCGATAAGGTTCTTGTACTGGGTGACCATGATGTATCCTCTCTCAGAAGGGGGGGAGTCGTCTCTCTCCCGCGCAAACTGGCGCGTTGCATTCAAAAACGCAATCGCTGCTGTGCCCCAATATGTAAGCGGCGCGGTCCATGTCTTCGCCTAGCGATTGCGCTATTGCCGCGCGGGCTTAAGGAAGCCGCAAGCCCTATCGCCCAAGAGGTTCGAGCATGACTGATTCCCGCCCCGATCTGGTAATCTATGGCAGCCCGGTGTCGCCCTTCGTGCGCAAGGTCGCCGGCCTGTGCATCGCCAAGGACGTCGCTTACGAGATCGAGGCGATCAACGTCTTCGCCCCGCCTCCATGGTTTGCCGAAATCTCCCCGATGAAGCGCATCCCGGTGCTGCGTGATCGTTCGGTGGCAGAAGAGGGCATGGCGGGGACCATCGCCGACAGCTCGGCGATCTGCGCTTTCATCGAGAAGAAGCACCCCGCCCCGGCGCTCTATCCCGAAGACCCGATGGCGCTAGGAGAGGCGCTGTTCATCGAGGAATATGCCGACACCGCACTCGCCATGGCGGGCGGACTCGGCATCTTCCGCCCGATCTTCTTTGCCATCACCAAGGGCGAGGCGCCCGATCTGGCCAAGGCGCGCGAGACCTGGGCCAGCCAGCTGCCGCCGATCTTCGACGTGCTCGAAGCGCGGCTCGGCGGGCGCGCGTTCTTCGCCGGCGATGCCCTGTCGATTGCCGACATCACCGTGGCCTGCGTGCTGATGCAGGTATCGCTGGTGGCCGAGACCCCGCTCGACCGCTGGCCCGGCCTTGCCGCGCAGTTTTCTGCCATGCAGGCCCTCCCCGCCGTCGCCCAGCCCTTTGCGGCGGCCGAGCGGATTGTGCGCAAGGCCTTGCCCACCCCCTTCGACCTGACCTAATCCTCACCCCACCACGAGCAAAGGACAAAGAGCGGCGCATGGCCAGCGAATGGTGCATCGGGATCATCGGCGGATCGGGCCTCTATGCCATGGACGGCATCGAGGACGCGCAGTGGATTGCGATCGACACGCCCTGGGGTGATCCCTCGGACGAGATCCTCTGCGGCCGCATCGGCGAGGTGAAGGTGCGCTTTCTCCCGCGCCATGGCCGGGGCCACCCGATCTCTCCTACCGAGCTCAATTCGCGCGCCAATATCGATGCGCTGAAGCGCGCCGGGTGCACCGATATCCTCGCGATCTCGGCGGTCGGCTCCCTGCGCGAGGAGCTGGAGCCGGGGCGTTTTGCCGTGGTCGAGCAGTTCATCGATCGCACCGTCCACCGCCCCAGCACCTTCTTCACCAGCGGCTTTGTCACCCATGTCTCGATGGCCGATCCGGTGTGCCCGCGCCTGTCGGACATGGCGGCCAAGGCCGTCAGCAAGGCCAAGGGCAAGGTCGCCGTCGGTGCGACCTATCTCGCCATGGAAGGCCCGCAATTCTCAACCCGCGCCGAAAGCCGGATGTATCGGCAATGGGGCGCGGACGTGATCGGCATGACCGCCATGCCCGAAGCCAAGCTCGCGCGCGAGGCAGAGCTGCCCTACGCCCTCGTCGGCATGGTCACCGATTACGATTGCTGGCGGGACGGCGAAGCGGTGGACGTGGCCGAGGTCATCACCCAGATGCAGGCCAATGGCGCGCTCGCCCGGGCGATGGTCGCCAACTTCATCGCCGGCCTGCCCAAGACCCGCGCCCCTTCCCCGATCGACAACGCATTGGACGATGCCGTGATCACCGCGCCCGACGAGCACGACCCCGCCGTGATGGCGAGGCTCGATGCGGTCGCCCGCCGCCTGCTCGGATAGGCCTCTCCCCCCGCGGCTTCGCGATCAGGCGATTCGATGATAGCCTTCCGAAGGTGGGACGAATCGCTGTGCGGCCTTGCCGGAACACAGCGCCTTGGGAGGGGATGGACATGCCGAACTACACACTCAAATGTGCTGTGGCCTCGATCGCGGTTGCAGCAATGGCGGCTGCGCCGATTGCGGCGAAGAAGGCGGACAGCCTGCGCGATCTGATCGGAGCCTCGGGTGCCGGCGCAGAAACCCAGCTCGCCAATCGCGGGTTCGAATTCATCTCCGGCGACAAGACCAACAACACCAGCAACACCTACTGGTGGCACCAGAGCGACAAGGACTGCATCCGCGTCAGTGTCACCCAAGGCCGGGTCGCCGCGATCAACGATGCCAAAGCCTCGGACTGCGGCAAGAAATCGGGCAACGACGGCGCGATTGCCGCGGCGGCGATCGGCGCGGTCGCAATCGGCGCGCTGCTCTTCGCCGGCAAGGACAAGGACCGGCACCGCGACCAGTATAATCAGGACTGGCAGCAGGTCGAAGTCCGCAACACCCAGTCGGGCTTCCTGCGCATCTTCCGCGACCCGGACAAGAATTCGCGGGTACGCGGCGAATTCCGTGAAGGCACGCTCCTGCGCAACTATGGCTGCGACCGCTATAACGGCGAGGTCTGGTGCGATGTTACCACGCTCGACAACCGCACCCGCGGCTGGGCGCGCGACCGCTACCTGCGCGTCACCGACTGGCAGACCTATCCGCAGCGCCCCGGTGGGGGCTCGGGCGGTGGCTGGGGCGGCTCGGGCGGTTCGTGGGCGGATTTTGCCGATCTCAACGGCTCGCGCGCACCGGGCGCTCAGAACACGCTGCGCCAGCGCGGGTTCCGCAATGTCGACGGCTTCCGTTCGGGGTCGACCGCCTACACCATCTGGTTCCGCGAAAGCTCGCGCCAGTGCATCCAGATGGCCGTCGCCGATGGCCGGGTGGACAGCATCGTCGACATTCACAACCATCCGCGCTGCCGCTGAACGGCTGCGCGCGAAAACGGACGAAACGGCGCAGAATGTGATATTGTCCTCCCACCTTGGGGAGGGAGAATCACGATGCGCCTTTCTGTTTCGGGTCTTGTGCTGATCGGCGGGCTTGGCTCCGCCGCAGCGCTGCTTTCCGCCACCGCCCTGTCGCAAGGCTCTGCGCCCGGGCCGGTGCGCTACGCCATGGACGCGGCCACCATGAGCGGTTTCGGCGCCATGATGGGCGGCGGCGGCGGCTTGGGCGCGATGATGGGGATGATGGGCGGCGGCGCTCCCAAACCGGTGCGCACGCTCGAACTGCATCACGGCGCCGGGACGCCGCCCCCCGCCAAGCCCGAAGCCAACCATTTCATGCCCAAGGGCGCCGGGCTCGGCGCTTCGGTCAAACTGCTGCCCCCGCCGACGGGCGAGACCGGAGGCGAGACGACATTCGAACGGCCGAGCGGACGGCTGCTGCTCTATTGGGGCTGCGGCGAACGCGCGCCCAAGGGCCAGCCGGTGGTGATCGACTTCGCCAAGGTCGCGCGCGGCGAGATTCCGCCGGGATTGTTCACGGCCGGGGTCGATCTGCCCGAGGACTGGCAGGTGCGCCTCGCCAACAGCCGCACCTACACCAACTGGCCCAATGGCAGCGACAAGAAGACAGTCCCGGCCACCAGTTCGCTGCTGGGCGCGCACCGGATCGCGGCAAACTACTCCAAGGAAATCGCCTTCACCCTTGGCGAGGATTTCATGCCGCCGCTCCAGGCCAGCACCAGCAACACGCCCGCAGGCGGCAGCAAGCTGGCATGGGCAGGGCTGGAGAAGGCGACCGGCTACTACGCTTGGGCGATGGGCGCGAAAGACACCGGACGCGGCGGCGCGCCGACCGAGATGGTATGGTGGGCCTCGTCGAAGCAACAGGCCTTCGGCGGCCCGCTGTGGGACTGGATCTCGCCCGCAGGTGTGCGCAAGCTGATTGCCGCCGGCACGGTGATGCCGCCTGAACAGCGCGACTGCATTGTCCCTGCCGAAGTCATCAAGGCCAGCGGCGAGGGGTTGATGGTGAGCCTGCAAGCCTATGGTCCGCAAGCCGATTTCGCCTACCCGCCGCGGCCGGCCGATACCCGCAAGCCGTGGAACCCGGAGTGGATCGCGCGGGTGCGGTTCCGTTCCTCCACCATGCTGATGCCGGGGATGGAAGGCATGGGCGGCATGGGAAGCGGCGGCACCACGCAACCGGCCGAAGAGGCCAAGCCGCGCAAGCCCAAGTGCAAGGGCCTCAAGGGCATTGCCGAGCGGGCTGCGGGGCTGTGCGAGTAGGGCCTAGGCCCAATCGCCCAGCAGCGGCGAGAACTCGTCCACCCGGATCGACTGCCACACGCCCCCGGTGAGATAGGGATCGGGCGCGAGGATTTCGCGCGCCTGCGCCTCGTCCGCGGCCTTCACGATCAGCAGCGAGCCGATGATCAGGCCATCGGCGCGCTTCAGCGGGCCGACGATCACGAAATGATCGGCATTGGCGTGGATGAAATCGAGATGGGCCGGGCGATGGATCGCGCGCAGGCGTCCGCCATCCTCTCCGTCGCGGCAGTGGAAGCAGAACATGCGCATGGTGTTGCAGGGCCCCTTTTGATCGCGCACCAAGGCTACCCGCACGCCGATGCACGGGTCAAGGACGGCGGTTGCAAAGAGCGCGCTTGAAGCGCAGCCTCATGGGGTTCAGAGGGCCGGATATTCCTTCGAATCGTATCAGGTGAAACCAGTTATGGCTGATGCCGCCCCGCCTCCCGCTATCGACCGCACCGAGCTGCGCCGCGCCTATGCCCAGAACGAGGAAGCCTGCATCGCCGAACGCTTGGAACAGGCGGCTCCTGCGGCGAGGGTGCACGCAGCGGCAGCGCAGCTCGCGATCGATCTGATCGAAGGCGCACGCGGCAAGAAAGCCAGCGGGATCGACGCTTTCCTCCAGCAATATGGCCTCGACACCGAGGAAGGCATCGCGCTGATGTGCCTTGCCGAAGCGCTGCTGCGCGTGCCCGATGCGGCCACGGCTGGTGCGCTGATCAAGGACAAGATCGGCCAGATCGACTGGGGCGAGCACTTGGGCGAGAGCACTTCGACCTTCGTCAACGCCGCGACCTTCTCGCTGATGCTGACCGGGGAAGTGCTCGATCCGCCCGATGCGCGGCAGAAGGGGCTCGGGAGCGCCTTCAAGCGCGCGATGAACCGGCTGGGCGAACCGGTGATCCGCACAGCCACGGCGCAGGCGATGAAGATCCTCGGCGGGCAGTTCGTGTTCGGCCGGACCATCGACGAGGCGCTGAAGCGCGCCGCACCTGAGCGGGCGCGAGGCATTACCCATAGCTTCGACATGCTGGGCGAGGCAGCGATGACCTTCGCCGATGCCGAGAAATACCGGCAGTCATACGAAAGTGCGCTCATCAGGCTGGCGCGTGAAGCCGGCGCAGGGGTCGCAGGCTCACCGGGCATCTCGGTCAAGCTCTCGGCGCTCCACCCCAAGTACAATATCTTCCACGCCGACGAAGCCAGAGCGGCGATGGTGCCGGTGATCCGCGATCTCGCGGTCCGTGCGCGCGATGCCGATATCCACTTCACCATCGACGCCGAAGAGGCCGAGCGACTGGAACTGAGCCTCGACATCATCGAGGAACTGGTCGCCGATGATGATCTTTTCCGCCGCCCCGACGGCACCCGCTGGGAGGGTTTCGGACTCGCGATCCAGGCCTACCAGAAGCGCGGGCTGTGGGTGTGCGACTGGGCAGGCAAGCTGGCGCGGCGGCACGGGCGCAAGCTGTTCGTGCGGCTGGTGAAGGGCGCCTATTGGGACAGCGAGGTGAAGCTCGCGCAGGTGGGTGGCTACACCGACTACCCGGTCTTCACCCGCAAGGTCGCAACCGATGTCAGCTACCTCGCCTGCGCCGCGCGGCTGTTCGAGCACGCCGATGTGATCCGCCCGGCCTTTGCCACGCACAACGCCTACACAATCGGCGCGATCAAGCATCTCAGCGAAGGCAAACCCTTCGAATTTCAACGCCTCCACGGCATGGGCGAAGAAGTCTACGACGCGCTCCACGCGCTCGAAGGCAACCAGCGCACGCCGGTGCGGATCTACGCGCCGGTGGGCGGGCACAAGGAACTGCTCGCCTATCTGGTGCGCCGCCTGCTCGAGAACGGGGCCAATACCAGCTTTGTGAACCGCATGGGCGATGCCGACATTCCGGCCGAAGATCTGGTCGGCGATCCGGTGGCAGAACTTGCCGCGCTGGAACCGCGCCGCAATCCGGCGATCCCGCTGCCGGATGCAATCTTCGGCGCAAGGGACAACAGCGCAGGGATCAATCTGGCTGATCCTCTGGTGCGTGTGCCATTGCTGCAACAGCTCGCAGCGCTCGAAACCCGCCAGTGGGCCGCCGCGCCCAGTCTTGCCGCCACCCCCCAAGGCCCCGCCACGGCGATCACCGCGCCGCATGACCGCAAGCAGACAGTCGGCACAGTGCACGAAGCCACCGCCGCAGAGATTACGGACGCCTTTGACGCAGCCGCAGCGATCCAGCGCGGCTGGGACGCCTTGGGCGGCGAAGCGCGCGCGCTGCTGCTCGAAGAAGCGGCCAACCTGTTCGAAGCGCACACGGCCGAGTTCCTCAGCCTGTGCCAGCGCGAGGCGGGGAAAACCCTGCTCGATTCCGTGCTCGAACTGCGCGAGGCGGTCGATTTCCTGCGCTACTACGCAGCCGAGGCACGGCGGCAGTTTGCAGCGCCCCTCACCCTGCCCGGGCCGACGGGCGAGGAGAATACGCTATCGCTCCACGGGCGCGGGGTGTTCGTCACCATTGCGCCGTGGAACTTCCCGCTGGCGATCTTCATCGGCATGGCCTCGGCAGCGCTGGCTGCGGGCAACACCGTGCTCGCCAAGCCCGCCCCGCAGACCCCGCTGATCGCCGCGCTGGCGGTGAAGCTGTGTCACGAGGCAGGCATTCCGCCCGAAGCGCTGCAACTGATCCCCGGCGGCAGCGCGGTGGGCGCCTTGCTGACCGCCGACCCGCGCCTTGCAGGCGTTGCCTTCACCGGATCGACCGCCACCGCACGCGCCATCAACCGTTCGCTCGCAATGCGCGACGGTCCGATCGCCACACTGATCGCCGAAACCGGCGGGCAGAATGCGATGATCGTCGACAGCTCGGCCCTGCCCGAACAGGTGGTGCGCGATGTCGTGGCGAGCGCCTTCCAGAGCGCCGGGCAGCGCTGCTCGGCCTTGCGCGTCCTCTACCTGCAGGAAGACGTGGCCGACACCATGCTGGAGATGATCCGCGGCGGGTTCGAGGCGCTCACTCTGGGCGATCCGTCCGATCTTTCCACCGATGTCGGCCCGGTGATCGACGAGGCCGCGCGCGCCCGGCTTGAAGCCCATGTCGCCGAATGCGCGGCCAGGGGCTGGCCCGTCACCCGCCTGCCGTTGCCCGAGAACCACGAGGCGGGCTGCTTCGTCGCGCCCACAATCATCGAAGTGCCCTCGATCCTTGCATTGCAGGACGAGAACTTCGGCCCGGTGCTCCATGTCGCACGCTTCAGCGCGGGTGCGCTGCCGCAGGTGGTCGCCGACATCAACGCCACAGGCTTCGGCCTGACGCTCGGCCTCCACAGCCGTATCGCGGAAACGCGGCGCTTCGTGCAGGCCAACGCGCGGGTCGGCAATTTCTACGTCAATCGCAACCAGATCGGCGCGGTGGTGGAAAGCCAGCCCTTCGGCGGCGAGGGCCTGTCTGGCACCGGACCGAAAGCGGGCGGGCCGCACTATCTGGCGCGTTTTGCAACCGAGCGGGTGATGACGATCGACACCACGGCGGCGGGCGGCAATGCCAGCCTGCTCGCGGCGGGGTAAGCGCGCGTTCAGACAGAGAGGCGCATCACCGCGCAGATCAACTGGAGCCGGATGATGAAGCCTGCGATGATTGGTGCGCTATTGGCCGGAGTGATGTTCGCAGGCGCGCCCGGCGCGGCGCAGAGCGTCGGGGTTCCGGTGGTGCGCGCAAGCCCCACCCCGGCACCCGCCCCGTCCGGCACGTCGATCATCCCGGTTGCGCCGGGGCAGGAGCGGCTGGCCCGCGCCATCGCCAATCTCGAAGCGCTGCGGCAGGGCCGCCGGTTCACCAGCGACCTTTCGCCCGAGGAATTGCAGGACGTGCTCGAACTCGATCGCACCGCGCGCAGCGGGACGCTGGGCGATAACCGCTCCTTCGTCCAGCAATGCATCGATGATGAAGTGCGCCGCAACGGCGGGCGGCCATCGCGGCTGGCATGGGGGGTGATCCGGCTCAAGTGCCAATAGGCACTGCGGACTTGCACGCAGGCCGCGTTGCTGGAAAAAGACGCGGCGCATGATCTTGCTCCTCTCCCGCCTCGCCGCGCATGTGCTGGCAATTGCTGCTCTCTTGTGGAGCCCGGCCGCCTTTGCCGAGGTGCAGATCCACTTCCATTCGTTCAACGGATCGGTGCTGTGGGGGCGCTATCCGCACGCCTTCGTCGTAATCGACGGCACCCTGAAGGCCAACGGCAAGGCCGTGAACGAGACTTACGGCTTCACCCCCAAATCCGTTGCCGCAGCCGCGACCCAAGACTGGGTCGAACACATGGTGGAGGGCGAGGACGAGAAATATGTGCGCTCTACCAACCGCCATTTCTCGATCACTCTGACCGACGAGCAATATTACGATGTCATCCGCGAAGTGCGCAAATGGAGCATGGAGCCGGGCAAGCGCTACAGCCTGAGCGAGCGCAACTGCATCCACTTTGTCGGGAGGATGGCGAGCATCCTGGGCGTGAGGGTGGATTACCCCGAAGACATGATGCGCCGCCCGAAGAAGTGGCTCAATCACATTGTCGCGATGAACCCGCAATTGCGCGCGAAGCAGCTGTGACAAAATAGGGGGAGGAAAACGCCTGCGCGCTTGCCATGCCGCGGCCTGTGTTCAATCACTCCTCCCATGGCGATTCTCTCCGATAAATGGATCCGCACCCAGGCGCTCGAACATGGCATGATCGAGCCTTTCGTCGAAGCCCAGCGACGCGACGGGGTGATCTCCTATGGGCTCTCGTCCTACGGCTATGACGCGCGGGTCGCGCCCGAGTTCAAGATCTTCACCAATGTCGACAGCTCGGTGGTTGATCCCAAGCAGTTCGATCCGAAGAGCTTCGTCGATCGCGAGACCGATGTCTGCATCATCCCGCCCAATTCCTTCGCGCTCGCCCGCACGGTGGAGTATTTCCGCGTGCCGGAAGACGTGCTGGTGATCTGCCTCGGCAAATCGACCTACGCGCGCTGCGGGATCATCGTGAACGTCACGCCCTTGGAGCCGGGCTGGGAAGGCCATGTGACGCTGGAGTTCTCGAACACCACGCCGCTGCCTGCGAAAATCTACGCCAACGAGGGTGCGTGCCAGTTCCTGTTCCTCAAGGGCAATGAACGCTGCGAGACGAGCTACAAGGACCGCGCGGGCAAATATATGGGCCAGCGCGGCGTGACGCTGCCCAGATTATAGGCCCTTGCGCCCGAAGCCCGTCGCACCCCGCAATGCCGGACGCATGACCGGCGCAGGCCGCACGGCAACGGGAGACTGATACACAGGCACAGGCGCAGGCGCAGCAGCTTCGACCGGGGCTGGCGGCGGTTCGGAAACCCGCGCATCCCCCTGCGGCCCGAGCTCTGCCAAGCTGCGCTGCAGCCGTTCCTCGAAGGTGCCCTGATCGGCTCTACGGTTACGCCGACGCTGGTCCTCCTCTTCGTCGTCGTCACCACCTTCATAGGTGATCCAGCCGTCGGTCAGGTATTCGACAACGGATGAGACGGCCTCGTCCTTGGCCTCGTCCTTCACGAATTCGGTGAGGTTTTGGAGGAACGTCGGCTTGGGCTCGCGCTCGCGATCGTTGCTCTCGTCATCCTGCGCCTTGCGCGACGTCCAGAAATCCATCAGCCCGTGCTCCTGCGTGGCCTTTCGCGTCGCTGCACGTTAAAGCCGAGAAGTTGCCAAGCCGCTAAGCGGTGCAAACCGACCGAAACCAGAAGAGAGCATTGCGATGACCACACCCCGCGAATTCGACATCATCGTCTATGGCGCCACCGGCTACACCGGCCGCCTTGTCGCCGAATATCTCGCTAGCCACTATGGCAACCGCGCGGACGGGCCGAAGTGGGCGATGGCGGGCCGCAGCCTCGCCAAGCTGGAAGAGGTGCGCGACCTGATCGGTGCGCCGGCCTCCACGCCGCTGGTGGTAGCAAATGCCGATGAGGACGCTGACCTCGAGGCCATGTGCGCGCGCACCCGGGTCGTCCTCACCACCGTCGGGCCGTACCAGCTCTATGGCGACAAGCTGGTCGCCGCCTGCGTCAAGACCGGCACCGACTATGCCGACCTGTGCGGCGAGCCGGCATGGATGGCAGAGAAGATCGCCGAGCATCAGGCCGCCGCAGAAGCTTCGGGCGCGCGCATCTGTTTCTCGTCGGGGTTTGATTCGATCCCCTTCGATCTCGGCGTGATGATGACCCAGAAGGCCTGCGTCGCAAAGTTCGGCAAGCCCGCCCCGCGCATCCGTGGCCGGGTCCGCGCCATGCAGGGCACCTTCTCGGGCGGCACCGCGGCGAGCCTCGGCGCGACGATGAAGGCGGCGGCGAAGGACATTTCCATCATCAACGTGCTGCGCAATCCCTTCGCGCTTTGCCCCGGTTTCGACGGGCCGGACCAGCCTTCGGGCATGATCCCCTCGTACGAGGACGATCTCGGCAAATGGTCCGCGCCCTTCGTGATGGCACCGATCAACACCAAGAACGTGCACCGCACCAACTTCCTGCTCGGCCACCCCTATGGTGCCGATTTCCAGTATGACGAGATGATGCTGACCAGCCCCGGCGAAGCGGGCAAGGCGGCGGCCAATGCGGCGCTGGAATTCATGAAAAACCCGTTCGGTGCCAAGCCGCCCAAGCCCGGCGAAGGCCCGACCAAGGAAGAACGTGACAACGGCTTCTACGATGTCGTCTTCGTCGCCGACATGGCCGATGGCCAGCGCCTGCAATATGGCGTGAAGGGCCGCTATGATCCGGGTTACGGTTCGACCAGCCGGATGCTCTCGGAAACCGGGATTGCGCTGCTGTCCTGCACCAGGCCGGGCGGTGTCGGCACCCCGGGCGCTTTCCTCGGCGAAGATCTTGTGGCGCGGCTCGAAGAGCACGCCGAGCTGACTTTCGCGGCCGAGGACTGATCATCCGGGCATAAAAAAAGGGGCAGCAGGGATCCCGTCCCGCTGCCCCTTTCTCTGCGACCCTGCCCTGCGACCCGGAGCAGGGGTGTCCAAGTGGTTTCGCGTCAGAAGCTCAGACGCACGCTTGCGCGGAAATTGCGGCCCATCAGCGGCACGAAATCCTTGGTGAAGCTGGCGTGGCGGCGGCCGTTCACGTCGAGGATGTTGTCGGCCGCGATCTGCAGCGTGATGTTGCGGTTGCCTTCCAGCGGACGCCACGCGACCAGCGCGTTGACCATCGTGAAGCCCTCGGTCGGGGTTTCGAAGGCGGTCACGCGGTCCTGATCGTCGAACCACTGGACTTCGCCGCGCACGTCGAAGGCGTCGGTCTGGGCTTCCAGCGCGCCGAGCAGGCTCAGCGGCGGGATGCGCGGCACGGCGGTGCCATCGGCCAACTCGGCCTCGACATAGGAGGCGCTGAGGTCGGTCAGCAGGCGGAAGCCGTCGGTGTCGATCAGCGGGTAGCTGAACTCGGCTTCGATCCCGAAGAAGTCGGCATCCTGCTGGAGATATTCGAACACCGGCAGGTCATCGAGCTCGAACCCGGCTTCCTCGAGGAAGATGTAGTTGTCGAACCACTGGCGATAGACGGTGAGGTTGAAGGTGCCTGCCCCCAGCTGGCCGCGGGCATAGGCTTCAACGCCCCAGGCGCGTTCGACGGTGAGATCGGGGTCACCGATCTCGTAGGCTTGCGTTGCGATGTGCGGGCCGTCCGAGAACAGGTCCTCGGCGCTCGGCGCACGCTCTACGCGCGAGCCGTTGAGGCCGATGCGCACGCCCTCGATCCCTTCATAGACCACGCCGAGCGCGCCCGAGAAGGTGTTGTAGTCGTTCTCTATCCCCAGCGTCTGGGCCTTGACCGTGGTGAATTCGGCGCGCGCTGCCGCTTCAAGCTGGAACGGGCCGGCGCCAAGTTCCTGCAGGGTGAAGATCGCGAACTGATCGGTCAGGTTCGGCGGGACATAGGCTTCCGCGCCGACGGCGAAGAAATCGCGGTGGAGATACTGGATGCCGGTCGAACCGCGCAGCGTCCCGCTCTCGCTCTGCACCAGCTCGGCGCGCGCTTCGATGCTCGTGGAATCGAAGGTGGTGCCGATTTCGTCGCCTTCGAACTCGGTGTGGGTGTAGTCGGAGAAACCGGCCCGCAACTTGAGCCGCTGGAAGGCGCCTTCACCCAGATAGATGTCGCCCTTGAAGTCGGCGCGCAGCTGCTCAAGGCCGATCGTGACCAGCTCCTCGCCCTCTTCCTCGCCCGCGGCAGCCGCGCCTTCCTCGCCATGGTGGTGGCCAGCGCCCGGACGGGTCGGCACGCCGTAGCGCGAATCGTAATAGCCAAGCGATGCCCCGAAGGTGCTCTGGCCGAGGATCAGGCCAAGACCGCCATTGATGGTCCAGTTTTGCGCCCCGCTGTTGGGCACGGTGCCGCGCACACCGGCAGCCTCGCGCAGTTCTTCGGCCTCCTCGAGCTCGCCTTCGGCCTGCTCTTCGGCGGCATCGGCCAGCAGATCGGCGCGCAAGGCCGGTGCGACCTGGAACCCGGCGATCGAGATATCGTCGCTCTTGCGCCACGAACCATCGAGGTGAAGTACAAGGCTCTCGCCCACGCCGACATCAATCGAGGCCGCGCCGGTGCGCATGTTGCTGGCGCTGTCGACCCCGGCAAAGGCATCGAGGTGGAAGCTTTCATCGGGCATGCGCACCGGGATGCGCTTGTCGATCACATTGACTGCGCCGCCGATCGCCTGGCTGCCGTAGAGCAGCACCGCGGGGCCGCGCAGAACCTCGATCCGCTCGACCGTGATCGGATCGATCGTGGTGGCATGGTCAACCGAGGTGTTCGAGACGTCCGAGGTGCCCACCCCGTCCACCAGCACGCGCACACGCTCGCCCTGCTGGCCGCGCAGGATCGGACGGGAGGAGCCGGGGGCGAAGCTGGTGGCGGACACGCCGGGCAGCTTCGCCAGCAATTCGCCGATCTGGCCGGTCACCGCCTGCCGCTGCACGTCGCGCGCTTCGAGCACGCTGGTGCCGGCCAGCACGTCGAGTTCCTTGAGGCCCGCGGCGCTGACGATGATGTTGCCGGTATCGTCGGCTTGGCGGTTGTGCAGATCATCCTCGACCTGCGCTTTCTCGTCAGCCGGTGCAGGCTGGGCTTCGGCGGCATCATCGGCAAGCGCGGGGCTGGCAGTGACCGCAAGGCCAAGCGCAGCGGCCAGCGCGAGACGCGAGGGAGCGAGAGAGGGAATGCGACGCATCGTGGGTATTCCATTTTTATGTGATAACGTATCGTGCAGCTAGCAAGCGCGCCGTCAATTGCAAGCCGGAATCCGTCGAAACGTGCCCTGCGGCCTGACCGGACGCAAAACGGCCCGGACGCTTTCACGCCCGGGCCGTCAGGTCTGTCGTGTCCGGCCGATCAGAAGGTGAAGCGGATACCGCCCGAATAGCGGCGGCCGAAGCGCTCCCACTCGATCGTCAGGTTGTCGGTGAACGGCGTCGGAGTTCCCGAAGCAGTCAGCAGGTTACCCGGTTCGGTAAAGCGACGACCGGGATTGTCGAGCAGGTTCGAGGCGTCGAAATAGACCTCGAAATTCGGCGTGATCGCATAGCGCGCCGAGAAGTCGAGCTCGTCATCTGCCGCCCAGTAGGTATCGCCCGCGTCGGCAAGGTCATTAGATATCCCGTCCAGCCAGGCACTGCGGCGCTGGTACTGGAGGCGGGCCGAGAAGCCGTACTTCTCGTAATAGCCGCCGATATTGTAGACCGTGTCCGACGTGCCCGGCAGGGGCACCTTGCGCGCGGGGATATTCGACGCGGCAAAGGCAGGCTTGGTCACCTCGCTATCGTTGAGCGTCAGGTTGGCGCTGATGCCGAAGCCGCCCATCCATTCGGGCAGACCAAGATCGTCGGTCCAGGGTTCAAGCTGGAGCTGCGCCGCCATTTCCACCCCGTAGATCCGCCCGCTGCCGGCATTGGCGATGCCGGTGAAGATGTAGTCCGAACGGTCCACCCCGCCGATGTTGAGCGCATCGGAATTGAAGGTTCGGCGATCCGTGTAGAGCACGTCGCGCACATCGCGGTAGAAGGCGCCGATCGACAGGAAGCCCTGCGGCACGATGTACCATTCGAGATAGCTGTCGAGGCCCCACGAACGCTCGGGCTTCACCGCCGGGTTGCCGCCCGAGATGGTGAGGTTGGCATCGTTGATCACGACGTTCGGACGCAGCTGGTCATAATCCGCCCGCGCCGCGCCGCTGGTGTAGCCGAAGCGCAGCTTGCCGTTGTCCGAGACGTTGTAATTGAGGTGCAGGCTCGGGAAGAACAGCGTGCGGCTGCTGCCGGCGGTCACCGTCTGATTGGCCGCGCCGATCGTGGCGAGCGCGGTGCCGGTGTTCTCGAGCTTCTCCATGCGCACACCGCCAAGGATGCTGCCCCAGTCATAGCGCAGCGTGCCCATCACGAAACCGGCATAGACACTCTCGCGCACCTTGAAGTTGTCGCCGGTCAGCGGCGCAAAGGCAAAGTTGGCCCGCGCCGCTGCCGCGACCTCGGCCATCCGCTCGGTGTTGAAGTAGCGGAAGGTATAGCCAAGCGGGATCTCGCCCTGGAACGGCAGGTCGATCGCGAAATCATTGTAGTTGGTCGACAGGCCGATCTGCGTGAACTGCGCTGCGGTGTTGAGCAGGATCTGGTTGTTGACCGATTCCTTGGTGCGCTGATCATACTGGAAGCCAGCCTTGAAGGTCGCATCCCCGCCAAGGAAGCCGGTGTCATAAGCGACAATCGCGCGCGCGGTGTAAGCGTCGGTATCGTCCACCGCATCAAGCACGCGCAGCGAGCTGAGCGGCTTGGTGAAGGTGTCGATCGCGGTCACGCCGGTGCCGGCCTGGAAACGGGTCGGGCTGGCGAGTTGCAGCGTGTTGAACAGCTGCACGCGGGCCAGCTGCGGATTGGTGAAGTCATAGGCCACCGTCGGGCGCAGGGTGCGGGTCGAGGGGCTGTTCCACCGCGCTTCGCCGACCACCGAACGATCATCGCGCGAACGGGTGTAATTGCCAAGCCATTCGAACCGGAAGCCGCTGTCGCCGAAGGTGTGCTTGCCTTCGAGCGTCGTGGTGAAGATCGACTGCTCGAACGCGCGCAAGGTCGAACGCTGGTTGATGTCGACGCCGTAGACCGTGCCGGCCAGCGGGGTGTTGCCGATACACACGTCAGCATAGCCGGTGGTGGTCGGCGTGGAGTTGATCGCGGTCGGGCAGGCCGCGGTGTTGGCCACCAGATCGCCCTGACGATCGTCCATGTCGAAGATATAGTTGTCGCGCGCCTCGTCGTCGGTGAAGATCGTGTAGATCGACCGCAGCGAAATCTCGTTGTCGGCATCCGGACGCCAGTCGAGACGGCCCGATACCGACCAGTTCTTGCGGGTCAGGCGGTAGAGCTTGTTCTCGGTCTCGCGCGCCCAGAAGCGGGTGACGCTATCGGGACGCTGATCCTGCGAAACGCGCTCCCAGTCGATCTCGAAATTGTCGGTGACCATGTTGCGTTCGAAATAGCTGCCCGACACGAGCAGGCCGATCTCGCCCAGCCCGCCGACGTCCCAGCGGTCCGAAGCCACAAGGTTGGCTTCATATTCCTTGCGATCGCCCAGTTCGGCCAAGCCGTAACCGGCCTTGCCCAGTACGCGAAGGCCCGAATAGTCGAAGGCCGAACGGGTGACGATGTTGACGTTGCCCGCCACGGTCTCGCCCGGCATGTCCGGCGTCACCGCCTTGCTGACGATGATCATCGAGGCGATCGCGGAAGGGATCGAATCGAAGCGCGCATCGCGGCCTTCGGGGCTGACGATGTTGATCCCGTCGAAGCTCAGCGTGGTCCAGTAGTTGGGCGCGCCGCGCAGGCTGATGTAGCGGGCCTGGCCCTGGTCACGCTCGACCGCGAGACCCGGCAGGCGGCCAGCGGCCTGGGCGATGTTCTGATCGGGCAGGCGGCCGACCGAGTCCGCCGCCGCAACCGTGACGAGATTGTCCGACAGACGCTGGACGCGCAGTGCCGCCGCTTCGGATTCGGCGATCGGACGCTCGCCCGAAACGACAATCTCCTGCGCTTCTTCCGGCTTTTCCTCGGCCGGCGTCTGGCTCTGGGCAAAGGCAGCGTGCGGTACGGCAGCGACGGCAGCGAGCATGAGAGCCTTGTGCGAAATGCGCAGGCGCAGCGATCCGGTGGTGGTCAATGGTTTCCCCTGTGTCTGGATGAATTGCCGCGCCGCTATTGGTGGTGCGTGACACTTTGTTGACGACCGGGGGTTCTGGCGACCTTTCACAAAAAGGTAATAATCGGATTTATCAGCAGATATTTCTGCAATACTGCGGAATCGCGCCAGAAATGGCGTGGGGCTTCGGCGATTGTTTCAGAACGATTACTTGGCGCGCCGGCAATTATTGGGGATGGTGTTGCTGCACAGCATCACCTTTATCGCGCTCGCAGCAAACAGCGCAAAGCCCGCACACGCGGGGCCGCGTGCCGGACAACATGGTTCTGTGGTCTGGAAAATGGAGCGGGCGAAGGGATTCGAACCCTCGACCCCAACCTTGGCAAGGTTGTGCTCTACCCCTGAGCTACGCCCGCTCACTGGCGCTGACAGAAACTTGCGAAAGCGCAGGTTCTGCCGGAGAGGCGGCGCGATTAGCAGCGCCTTGCGCACCCTGCAAGCGCAAATTTGGGGCTGATGGGACTTGATTGCAGCGCCCCTTGCCGCCAGCACAAATGCGCGCTTCACATCCGCCGAAGATGCCCCACATTGGGGCGGCAGACAGAGCCGCGCAGCACAGACAGGAGCAGACCTTGGCCAGCATGGGATTGAGCATCGACGAACAGAAGGCGGTGGAACGCTTCCGCAAGACGGTGGTGGAGCCGTCACAGACGAGCCTCGTCATCCTCGATTTCTGGGCCGAATGGTGCGGGCCGTGCAAGGCGCTCGCTCCGGTGCTGGAGAAGGTCGCGGCCGAATATGCCGACAAGGGCGTGGTGCTGGCCAAGATCAATGTCGACGAGGAACAGTTCATCGCCGCGCAGTTCCAGGTGCGCTCGATCCCGACGGTCTATGCCATGTTCCAGGGCCAGCCGGTCGCCGATCTCACCAATGCCCGCAGCGAATCGCAGTTGAAGGCGACGCTCGACCAGCTGCTCGCCCAGCTGCCGGTGCAGGCCGGCGGCGGCGCTGCGGACGGCGCGCCGCAAGGCCCCTCGCCCGAGGAACTCGCGCAGTTCGTGAAGATGGGCGAGGATGCGCTCGGGGCAGGCGATGCCCAGCGTGCGGCGGGGATCTTTGCCCAGATCACCGAATTCGCGCCCGAGAACGCGCCTGCCCATGCCGGCCTCGTGCGCGCGCTGGTGATGCTGGGCGAAGTCGATCAGGCCCGCCAGGTGATGGAGGTGATCGATTCCGATCCCCGCCTCGCCACCGATGCCGCGATTGCCCCCGCCCGCTCCGCGCTGGAGCTTGCCGGCACCCGCGTCGATGACGGCGAGCTGGCCGCCCTGCGCGCTGCTGCCACCGCCGCACCGGAAAACATGGACGCGCAGTTCGCCTTTGCCGAGGCTGCCTTCGCCGCCGGAGAGCGCGACACCGCCGCCGACACCCTCCTCGCCATGATCGCGGCCGACCGCGAATGGAACGAAGGTGCCGCGCGCGCCAAGCTGCTCAAGATTTTCGAGGCCACAGGGCTCGAGGATGAATGGGTGGTCGGCGTCCGTCGCCGCCTGTCGCGCGTATTGTTCGGATGACGAAACGCCTTTCCATCTTTCCCCTGACCGGCGCGGTGCTGTTTCCCGGGATGCAGCTGCCGCTTCACATCTTCGAGCCGCGTTACCGCGCGCTGGTCGGCGATGCGCTGATTCGCGACCGCCAGATCGCCATGATCCAGCCGCAGCGCCCGCAAGAGGGCGCGCCGCTCTACCGCGTCGGCTGCGTCGGCAAAATCGGCGAGGTGCAGGCGATGGATGACGGGCGCTACAACCTCATCCTTGAAGGCACCACGCGCTTCCGGATGGTGCGCGAGCTGGAGGTGACCACTGCCTTCCGCCAGATCGAGGCCGAGATCATGGACGAGGACGAGGACGAAACCCTCTCCCACGCCCAGCGCGGCGGGTTCGAGCGCGAGGCGCGCCGCTTTGCTGACCGGCAGGGCTATTCGGTCGACTGGGATTCGGTCGCGCGGCTCGATGATCGCTCGCTGATCAACGGCGTCTCGCAGATCGCGCCCTTCGATCCAGCGAGCAAGCAGGCCCTGCTCGAAGCGGAAAACCTCACTGTGCGGTGCGAATTGCTGGTGCAGTTGATGCAGTTCTTCGGCCGCACCGATGGCGACGAGGACATCGTCACGCTGCAATAGGGGCGCGGGGTCTGCGGTTCGCGCCAGCGAACCTTGGTATTACAGCGAGAAGCTGCCCTTCAGCCCGTCGATCACATATTGCGCCGCCAGCGCGGACAGCAGCACGCCCAGCAGGCGGGTGATGACCGCCTCCACCTTGTCGCCCAGCACCCGGATCAGCGGTCCGGCGGCGACCAGCGATGCCGCGGTGATCGCCAGCACCGCCGCCAGCGCGGCCAGCACCTCGATCGATTCCGTCAGCCCATCGGCCTCGTTCATCAGCAGCATGATCGCCGCGATCGCGCCCGGCCCGGCGAGCATCGGCATCGCCATCGGGAACACCGAGACGTCCTCGATCTCGGGTGTCGCCGCGATCTTCTCTGCGCGGCTTTCGCGTCGCTGGGTGCGCTTTTCAAACACCATGTCGAAGGCGATGAAGAACAGCATCAGCCCGCCCGCGATGCGGAACGAGTTGAGCTCGATATGCAGCGCGCTCAGCAATTCCTGCCCGAACAGCGCGAAGATCAGCAGGATGATCGAGGCGATCATGGTCGCGCGCAGAGCCATGGAGCGGGCCTGCGCGGCGCTCGCCCCCTTGGTCAGCCCGGCATAGATCGGCGCACAGCCGGGCGGGTCGATCACCACGAACAGGGTGACAAAGGCGGACAGGAAGAGTTCGGTGAAGATCATGGCAGGCAGTGCTTACTCGGCGGGCGCGGGCGCGGGGACGGGCTTGATGCTTTGCTCGAAAGCGGTGAGCCAGCGGCCCTCGTAGAAGTATTCGGCCGCCGCAAAGCGCGTGCCGTCAGCGCGGTGTTCCCAGCGCCAGCGCAGGGTGCCATCGCGCGACAGGCGGGCATCGGTCTTGCCGTCCTCGCCCACCGGGATCGGCGGCGGCGGCAGAATCTCGCCCCCCCCGCGCGGACAGGAGGCGACCATGCCGAGCACCGCATCCATCGCGGTGACGACGATCCCGCCCTCGGCCTCGACCGGCTTCTTCTTCGGCGGCTGGGGCACGTCGGGGCCGCCCGCGTCGAAGACATAGCGATACTGGCCGTCGCCCTGCCGTTCCCACACTGTGAGGAAATTGCCGACCGTCCCGTCAGGCTCGATCGAGCGCCCCTGGCTGACCGCCAGCGCCCCGTCGCAGCTGACGACGACCGCGCGCGGCTCCCACTGCACCGCCTGGGGCGGATCACTCTGCGTGGCGAGCCAGGGCTCGATAGCGAAGGGGCCGTTGCCGCCGTGGAGCAGCGCGCCGGGGGCGGCGAACATCCGGAAAGCGGTCCACTGCCCCTGCTCGCGCGCGGCGCGGGCAAAGGCGATTTCGGCAGCGACGATCTTGCTCGGCTGGCCAGCCCCGGGCGCGCCGGTCAGCACCCGGTTGATCACGGCCGGCGGCGGACCCTTGGGGCGCGGACTGGCGCAGGCGGAAAGCACGCAGGCGAGCGTTGCGAGCGCCAGCAGACCGCGGGCGCGGGTCACAGCCCCTCCGGCGCAGGCATTCCGGCATGATGGTGGGCGGCGACCAGCGTGTTGCGCAGCAGCACCGCGATGGTCATCGGCCCGACCCCGCCCGGCACCGGCGTGATCGCGCCTGCGACCTCGCGCACTTCGGCCGTGGCGACATCGCCGACGAGCTTGCCCTTTGGACTTTCCTCGGAGGGCGGCAGGCGGTTGATACCGACATCGATCACGGTCGCGCCCGGCTTGATCCAGTCAGCCCGCACCATCTCCGGACGGCCCACCGCGGCCACCACGATATCGGCGCGGCGCACCACTTCGGGCAGGTTCTTCGTGCGGCTATGCGCGATGGTCACCGTGGCGTTGGCATCGACCAGCAGCTGCGCCATCGGCTTGCCGACAATGTTCGAGCGGCCGATCACCACCGCATCCAGCCCCGACAGATCGCCCAGACGATCCTTCAGCAGCATGATGCATCCCAGCGGAGTGCAGGGCACGAAGCCCGTCTGCCCGACGCTCAGCCTACCGGCGTTGATGACGTGGAAGCCGTCTACGTCCTTGTCCGGATTGATCGCGGCGATGATCGCCTGTTCGTGCAGATGGGCGGGGAGCGGCAGCTGGACGAGGATCCCGTCCACCCCTTCGTCCTGATTGAGCCGCTCGATCAGCGAGAGCAGCGCGGCCTCGCTCGTGTCGGCGGGGAGGCGGTGCTCGAAGCTCGCCATGCCGGCCGCCTCGCAGGCCTTGCCCTTGGCGCCGACATAGACCTGGCTTGCCGCGTCCTCACCCACCAGCACCACCGCAAGGCCCGGACGCCGGCCGGCCTGATGCGCGAAAGCCGCCGCGGCCTCGCCCACGCGGGCACGCAGACCCTCGGCAAAGGCCTTACCGTCGATGGTCGCCGCCTGGCTCATCAATAGGCTCCCGCCAGCCCCATCATCACCCGGGTGAGGATCTGCAGGCCAAGGATCAGCACCAGCGGCGAGAAATCGATCGCGCCGGTATTGGGCATGATGTTGCGGATCGGCCGCAGCACCGGTTCGAGCAGGCGGTTGATCGATTCATAGACCTGCCGCAGGAATTCGTTGCCCGGGCTCACCACGTTGAAGGCGAAAAGCAGCCCGATCACGAATTGCACGATGATCAGCATCACCAGCACATTGGTGAGCATCACCAGAATATCGACGAGTACAGCCAATCCTTGCATTGCGATCCGTATCCTGTGCCGGGCGCAGCGCACTGGGGCGCGGCCCTGATGAGGTCCCTGTTGGGCGTATTAGCCTGTTAATACGCCTCGCGCCAGAGAGGAGTTCCCCGCAGGCGGCAGATCAGGCCCGCACCAGCGTGCCCGCACCCCTTGCGGTGAAGAATTCGAGCAGCATCGCGTGGCCCACCCGCCCGTCGAGCACCACCGCTGCCTCGCAGCCCGATTGCACCGCGGTGACGCAGGTTTCGAGCTTGGGCACCATGCCGCCGCGCACCACGCCGTCTTCGCGCAGCTTGGCAATCGCCGCAGGGGTGAGATCGGTGAGGAGCTCCCCATTGGTGCCTAGCACGCCCGGCACGTCAGTCAGCAGGAACAGCCGCGCCGCGCCCAGGGCCGCCGCGATGGCGCCAGCCATGGTATCGGCGTTGATATTGTAGGTCTGCCCGTCCGCGCCCGGGGCGATGGGGGCAATCACCGGGATCATGCCTGCGGCCACCATCGTGTCGATCACCGTGGTATCGACTTCGGCCGGCTCGCCCACGAAGCCCAGATCCACCACCTGTTCGATATTGCTGTCAGGATCGCGGGTGGTGCGGCTGACCTTTTGCGCCGTCACCAGCCCGCCGTCCTTGCCGGAGATGCCGATCGCCTTGCCGCCCGCACCCGCGATCCAGCCGACCAGTTCCTTGTTGATCGCGCCCGACAGCACCATTTCGGCGACCTTGGCGGTGGCCGCATCGGTGACGCGCAACCCGTCGACAAAGGTGCTCTCCACCCCCAGCTTCGCCAGCATCTCGCCGATCTGCGGGCCGCCGCCATGGACCACCACCGGGTTGATGCCGACCGCCTTCAGCAGCACGATATCCTCGGCGAAGTCGCGCGCCGCAGCCGGATCGCCCATCGCGTGACCGCCATATTTCACCACGAAGGTGCGCCCTGCATAGCGCTGGAAATAGGGCAGCGCCTCGATCAGCACTTCTGCTTTCGAGAGATCGGGAAGGCTCCCTGCTGCGGTGCCGGATGTCGTATCAGTCACAGGCGTATCGTGTCCTCGGGCCATCGGCGGCGATGCGCCGCATCCCGCGTGCCCTAGCGCCTTCGCCGCGCAGTGCAAGACGGCGCGGGGCAGCCCGGGCAGCGCCTGCATCAAAGCCCTATGGTTTACAGCCGCTTGATGTTACGCTGTCTGCAGACGAGGTGAGCATGGCGAACGACAACTCCGACACCACCCCCACCGGCGACGACCGTCGCAAGGATGACCGGCGCAAGGCGCAGGAGCCGATGGAGGGCGCAGACCGCCGCAAGGGCCAGCGCCGTTCAGGCGAGGACCGCCGGACGACACCGCGCAGTTTGCGCTTGTTTCTCAAGGGGGGAGCGGACGGCGCATCGCCTCATGCGCCGCCCGCCCAAGCCTGTTCAGGCGGGCGCGGGGTTGCCTTCCTCGGCCTCGATCATCGCCGCGATTTCATCCAGCAGGTGGAGCCTTTCGCGCTTCAGACCTTCCAGCCGCTCGTCGCTGGCGGCGTCGATTTCGGCGGCGATGCGGTGGATTTCGCGGTTCACCGCATGATGCCGGTCGGCCAGCTGGACGAAGTGGGGATTGCCGATCTTCAAGCGGTGAAGCACCTCGGCATCCTGCGGAAACTCGTCGTGCAATTCGTGCGGCGTATGTGCGGACATGGTGATCTCCCGTGGTTTCGAGGGAGAGCCTAGGAGTTGTTGCCAAGCGGGTATTTGAGCGAGGTCAAATCGCACCCATCAGGGGGTCAAACCGGGGCTAGAGGGGGTCTAGCGGGGGTCTGGAAGGGGCCTGAAACCGGCTGTTTTTGAGGTAAGCTACTGATTTTACACAAACCGGCCATGTTTCACGCGGAAAAAACATCGCGCAGGGCGGTTTTGCTGCTCTCTCGTAGTCCCCCGACCTGCGGTAGGAAAGCCGCGCAGCGCTCCCTCAGGCCGGATCGAGCGCCGCGGCAAGGCTCGCGAAATCCGCGTGCCCCGTCACCGGAGCGATCCGCTCGGCCCACATGGCGTCGATCTTTTCGGCAATCACGGGCGGCACCGCGCCCGCATCGCTGGCGACCGCCTGCACCTTGCTCGAATCGCTCGCCGCCGGAACCCCGATCCGCTCCTCCAGCACCTTGCAGAACATCGCATCGTCGAAGCGGTCCTTGTGCGCGTGCATGAAATCGCGCGAAGTCATGTCGAGCACGATCGCCGCCTGTTCCGGCGTCAGCGACAGGCCGAGGAACTCCGTCATGCGCGCGATCATCGCCGCGCGGTTCTTCGCGGCCCAGCGATAGGTGGCGAGCAGCGTATCGGGCGCGTCGGCCCGCGCATACCAGCTCAGCAAATGGGTTGCATAATCGCACCCGCCCGGCCCGCCGCCCAGCCACATGGGGTAGAAGTCCTCGATCGGGATGCTGCCCGGCTCGATATGCCAGCCATCAAGGAAGCGATAATAGGAGACGAAGGTCTCCTTGGGATCGCGCAGGGTGACGATGAAGCGGGCGCCCGAGGGCAGGCGCTCGTATTCGCGGTGCGACTTGAAGCCGCGGGGCTGCGCACGCTGGGCGACATTCATGTCGAAATCGAGCGGGAGCGCGGTGTCTTCCCACGGGGTCATGCGGGAGATATCGTCGAAGTCCATGTCCCCCGCGCCGGTTGCCGCCACCATGCGGATCTGGTGGAACATCTGCTGCATCAGCGTGGTGCCGCTCTTGGCCCAGGAGGTGATGTAGACATCGCCGGGCTGCGTTACGAGCGGCCGGAAGTGGACCTGCGGCGCGCCAGCATAGAGCGCCCCCATGTTGAGCGCGGCTTCCTCAAGCGTACGCGCGCGGCGATTGAGTGGCCCCGGCATGATGTGTCTCCCCCCAGTGCGCGTAGGCTTGCGCGCCTGCGCTCCTGCTCCCCGCGGGGGAGTGTGGCATGTGTTGGGGAGTTTGCCCACCCTCGGGGTTTATTGGCGCTGATATCCCCCCTCCCGCTTGCGGGAGGGGTTAGGGGTGGGCCCTTCTTGATCTCCCGCACCCATAGGCATAAGCTTTTGAAATGCCGACCTGGAAGCCCCGCAATACGATCCGCGCCCGGTCGCTCCGGCATGCGGTGACACCGGCCGAGTGGGCCTTGTGGGCCTACCTGTCGCGCAGCCAGCTCGGCGCTAAGTTCAGCCGCCAGATGCCACTCGGCCCGTTCTTCGCGGACTTTCTATGCCGGGAATTGTCGCTGGTGATCGAACTTGACGGGTTCAGCCACGATGTCGCGCCGGAACGCGATGTGGCGCGCAACGCATGGATGGCAGAGCATAGCTACACCGTGCTGCGTATCGCCAATGCCGATGTTCACGCGAATATCGAGGGCGTGGTCACGATGATCAGGGCGGAGGTGGAGCGGCTGCGGGCGTCAAGGTAAAGTGCCCACCCCTAGCCCCTCCCGCAAGCGGGAGGGGGGTAATTGGGCCAACCTACTCCGCAGCCTCAGCCCCGAACAGCCCGGCTTCGGCCACCACGGCCTCGTCCTCGTTGACCGCCTTCGCCTTCTGGCGCTTGTCAAACGACGACCACACGGTGTTCCAGTCGCCGCGGGTGGCGCCCTTCGAGTACTCGGTCGCGCGGGTTTCGAAGAAGTTTGCGTGCTCCACGCCGTTCAGCAGCGGGGCGAGCCAGGGCAAGGGGTGGTCCTCGATCATGTAGATCTCTTGCAGGCCCAGCTGCTTCAGGCGCCAGTCGGCGATGTAGCGGATGTAGCGCTTGATTTCCTTGGCGCTCATGCCGTTCACCGGGCCCATTTCGAAGGCGAGATCGATGAAGTTGTCCTCCAGACGCACGGTCTTCTGGCAGATGTCGATCAGGTCTTCCTTCACCGCCTTGGTGAGGCACTGGCGCTCCTCGCAGAAGGTGTGGAACAGCTTGATGATGCCTTCGCAGTGCAGCGATTCATCGCGCACCGACCAGCTGACGATCTGGCCCATGCCCTTCATCTTGTTGAAGCGCGGGAAGTTCATCAGCATCGCGAAGGAGGCGAACAGCTGGAGCCCTTCGGTAAAGCCGCCAAAGGCTGCGAGCGTGCGGGCGATATCCTCGTCCGTGTCGACCCCGAACTGGTTCAGGAAGTCGTGCTTGTCCTTCATTTCCTCATATTCGAGGAAGGCCGAATATTCCGCCTCGGGCATGCCGATGGTGTCGAGCAGGTGCGAGTAGGCCGCGATGTGCACCGTCTCCATGTTGGAGAAGGCGGCGAGCATCATCTTCACTTCGGTGGGCTTGAACACCCGGCCGTAGTTTTCGTGATAGCAGTTCTGCACCTCGACATCGGCCTGGGTGAAGAAGCGGAAGATTTGCGTCAGCAGGTTGCGCTCGTTCTCCGAGATCTTCTGCGCCCAGTCGCGGCAATCCTCGCCCAGCGGCACTTCTTCCGGCATCCAGTGGATCTGCTGCTGGCGCTTCCAGAAGTCATAGGCCCAAGGGTACTGGAAGGGCTTGTAGGTGGAGCGGGCTTCGAGCAGCGACATCGGCGGTTTCCTTCAATTGGATGTCTTCAGGGCCAATATAGGCATTTGTCAGTTACGGTGCGAGCCGCGCGATGGATTCACGCGCGGGCCGCGAAATTGGTCAGGGCGCGTAGGCGATCAGCACGTAGAGGCAGAAAGGCGCGAACATGGTGATCAGCGCGATGTGGATCATCGCGGCGTTGTGGGCGTGACCGGGGACATCGCGGCGCAGTTCGCGCACGGCGTTGAAGCCGAACACGGCGCAGACCAGAAGTCCGAAAATCCCCAATCCGAACGGCAAACTCATGCGCGGCACCCCCCTTTGCGCGTATTCCCGAGGCGGCGGAGGCTGACGCGTCTGCCGCGCCGCGCCCCCGCGCCTGCTCCGCCTACTGGCAGCTCAGGCATTCCTCGTAATCGGTTTCGGCGCTCAGTTCGATCTTGGGCGCTTCGGGCGTGTTGTCCGCCTCCACCCCGCCGACGAAGCCGGCGCGCTGCACAGACTTGGAGCGCAGGTAGTAGAGCGACTTGATGCCCTTTTCCCACGCCTGGTAGTGCAGCATCATCAGATCCCACTTGTCGACATCGGCGGGGATGAACAGGTTCAGCGACTGGGCCTGATCGATGAAGGGCGTGCGGTCGGCCGCGAATTCGAGCAGCCAGCGCTGGTCGATCTCGAAGCTGGTCTTGTAGACCGCCTTTTCCTCCGGCGTCAGGAAGTCGAGGTGCTGCACCGAACCGCCGCGTTCGAGGATCGAGTTCCACACGTTGGTCGAGTTCTTGGCCTTCTTCTCGAGCAGCTTTTCCAGATACGGATTGCGCACGATGAAGCTGCCCGAGAGGGTCTTGTGGGTGTAGATGTTGGCCGGGATCGGCTCGATGCAGGCCGAGGTGCCGCCGCAGATGATCGAGATCGACGCGGTCGGCGCGATCGCCATCTTGCAGCTGAACCGCTCCATCGCGCCCATGTCAGCGGCATCGGGGCACGGCCCGCGCTCCTGCGCCAGCAGCATCGAGGCTTCCGATGCCTTGGCGTGGATATGCTTGAACATCTTGAGGTTCACAGCCTTGGCCATCGCGCTTTCCATCGCGATGGCCTTCTGCTGCAAGTAGGAGTGGAAGCCCATCACCCCGAGGCCGACCGAACGCTCGCGCGCGGCAGAATACTTGGCGCGGGCCATCTCGTCCGGCGCGCGGTCGATATAGTCCTGCAGCACGTTGTCGAGGAAGCGCATCACGTCCTCGATGAACTGCTTGTCGCCGTTCCACTCGTCCCAGGTTTCGAGGTTGAGCGAGGAGAGGCAGCACACCGCGGTGCGATCATTGCCGAGGTGGTCGATCCCGGTCGGCAGGGTGATTTCCGAGCACAGGTTCGAGGTCGAGACCTTGAGGCCGAGATCGCGGTGATGCTTGGGCATCATGCGGTTTACGGTGTCGTTGAAGACGATGTAGGGCTCACCCGTGGCAAGGCGGGTTTCGACCAGCTTCTGGAACAGCGAGCGGGCATCCACCGTGCCGCGCACCGAGCCGTCCTTGGGGCTCTTCAGTTCGAACTCGGCGCCTTCGCGCACGGCTTCCATGAACTCGTCGGTGACGAGCACGCCGTGGTGCAGGTTCAGCGCCTTGCGGTTGAAGTCGCCGCTCGGCTTGCGGATTTCGAGGAACTCCTCGATCTCCGGGTGCGAGATGTCGAGATAGCACGCGGCCGAACCGCGGCGCAGCGAGCCCTGCGAGATCGCCAGCGTGAGGCTGTCCATCACGCGCACGAAGGGAATGATGCCGCTGGTCTTGCCGTTGAGGCCGACCGGCTCGCCGATGCCGCGGACATTGCCCCAATAGGTGCCGATGCCGCCGCCCTTCGAGGCCAGCCACACGTTCTCGTTCCAGGTGCCGACGATGCCTTCGAGGCTGTCCGACACCGAATTGAGGTAGCACGAGATCGGCAGGCCGCGATTGGTGCCGCCGTTCGAGAGCACCGGGGTCGCCGGCATGAACCACAGGTTCGAGATGTAGTCGTAGAGCCGCTGGGCGTGATCCTGATCGTCGGCATAGGCATCGGCCACGCGGGCGAAGAGGTCCTGATAGACCTCGCCGGGCAGCAGGTAGCGATCGGTCAGGGTGTCCTTGCCGAATTCGGTCAGGCGATCATCGCGGCTCGCATCGGTGACGATGGTAAAGCGGCGATCATTGACCTTCTTGCTGTCGGTCCCAGAGGCATTGGCGGCCGCTTCCTTGGCCGCCTCGACCATCGCGCCGGCCAGCGCCTCGGTCGCCTTGGCGGCGATCAGCGCGTCCGAACCTGCATCACTCGTCTTCATGGTCACGGCTTTCTTTTCCTTCACCGGCGCTGTCACGCCCGTCCCTGTCACGGCATCATTGAGCACTTCGTCTGTCACGCCGTCGCCTGCCTTGAATTCCATCGCTTGCCCCACTTGTGTCCCCCGAATCACAACCCGGCACAAGGCCAATGTTCCGATTCTGTTCTATACAGGACGATCCACAGACTGGCCAACAGGATGTCCCCAAGGGGGTCCACAGGCTGCGCTGCTTTCGCCTCCCGACGCGCCCCGGATAAGCCCCCCGATCCGGCGACTCTTCCCCCGAGGCCCCGGTTGAGGGGAGAGGGAAAATCACCAAGGCTTGGGGGTCCGATTTGCGCCGAACCACTAGATGATGAATCAGGCCGCAGGTCCCGTCAACGGGGGATTAATCACCTAGTTACCATTCCGGGGCCGTCATCACCCCGTCACAAACCCGCGACGCGTGGACAAAGCTTGAGTCGCGGACCCTGCAAGCCCCAAATTGAATCTGTGAAGAAAAATATGGGGAGTGAATCATTCGAATCCACCCGTGAATCTTTTGCATGCGCGGCCGCATGATTGTTGCGTCCGGCAGGGGTCTGCTGCGTCAGTGCGCTGCCAGCGCGGCGATCACGTCATCGGTCGGATGATCGGCAAGATCCTTGTCGATTTCCGCCACCAGCCTTGCCCTGACCGCGCGGCCATAGGCCTTGCGCATCTCGCCCAGCGTGTGCGGCGCGGCGACGACCACGATTCCCGCATCGGGCCGGGCGACCGCCGCATCTTCGAGAACCGCCGCGGCGTGGTGCGCAAAGGCATCCTCGGCCAGCCGGTGCCTGTCGGTTTCCTCGTAACTGCTGCGCGCCGCGCCGGTGCTGGCGAAGCTGCGGCCGGGGGCATCCGTGCCCTGTTCATGCGCCGGGGGATTGTCCTGCCGTTCGGACAGGAGGGTTTCAAGGACGGGGTATGTCGCATCCCCTTCGTTGCGGAAGAGGAGCAGTTTCGCTCCGTCCGCAACCATCACCAGCGTGCCGTGTTCGACCTTCATCTGCCTGTCCTTCCAGACTTGCCGACCCGGTTGTGCGACGCCTTTCTCCCGGTTCGGGAGACAGGCTCCATCATAGCAGAAATCCGGCCGCGAATAAGCCTTTTGCGGCGTCCACCCGATGATCGCCAAGGCGCCCAAAAGCTTGCGCTTTTCCTAAAGCGCGCTCGCGGATGCCGCCTAGGCCGGGGTGGCGAAGCGTTAGACCGCCCTGCCCTATGCGTCTCGCCCCGAACGAGAACCGCACCGGACGCCCATGAATATCCAGCAGATCAGCCGTAAAGCCGGGATCGCCCTTGTCGCCCTGCTTGCCGTCGTCATCGCGCTCAGCGGTTTCGGCATCAACCAGATCCGCTTCGGCGGCGAGATGCACCGCGTGAACCAGCAGCTCAACGATTTCAACGCGGATATCCTGCCGCCGCCGTCCTATCTGGTCGAATCCTACATGATCGCCAATCTCCTCGTGCGCGCGCCGGGCAAGGCTGATGCCTATGCCGAAAAGCTCGCCGCGCTGAAGGCCGACTGGCGCAAACGGGCCGATCACTGGGCCGCCTCGGATCTCGATGCGAATCTCAAGCAAGGCCTGGCGCTCACGGTGTCGCAGGACGGCGAGGCCTTCTGGCAGATCGCCGAGCAGCGCCTGATCCCCGCCGCGCGCGCGGGCGACGGGGCCGCCCAGCAGCAGGCGATGGCCGAACTCGACACGGTCTACGAACGGCACCGCGAGCGGATCGACGCGCTGGTCACCGGCGCGGCGCGGCACCAGAGCGATCTCGCCCAGAGCGCCGAATGGACCCTCACCACCATCGCCGGCTTCCTCTCGCTGGCGGTGCTGATCGTGTTTGCCGGAGTGGCGGCGGCGATCACGCTGCTGCGCCGCAAGGTGATCGAACCGCTGGTCAGCACCGCCGATACGATGGAGCGCATGGCCGGCGGCGATCTCGACGCGGGCCGCCGGATCGAGCACGACAACAACGAGATCGGCACCATGACCCGCGCGATCGAGACCTTCCGCAAGAGCGCGATTGCAGCGCGCGAGGCCGATCAGGAGCGCCGCCGCGTGGTGGGGGTGCTGCGCGATCGGCTGACGGCGATGGCTTCGGGCGATCTCGATCACCCGATCCAGGAATATTTCGCGGAAGACTACAAGGGCATCCGCATGGACTTCAACCAGGCCCAGGCCGCGCTCAAGGAGCTGATTCTCTCCGTGGTCGGCTCGGCGCAGGAAATCCATCACAGCGCGGGCGATGTGAACGAGGCCGCCGCCGACCTGTCGGAGCGCACCGCGCGGCAGGCGGCGACGCTGGAAGAATCGGCGGCCGCCTTGCAGCAGACCAACCAGACCATCCAGTCGAGCTCGGAACTGGCGCAGCAGACCAATGCTGAAGTCGCGCTGGCGCGTCAGAACGCAGCGCGCAACCGCGAGATCGTGGAGTCGGCGGGCGAGGCCATGGCGCAGATCCAGGCCTCCTTCACCGAAGTCGGCAACATCACCAACATGATCCAGAACATCGCCTTCCAGACCAATATCCTCGCGCTCAATGCCGGGGTGGAGGCGACCCGCGCGGGCGAGGCGGGCAAGGGCTTCGGCGTGGTCGCCACGGAAGTGCGCGCGCTGGCGCAGCGGTCCTCTGAAGCGGTGACCGCGATCCAGCAGCTGATGGCCAAGAGCGCCGAGAGCATCGCCAATGGCTCGCAGCAGGTCGCCTCATCGGGCAATGCCTTGCGCGACATGGTGGAGATCATCGACCGCGTCGGCCAACGGGTGGAACAGCTGGCCGAGGCCTCGCAGGCGCAGGCGAGCAGCCTCAACGAGGTGGACGCGGCGATCTCGAGCCTCGAACACGCCACCCAGCAGAACGCCGCCATGGCCGAGGAATCGAGCGCGGCGAGCGAAATGCTCAAGCAGGAAGTGGACCGCCTGACCGAACGCACATCGCTGTTCACCGGCGTAGGCCGCAGCGGGAGCGGCGGGAGCGGCGGGAGCGCGGCGACCCCCGTCGATCTCAGGCTCTACGGCTAGAGCGCTTTAAATCCCGCGGGCGTGAGCGGTGATCTCGCCTGCAACGCGGGGGATCAGGGGCAGCGGAATATCGTGGCCCCAGCCGGGGATCGTCACCAGCCGCGCGCCCGAGATGTGCCGCGCTGTGTCCTCGCCCGCCTCCAGCTTCACCAGCGGATCGGCCTCGCCGTGGAGCACCAGCGTCGGCGTGGTAACGCTGGCAAGGCGCGCGCGGCGGCAGCCATCATCTATGATCGCGGCCAGCTGGCGCGGCAGGCCTGCGGGATAGACCGAACGGCGCATGTTCTTCAGCACCCGCTCACGCTGGGCCTCGGCGTCGAAGGGAAAGGCCTCGCTCTCGGGGCTGCCGATATTGCGCGCAATGTTGAGGCCGTGGGCCACCAGCGTCTCCTCGTCCATGCCCTTCAGCGGCGCGATCAGGGCCTCCATCGCGTGCTTTTCGGCCTGGGGCAGCTTTCCGTTGCCGGTGGTCGACATGATCGAGGTCATGCTCATCAGCCGGTGGCCGTGGTGCACCGCCATCAGCTGGACGATCATCCCGCCCATCGACGCGCCGACCACATGGGCGCTTTCGATCCCCAGCGCGTCCATCACCCCGATGCCGTCATCGGCCATGTCCTTGAGGGTGTAGGGCACGCGGGCCGGGAAGCCGATCTTCTTGCGCAGCAGCTGGATCGGCAGATTGGGCGCGCGCGCGCCTTCAAACTTCTGGCTGAGGCCGATGTCGCGGTTGTCATAGCGGATCACGCGGAAGCCCTCGCCCACCAGCGTTTCCACCAGCTCGTCCGGCCACAGGGTCAACTGCGCGCCGAGGCCCATCACCAGCAGGATCACCTGGTGCGAAGGGTCCCCGTGATCCTCGTAGAAAATCTCGATACCGGTGTTGGGCGTGGTGATGGTGGGCATTGCGGCTGTGATCCTCTCAGGCCCGCGCGGCTATTTCCACGCGGGTCCGGCTATATCGAAGCCGCGCAGCGCCAATTGGTCAAGCACCCCGCCGCTTTCCGCCAACACCCGCAAGGGCACAACCGCGAGCGTGGTGCCTTTCGCGGTGCTGGCCTCGGCCAGCCTCTCGACCCAGATGGTCCTGAGTTCACTGCCCAAAGTCTCGTCCGCCCAGGGCCAGCAGCGGCCCAATGCGGTCTCCAGCGGGTTCGCCATGACGGCGGGAATATCATAGCGCCGCCAGTCCGCGCCGCGCTGTTCGACGATATCGGGGCCAGCCTCCAGCGCATCCATCGCCGCGCCGAGGCAGGGGATATGCGCCTGCGGCTCGGCCTCGGCGAGGTTGTCGATGATGTCCTCGCCGCGCAAGGTGGCGGCGCGATCGATGGGGACATTGGCCTTCTCCGCGGCGTCCTTGACAACATCGGACGCATCGCGCGCGGTATCGCGGTTGAAGCGCAGTTCCTTCCGGAGCAGCTGGAACGAGGTGAGCAGGAAGGACTGGCGCGAATAGTCCTCTTCCTGCGCCTTGCCGAGCGCTTCGAGCCGCGCCCATTGCGCCGGCGCGAGATAGTCGGAGGCGAGCTTGTCATCGGGCAGCTTGGTGAACTTGTCGCCGGAGAACATCAGCCGGAACACATCGCCGGGAGAAACCTTGGGCCGCGCACCGAGGATGACGCGGTTGGCCTGCCCGGTCGCATCCTCCAGCCGCTCGGGCTGCCACGGCGTGGTCTTGGGGATCGCCCGGATCTCGCCGACGAGGATGATCGTGCCCGAGGGCGTATCAATCGTCCACATCGGCGCGCCCGAGCGCTGGGCGGTGACGACGATCGCGTTGGCGGGGGTCTCGGGCTCTTGCGCGGCGAGGGGGGCAGCGATCAGCGCGGCAAGGCAGAGGAAAGACAAAGGCTTCTTCATCATAGCGACCCTTCGAGACATATCACGCGCGCCTAAAACCAGACACATGAACCGCGACCGAACCTCCCCGTCCCTAAGGCACCAGCACCGTATCCTTCGCCTCTGCCGCAAGCGCGGGGTAATCGAGCGTGTAGTGCAGCCCGCGGCTCTCCTTGCGGCGCAGGGCCGACTGGACGATCAGCTCGGCCGATTGCAGCAGGTTGCGCAGTTCAATGAGGTCGGTCGTCACGCGGAAGGCGCCGTAATAGTCCTCGACCTCGCGCTTCAGCAGTTCGATGCGGCTTGCGGCGCGCTCCAGCCGCTTGGTGGTGCGCACGATGCCGACATAGTTCCACATGAAGCGGCGGATTTCGGTCCAGTTCTGCTTGATGACGACCTCTTCGTCCGAATCGGTCACGCGGCTTTCATCCCACGGCAGGATCGCAGGCGGAGCCTCCAGCGTGCCCCAGCGCGCCAGAATGTCGCGCGCTGCCGCCTCGCCGAAGACGAAACATTCGAGCAGGGAATTGGACGCCAGCCGGTTCGCGCCGTGGAGGCCGCTTTCGGTGCACTCGCCCGCCGCCCACAGCCCCGGCACATCGGTACGCGCATCAAGGCCGACGACCACGCCGCCGCAGGTGTAGTGCTGCGCGGGGACGACCGGGATCGGCTGGCTCGTCATGTCGATGCCGAGCCCCATCAGCTTCTCGTAGATCGTGGGGAAATGCCCCTTCACGAAATCGGCGGGCTGGTGGCTGATATCGAGGTGCACGTAATCAAGGCCGAAGCGCTTGATCTGGTCGTCAATCGCGCGGGCGACCACATCGCGCGGCGCCAGCTCCATCCGCTCGGGGTCGTAATCGACCATGAAGCGCCGCCCGGTTTCGGGGTGGAGCAGATGCCCGCCCTCGCCGCGCACGGCCTCGGTGATGAGGAAGTTCTTGACCTCGAGATTGTAGAGGCAGGTCGGGTGGAACTGCATCATCTCCATGTTGGAGACGCGCGCACCCGCCCGCCATGCCATGGCAATCCCGTCGCCGGTCGCACCGCGCGGGGCGGTGGAGAACTGGTAGACGCGCCCCGCCCCGCCGCTCGCGAGGATGGTGGCGCGCCCGACATGACGCTCGACCCGCCCGGTGGCCTCGTCGAGCGCATAGACTCCCCACACGCGGCCAGCAGCAGAGAACTGCTCGCGGTGGCGATCGGTGATGAGATCGATGCAGGTGCGGCCCGGCAGCAGGGTGATGTTGGGGTGCGCCTCGGCCGCGCGCACCAGCGCCTGCTGCACCGCCCAGCCGGTGGCGTCGTCGACATGGACGATGCGGCGGTGCGAATGGCCGCCCTCGCGGGTCAGATGGAGCGAATCGGCGTCGCGGTTGAACGGCACGCCCAGTTCGCACAGCCGATCGATCGAAGCGGGGGCGCGTTCGATCACGAATTCCACGGTCGCAAGGTCGTTGAGGCCTGCGCCCGCCACCATCGTGTCGCGGATATGATCCTCGAAAGTGTCGCCCGCATCGAGCACGGCGGCGATCCCGCCCTGCGCCCAGGCGGTCGATCCGCCGGTGAGCGAGCCCTTGGCCAGCACCAGCACGCGGGCATGCTGCGCCAGAGCCAGCGCCGCCGTCAGCCCCGCCGCGCCCGAGCCGATGACGACTACGTCATGCACGGGGCCGTTTGCATCCTCACTCGCCATGCCCGAGCCATGCCGCGCAATGCCTTGTGCCGCAAGCGCTATGCGCGGTCATAATCGATTGACGATTACCCCCTATCGGGAAGAAAGCGGGCGTTAAGCATAACCCCGCCGCGAAGTTACGGGGCGAAAATCTATGTCTTTCATGTCGTTTATCGGGTGCAGCATGGACCGTCACGAACCGGTGCGCAGCGATGTGAAGTGGGGCGGGCTGACCTATGTCGGCCATTGCAAGCACTGCCACGAACCGATCGAGCGGCTGGCCCATCGCAAGTGGCGCAAGCGCCCCGAACAGGCCTGATTAGGCCTCTGCCGCAGCGCCTGCGGTCAGCTGCACGAAGACATCTTCCAGATCCGCCTCGCGGGTGGTGACATCCTCGATTGTCAGGCCCTGTTCCTGCAGGATGCCGAGCACCTGGCCTGCGCTCATGCGGTCCTTGTCGTAAGTCACCTCGACCTTGCGCGCCCCGTCCCATTCGACCCGGGCGAAGGCATCATGCGCCGGCGCAGCGGTGCAATCATCCGCGAGGGTGACGGCGACCACCTTTTCGCGCGCCATATCCACCAGTTCGCGGGTCGGCTTGTTGGCGATCAGCTGGCCGTGGTTGATGATCGCGATCTGGTCGCACAGCTCCTCGGCCTCTTCGAGATAGTGGGTGGTGAGCACCACCGTCACGCCCTCGCGGTTGAGTTCGCTCACCAGCTCCCACAATTGGCGGCGCAGATCGACATCGACCCCGGCGGTGGGTTCATCGAGCACCAGAATCGGCGGGCTATGGACCATCGCCTTGGCCACCAGCAGCCGCCGCTTCATCCCGCCCGAGAGCGTGCGGGCATAGGCATTGCGCTTGTCCGACAGGCGCACGGCGGCGAGCAGTTCCTCGCTGCGGCGCAGGGCCTTGGCAATGCCGTAGAACCCGGCCTGATTCTCCAGCACCTCGAAGGGGGTGAAGAAGGGATCGAACACGATTTCCTGCGGCACGATGCCGATCGAACGGCTGGCGTTGCGACGGTCGCGGTCAATATCGAAGCCCCAGATCTCGGCCGTGCCCGAGGTCTTGTTGACCAGCCCTGCAAGGATGTTGATCAGCGTCGACTTGCCCGCGCCATTGGGGCCGAGCAGGCCGAAGATCGATCCTTCGGGCACATCGAAGCTCACCCCGCCCAGCGCCAGCTTGCCTTCGGTGACGGTGCCATTGGCGCCCTTCGCCGGAGCGTAGCGTTTGACGAGATTGTCGATGCGGATGGCGGGAGCGGCGGACATAGGGCCAGCCCTAGGCAAGCGGGACGGCAAAGGCAATTGCACTGGCGCGGCTGGCGCGTTATCGGCGTGGGCCATGAGCATTGCCCCTCCCGAAGTCCTGCTGGTCGATACCGCGCGCGTGAGCTGCGACGGGGCCAGCGCCATCCGCGGCGGCGCGGGCTATCGTCCGGCCGCGCTTGGTCACCCGCGCGTCTATCTCCAGATCGACGAGCACGGCTATGTCGATTGCGGCTATTGCGACCGGCGCTTCGTGCTGAAGGGCGGCCCGGCCGATGGCGCGGATCAGGCGAGCCTGCCTGATATTGCCGCAGGCGCCAGCTGATCGGTCCGCTCAGCGGCGGTTAAGGCTGGGCGGCGTAACGCTCAGGGCCATAACTCCAGCGGAGAAACGCATCATGTCCCGTTTGACTGCCCTGTCCCGCCCGCTTGCCGCCGGTGTTGCGGCTGCGCTTGCCTGCGCGATTGCCCTGCCTGCCGCAGCGCAGGATGACACCAAGCCCGCCTCGCCTGCGCAAACCAAGGGCGAGGCGCGCCTTGCCAAGATGCTCGAAGGCCGCGTGGCGGGCGAGCCGGTGCGCTGCATCCGCGACCAGCGCAACGTGCCGATGCAGACGATCGACAAGACCGCCTATGTCTATGGCCGCGGCAACACGATCTGGGTCCAGCGCACCGCCAATCCCGACAATATCGACAGCAATGATGCTCTGGTGACGATCCGCTTCGGCGCGAGCGAGCTGTGCAAGCTCGACCAGATGAACACGGTCGACCGCGTGCTCGGCTTCATGACCGGCGTGGTCTTCTTCGAGGATTTCGTCCCCTATACCCGCGTCAAGGACGCAGGCTCGGCCGATAGCTGAGCCGCGCCGCAGCTGGCGCAGGCGAGGGGCGCAGGGCAGGTCGGCTGCCCGCTGAGCCCGAGATAGCGGCAATCCCCAAGGCTATGCCGGCCCGCCAGAGCGAGCAGCGCGGCACCCGCCCCGTCCTGCGCGAAGATCCGCGCATCGCGGCGGATGGCGGCGGCTTCGGCGTGCAGATCGACGAGTGAGACCGGTGCCGCATGCAGCGCGCGGCGCTCCTCGAAGGCGCGCTGGCGGCACACGGGCGCGGGTTCAGGTTCGGGATCGCGCAAAGGCGGCGGTGCAGCGGGGGCGCTGTGCGGAGCTTGCGGTGCCTGCAGCGCGGCATCACGGGCCTCGCGCCGCCCGCCCTGCATTCTTCCCACGGCCCAACTGGCCAGAGCGATCAGACCGGCCAGCCCCCCCAAGGCTGCCGGATCAAGGTCCAGTCCCATCATGTCCTCCGCCTGCAACGCAGCCGGACAGCCTCCCGTAGCCGAACAGCAGCATTGCGAATCGTCACACCAGAACTCCCGAGGGTGCGACCTGTGGCATCATGCCGCAGGAGCGCCCCCGGGGGTATGCGGGGCTATACCTAGGTGCGTGCGAAGTTCGGGCGCGGGTTAAGCGCGGGCCATGGCCTGCATGCGGGCGATGATCTCCTCGGCCTGGAGCATGATGCGGTCGATCAGCTCCTTGCAGGTCGGGATGTCGTGGATCAGGCCTGCCACCATGCCGCAGCTCCACGCGCCCGCGTCCATCGTGCCCTCGGTCATGATCTTGGGGTAGACGCCGGCGACTTCGGGCAGGATGTCCTGAATGGTGATGGCATCGCCCAGATCCTTCTCCTTCTGGATCAGGCGCTCGACGGCGGCATTGTTGAGCACGCGCTCGGTGTTGCGCAGCGGGCGCATGACAAGGCGCGTGTCGAGTTCGCTGGCGGCAAGGATCGCCTGCTTCACGTTCTCGTGGACGGGCGCTTCCTTGGTGGCGATGAAGCGCGTCCCCATGTTCATCCCCTGCGCGCCCATGGCAAGGCTGGCGACGAGGCTGCGTCCGTCGGCCATGCCGCCGCTGGAGACGAAGGGGATGTCGAGCTCGTCCGCAGCGCGCGGTAGCAGGATGAAGTTGGGCACGTCATCCTCGCCCGGGTGGCCGCCGCATTCGAACCCGTCAACGCTCACCGCGTCGCAGCCGATGTCCTGCGCCTTCAGCGAGTGGCGCACCGAGGTGCACTTGTGGATCACCTTGATCCCCGCATCCTTCAGCGGCGGCAGCAGGTCGACCGGATTGCGCCCGGCGGTCTCCACCACCTTCACCCCGCCGTCGATGATCGCCTTCACGAGGCCGGGATAATCGGGCGGCGTGAGGGTCGGCAGGATGGTGAGATTCACGCCGAAGGGCTTGTCGGTCATGTCCTTGCAGCGTGCGATTTCATTGGCGAGCTTTTCGGGCGTGCCCTGCGTCAGGCCGGTGATGATGCCGAGCCCGCCCGCATTGGAGACGGCGGCGGCCATCTCGGCGAACCCGACATAATGCATGCCGCCCTGGATGATGGGGTGCTCGATGCCGAACATTTCGGTGATCGCGGTCTTCATGGCGTATGGTCTCCCGTCCAATGCTGTGTTTGGACACGACACAAGCCTGTTTGCGAGGCCCTTTCAAGCCCGCTTTTGGGGAGGCATGGCGGCCTCCACGCATGCCGTAGCGTCAGTTCGGGAGGGGTGGCCGGGCGGACGGGAGGCGGTGGGATCGGTTCGCTCCCTGCCCGTCCGGCACGCCTTATCTGCCCCGCCACGCGGGCGGGCGCTTTGATCCGGCTCAAACGGCCTGAAAAATCAGTTAGCTGCGGGTGAAGGACAGCGAGAAGGTTACCGGGACCGCCGGGGTGATCGAGGGCAGCTGCGCCAGCGCGCGCAATTCGCCGAGTTCGTCGGTCAGGCCGAACATGTCGGTCGAGATGATGACCGGCGCGGTCGGCACCACGGTGACGCGGTCGGCACCGACGCGGGTGACCAGCACCTCGGTATCGATATCGGCCGATGCGCCCTTGATCGTCACGCTCGCCTTGAGCGGGCGGGTGAGCGACTGGCCCACGGCAAGGCCCGCAAAGCCGGCCGGATCGAGCTTGGCGGTGATGGTGGCCTTGGGGTTCTCGGCCACGGCGAAGAAGATTTCGCGCATCCGCTCGTTGCGGATATCGACCCCGGTATTGACCGAGGCGAGATCGATATCGAGGCTCGCCGTGCCATCGGCGGCGACGGTGCCGGAGAGCTTCTCGAAGCGGTTGGCCTCGGCAATCTCGCCCGCCTTGATGCTGACATAGGACAGGCGCGATCCTGCCGGATCGAGCGTCCATGCGCCTTCCGTTACCGGAGCAGCCTCGGCCACATCATCCTTGGGCGCCTCGGCCTCCTTCCCGGCACAGGCCGCAAGGCCAAGCGCAAGAGCGGCAGCGAGGGGAGCAAGGAGGCGCAGGTTCGTCACAGGCAATACCTTTGGGCGGAAATGTCAGGGCGCAGAGATATGCGATTTGCTGCCGCGCGCAATGGGGCGTTGCAGCTTACTCCCACTCAATCGTGCCGGGCGGCTTCGACGTATAGTCGTAGACCACGCGGTTGATGCCCTTCACCTCGTTGACGATGCGGGTGGCGACGCGGGTGAGGAAACCGGCGTCATAGGGGAAGACGTCGGCGGTCATCCCGTCGGTCGAGGTCACGGCGCGCAGGGCGCAAACCGAATCGTAAGTGCGCCCGTCGCCCATCACGCCAACCGTCTTGACCGGCAGCAGCACCGCGAAGGCCTGCCAGATCGCATCATAGAGGCCCGCATTGCGGATCTCCTCAAGGTAGACAGCATCGGCCTTCCTCAGGATGTCGCAGCGTTCCTTGGTCACCTCGCCGGGGATACGGATTGCAAGGCCCGGGCCGGGGAAGGGGTGGCGGCCGACAAAGGCATCGGGCAGGCCCAGCTCGCGGCCGAGGTCGCGCACCTCGTCCTTGAACAGCTCGCGCAGCGGCTCGACCAGCGACATGTTCATGCGCTCGGGCAGGCCGCCGACATTGTGGTGGCTCTTGATCGTGACGCTCGGCCCGCCGGTGAAGGAGACAGACTCGATAACATCGGGATAGAGCGTCCCTTGCGCGAGGAACTCCGCCCCGCCGATCTTCTTGGCCTCGGCCTCGAACACGTCGATGAAGGTCTTGCCGATGAACTTGCGCTTGGCTTCCGGATCGGTGAGCCCCGCAAGGCCGCCGAGGAACAGCTCTTCGGCCTCCACGTGAACCAGCGGGATGTTGTAATGGTCGCGGAACAGGGTGACGACCTGTTCGGCCTCGTTCATGCGCATGAGGCCGTGGTCGACGAAGACGCAGGTCAGCTGGTCGCCGATCGCCTCGTGGATCAGCACCGCGGCAACCGCCGAATCGACCCCGCCCGAGAGGCCGCAAATGACCCGCTTGTCGCCCACCTGTTCGCGGATTTCCGCGATCTTGGTCTTGCGGAATTCGGCCATGGTCCAGTCGCCCGCAAGGCCGCAGACATGGCGCACGAAATTGGCGATCAGCTTGCCGCCATCCGGGGTGTGGACCACCTCGGGATGGAACTGGGTGCCGTAGAAGCGCCGCGCCTCGTCCGCGATCACCGCGAAGGGCGCGCCGTCGGAGGTGGCGACGATTTCGAAACCGGGGGCAAACTGCGTGACCTTGTCGCCGTGGCTCATCCACACCTGATGGCGCTCGCCCACGGCCCACAGGCCGTTGAACAGCGCGCATTCGGCGGTGACGGTGAGAAACGCGCGGCCGAATTCGCCGCCTTCACCGGTTTCATGCCCGGGCTTCACCTCGCCGCCCAGCTGGTGGCTCATCACCTGCTGGCCATAGCAGATGCCAAGGATCGGAACGCCCGCCTCGAACAGGGCTTGGGGCGCGCGCGGAGAGCCGTCGTCGGGCACGCTCGCGGGAGAGCCTGACAGGATGATGCCCTTGGGCTTCATCCTCCGGAACGCGGCTTCGGCCTGGGTGAAAGGCGCGATTTCCGAGTAGACCCCCGCCTCGCGCACGCGGCGCGCGATCAGCTGGGTCACCTGGCTGCCGAAATCGACGATCAGGATCGATTCGGGGACGCTCTGGGAAGCGGGGGAATCGCCCGCAGCGGGGCTGGAGGGGTGCGCGCTCATGGCGGCGGATTACGGAGCGCGCCGAGCGAAGTCCAGCATCGCAACACAGCGATCCGTATTTTTGCGGTGCAGCAATTTTTTCCTTCATAATTTCTGATGGTTCCCGAGAAAATATCGGTTTCACGTTGCAATCTTTGGAACCATTCTCGCGCATTTCGCATTTGCACAGTTCTCTTGTGCACTGCACCAGAGTTTCAAACAGCAACTGAATGCCGGCCAACGGCATCGATCCTTTCTGACACCCTCTCAAATCCGGAGTTTTCTCATGCGTTTCATCCTCCCCCTGATCGCTCTCGCCGCCGTCGCCGCTCCGGCTGCTGCGGAAACCGTGACCGTGCGCATCGCCTATGGTGATGTCGACGTGACCAGCGCCGAAGGCCGCGCCGCGCTCGAAACGCGCATCAACGCGCAGCTGCGCAAGGCCTGCACCACCGAGGCGGCTGGCCGCTTTGCCTTCGGCCGCACCGTGGTCGACAGCAAGTGCGTCGCCGAAGCCCGCACCGTGGCGCTGGCCGAAGTCGAGCGCGTCGCCGCCGCGGAAGCCCGCAACGGCCGTGCGGTCGCTGCCAACTAAGCGACAAGCCTCTGAAAACACGAGCGGCCGTCGGAGCGATCCGGCGGCCGTTTGCGTTTGGCCCGGCGTATTATGTTGCGTTTCATGCAACTAAAATTGGTCTTTTCGCATTTGCAATATAATCGCCCTGTCACCAGATAGCGCTCACGCGATGGGCGCCGGGCTCCTCTCTCTCCACCCGGCATTTCCTCTGGACCATCGCATGGTGGAAGAAGGCCGAAGACGGCTGCTCCGCCAGCCTGCCAGATCCGGCGTTGACGGCCTCTCCCCCCTCGGCCGTTGGGATCCGCCGGATGCCCTGCCATCCCCCCGGCCGGGCAAGCAGCACGCGAGACGCGGTCGCCAGTCCTCCCCCCCTAACATTGGTGACCGCGTCTCCAGCGGCTGCACGCGCCCCTGTGTCGCACACCCCGCCACGCGCATTTCTGCCCCACTACGCAACAACCTCTAGTTGCGGGGGTAAAACATTTTTATTCGCGATAGGGTTTGAATATTACGCGTGCATTCCCATATGATGCACGGGCCCGGGCGGCGAGACCTCTCCCCCCCTCTCCCTTGCTGACCCGGGCCGCCCAAACAAAAACCAGAACAAGGGAAACCAGAACCATGACCATGATCAGCGAAAAGGCTTTCGCCCTGCTGCTCGCCGTTGCTATCAGCGGCACCGCGTTCAACACGTTTATCGTGTAACGCGCAGGCAGGCCAAAGCCTCATGCGGCCCGGTTCCTCACCAGAGGAGCCGGGCCGTGCTGCATCCGGTGCCTAGTCGATCCCGCCGAGCCGCTCGGCTTCCTCGCGCAGCTCGGTCTTGAGCAGCTTGCCGATATGGCTGCGCGGCATCTCCGCGATCACGTGGAGTGCGGCAAGCCGCTGGGTCTTGCCCAGCCGTACATTCACCGCCGCCATGATCGCTGCCGGTTCGCCATTGCCCTTCAGCACCACGAAGCCGACCGGGGTCTCGCCCCAGGCACGCGAAGGCACACCGACCACCGCCGCCTCGGCCACGCCCGCCTCCTTCAGCAATTCGGCCTCGAGATCGCTGGGATAGATGTTGAACCCGCCCGAGATGATCATGTCCTTGGCACGGCCGACCAGTTCGACAAATCCTTCCGCGTCGACCCGCCCGATATCGCCCATGCGCATCCACGCCTCGCCCGTCGCCGGGTCGATCCACTGGGCCTCGGCGGTTTTGTCAGGGCGGTTCTTGTAGCCGCTCATCATGGTGAGGCTGCGGCCGATCATGTTGCCGGGGGTGCCGGGCGGCACTTCGCGGTCTTCATCATCCACCACCTTCAACTCGCTGCCCGGCGCAGGGCGGCCGACGGTGTGGAGCTTGTCGGGGAATTCGTGGCACGCAAGCAGGCAGACCACCCCGCCCTCGGTCATCGAATAGATCTCGATCAGGCCGCCGGGCATCCGGCGCAGCACCTCGCGCTTCAACTCGGCAGAGAAGGGCGCGGAGGTGCAATATTTGAGCTTGAGGCTGGAGAGGTCGAAATCGTCAAAGCCCGCGAAGTCCATCAGCCGCTGGTATTGCACCGGCACCAGCATGGTGATGGTCGTCCGGTCAGCCTGCGCGTGGGTGAGCCACTTGGCGCAATCGAACTTGCCCATCACCCGCACGCAGCCGCCTGCCAGCAGCACCGGCAGGAAGGCGACCATGGTGGTGTTGGAATAGAGCGGGGTCGAGGCGAGCGAGCGCACCTCCAGCCCTGCCCCCAGATAGGACAGCGCCGTCGCCGCAAACTGCCGCCAGCGCATCTGGTGCGAATGGACGATGCCCTTGGGGATGCCCGTCGTCCCGCTGGAATAGATGATGTTGAACGGGTCTTTCGGCCCGGGCACGAAGTCCGGAGCCCGCGTCCCCGGAGGGGCCATCCACTGGTCGACGCTTTCGAGCGGCACGCGGATCAGGTCCGCCATGAAATCCGGCCCCAGCTCAGCCGCCTTGGCCGCGTCGATGAACAGATGGATCGCGCCCGAATCCTTTGCCATGCCTTCGAGCTGCTCAGGGCTTGCGCTGGTGGTGAGCGGCGCGGCGACCCCGCCTGCCCGCACCGCCGCCAGAAACACCAGCGCATATTCGACTGTGGAGGTCCCGAGGATCGCCACCGACTGCCCGCGCTGGAGCCCCGTCTCCACCAGCCGCGCCGCCAGCCGCTCGACCAGCCCGACCAGCTCGGCCCAATAGACCTCGCGGCGTTCGTCGCGCAGCGCCAGTTCGTCACCGCGCAGGCGCGACCACTCCATCAGGATGTCGGGGAAGCTGCCGAAAGGCTCGGCAAGGCGGCTCATCATCATCTCTTGGCTCATGACGGCCATGCATAATCGGCGGGGTCACAGGCGCAAAGGATTTGCGCAGACGCTCGCGAAAGTGGCAGGATGCCCATGAGGAGAGGGACACGAGATGATCAGCAAGGCAGGCATGATCGCGCTGGCCGCATTGGCGCTGACGGGAGCGCAGGCCGGCGCGCAGGAGCAGGCGGCGGAGCCCTTGCAGGTGACAGTGGTGCTCGCCCATCCCGATGACGAGCTGTTCATGGCCCCTGCGCTGGCGGCGCTGGCGCGGCAGGGAGCGCGGGTCCAGATCGCCTATGCCACGCAGGGCGATGCCGGGCCGGGCGTATCGGACCTCAAGCCGGGCAAGGCGCTGGGCGAGGTGCGGCTGAAGGAGGCTTTCTGCGCCGCCGAAGCGCTCGGCGCGGCCTCGGTGGCGAGCCTCAATCGCGGCGACGGGACGCTTGGGCTCAATGCCCACCACGAAGGCAGCACGGCGGGCAAGCTGCTGGTCGATCTCGATTCATGGCTGGCCGAAACCGACATGATCCTCACCTGGGGGCCGGACGGGGGCTATGGTCATGCCGATCACCGCATGGTGAGCGCGATCGTCACCCAGATCGCGCAGGCCCGCCCTCCGGGCCAGCGCCCGAAGCTGCTCTATGTCGGCATCCCCGCAGGCAGCCTCCCGCCGGTGCCCGAGATGGCGGACTGGGCCACCACCGATCCCGCGCTGCTGACCGAGACCATCGCCTACACCCCCGCCGATCTCGCCGCCGCCAAGGCCGCCGCGATGTGCCATGTCACCCAGTTTCCCGAAGCCTCCCGCCAAGGCATGATGGGGCTGTTCGATGCCACCATGTGGCGCGGGAAGGTGCATTTCCGCCCCGCCTTCTAGCCCCTTCGACGAAGCGCCCTCGTCACCCGTGGAAAAGCGCCTCCAAGGGGCCTCCCGCAGTTGGGTTTCCCGTCTTCAGCGCCTATATGATGGGCCATGGACGACAACACCAATCAACCCCCCGCAAAGCTGCCCAACGCCAATGAATATGGCGCGGATTCGATCAAGGTTCTGAAGGGCCTCGATGCCGTGCGCAAACGGCCCGGCATGTATATCGGCGACACCGATGACGGTTCGGGCCTGCACCACATGGTGTTCGAAGTCTCGGACAACGCGATTGACGAGGCGCTGGCGGGGCATTGCGACCTCGTGCTGATCGAACTGAACCCCGATGGCTCTGTCAGCGTCGAGGATAACGGGCGCGGCATTCCCACCGGCATGCACCCTGAAGAGGGCGTCTCGGCGGCCGAAGTGATCATGACCCAGCTGCACGCGGGCGGGAAGTTCGAGAACACCTCGGACGACAATGCCTACAAGGTTTCCGGCGGCCTGCACGGCGTGGGCGTATCGGTGGTGAACGCTCTGTCCGAATGGCTCGAACTCACCATCTGGCGCGAGGGCCAGGAACACTGGATGCGCTTCGAGCTTGGCGATGCGGTCGGCCCGCTCAAGGTGGTGGGCGATGCACCCAAGGTTGACGGCAATTCTGACGCCAACGGCTTCAAGAAGGGCACCCGCGTCACCTTCAAGGCGAGCCACGAGACCTTCAAGAACGTCACCGAATTCGATTTCGACAAGCTCGAACACCGCTACCGCGAGCTTGCCTTCCTCAACTCCGGCGTGCGCATCAAGCTGCGCGACAAGCGCCACGAAGAGGTGCTGGAGCATGACCTGTTCTACGAGGGCGGGATTGCGGCCTTCGTCAAATATCTCGACCGCAACAAGCAGCCGCTGATCCCCGAGCCTATCGCTGTCTCGGCTGAGAAGGACGGGATCGGCATCGACGTCGCGCTCGAATGGAACGATTCCTATTACGAGAACGTCCTCGCCTTCACCAACAACATCCCCCAGCGCGACGGCGGCACTCACCTTGCTGCCTTCCGCGCCGCGTTGACCCGCACGCTCAACAATTATGCCGAGCGTTCGGGGATGCTGAAGAAGGAGAAGGTCAGCCTGTCGGGCGAGGATATGCGCGAAGGCCTCACCGCCATCGTCAGCGTCAAGCTGCCTGACCCCAAGTTCTCCAGCCAGACCAAGGACAAGCTGGTCAGCTCCGAAGTGCGCTCGCCATTGGAAACCCTGATGGGCGAGAAGATGACCGAGTGGCTGGAAGAAAACCCCAATGATGCGCGCTCGATCATCCAGAAGATCATCGATGCCGCCGCCGCCCGTGAAGCCGCCCGCCGCGCCCGCGAAATGAGCCGCAAGGGCGCGATGAGCGTCGCCAGCCTGCCCGGCAAGCTCGCCGATTGCCAGGAACGCGATCCCGCCAAGTCCGAGCTGTTCCTCGTCGAAGGGGACTCCGCAGGCGGATCGGCCAAGCAGGGTCGTGACCGCAAGACGCAGGCGATCCTGCCGCTGAAGGGCAAGATCCTCAACGTCGAGCGCGCGCGGTTTGACCGGATCATTTCCTCCAAGGAAGTCGGCACCCTCATTCAGGCGATGGGCACCGGCATCCGCGACGAGTTCAACCTCGAAAAGCTGCGCTACCACAAGATCGTCATCATGACCGACGCGGACGTGGACGGCGCGCATATCCGCACGCTGTTGCTCACCTTCTTCCACCGCCAGATGCCCGAGATCATCAAGGCCGGGCACCTGTTCATCGCCCAGCCGCCGCTGTTCAAGGTGTCGAAGGGGCGCAGCGAGGTCTACCTCAAGGATCAGGCCGCACTTGATCGCTATCTGGTCGATGCCGGATTGCAGGGCCGGGTGCTGGAAACGCAGGGCGGCGCGCGGTCCGGGCCCGATCTGCGCGCGATTGTCGATGGTGCGCTACGGCTCAAGAACCTGCTCGGCTTCGTGCCGCGCCGCTATGATCTCGGCATTGTCGAACAGATGGCGCTGACCGGTGCGCTCGAACCCGGGCTGTCGGGCGATGCGCTTGCTGCGGCGCTCGAACGCGCTGCCGGACGGCTTGGCGCGGGCGACCGCGAGGCGCGCTGGAGCGCATCGCAGCGCGAAGACGGCACGGTGGTGTTCGAACGCCTGTGGCGCGGGGTGACCGACGTGCACGAGATCGACGCACGCTTCCTCACCAGCACCGAAGGGCACAAGCTCCACGGCCTCGCCGCCGCCCAGGCCGAGACCTATGCCACCCCCGTCAGCCTCGTTCGCGGCGATGCCGCACCCGAGGAGCCGGAAGCCGAACCCGTCGCCGCCGATCCGCTCGCTGGCGAGGCGGAGGAACCGGTGGCCGCACCGGCGATCACGCTGGACGGCACGATCAGCCGCCCGACCCAGCTGCTCGACGCGATCTTCGCCGCCGGGCGCAAGGGCCTGTCGATCGCCCGCTACAAGGGCCTTGGCGAAATGAACGCCGAACAGCTCTGGGAAACCACCCTCGATCCCGAGGCGCGGGTGCTGCTGCAGGTCAAGGTCGAGGATGCCGACGTCACCGACGAGATCTTCACCCGCCTGATGGGCGACGTGGTCGAACCGCGCCGCGAGTTCATTCAGGATAACGCGCTCAACGTGGCAAATCTCGACGTATAGGCCAGCAAGCAATGTCCCATCAGCTCCACCGCACCGACGAATTGCAGCACGCGAGTTTCCTGCTGGTTCTGGCGGTGGTGAGCCTGCTGATGGCGGTGATCGTGTGGCCCTTTGCCCAACCGCTGCTGTGGGCTGCGCTGGCCGCGATCATGTTCCAGCCGCTCTACCGCTGGATGCTGCGCAAGATGGGCGGGCACCGCAATCCGGCGGCGATTTCTTCGCTGGGGGTGATTTTCTTTGCGGTGCTGGTGCCCGCGCTGTGGCTGGCGACGCTGGTGGTGCAGGAGGCGCTGGTGCTGGTCGCCACCTTGCAGGCCCAGCCGCTCGACCTCGCGACCAGCTTTGACCGCGCCTATGGCATGCTGCCGGAAGTCGCGCAGCAAGCGGTCGACCGTTCGGGCTGGGCCGACATGGCCAATGTGCAGACCAAGCTCGAAGGCCTGCTGGCCGAAAGCGCCGGGATGATCGCGTCCCAAGCGGTCTCGATCGGCAGCGGAGCGCTGGGCTTCCTGTTGGCCTTCAGCGTCGGGCTTTACGTGATGTTCTTCCTGCTGCGCGACGGCGAGCGGATCGGGCGCACGGTGCTGCGCACCATTCCGGTGGAACGCTCGATTTCCGAGCGGCTGGCGCAGCGGTTCCTCGGCATCGTGCGCGCGACGATCAAGGGATCGGGGGTCGTCGGGCTGGTGCAGGGCGTGCTGGCGGGGATCAGCTTCTTTATCGTCGGGCTGGAATCCGCACTGCTGTTCGGCGTGCTGACCACGGTCTTCGCGCTGGTGCCGGTGATCGGCGCGGGGGCAGTCTATGTGCCGGTCGGCCTGTGGCTGCTGATCGCGGGCGAGGCGTGGCAGGGCATCTTTGTGCTGGTGTTCGGCTTTGCGGTGATCTCCTCCTCCGACAACGTGCTGCGCCCGATTCTGGTGGGCCGCGACACGGGCATCCCGGACTGGATCATTCTGGTGACCACCCTGGGCGGGATCAGCTTCCTCGGCTTTTCCGGCATCGTGCTGGGGCCGCTGGTGGCGGGGCTGTTCCTTGCCAGCTGGTCGATCCTGCAGGAACAGCGGGACGAGGATGCGCGCGCGACGGAGGACGAGATCGATCCGATCACGGTCGACGCCTCGGGCCGCGCCGCCGCTTCGGCCGAGTGAGGCCGCGATGCGATCGCTGACCCGCCCAGGCAGTCAGGCCGAAGCCGCAGGGCGCCTGCTGCTCGCGGGCCTTGTGGTGGTGATGCTGCCCGCCCTGCCTCTGGGCAATTACCTGATCTACCCCTTCGTGATCCTCACCACCTGGTTCCACGAGATGGGCCACGGCCTCACCGCGCTGGCCACCGGACAGGATTTCGAGCGGCTGATGATCTTCGCCAGCGGATCGGGCGTCGCCGAAAGCCGCATCGCCGGTGATGCCGCGCCCTGGGTGCCCGCCGCGATTGCCGCAGGCGGCCCGCTCGCACCGTGCCTTGTGGGCGCGCTGCTGATTTTCGCGAGCGCCTGGCGCAAGGCGTGGCGGCCGGTGCTGTGGCTGACCGCAGCGGCGATCATCGCCAGCGTGGTGATCTGGGTGCGCTCTCCGGTCGGCTATGCCGTGCTGCCGCTGGTGGCGGCGTGCCTTGCGCTGGTCGCATGGCGCGCCGGGCCGACCTTCACGCGCTTCACGCTCCAGTTCCTCGGCATCCTTGCCGCGATGAGCATGCTGCGGGACTTCCACTATCTCTTCACCCGCGAGGCGGTGATCGAAGGGCGCGCGGTTCTCTCCGACACCGGCCAGATCGGCGCTGTCACCGGCCTGCCGCACTGGGTGTGGGCGGCGGCGATCCTGCTGGTCTCGGGCGCGATGGTGGGGGCTGCGCTCAAGTTCGCGCTGGCCGAAAAGCGGCTCAACCCGCCGCGCCCGCTGCCGGCGAATGTGCTCCAGTTCCGGCGGGACTAACCGGCAGCCCGGTTTGACGCTTGTGTCAGTGGGGTGGCTTGTCCGCCTGCGGTAAACTCGGCTCCATGGACATCACCGAAGTCGCCGACCGGCTCGCGATAGCCGAAACCCTTGCGCTCTATTGCCGCGGGATCGACCGCTGCGACGCGGAGCGGCTTGCCGCAGTCTTCACCCCCGATGCGCAGATCGACTATGGCGACGGGGCAAAGCCGATTGCCGAGACCATTCCCGGGCTGATGGCGGGTCTGGGCTCGATGCGGCTGACCCAGCACAACATCTCCAACACCGTGATGCGCCTGTCAGGCGAGACCGCGCGGGCCGAGACCAATTGCGTCGCGCTGCACATCATCCCGACGCCCGATGGCGAGATCGAGCTGGTGGTCGGCGGCCGCTATCTCGATCGGCTGGTGAAGCTGGAGGGCCGCTGGCGGATTGCCGAGCGGCTCTATGTGATGGACTGGAACCGCACCTCCCCCGCCACGATGCAGCTGGCGGGCGGATTGTTCGACGGCTTGCAGCGCCGCGGCGCGCGGGTGCCGGAGGATCCGTCCGTGGCGTGGTGGGAAGAAGGTTAGAACGCCACTTTCAGCGTGTTCACACCCGAGGCATCGGTCCCAGCCTCGCCCGACAGGCCGATGAACATCGTGTCGACGATCCGCGCGAGCTTCTGCTCGGTCAGCTTGTCACCCAGATAGATCAGCGCATCGGGCAGGGTGTAGTTGCTGATCATCTGGTTGATCAGCGACAGCGCCTCGTCAATCTCCAGCCCGGCAAAGAAGCCTTCGGCCTGGGCTTCGGCGATCAACTCGCACAGGTAGTGGTCGGCGAGATCGACATAGGAGCGCACCCGCTCGAAATTGGCCGCGCCCATCTCGCACAGGATGGTGAAATGCTCCGGATCATCGCGGAAACGGCCCTGCGAGATGATGAAGCGGCGGCGGAAGAACTCGTACATCTTGCGCTGCGGCGGGAGGTGCGAGGCCACCACTTCCTCCATCACCGCCATATGCGGGGCGAGCCACGTCTGTGCAACGGCATCGAACAGATCGTCATAATCGTCGAACAGCGCCTCGAACCGCGCGCGGGTGAGGCCGCTTTCGGCCATCGCCACGGTCCACGCAATCTCGGACCCGCGTTCCTTCACGAGATCGAGCACGTGGCGGGCGACGCGTTCGCGTTCCTGATCGCGCAAGGTCGGGTTCAAAGCCATGGGTCCGCGCGTCTCCTTGATCTGGCGCAACATAGGCCAGACAGACGCAAGCTTAAAGGGTCAGCCCAAGATTTTTGTGCGGCGCAGCAATGCCGTTCGTCGATTAGCGCGCCTTTTGGCCCGTCACACCACCGGCGGCATGGGGAAGAAGGTCGAGGTCTTGCGCATATAGACCGCGTATTTGTTGCCCTTGGTCTTGTGGAGGTTCTTCTCCAGCAAGGTCACGCCCGACCAGCGCATCAGGGTAAAACTGAGGAACAGCGGGCCGATCACCGTGGCGGCGGCATATTCCCAGCCGGCCGCGGCGCAGGTCAGCCAGATGCCCCACCAGGCGCAGAAATCGCCGAAATAATTGGGGTGGCGGGTGTAGCGCCACAGTCCGGTGTCGAGCACATAGCCCTTGTTGCTCGGGTCCGCCCGGAAACGCGACAGCTGCCAGTCACCGACCCATTCGAAGAACACGCCAAGGCACCACAGGGCAAAGCCGCCCCAGGCCAGCGGGGTGATCGGGGCAGGCGCGGGGCTGGCGAGGATGCCGACCTGCGCCGGGCTGGAGACCAGCAGCAGCAGCCCCGCCTGCATCAGCCACACACGGGTGAGCGTCGCTTGCGCAAACCGGCCCTGTTCGCGCGCGCCCTTGAGCATGTGGCGATAGCGCCAGTCCTCGCCCTCGCGCCGCCAGCGGCGGAACAGGTAGACGCCGAGGCGCAGGCCCCAGGCCACCGTCATTCCCATGATCAGCGTGCCGAGATCGCCCGGCCCGCCCGGCACGTGCAGCCAGCTCATGAAGGCCACAAGCGCCATCCCCGCGCCCCAGAAGGCGTCGATGAAGCTCACATCATCGATCTTCACGCTGATGCGCCACTGGATCAGCACCAGCACGAGCACCACGGCGGCATTCAGAGCGAGCGCCTCAAACATCGTTCTTCCCCGCGATAATGTCGCGCGCCTGCTGTTCGAGCACCTTGAACCTTTCGTAATCGGGAAGCTTGGAGCGGAACCACTCGGCAATCTTGAGCAGGTCCTCGCCGTAATTGCCGGTCGGCATCATCGGCGGGCCGAAGCTGACGATCCGGGTGGCGTGATCGGCGAAGGCTGGAACGATCGGCACGCTGGCGGCGCGGGCGATGTGGTAGAAGCCGGACTTCCACTTGCCGTCGCTCTTGCGGGTGCCCTCGCAGGCGATGACCAGCGCGAGCTCGTCCCGCGCGGCGAATTCGGCGGCGACCTGTTCGGTGGCGTTGAGGCGGCTGCGGCGATCGACCGGAATCCCGCCCATGTCGAACATGAAGTTCCTCATCACCCCCTGAAACAGCGTGTGCTTGCCCATGAAATTGGGCTTCACGCCCTCTTCATGCGTGGCGCCGGTAAAGAACACGAAATCCCAGTTGGAAGTATGCGGCGCGCCCGCCAGCACATATTTCTTGAGATGCTTGGGCAGCGGATCGACGACTTTCCAGCCCTGTGCGTACCAGAACGCAAGGATGATCCGGCGCACGAGGCGCGACAGCAGCGTCGGCTTGCGGTGGTGGTTATACGGCAACGGCTAATCTCTCCCCACGCGTGTCTGCCCGCATTATAAGGCGTTACGCAAGGGGGCGAGGTGGGGTTTCAGACAGGCTGTTTACATCCGGAACACGCCGAAGGCCGGTCGTTCGGCAATCGGTGCCTCCAGACACGCCGAAAGCGCCAGCCCCAGCACATCGCGGGTCTGCACCGGATCGACCACGCCGTCGTCCCACAAACGCGCGGTGGCGTAATAGGGGTTGCCCTCGTCCTCATACTTCTGGCGGATCGGGGCCTTGAAGGCCTCGGCCTCGCGCTCGTCCCACTTGTCGGCGTCGCGGTGGACGGTGGCGAGGACGGATGCGGCCTGCTCTCCGCCCATCACGCTGATGCGGGCATTGGGCCAGGTGAACATGAAGCGGGGCGAGTAGGCGCGGCCGCACATCCCGTAATTGCCCGCACCAAAGCTGCCGCCGATCACCACGGTGACCTTCGGCACGGTCGCGGTGGCGACGGCGGTGACGAGCTTTGCGCCATGCTTGGCGATGCCCTCCGCCTCGTATTTCCCGCCGACCATGAAGCCCGAGATGTTCTGGAGGAACAGCAGCGGAATGCGCCGCTGGCAGGCCAGCTCGATGAAATGCGCGCCCTTCTGCGCGCTCTCGGAGAACAGCACGCCGTTATTGGCGAGGATCGCGACCGGCATCCCCCAGATATGGGCAAAGCCGCAGACCAGCGTGGCGCCATAATGCGCCTTGAACTCGTGGAACTCGCTGCCGTCGACCAGCCGCGCGATCACTTCCTTCACGTCATAGGGCGCGCGCACATCCTCGGGGATGAGGGCGTAGAGGTCTTCGGCGTCGAACTTCGGCGGGCGCGGGTCTTTCAGTGCCATATCGACCGCCGCGCCGGTATTCGCGCCAAGGTGGCTGACGATATCACGCACGATGGTGAGCGCGTGCTCGTCGTTCTCGGCCAGATGATCGACCACGCCGGACTTCTTGGCGTGCAAGTCACCGCCGCCCAAGTCTTCGGCGCTGATTTCCTCGCCCGTCGCGGCCTTCACCAGCGGGGGACCGGCGAGGAAGATAGTGCCCTGATTGCGCACGATCACGCTCTCGTCCGACATGGCGGGCACATAAGCGCCGCCCGCAGTGCAGCTCCCCATCACACAAGCGATCTGCGGGATGCCGAGCGCCGACATGTTGGCCTGATTGAAGAAGATGCGCCCGAAGTGGTCGCGGTCGGGGAAGACCTCGGCCTGATGCGGCAGGTTCGCCCCGCCGCTATCGACGAGGTAGATGCACGGCAGGCGGTTCTCCTGCGCGATCTCCTGCGCGCGCAGGTGCTTCTTGACCGTCATCGGGTAGTAGGTGCCGCCCTTCACAGTCGCATCATTGCACACGATCATGCACTGGCGGCCCGAAACGCGGCCCACGCCGGTGATGATCGAGGCGCCATTGACGTCGCCCTCGTACATCCCGTTCGCCGCAAGCTGGCCCACTTCAAGGAAGGGCGAGCCCGGATCGAGCAGCCGCTCCACGCGCTCGCGGGGGAGCAGTTTCCCGCGCGACACGTGCCGCTCGCGATGCTTCTCCGGCCCGCCGAGCGCGGCCTCGGCCACGGCGGCGCGGAGTTGCTGCGCCAGCGCGTGGTTATGCGCAAAGCGGGCCTTGGCCTCGGGGCTTTCGCGGTCGAGCTTGGTGGTGAGGGTGGGGGCGGTCATAGTGTCGTCCTTAGCGTTTCCGCACAAACTCGGCGCGCAGCACAAGGCCTTTGATGCCGGGGTATTTGCAGTCGATCTCCTGCGCGTCGCCGGTCAGGCGGATCGACTTGATCAGCGTGCCCTGCTTCAGCGTCTGGCCAGCGCCCTTGACCTCGAGGTCCTTGATCAGCGTCACCGCATCGCCATCAGCGAGGATGTTGCCGACCGCGTCGCGCACTTCGACCGCATCCTCCGCCGCCTGCTTGGCCGCGAGCTCGGACGCGGGGAGCCACTCGCCGCTCGCCTCGTCATAGACGTAGTCTTCTTCGGTGTTCATCGCGCTTCACTCCCATACCGCGAGTTTGGGGTCTTGGCATTCACACGACTTGTCCTGTCAAGATAAGCACGCCGACTGCGGAAAGCAGATAGCCGCCGGGATGCTTTGCCCTCGCCATAATCAAATTGACGATGCCCAGAGCAAACCACAGGCAACCGGTTGCCCATATCAACGTATCGGGGCTGTCAGGCAGAACTATGATCAGGGCGGTCAGCAAAAAGAACCCGCTTGATGCATGCCAGCCGAAGCGGGTGATCACCTGAGTCATAGGGGCCTGAATGAATTCATCCCTCACCGCCAACATGGGCGTGATCAGTTTTTTCTCTCCCAGCAACGAGTGAAACACCGCTGCGAAGACAATTAGCGCCGCCGCGAGATAGCGCAGCTCGCTCACCCAGCCGCCCCGATCAATTCGCGCCCGATCAGCATCCGGCGGATCTCGTTCGTCCCTGCGCCGATGTCGAGCAGCTTGGCGTCCCGCATATACCGCTCCACCGGCCAGTCGGTGGTGTAGCCCGCACCGCCCAGCGCCTGCACGCTCTCGGCGGCGACCTTGAAGGCGTTCTCGGAAGCCAGCAAAATCACCCCCGCCGCATCGAAGCGCGTCGTCTGCCCTGCGTCGCAGGCCTTGGCGACCGCATAGGTGTAGGCGCGGGCGGATTGCAGGGCGACATACATGTCGGCGACCTTGGCCTGCATCAGCTGGAAGGAGCCAATCGGCTTCCCGAACTGCTTGCGATCGCGCAGGTAGGGAATCACCGTGTCGAGGCACGCCTGCATGATCCCGAGCTGCAATCCGGCGAGCACCACGCGCTCGTAATCGAGCCCGCTCATCAGCACGCCGACCCCGCCGTTCAATGGCCCCATGATGCGGTCTTCGGGCACGAAGCAGTCGGTGAAGACCAGCTCGGCAGTGGGGGAGCCCTTCATGCCGACCTTGGAAATCTTCTGGCCGATGGCAAAGCCCTCGTCGCCCTTCTCGATCAGGAAGGCGGTGATGCCGCGCGACCCGGCGTGGCCATCGGTCTTGGCATAGACCACCAGCGTATCGGCCTCGGGCGCATTGGTGATCCAGAACTTGGTGCCGTTGAGGACGTATCCGCCCTGAACCGCGTCGGCCTTGAGCTTCATCGAGACCACGTCGCTGCCCGCGCCAGCCTCGGACATGGCCAGCGAGCCAACGTGTTCGCCAGAGATCAGCTTGGGCAGATATTTCGCCTTCTGCTCGTCATTCCCCCAGCGGCGGATCTGGTTGAGGCAGAGGTTGGAGTGCGCGCCGTAGGAAAGGCCGATGCTGGCGCTCGCGCGGCTGACTTCTTCGACCGCGATCACGTGTTCGAGATAGCCGAGCCCCAGCCCGCCCCATTCCTCTTCCACGGTGATGCCGTGGAGACCCAGCGCGCCCATCGGCTCCCACAGCTCGCGCGGAAAACGATCATCGCGGTCGGTGCGGTCAGCCAGCGGCATGATCTGCTCGTCGGCGAAGCGCGCGGCGCTGTCGCGGATCATCTCGGCTGCCTCGCCAAGCTGGAAGTCGAAATCGGGGGTGGCGCGCATTTTATGTCCTGCGAGTGTAATGATGTTCTGCGCACCCGCATAGCAAGCCGCCGGCGAAAGGCCAATCGCCTGCGCTGGCGCATTGCAATCTTCGAAGCTAGGGATGCCAGAGATGACCGCCATTCCACCCCTGCTGGTGTTCGAGCACGCCGCGCGCGCCTATGGCGACAGCGTGGCGGTGGCGGGCGTTTCCTGCGCCATCGCGGCGGGCAGCTTTGTCGCGCTGGTGGGCGCCTCGGGTTCGGGCAAGTCGACGCTGCTCAAGATGGTCAACACCCTCGTCACGCCCACCGGCGGGCGCGTGCTGTTCGGCGGAGAGGATGTGACGGCGCTGAGCCCCTCCCGCCTGCGCCGCCGGGTGGGCTATGTGTTTCAGGGCATCGGGCTGTTCCCGCATTTCTCGGTCGCGGAGAATATCGCCATCGGCCCGCGCCTCACCGGCGAGAAACTGCCGCCCGTCCGCATTGCCGAGCTGCTCGCGCTGGTCGAACTCGATCCCGCGCTCGCCAGCCGCATGCCCGATGAGCTTTCCGGCGGGCAGCGCCAGCGGGTCGGCGTGGCGCGCGCGCTGGCGGGCGAGCCCGAACTTCTCATCATGGACGAGCCCTTCGGCGCGCTCGATCCGGTCACCCGCGACGCGCTGGGCCGCAAGGTGCGCGAGCTGCACGTGGCGCTTGGCCTCACCACGGTGATGGTCACCCACGACATGGCCGAGGCGCTGCTGCTGGCCGACCGGGTGCTGGTGATGGACAAGGGCGAGCTGGTGGCGGACGAGACCCCGCGCGCCTTGCTGGCAGGCGCTGGCGGCGAGGTCGCCCAGCGGCTGGTCGCCGTGCCGCGTCATCAGGCCGAGGCGCTGGCACTGATGGAGCGGGACGCCTGATGGGCGATATCTGGGACATCCTGCCCGGCCTGACCGACAAGCTCGCAGCCCACGTGGTGCTGTCGGCCAGCGCGATCGGGCTCGCCATGCTCATTGCGCTGCCGATGGCGGTGTGGGCGAGCCGCTCGGCGATTGTTGCGCGCCTGTCCCTCAGCCTTGCGAGCCTCGTGCAGACTATTCCTGCCCTCGCCCTCTTGGCATTGTTCTTCCCGCTGCTCCTGTCTCTTAGAGCGGTGTTCGGCGAGGGGCTGCCGACATTGGGCTTTCTCCCGGCGCTGATGGCGCTCACGCTCTATGCCCTGCTGCCGATCCTGAGGAACGCGGTGACGGCGCAGGCCAACCTCGATGAAGGCGTGCTCGAAGCCGCCGACGGCGTCGGCATGACCAAGTGGCAAAAGCTCTATCTGGTCGAAGCCCCGCTTGCCGCGCCCTTCATCATGGCGGGTATCCGCACCGCATCGGTGTGGACCATCGGCGCGGCAACGCTCGCCACCACCATCGGCCAGCCGAGCCTTGGCGATCCGATCTTCGCAGGGCTGCAAACCCAGAACTGGGCGCTGGTGCTGGCGGGATGTCTTGTGAGCGCGGGGCTGGCGCTGGTGGCCGACTGGCTGCTGTGGTGGGTCGAGCGCGGGATTGACGAGCGCAAGCGCTGGAAATGGGCTTCGTCGCTGCTGGCGGTGGCGGCGGGGGTCACCGCCGCGCTGCTGTCGCAAGCGGGCCACGAGGAGCGCCGCATCGTCATCGCCTCCAAGCAGTTCTCCGAGCAATATATCCTCGCCCAATTGATCGGCGCGCGGCTGGAGGCGGCGGGATACGCGGTCGAATATCGCGACGGGCTGGGCAGCGCGGTGGTGCATTCCGCCGTGGCCTCGTCGAGCATCGACATCTCGGTCGACTATACCGGGACGATCTGGACCAATTACCTGAAGCGCAGCGACAATCCCGGGCGCGAGGCGATGTACACCACGATCCGCGACTGGGAAGCGCGCGAGAACAAGGTGAAGGTGCTGGGACGGCTGGGGTTCGAGAACGCCTATGCCTTCGCCATGCGGGCGGACCGGACGAAGGCGCTCGGGGTCACCAGCCTTGCCGATCTCGTCACTGTCGCCCCGCAGCTGACGGTGGGCGGCGATCCCGAATTTTTCGAGCGGCCCGAATGGATCGCGGTGAAGGACGCCTATGGCCTCAGCTTCGGCAAGAGCCGCAATTTCGCGCCGACCTTCATGTATAATGCGCTGCAATCGGGCGAGGCGGACGTGATCAGCGCCTATACCTCCGACGGGCGGATCGCAGCGGACAAGCTGGTGGTGCTGGCCGATCCCGAGGGCGCGCTGCCAAGCTATGACGCGATGATCATGCTCTCGCCGCGGATTGCCGACGACGACGGCGTGATCGCCGCCCTCACCCCGCTGGTGGGCGCGATCAGCGTCGAGGCGATGCGCGAGGCGAACCTCGCGGTCGACCGCGAGGATGCGAAGAAAGTGACGCCCAAACAGGCGGCCGAGGGGTTGGCGCAATCTCTCCGTCGTCCCGGACTTGATCCGGGATGACGGCCTTTTCTTAAGACGCCTTCTTCCACACCTGCGTCTGACAGATCGGGCCGAAGCAGCCCTTCACTTCCAGCGCGCCGTCGCCCTTGCGGCGGACTTCGGAGGTGTAGGTGCGGCCGGTCTTGGGATCATAGACCTGCCCGCGCCAGGCATCGCCATCATTGTTGAGACCGGTGAGGATCGCCGTGCCGATGAGCTTGCGCTGGCGCTTGGCCGGATCGGAATTGTTGATGTCGCGCTGGTCATTGCCGCCCTTGGGGGCGATCAGGAACCGCTCGATCGTGCCGCACAGCGATTTGCCGCATTTGCGGATCGCGATCACCGCGTCCTTTTCCGCCGTCACCCAGCGCCCCGCGATCGGATCGGCGGCCTGCGCCGGGCTCACCGCCGCCAGCATCGCCGCCACGCCTGCGCCTGCAATCATCCATCGTGCCATCATCGCGCCCTTTCTTTTCATCTGCCCGTTCAGGCGAAACCAACACCGAACGGCCAGCGCCGTCCGCACACCCCGAGCACCTTGAACAGCGTGCCCATCTGGCTGTCGTCCACCAGCCGGTCACGCTGGCGCTTCAGCTTGTCCTTTTCGCCCGGATTGCGTCGCTGCAACGCTTCGGTGCGCGTGTCGATCCCCATCTGGCGCAGCCATTCGCCCTGGAATTGCAACCCCATCACCTCGGCCCCGTTCTGCGCCGCGACGTGGCTGAGCAATTCGAAATCGACATGGGCGGTGATATCGGCCTCGCCCGGATGGTCGAACACATCGACCTTCTTGTGCGCTTTCAAGGCCTGCAAGGTGGTGCCCGCGCGCAGCTCCATGTGGCCATAATCGATGATCAGCGCCGCCCCGCCCTGATCGCGCAGGCGCTGGGCAATCTCGGTCATCACCGCGACCGCCGCAGGGCTGGTCTCGATCGTCGCCCCCTGCGAGGCCTTGAGCCAGCTGGACGGGACGATGTGATCCATCCGTTCCTTGCCCGCGACATAGGCGAATTTCTTGCCCTCGATCCCCACCATCCGTTCAAACCAGCCATCGGCCGAGCGCACCAGCTGGTGGATCGGCAGGGCATCGAAGAACTCGTTGGCGACGATCAGCAGCGGGGCATCATCGGGCAGGGTCGAAAGATCATGGTGGTGGTGGCAACCGGGGAACAGCTCGCGCTGCATCTGCCGCAAGGTCGGCGAGGTTTCGACGAAGTGAACCTCGGGCGCGAATTCATAGCGGGACGCCGCCGCCAGCGCATCCCTGGCCAGTGTCCCGCGACCGGGGCCGAGCTCGACATAATGGATCCGCTTGCGGCTGCCCATGCGCACCCACAGGTCCGCCAGCCACAGCCCGATCAGCTCGCCGAACATCTGGCTCACCTCGGGCGCGGTGATGAAGTCGCCCTGATCGCCCAAGGGATCGCGGCTGGCATAATAGCGTGCGTTGCTTTCGGCCATGTAGTGGGCAAGGCTCATCGGCCCGGTCTCGCGGATCAGCCGGCGGAAGCTCTTGTTCAGATCGATCTTGGCGCGGGCGGCGGCCTTGGCTTCCGCCTTGGCTCGCTTTTCGGCTTCGGCGGCAGCGGCGGCCTCGGCCTTGAGGCGCGCTTCCTCTTCCGCCTTGAGCCGCGCCGCTTCCTCGGCTGCGATCCGCGCCTTCTCCTCGGCTTCGGCCTTGAGCCGGGCTTCCTCGGCTTCGCGGCGGGCCTGCTCTTCGGCCTCGGCTTTCAGACGCGCGGCTTCACGGGCTTCGGCTTCGGCGCGCGCCTTTTCCTCGGCCCTGAGGCGCTCGGCCTCGCGGGCTTCGGCCTCGCGGCGTTCGCGCTCTTCGGCAAGGGCGCGCTCCTTGGCTTCCTTGCGGGCCTGGGCTTCGGCCTCCTTGCGGGCCTTTTCCTCGGCGGCGAGACGCGCGCGTTCGGCAACTTCGGCCTCCCGCCGGGCGCGGGCTTCGGCGGCGGCTTTCTCGCGGGCTTCGCGTTCGGCCGCGGCGCGGGCGAGGCTTTCGGCCTTGGCGCGCTCGCGCTCCTCGCGCATCAGGCGGGCGCGTTCCTCGGCTTCGGCCTTGGCCCGGGCAAGCGCTTCCGCCTTGGCGCGGGCTTCGGCTTCGGCGCGGGCGCGGGCCTCGTTCTTGGCCTCCTCGCGCGCCGCAGCGCGGGCGGCAGCCTCGGCCTCGGCCGCCGCAGCAACAGCCGCCTTGGCCGCTGCCTTGGCGGCGACGATATCATCCTCGGGATCGATCAGACGCAGCGTGCTGCGCCAGACCCCGTTTACGCCGGAGCTGTCGTCCCCGCGCCCAGCGGCTTGTTCCGCAGCGCGTAGATCACGACAATCAATCCAGTCAGGATAAGCGGTATGGTCAGCCATTGCCCCATCGATAGTCCGGTTCGTGCCGCGAAGTCAGCCAGCTGTGCGTCCGGCTCGCGGAAAAATTCGTTAACGAAGCGCGAAATGCCCATGCCGAGCGTGAACACGCCCGCCAGCAAGCCCGGGCGATAGCGCGCGCGGGTGGTCCAGAACAGCAGCATCATGATGACGAGCAGCGCCAGCCCTTCGAGCCCCGCCTGATAGAGCTGGCTGGGGTGGCGCGGCAGATCGTCGGCGGCGGGGAAGACCATCGCCCAGGGCACATCGGTGACGCGCCCCCACAGCTCGCCATTGACGAAATTCGCCAGCCGCCCGAGCAGCATCCCCATCGGCACGCCGACTGCAACGTAATCGACCACACGGATGAAGTTGAGCCGATCGCGCCAGGCGACATAGGCCATCGCCACCGTCACCCCCATCAGCCCGCCGTGGAACGCCATCCCGCCTTCCCACATCCGCAGCAGCTTCCACGAGACAAAGCCGTCGCCGGAGAAATCGGTGAAGGCGCTGGGGATGCCGGTGTCTCCGCCGGTGTAGAACAGCGCATAGCCCAGCCGTCCGCCGAAGATCACGCCCAGCGTGCAGTAGAAGAACAGATCATCGGCATGGCGCTGGGCCATCGGCGCGCCGGGCTGCTTCAGCATCTTCGAGGTGTGCCAATAGGCGAAGATCACCCCGATCAGATAAGCCAGCGAGTAATAGCGCAGCGTGAAAAAGCCCAGTTCGATGCCCGGACGCAGGCCGAGCTCCGCCCATTGGATCGGATCGGCAGCGCCGCTTGCGGCAAGTAGTGACAGCACGGAGCGAACCCCTTATTGACAATGATATGCCGTATCGGCGGGCCTGATTTGGCCGTGTTGCGAAGGTGCTTCTGGCACAGCGCGCAAGGCAGGGGAAGGGGCGCAGGACGCCGGGACGGAATGGGACAGGCAATTCGGCACGCTATGCGGCACATGGGGTCGCACCCGGCCGACGCGCCGCAACAAGAGAGAGGAACATAACCGCATGCCCACCCAGCTGGACAATGCGCTCGAAGCGATCATCACCGGCCTTACCGCCGAGGGAATGCCCTTCGCCACCGTGCCCTTCACCCGCGACGGGATCACCATGCCCGCCTTCGCCGGTGCCCCGCCGAGCCTTGCGCATTACTTCGCGCATTTCTGCAACGAGCACCGCGATCTGCCCTTTCTGGTCGACGGCGATATCCGGCTGACCTTCGCCGAGGCCTACAGTGCGGCGACCTGCGTAGCGGAAAGCCTGGTGCAGGCACACGGCATCGAAAAGGGCGACCGGATCGGGCTTGCCGCCCGCAATTCGGCCAACTGGATGATCGCCTATATGGGCATCATCATGGCCGGCGGCTGCGCCACGCTGCTCAACGGTTTCTCGAGCGGAGAGGAACTGGCTTACGGGCTCGAACTGGCGGAATGCAAAGTGCTGCTCGCCGATGATGGACGCGCCGCCCGCCTCGAAGGCCATGCCCATCCGGCCAAGGTGGTGCTGTTCGGCCATGGCAATGCGCCCTCGGAAGGCCTCGCCAATGTCTGGGCGCTGCCGCAAGGCACCAGCACGGCGATGGCGATGCTGGGCCAGATCGGTCCGGACGATATTGCCACCATCCTCTACACCTCGGGTTCGACCGGCAAGTCCAAGGGCGCATGGTCGGATCACCGCGGCGTCATCCACGGCGTGATGAACTACATCGCCCAGAGCGCGATGGCCAAGGTCCATGTCGAGAGCACTGGCGAAGTCCTCAGCGATCAGCCCTGCGCGCTGGTGGCCGTGCCGCTGTTCCACGTCACCGGCGAAGTGCCGCTGTTCCTCCAGAGCTTCGCTATCGCGCGCAAGCTGGTGCTGATGCCCAAGTGGGACGCCGGCCTCGCGATCCGGCTGATGGCGGAAGAGAAGGTGACCTATTTCGTCGGCGTGCCGCTGATGAGCTATGAAATCGCCAACCATCCCGAGCGCGCGAACTACGACCTTTCGGCGTGCAAGAGCTTTGCCGCAGGCGGCGCGCCGCGTCCGGTGGAGCACGTCACCCGCATCAAGGAAGCCTTCCCCGGCGGCTTCCCGCTGCTGGGCTATGGCCTCACCGAAACCAACGCGGTGGGCTGCGGCAATTTTAACGAGAACTACCTCGCCAAGCCCGGCTCGACGGGCCGGCCATCCAAGCCGATGGTCGATCTCGCGATCCTCGACGATGCCGGAAACCCGCTGGCCAATGGCCAGGTGGGCGAAGTCTGCATCCGCTCGGTCGCCAATTTCCGCGGCTACTGGAAGAACGAGGAAGCGACCAAGGCCGCCTTCACCGCCAGCGGCTATTTCCGCACCGGCGATCTCGGCTATCTCGACGAGGACGAATACCTCTTCATCGTCGATCGCAAGAAGGACATCATCATCCGCGGCGGCGAGAACATCTCCTGCATCGAGGTGGAAGACGCGATCTATGCGCATGACGATGTCGGCGAATGTTCGGTCTTCGGCTTGGCCGACGAGCGTTTCGGCGAGGTGCCGGCGGCGGTCTACCGCATGAAGGACGGCCACCCGGCGATCACCCCGGGCGAGCTGCGCGCCTTCCTGCTGGAGCGGATCGCGCCGTTCAAGGTGCCGCTCGAACACCAGATCTGGATCACCGAGGAGGCCCTGCCGCGCCTCGGCACCCAGAAGATCGACAAGCGCACCGTCAAGGCGCGTTACACCAGCGAGGCTGTCGCGGCGTGAGCCACACGTGAGTCCCCGCCGCGTCCCCGGCCAGCGGGCGATCATCGACCGGCGCGCGCTGGCCGATGAGGTCGCTGGCCTGCACGCGTCCGGGGGCGCGGGCGCGCGGGCGGAGATCGTCAAGGCTCTGCGCGCCGCGCTCGACATAGGGCGCGCAGAGCTGGCCCGGCGGCTGGCCGAAGCGCCGTCCGCCGGGCACGATGTGACGGGGGGCTATTCCTTCCTCACCGATCAATTGCTGCGGGTGATCCACGATCACGTCACCACCCACCTCTACCCCGTGCCCAACCGCACGCAGGCAGAACGCCTCGCGATCCTTGCGGTGGGCGGATACGGGCGCGCCGAGATGGCGCCCCATTCGGACATCGACATCGCCTTCATCACCCCGATGCGCCGCTCGCCGTGGTGCGAACAGGTGATCGAGGCGATGCTCTACATTCTGTGGGATCTGGGCCTCAAGGTCGGCCATTCGAGCCGCACCGTGTCCGACACGATGCGCATGGCGAAGGAGGATCTCACCATCCGCACCGCCCTGCTCGAAAGCCGTCTGGTGTGGGGTGACCAGCCGCTTTACGAGGAATTGCGCCAGCGCTTCTGGAGCGATGTCGCCAAGGGGAGCGAGCGGCAGTTCCTCACCCTCAAGCTCGCCGAACGCGATGCGCGGCACAAGCGCATGGGCGACAGCCGCTATGTCGTCGAACCCAACGTCAAGGATGGCAAGGGCGGCCTGCGCGATCTCCAGACGCTCTACTGGATCGGCAAATATGTCCACCGCGTCGGCTCTGCGGCAGAGCTGGTCGATGTCGGCCTGCTGACCGCAGGGGAATATCGCAACTTCCGCCGCGCCGAGGGCTTTCTGCTGGCGGTGCGCTGCCACATGCACATTCTCACCGATCGCGCCGAGGACCGGCTGACCTTCGACCTTCAGCGCCGCGTGGCCGAGCGGATGCAATTCGCCGACCGCCCGGGCAAGAGCGCGGTCGAGCGGTTCATGCAGTACTATTTCCTTCAGGCGAAACGCGTCGGCAGCCTGACCGGCGTGTTCCTTGCGCACCTCGACGAGGAATTCGCCCGCAAGCGCACCCGCAGCGGCTTCTTTGCCGGATGGACCCAGCGTCCGCGCGTGTTCAAGGGCTACATGGTCGAAGGCGGAAAGCTGCGCGCGCCCGGTGATGACTGGTTCCGCACCGATCCCGTGCGCCTTGTCGAAGTGTTCCAGCTGGCCGAGGCCGAGGGGCTGGAAATCCACCCCGAAACCATGCGGCAGGCGGGGCGCGATGCGAAGCTGATCGACGCCGCCGTGCGCCGCGACAAGCGCGCCAACGCCCTGTTCCTCGACCTTCTGGGCGGGCGCAAGGACCCGGAGAACGCGCTGCGTTGGATGAACGAGGCCGGCGTGTTCGGCCGCTTCGTGCCCGATTTCGGCCGGGTCAACGCGCAGATGCAGTTTGACATGTATCATCACTACACGGTCGACGAACACACCATCCGCGCCATCGGCCTGCTCTCGCAGATCGAGCGCGGGTTGCTGGCCGCCGATCACCCGCGCGGCACCCGCGAGATTTCCAAGGTCGCCTCGCGCCGCGCGCTCTATGTCGCGGTGCTGCTGCACGATATCGCCAAGGGCCGCGGGGGCGATCATTCGGAACTCGGCGCGGAGGTGGCGCATCGCCTGTGCCCGCGTTTCGGGCTGGACGAGAAGGAGACCGATCTCGTCGCCTGGCTGGTGCTCCACCATCTCCTGATGAGCCGCACCGCGCAGAAGCGCGATCTCACCGATCCCAAGACGATCGAGGATTTCGCAGGCGAGGTGCAGAGCCTTGAACGCCTGCGCAATCTCGCCATCCTCACCGCGGTCGATATCCGTGCCGTGGGGCCGGGGACGTGGAACAGCTGGAAGGGCCAGCTGCTGGGCGAGCTTTACGACGCGACGCAGGAGCGCCTGCGGTTGGGCCACAGCGGCCACGGGCGCAAGCAGCGGGTCGCGGCCAAGAAGGATGCGGTCGCGCGGCTGCTGGGCGAGCAGGAGGATCTGGTCGATTCCATCGGCGCGCAGCTGGCCGACGCCTACTGGATCGCCGAGCCCGAGGACATCATCGTCGGCAACCTCAGGCAGTATGACGCCGCGCGCGCAGGCAGCGAGCAACTGTCGATCCAGTGCGAGCCCGACGAGACCCGCGGCGCCACCCGCGTCAGCGTGATCGCGGCGGACCACCCCGGACTGTTCTACCGCATGGCGGGCGGCATCCACCTTGCCGGCGCGAACATCATCGACGCGCGCATCCACACCGCGCGCAGCGGCTATGCCGTCGACAATTTCCTCGTGCAGGACCAGCACGGCCAGCCCTTCCGCGAAGAGGCTCAGATCGCGCGGATCCAGAAGGGCATCCGCGACGCGCTGCTCGCCAAGGTCGAACTGGTGCCCAAGCTGGCCGCGCGCCCGCTCGCCCATTCGCGCGCCAAGGCCTTCGATGTCGCCCCGCGGGTCGGCTTCGACAATGACGCCTCGAACAACTTCACCGTGATCGAGGTGACTGCGCGCGATCGCCCCGCGCTGCTCAACCGGCTGGCGCACGCGCTCTACAAGGCCAACCTGATCGTCCATTCCGCCCATATCACCGCCTATGGCGAGGCGGCGGCGGATACCTTCTACGTCACCGATCTGACGGGGGCGAAGATCAAGGGCACGGATCGTCTGGCCGAGATCGAAGCCCGGCTGCTGGAGGCCGCAAGCGACCGCCGCCAGCAACAGCTGGAAAAAGCGTAATTGCAATTACCTGAAGATTCAGGATTTTAGCAGGATCCGCCAAACCTGCCGCGATAGGTTGCAATTGCGGGACGTATTGCTATTGGGGCGGCCCTCAACTCAGGGAGAGTTATAACATGACCACCGCAACCCCCCTGCGGAGCCCCCTCCGGCTCGGCAAAATCGCGCTGCTGCTCGGCACCGCTGCACTGACCCCTGTCGCCGCCTACGCGCAGGACAGCGAAGCCCCCGGCGCCGAAGAGCGCACCAGCACGCTGGACGCGATCAACGAGATCCTCGTCACCGGCACCAAGACCCGCGATGCCGAAAACGTGCAGGATGTGCCGCTGGCCGTCACCGCGTTCAACTCGGGCACGCTCGAAGCCTTCAAGATCCGCGACATCCAGGGCCTCTCGTTCCAGGCTCCGACTGTCAGCCTCGATCAGGTCGGCACCAGCCGCGGCACCGCCAACTTCACCGTGCGCGGCCTCGGCATCAACTCGTCGATCCCCTCGATCGACCCCACCGTCGGCGTCTTCGTTGACGGCGTCTACCTCGGCATCAACGGCGGCGTCGTGTTCGACCTGTTCGACCTCGACTCTGTCGAAATCCTGCGCGGCCCGCAGGGCGTGCTGTTCGGCCGCAACGTGACCGGCGGCGCCGTGGTGCTCAACACCGGCAACCCGACCGAAGACTTCCGCGGCAAGTTCCGCGCGGCAGTTGACGGCCCGGCATTGGATGGCGGCCGCGGCGGCCCCAACTACACCGTCAGCGGCGTGATCTCCGGCCCGATCGTCGAAGACGTGCTGCTGTTCAAGGTCGGCGCCTATTACAACAAGGACGAAGGTTACTTCACCAACCTGTTCGACGGTTCGAACCATGGCGGTGCGGAAACCAAGATCCTGCGCGGCGCGCTCGAAGCGCGTCTGGGCGGCCTGACCCTGCTCGGTAAGCTCGACTACTTCGAGAGCGACGGCGATGGCCCCTCGGCCCAGAACCGCGGCTTCTTCGATCGCAACTCCTATGACTTCGCGATCGACGAGCCGGGCTTCTACGCCAACGAAATCTGGACCGGCTCGCTCACCGCGACGCTCGACATCGGCCCGGGTACCCTGACCAACGTGTTCGGCTATCGCGACTATCAGGCCACCACCCGTGGCGACATCGACGCGACCCGCCTGTTCCTGTTCCACTCCTCGACCGAGACCCAGCAGGACCAGATCTCGAACGAACTGCGCTATGCCATGTCGTTCGACAGCCTCGAGCTGACCGTCGGCGGCTTCTACTTCCAGCAGGGCCTCGCCTATGACGAGAGCCGCGAGCTGCGCCGCGACCTGCCGGTGAACCTGCGTCCGCCGGTGTTCTTCGGCGGTGGCCGTCAGGATCACGAAGTGCTCGGCGTGTTCGCCAACGCCCAGTGGGAAATCGTCGACAGCCTCTCGCTGATCGCCGGTATCCGCTGGAACCAGGAAACCAAGGACGCCGCGGTGACCTACATCACCCCGCGTGCGCCCTGTTCGGTGATCGCGGGCACCTGCCCGACCGGCACCCGTCCGTTCAACCCGGCGACCGAGACCGGCGGCTTCACCGACAAGGTGCGCTTCCGCAACGTCTCGCCCAAGCTTGGCCTGCAGTACGAATTCGCTGACAGCCAGGTCTACGGCCACTGGAGCCGCGGCTTCCGTTCGGGCGGTTACAACTTCCGCATCACCAACGTGCCGGTGTTCGGCCGCGCCTTCGCCGCCACCGGCGAACTGGGCTTCGACGAAGAGCAGGTCGACAATTACGAAATCGGCGGCAAGTTCCAGACGGCTGATGGCTCGTTCACGCTCAACGTGGCCGGCTATGTCACCAAGGTCGGCAACATGCAGCGCGAAGTGAACCTGGCTGATCCGGGCGCGGGCGTGGTGCAGAACATCCTCAACACCGCCGATGCGACGATCCTCGGCTTCGAAGCCGAAGCGCGCATGCGCGTGTCGGATGCCCTGGCCTTCACCGCCAACCTCGGCCTGATCGACGCGCAGTACGACCGCGTGCTGTTCGACATCTCGGGCGATGGCCGCATCACCGATGCGGACCTCGACCTGAGCCTGCCGCGCGTTCCCCCGATCACGGTGGGCGTGGGCATGATCCACGAATGGGATCTGGGCAGCAGCAACATCCTGACCCGCGTGAACTACCAGTACCGCGACCGCGCAGCCTATACCGACGACAACTTCGGCTGGCTGAACGAGCTGCAGAACCTGGAAGCGAACATCACCTGGAACACGCCGATCGAAGGCTTCTCGCTGTCGATCTACGGCCGCAACCTGCTCGATCAGGTGCAGGAAGGCGGCGACACCCAGGTGCCCTTCGCGGGCCCGCTGTCCGACGGCGTGCAGACCCCGTTCCAGCAGCGTCCGGGTGCCGGCACCTTCTCGCCGCTGATGCGCGGCCGGAACGTCGGCATCGAGGCGATGTTCGAATTCTAAGTGAAACGTCCCTCCCCGTCCCGCAAGGGATGGGGAGGTGGCAGCCCGCAGGGCTGACGGAGGGGTCGGGCGGCAACGTCCGCCCCTCTTTTCTTTTGGGTATCTTACCCGCGCCCGCCGAACAGCGCGGTGCCCACGCGCACATGGGTCGCGCCCAGCATCACTGCGGTCTCGTAATCGCCGCTCATCCCCATGCTGAGGCCGGTGAGGCCATTGTCAGCCGCAAGCTTGGCCAGCAGCGCAAAGAACGGCGCGGCTTCGGTGTCGGCCGGGGGAATGCACATCAGCCCGGCAAGCGGCACATCGGCGGCGCGCACGGCTTCGAGGAAGGCGGGCAAATCGGCGATGCCGCAGCCGCCCTTCTGCGGCTCGTCCCCGATATTCACCTGCACAAAGCACGGCACCCGCTTGCCCGCCTTGTCCATCGCCTTGGCCAGCGCCGTCAGCAGACTTGGCCGGTCAAGAGAGTGGATGCAGTCGAACAGCGCCACGGCCTCGTCCGCCTTGTTCGATTGCAACTGGCCGATGAGGTGGAGTTCGATATCGGGATATTGCGCCTTCAGGGCCGGCCACTTGCCCTCGGCCTCCTGCACCCGGTTCTCCCCGAACACGCGCTGGCCCGCAGCGATCAGCGGCAGGATCGCGGGCGCATCATGGGTCTTGCTGACCGCGATCAGCGTGACCGAGGAGGCCTCGCGGCGGGCAGGCTTGCAGACGCGGGCGATGTTGGCGTGCACTTCGGCAAGGCGGGTTGCTGCATTTTCCATGGCCGCGCTCTATAGCGGGGTTGTGACGCGCGCCAGTCCCCTCCCAGCCCTGTGGCTGATCTCCGACGCCCGCAATGATGCGGCGCTGGAAGGGGCGCTCGCCCGCCTGCCACGCGGATCGGGGTTCATCTATCGCCACTACCACCTGCCCGATCCCGAGCGTTATCTGCGGTTCCGCCAGCTGCGCCGCATCGCGAAGACGCGCGGCCATGTGGTGATCCTTGCCGATAGCGCGCTGACCGCCCGGGAATGGGGAGCGGACGGGATCTATGGCAGCCCGCGCAGCCTCGCGCCGCGCCGCGCCGGCCTGATCCACCTCGCCACTGCCCACGGGGCGGGCGAATTGGCGCTCGCGGCACGGCTGGGCGCGGATGCGGTGCTGCTCTCGCCGGTGTTCGTCACACGGACCCATCCGGGCGGCGGAACGCTGGGCGCGGTGCGCTTCGGCCTGCTGGCGCGGCAATCGCGGCTGCCGGTGATTGCGCTGGGCGGGATGACGGGCCAGCGCGCCCGGATGCTCGGCTGGCCCCGCTGGGCCGCGATCGACGGGTTGAGCCGATGAACCACCGCGACGACGACGACCTCTACCGGCGCGCCTGCGAATACATCGCGCAAGGTGGCAGCCCCCGCACCTCGCATCTCATGCTCCAGTTCAAGGTCGGCTATCTGCAAGCCTCGCGCTGGATCGAGCGGATGCTGGAGAACGGCATCCTTACCCCGCCGCGCGACACGTTCCATTGAGCCTCGCTTCGCCGCACTTCGCTTGACCGGAGTCCTCCGAGGATTCATGGTGTGTTCCGCTCAGGAGACCGCCCCATGGCCAGCCGCGCCGTTCCGCCCAGAACCAAGCCCCCCGTCAGCAAGAGCGACGCCGAATGGCGCGCGGGGCTGCGGCGTGGTCTGAGGCGGCTGGCGCAGATGACCGGCGCGGGGCTGCTGCTCGGCGCAACCATCTTCCTCGCGCTCGCGCTGGTCAGCTACACCCAGACCGACCCCAGCGGATCGACCGCGGCTGACACCGCCGCAGTCGCCAACTGGATGGGCCTTTCCGGCGCATGGGTGGCGGACAAGGTGCTGCTGATCTTCGGCCTGCCCGGCGCGCTGCTGCTGCCGCTGCTCTATGTCTCGGCGCGCAAGCTGTGGCGCGATGTCGAGAACGGCGACGAGGCGGAAACCTCGCCCTGGTGGCTGCCCACCGGGCTCTTGCTGATCGCCATGACCTTGCTCGCGACCGTGCTCGCACTCGCCTTTCAGGGCCCCGGCGGCACGCTCCCCGCGCAGGCCGGGGGCCTTGCCGGCCTGCTCGGCGCAGGCGCGATCGAGGCGCTGGCGGCACGGATTGCCGGCGATGCGCAGGGCTGGGTGATCCTCGGCGCGGCGCTGGTGTGCCTTGCGACGGGCGTGGGCCTGCTCACCCGCATCTTCGCGATCGATTGGCGCGCGCTGATGAGCCTGCCCGAGTTCCTTGGCGGCGGCACGCTCGCCGGCCTGCTGCGCGCCCTCCCGCTGCCGGGGCGCAAACCCGCCGAGGCGCTGGCCTTTGCGGGTGACGAGGAAGACGAACTCGCCATCCCCGCCCGCCCGCGCCGCCCGGCCAAGGGTGCCGATGCCGCCCCTGTCACCATCGACGAGCCCCAGCGCCGCCCGCCCGAAATCAGCGATCCCTCCGCCCCGCCCAAGCGCGCCGTCCAGCCCGCCAAGGCCGCGCAGGGCGACATGTTCGCCGCCTTCAAGCTGCCGAGCCTCGATCTGCTCGCCGAACCGCCGGTCGACAAGGCGCCCAAGCTCGACAAGGTCGCCCTCGAACGCAACGCCCGCCTGCTCGAAAACGTGCTCGACGACTTCAATGTGAAGGGCGAAATCACCGCGGTGCGCACCGGCCCGGTGGTGACGATGTACGAGCTCGAACCCGCGCCCGGCATCAAGGCCAGCCGCGTGGTCGGCCTTGCCGAGGATATCGCCCGCAACATGAGCGCGATTTCCGCGCGCGTCTCGCCCATCCCGGGGCGCACGGTGATGGGGATCGAACTGCCCAATCAGGATCGCCAGATGGTGGCCCTGAAGGAACTCGCCGCCTGCGCCGCCTTTGCCGATGCCAAGGGCAACCTGCCGATCATCCTCGGCAAGGATATCGCGGGCGAGCCGATCATCGCCGATCTTGCCGCCATGCCCCACCTGCTGGTGGCCGGGACCACCGGCAGCGGTAAATCGGTCGGCCTCAACGTCATCCTGCTCTCGCTGCTCTATCGCTTCACGCCGTCCGAGCTGCGCCTGATCCTGATCGATCCCAAGGTGCTGGAGCTCAAGACCTACGACGATATCCCGCACCTGCTCTCGCCCGTCGTCACCGAGCCGCACAAATCGGTGCGCGCCTTGAAGTGGGCGGTCGAGGAGATGGAGCGCCGCTACCGCATGATGAGCGCGATTTCCTCGCGCAACATCAACTCCTTCAACGAGAAGGTCTCCGCCGCCATCGCCAAGGGCAAGCCCTTGGGCCGCCGCGTGCAGACCGGCTTCGACCCCGAGACCGGCGAGCAATTGTTCGAGGAAGAACAGCTCGATTACGAACCCCTGCCGCAGATCGTGCTGATCGTCGACGAACTCGCGGACCTGATGGTGACGGTGGGCAAGGAAATCGAAGTCCTGATCCAGCGCCTCAGCCAGAAGAGCCGCGCGGCGGGCATCCACCTGATCATGGCGACGCAGCGCCCCTCGGTCGACGTCATCACCGGCGTCATCAAGGCCAACCTGCCGACCCGCATCAGCTTCAAGGTGACCAGCCGGATCGACAGCCGCACCATCCTTGGCGAACAGGGCGCCGAACAGCTGCTGGGCAAGGGCGACATGCTCTACAAGCCCAACACCGGCGCGATGGTGCGCGTCCACGGGCCCTTCGTTTCGGACGAGGAAGTGGAAGCGGTCGCCACCTTCTGGCGCGGACAGGGCGCGCCCGAATATGTCGATGCCGTCACCGAGGAGCCGGAAGACGGCGGCTTCGGCTTCGAGGACGAGTTCACCGGATCGGACAACCCCGAAGAGCGCAAGTATCGCCAGGCCTGCCAGATTGTGATCGAGAACCAGAAGGCGAGCGGCAGCTGGCTCCAGCGCCAGATGGGCGTGGGCTACAACACCGCCGCCAAGTGGATCGAACGGATGGAGGAAGACGGCCTCGTCGGCCCCGCCAACCATGTCGGCCGACGGGTGATCTACCGGGACAGGGACGGGAATCCGTTGTGATCTTGGCCACCTGACGGTGGCGCAGACCTCCCGCCCCACCTCCCCACCCGGCCACCAATGATACCATCAGGCTATGGTGGCCGGGTGGGGAGGCGGGGCGGGAGGTCTGCATCGCGCGCAAGCGCGATCGAAAGCAAAGATGCACAAAGGCAACGCCTTGAAACTGTAAATCAGGCGTAATTCAGCCTTCACGCATCCGACGCGGCAGCGTCACCATCGCGTGCGACGGGCAGGGCCTCTCTCCAATAACAGGGAAGCCTTTCATGATCCGTCACACCCATGCGCGCGCCTCGCTGATCGCGCTCTCCGCCATGCTTGCCGCTGCGCCGCAGGCCGCCTTTGCGCAGGACACCGCCGCAGAAGAGCCCGAAGCCCCCGCCTCCGGGAACCAGATCATCGTCACCGCGCAGAAGGTCGAGCAGCGCCTTCAAGACGTGCCGATCACCATCACTGCCACCACCGGTGAACGCATCCGCGAACTGGGCGTGGGCGATCTCGACGAGCTGTCCTACTACGTCCCCGGCCTCCTGATTCAGGAGCAGAGCGCCAACAACCCCGGCGTCGTGATCCGCGGCATCACCTCGGATAGCGGCTCGGCGCAGCAGGGCCCGCGCGTCACGCTCTATTACAACGGCGTCGACATCTCGCGTTCGCGCGGTTCCTATCAGGCGATCTACGATCTGGAGCGCGTCGAGGTGATCAAGGGGCCTCAAGCCACCCTGTTCGGCACCGCCAGCGCAGTGGGCGCGATCAGCCTCGTCTCGGCTCGTCCGCGCGAAGGCGTCTCGGGCGAAGTGCGCGGCGGCTATGGCAACTTCAACCAGACCCTGATCGGCGGCTTCGTCAATATCGGCAATGACACCATCGCCGCGCGCATCGCGGGCGAATGGCGCTCGCGCGATGGCTATGTCGAGAACCTCTCGCCCAACCAGCGCGAAGATCTTTATGCGCAGGATCAGCTGGGCCTGCGCGCCTCGCTGCGCTGGACGCCGACCAGCGATCTGACGGTGGATCTGGTGGGCACCTATGACCAGCAGCGCAATGGCGGCACGCCCTTCGTCTCGGGCCGTTTCCCGGCCTTCACCGGCGCGCCGGGCGGGGCGGCCAATGCCTTCGGCAACGCCAATCTCGGCGGCAATCCGGCGGGCGCCGCGGCGCTGGGCGACGATCAGCTCGGCCTCAACCGCGAGGTCTATGATCTCAACCTGACGCTCGAACACACCTTTGCCGACGGCTGGACCTTCACCACGGTGAACGGCTACCGCAAGTTCGATAGCCGCGAGGTGTTCGACGCCGATGGTTCGGCTGCGCCCTTCCTCGAATTCGCCGAAATCGCCGATGGCTGGCAGGTCAGCCACGAGGGCCGCTTCAGCTACGCCGGCAAGTCGCTGCGGGCGAGCGCGGGGTGGAACGTGTTCATCGAGGACGGCCGCCAGAACGTGCCCTTCGCCACCGAGGAAGGCACCTTGCTCCAGTGCCTCACCTCGCTGTTCGGCGCGCCGCTGATCCCCGGCATTGCCTGCGTCGCGCCCAATGGCTCCGTGCCCGCGAGCGGCGTGACGGCGATTGCCACCGGCGGGGCCTTGACCGCGATCCCCTATTCCTCGGTGTTCGAGAACCAGGGGCACAACGAGGCCTATTCGCTGTTCGCCGACGCCACCTGGCTGGTGAGCGACGCCTTCGAAGTGACCGCGGGCGTGCGCTACATTCACGAATATCGCGAATCCGGCTTCTTTGCGCGGGTGCCCAATTCGGTGCTGAGCCGCGCGGCGCTGATCCCCGGGCAGATCGATACACGCGGGCGCACCTTCTCGGCCAATGACCGCTTCAACGCGGTGCTGCCGCGCCTCAATGCGCTGTTCCGCATCAGCGATGATGTGAACGTCTTCGCCACCGTCTCCAAGGGCCGCCGCTCGCCGGTGGTGCAGGTGGCAGCGCGCCGCAGCGGCACCGATGTGCTGCCCAATGTCAGCACCATCGCGCAGGAGACCGTGTGGAACTACGAGGGCGGGCTGAAGCTCGCCAGCGGCGCGGTCTCGGGCTCGCTCGGGGTCTATTATCAGGTCTATAACGACTTCCAGGTCTCGGTCGCGCAGCTTGATGCCAACGGCAATCCGACCGGCGCCTTCGTCACCCAGAGCGCCGGCAAGGCCAGCAACCTCGGGTTCGAGGCGGAGCTTTCGGTGGAGCTAGCCGACTGGCTGCGGGTGTTCGGCAATGCCGGTTACATCGACGGCGGGATCGACAAGAACGGCGCCTTCTCGCCCGCCTTCTCGGGTGCGCGCTTCCGGCTCCAGCCTGAGGTGCAGGCCTCGGGCGGGTTTACGGTGGACTATGAATTCGGGAACGGGATGCGCTTCTTCGCCACGCCGAGCGTGACCTATCGCAGCCAGATCTTCTTCGAGGTGCCGAACAATCCGCTGATTTCGCAGGACGCGGTGACGCTGGTGAATGCCCGCGCGGGCCTCAGCTTTGCCGACGAGCGGTACACCATCGCCGGCTTCATCCGCAACGCGACCGACGAGAACTATCTGCTCGATGCCGGCAACACCGGCTGGGCCTTCACCATCCCGACCTTCATCCCCGCCGAGCCGCGCTTCTACGGGGTGGAGCTGACCGCAAAGTTCTGACGCGGGCGGCCTATTGCACCATGATCGGGGGCGGGGGGCGCAGGTCTCCCGCCCCTTCGTTTTGGGCGTCGCGCAGCGCGATTTCGTCTGCGGTGAGCGGACGGAAGCGGATGGAGATCGCAGTGAAGCTGCCGTCCTCGCGCTGGCGCAGGGTCACGATCCCGCGCAGGTCGGGCTTTTGCAATTCGCGCTGCATCGCGCCCGCGCGGTCCTGATCGAGATAGAGCCGCCCGCGGGTCAGGCCCTCCCAGCCATAGACGCCGGTGGTGTCGGCCCGCACCGGATGGGCGCAAGGCTCGCCCTCCATAAGCGGGGTTACGCGGGCGAGCGCCGGAGCCCTGCCCTCGAGGCACAGCATCTGCGGCGGGGCATCGCGGAACTCCTCGACCCCGGGCCAGTCATAGGTGAACTCGACATAGTGCCCGCGCAGGAAATCGCGCGGGTCAAAGCCGGCGATCGGCACCTCCCATTCGGTGCCCTGCCGGAAGGTGTGGTCGCTCATCGCCCACAGCCCGCCAAGACCGGCGAGCGGGAGCAGCAGGACGGCGAGTTTCAGCGCGCGGTTCATGCGGCGTCCTCCGCATCATCGGCAGGCGGGGCGAAGGCCTTCGACACCCGCACGGCCACCCATGCCACGCCGAGGATCAGCAGCCCCGAGAGGATCAGCCCGAAGCCCGACAGCAGCAGATCGCTTGCCAGTTCGAAGCTGAGGATAATGAGCCTCAGCGCAATCGCGGCAACCGCCAGCTGGAACACCCCGCGCCAATGCGCTGCCAGCGCAGCGGCGGCGATGCCTGCCCACAGCGCCATGAACAGCAGCGCGGCGGGCATGGTGAACCCGTCCGCAAGATAGGCCAGCGGCGGGATCAGCCCCGCCCCTGCCATGATCGCGCCCGACATCCGGCCGGAGATGCCCGGGCGCAATGCGATGGTCGCCAAGCCTGCCGCCAGTGCGACCGCACCGCTGGTCGCCATGCTGGCCCATTCGGTGGCGAGCCGCTCCTCCCCGAACGCGCCCGACGCGGCAAACGCGGTCGCCAGCGAAGCCCCCGCCACGCCATAGGCGAGCGCAATCTGTTCGAGCCGCCGCCAGAAATCGGGGCGCAGACTGCGGGCGCGCAAGGCAGCGGCAATCGGCGCGAAGGCAACGGGCAGCGCGGTGAGAAAGGCGGTCCACACCAGCAAGGACAGCGAGGGATCGGGCGCGCCGTAGCCGGTAAGGGCAGCGGCATAGTCCCACGCGCACCACACCGCGCCGCCGAGCACCGCCAGCGCACTCGGCCAGCTGCGCCCGGTCAGCAGCAGCAGCGGCACGAACAGCGCCAGCCATGCGGCCAGCGGCTTCCACAGGGGCGATGAGGTCTGGTAGACCTGCCCCAGATGGCCGAAGAAGGTTAGGCCAAGCGCTGCGGTGACAAACACCAGCGCCTCCACCGCCCAGGGCGAATCTGCGGCGAATTGCTCTTCGCGCAGGAACAACACGGCGAGCCCGGCAGCAATCAGTGCAAGATGGACCCCGAGGCGCAGCTGGCCGGGAATATCCTCCCAGTTGGCCGCGATCACCGAGACAATGCCAAGGCCGATGGCGAGCGCCCCGATACCGAAAACCGCCCACAGCGCGAGCGGTCGCGCGTGGGCGGTTTCATAAGCCAGGATCGCATCGCGCGTGTCGGCGTCGATCAGTCCGGCGGCATGCCAGGCGGCAATCTTGCGGGTGCTCATGACGGGCAGGCTAACCCGTCATGGCTCCGGCGGCAATTGCGCGCTTGATTCTACTTCTTGGCGACGAGTTCCTCGCGGGTCAGCACGGTCTGCTCGCGCACCTTGGCGGCGCTGGCGGCCATCACGTCAGCCGGCATGGCGACCATGCCGATCTTGGCGAGCGGGCCGTCCTTGCCCCAGCTCTTCACCCACTCGTCGAGATAGGCGGCAAGGCCGGGGATCGCGCGCATGTGCTGCTTCTTGATGTAGACATAAAGCGGGCGCGCGCCGGGATAGGCGAAGCTGGCGATGTTCTCGTAGGTCGGGGCAACGCCGTTCATCGGCAGGCCCTGCACCTTGTCGGTGTTTTCCTCGAGATAGGAATAGCCGAAGATGCCGACCGAGCGCGGATTGCTCTCGATCTTCTGGACGATCAGGTTGTCCTGCTCGCCCTGATCGACATAGGCGCCGTCGTCGCGCACTTCGGTGCAGATCTGCTTGTACTTGTTCTCGTCGCTGTCCTTGAGCGCCTTGATCGCCGGATCGGCCTTGCAGCCGACTTCGAGGACCAGCTCCTTCAGCGCATCGCGGGTGCCCGAGGTGCTCGGCGGGCCGTAGACGAGGATCGGATCGGCCGGCAGCGCGGGATCGACATCCTTCCAGGTCTTGGCGGTCTGCGGCTTGCCATAGGGCTGCGCGGCGAGCGCCTTGTAGATCGTCTCGGGCGAGAGGTTCAGCATGATGCCGCCCTTGGCCGAGGCGAAGGCGATGCCGTCGAGGCCGACCTGAAGCTCGATGATCTCGTCGACCTTGTTGGCCTTGCAGCTGTCGAACTCGCTGTCCTTCAGCCGGCGCGAGGCGTTGACCATGTCCGGCGTATTGGCGCCAAGGCCCTTGCAGAACAGCTGGATGCCGTTGCCCGTGCCGGTGGATTCGATCAGCGGCGAGCGGAAATCGGTGTTCGAGCGGGCAAAGTTCTCGGCCACCAGCTTGGCGAAGGGATAGACCGTCGAGGAGCCCACCGCGTGGACCGAATTGCGCGAGCCGCCGCTGCTGTCACCCGTGCCGCCGCAAGCGGTGAGGGAGAGGGCAGCCAGCGCGAGCGCGGCGAGAGTGCGGGTGGGAGCGGTGTTCTTCATGTTCATCACAAGGTCCGGATACTGTTGTCTGCCTGCGCGCTAGTCCGCTTGTATGACAACAAAATGACAAATCCGCACGCCCCGCCCGCAGCAGCTCCGGTGCGGCGCGGCAGGGATGGGCCGGCGGCTGGCAGATCAGGCTTTGCATTGCTGCACACGCGCCGCGCCGCCCTGCGAATATCCCCATGAAAACGGATGATTTTTCCTCCGAAACGGAGTTAACGGGCTTAACAGCATATTAGGGGATTTGCTGCTAGTTCCCCGCCATGTTCGCCCCCCGCCACATTTTCAGGCTCTGGATTGCTGCAGTGCTGCTGGCACTGGGGCTGGCCGTGCCGGCTGCGGCGGACGAGCATCACGGCACTGTCGCAACTCCCGTCTGCCACGCCGCAACCGATGCCGCGCGCACCGTCGAAGCCATGATCCCGAAGGATGCCTGGAACTGCACCGGCGAAGGCTGGACCGCGCGCGAACCGCTCGGCTGGCTGCGTTTCGATGCGGCGAGCTGGCAGGGCGAGGTCGTGCCGCGGCACTTCTTCACCCGCACCGCGCGGTTCGAGGCGATCACGCTTTATGCGCTCGATCGTGACGGCAGTTTGCGCGGGGTGCGCTACACCGAAAGCGAAGGCAAATCCTTCCCCGGCGGCCCGGTATTCCAGCTCGCTCTGCCCGAAATCACCCCTGACACCACCGCCGTGCTGGCGCGGATCGAGCGCCCCCATTCGATCCCGCTGCTGACCGAGGCGGGGCTGGTCCGCCATACCGAGGATGCCGCGCGCACGCTGGAAGAGATGATGCTGCTCGCGCTGGTGCTGGGGATGCTGGTGCTGCCGCTGATGTTCGATGTCAGCTTCTACCTCGTCCTGCGCGAAAGCTTCGTGCTGTTCCACGCGCTGATGGTCGTCGCGATGATGGGCTATGTGCTGTTTGCCGGCGGGGTGATCTCGGTGGTGGCAAGCCTGCCGGTGGCCTTCCTCGCGATCATGGCGCCGCTGTGCTGGGCGGTGGGCTGCGGGGCGGCGCTATTGTTCCTCAGCCGCTTCCTCGAACGCGGCGCCCTGTCGCGCGGGATGCGGCGGCTGACTTTCTGGGCCGGGTGCTGGACGATTGCCGTGCCCGGCTTCTTTGCGATCCAGTTCCACGCCACCCAGGCATTCGACGACACCGGCTACTTCCTCACCATCACCCCTGCGGCGGTGATTGTCAGCGTGGCGCTGATCCATGCGATCCTGCGCGGCAGCCGTTCGGCCAAGTGGGTCGCGGCGGCGTGGTTCCCGCTGATCCTCACCTCGATCGAACGCCTTACCCGGGGTCTGGGCGTCTATGCGGGGCCTGCCAGCCTCGATCTGATGATGTTCATGGCGACCGGGATCGAAGTGGTGGTGATCAGCCTCGCGATTGCCGACCGCTTCTTCGCGATCCGTGAAGAACGCGATGCAGCGCTGACCGAGGCGCGGATGCTGGAACAGATCTCGACGCGGGATTCGCTCACCGGCCTGATGAACCGCCGCGCGATCGAGGCGCGCTTCGACGAGCTGCTGACGCAGGGCTTCAACACCTTCGCGCTGATCGATCTCGACCGCTTCAAGGCGATCAACGACCTCCACGGCCACCAGGTGGGCGATGCGGCCCTGATCGCCTGCGCCAACGCGATCCGCACCACCGGCGAGCGGGATTCGATTGCGGTGCGTCTGGGGGGCGAGGAATTCGTGGTGCTGCTGCGCGGCGATCGCACGCTGGAACGTGCCGAGGCGCTGCGGCAGGCGATCCCGATCCGCATCGCGCAGGATGTGCCGGGTCTCGATCTGCCGGTGACCGCGAGCATGGGGGTGATCACCCTCGCCCAGGCGGCGCGGCGCAGCATGGCCTTTGCCGAATTCTACGCCCGCGCCGATGCGCTGATGTACGAAGCCAAGGCAAGCGGCCGCAACCGCCTCGCCTATGAACGCCTCACCGTCTTCGCCGAAAGACCCGCCCCGCGCAAACGCGAGGAAGCGGCGTAGCTTGCTTGCGGTCGCGCTCACGCGCGACACAGACCTCCCGCCCCGACTCCCCGCTCGGCCATCAATAGTACCACTATGTTATGGTGGCCGGGCGGGGAGGCGAGGCGGGTGGTCTGAACCTTCACATAAAAGGCTCCAGCACCTCGGGCCGCACACGGGCGAGCCTGCCAGTGGCCCGATCAAGCATCGCCCATGTGGTCGCGGCACTGACGAGCCGCTTGCCGCTCGCGTCGGTGAACTCCACCCGCCGCAGCGATTTTGCGCCCTGCGCCGGGCCTTCGATCCATGTCTCGGCGGTGACAGTCTCGCCCTCGGAGACATTGCCGCGATAGTCGATCTCGTGCCGCACCACGACCCAGAAGAACGCCGTCCGGTCCTCAGGGCGCGCGACCGCGTCCCAATGGGCGGTGGCCATGTCCTGAATCCACTGCACCCACACGGTGTTGTTGACGTGGCCGAGCTCGTCGATGTGCGTAGGCAGCGCGGTGAAGCTGCGGGTGAAGCGGTCAGCCATGCATCCACTCCGCCCACGGCAGGAACGGCGCGGCATAGAAGGGGAGCAGGAGGATGAACCACGCACGCCACCCGACAATTCCGGCCACGCTCCAGCTCGCGGCGCCCACGAAGGACGCAGGCGCGGCGAGCGCCGCATAGGAATAGTCCTTGAGCGCCGCCAGCCACAGCGCAATCACGGCGGCGCTCGCCACCATTACGACGAGCGACAGGCGGTAGATGATCGTGCCGGGGCTGGTCACTTACCCTCGCTCTTCGGGGCCATGCCCATCTGCCACAGGATGAAGGCGTATTCCTCCGCCGTCTCCTTGAGGCTGTTCCAGCGGCCCGACTGCCCGCCGTGGCCTGCGCCCATGTTGGTCTTCATCAGCAGCAGGTTGTCGTCGGTCTTCACCTCGCGCAGCTTGGCGACCCACTTGGCCGGCTCCCAATAGGTGACGCGCGGATCGTTGAGGCCGGCGGTCACCAGCATCGGCGGGTAGGCCTTGGCCACCACCTGGTCATAGGGCGAATAGGACAAGATATAGGCAAAGGCCTCCTTGCTCTCGATCGGGTTGCCCCATTCCTGCCACTCGCCCGGGGTGAGCGGCAGCTTCTCGTTGAGCATCGTGCCCAGCACATCGACAAAGGGCACATGGGCGACAATCGCGCCATATTGCGACGGGTCCTGATTGATGATCGCGCCCATCAGCTCGCCGCCAGCCGAACCGCCGCTCGCGGTCACCTTGCCTTCCGCGGTATAGCCCTTGGCGATCAGGCCCCGGCCTGCATCGACGAAATCGTTGAAGGTGTTGGTCCGCTCGAACATCTTGCCCTGCAAGTACCAGCGCCGCCCGAGATCATCCCCGCCGCGAATATGGGCGATGGCATAGGCGAACCCGCGATCCACGAGGGAGAGGCGCGTTGTCGAAAAGCCCGGCGGGATGGCATAGCCATAGGCGCCATAGGCATAGAGGTGGAGCGGCCCCGGCCCTTCGATCCCGGCCTGCTTGAGGATTTCCGCGCGGTCCTTGCGCATCATCACGCTGACCGGCACCTGCGTCCCGTCGCGCGCGGTGATCGTCACCCGCTCGGCGACATAGAGGCTCGCATCATATCCGCTCGGGATGACCTGCGTCTTCAGCGTCGTCAGCTTGCCCGTCTTCACGTCATAGTCATAGACCGTGCTCGGCGTGACCATCGACTGATAGGCCAGCCGCAGCTTGCTCACATCATATTCGGGGTTGTTGGAAAGGCCCGCCGTGTAGCTCGCTTCCGGGAAGGTGATCGGCGTGATCTTCGCGGGATCGGCATATTGGCGCAGCTGGATCTGATCGAGGCCGTCCAGCCGCCCTTCGGTGACGAAGAAGTCCTTGTAGAGCTCGAATCCGGTCAGATAGAAATCATCCGATCCGGCAATCACCGTCTGCCAGTCGCTTGGGCTTTCCAGCTTCGCCTTGGCGAGGCGGAAGTTGATGTGATCATCATTGGTCCACACCCACAATTCGCCGTCGCGCATGTCGACAGAATATTCCACGCCCTTGCTGCGCGGCTTCACCAGAATGGGCGTGGCGGTGGGGTTGGCGGCGGGGACGAGGCGGACTTCGCTCGTCTCGTTGTCACCCGTGGCGATGATCAGCCAGTCTTCCTGCGAGGAAAGGCCGGTGCCGACGCCGAAGGACTGGTCTTCCTCCTTGTAGAGCGTCACATCCGCGCTCACCGGCGTGCCGATCACGTGGAGCTTGGCCTCCAGCGTGCGCCACTCCTCGGTCGATGGGCCGTAGACCAGCGCGGTGTCATTCGCGACCCACACCAGATCGCCGCGCAGGTTCTCGATCACATCGGGCAGGTGCTCGCCGGTCTGCAAATCCTTGATCCGCGCGATGTAGCGTTCCGAGCCGTTGGTGTCGGTCGAATAGGCGAGGAAGCGCCCGTTCTGGCTGATCGAGGCCGCGCCGAGGCTGAAATATTCGTGGCCCTCGGCAAGCGCGTTCTCGTCGATCAGCAGTTCGGCCTTGGCTGCATCGGCCATGTCTCCGACAGCCGGCGCGCGGTAGTGCTTGCGATACTGCGCGCCTTCCTCGAACTCGCTCCAGTAGAAGTAGTCGCCATCCTTCTGGGGCACGGTCGAATCGTCCTCCTTGATGCGCGCGCGCATCTCGGTGAACAGGGCTTCGGTGAAGGGAGCCTGCGCGCCCATCTTGGCCTCGAAATAGGCGTTTTCCGCCTTGATGTGATCGAGCACCGCCTTGTCGTCCACGGTGGGATAGGACTTGTCGTAAAGCCAGTCATAGGGGTCTTCGATGGTGATCCCGTGATGCGTGTAGCTGTGCGGCTTCTTGGCGGCGACGGGCGGCTTGATCTCGCCACTATGATCTTGGGCGGCGGAAGACGGGGTGGTCACGCGGGGCTGTTCCTCTCGGGTGGTGTTCGCGGCGGCAGGGGCAAAGGTGGTGGCGGCAAGCGCGCAGGCAAGGGCAAGGCGGCTGATGCGGTCGTTCATGGATCGCTCGGGTCCCGTTGTCGTCTGGGTGGAAAGGGCGGCTCTTTGGGCCTATGTTCGCGGTTGTAACAACACATTGATGGGCGACAAGTGCCCGCGCCCGAGGATCGACGACATGCTGATGCAAACCCATGAAGCCCGCCTTGCCGCCCTGCGCGAGGAATTGAAGCGGCGCGGCCTCACCGGCTTCATCATCCCCATCTCCGATGAACACATGAGCGAATATGTCGGCGACTATGCCCAACGCCTGAACTGGCTGACGGGCTTCGGCGGATCGGCGGGCTTTGCCGCCGTCACCCTCACCCATGCCGCGATCTTCGTCGACGGGCGCTACACCGTGCAGGTGCGTGAACAGGTCGACGGCAATCTGTTCGAATACAAGAGCGTGCCCGCCGATACGCTCGCGGGCTGGCTCGCCGAGGTGGCGGGCGAGGGCGCGAAGATCGCCTATGATCCCTGGCTCCACACCTTCGGCTGGACGCAGGCGCTGGAAAAGGCGCTCGTGCCCAAGGGCATCGCGCTGGTCGCGGCGCAGGGCAATCCGCTGGACGCGGTGTGGGCCGATCAGCCCGCGCCCTCGCCCGCACCCGCGCAGGCCTATGACGAGGCGCTGGCAGGCCGTTCCTCGGCTGACAAGCGCGCCGCGGTAGCCGACTGGCTCGCGCGCGAGGGGCATGACGCGGTGGTGATCCCCGCGCTCGATTCGATTGCATGGCTGCTCAACATCCGCGGGACAGATGTGTCGCACACGCCCGTTGCCCTGTCCTATGTCATCGCCCGCAAGGATGGCAGCGCCGAGCTGTTCATCGCGCCCGAGAAGGTCACGCCCGAGCTGACCCGCCACCTCGGCAATGCCGTGACCATCCGTGATCGCGCCGCTTTCGAAGGCGCGCTGACAGGCGAGTTCGCCGGACAGAATGTCGCGCTCGATCCCGATTTCGCCGTGGTCGGCATTGCGCAGGGGCTGAAGGCGGGCGGCGCCGAGGTCGCCTTCAAGCAGGACCCGACGATCCTTGCCAAGGCGATCAAGAACGCCGCCGAACAGCAGGGCCACCGCGACGCGCAGGCGCGTGACGGCGCTGCGGTGACCAGGTTCCTGCGCTGGCTGGAAGTGGAAGGCCCCAAGGGGGGGGTCGATGAACTCGCGGCCGCCGCCCGCCTCGCCGCCTTCCGCGCCGAGGATGCAGGGCTGCGCGATCTCTCCTTCGACACCATCTCCGCCGCTGCCGGCCACGCCGCGCTGCCGCATTACAAGGTGGACGAGGACAGCAATATCCCGATCCCGCCGGGTTCGATCTATCTGGTGGACTCGGGCGGGCAGTATCCGGGCGGCACGACCGATATCACCCGCACCGTGTGGGTCGGTCCGGGTGAACCCTCGGCGGAAATGCGCGATCGCAACACCCGCGTGCTGAAAGGCCATATCCAGATTGACCGTGCGGTGTTCCCCCAAGGCACGGCGGGCGGCCAGCTCGATGTGCTGGCGCGGCAATATCTGTGGGAAGCCGGCGTCGATTACGCCCATGGCACGGGCCACGGGGTGGGCAGCTTCCTCGGCGTGCACGAAGGCCCGCAGCGCATCGCCAAGCCTTCGGGCGGGCAGGCCGGCACGGGTCAGGAACTGTTTGCGGGCATGATCCTCTCGAACGAGCCGGGCTATTACAAGCAGGGCCACTACGGCATCCGGATCGAGAACCTCGTGCTGGTGGAAGAGCGTGAGATTGCCGGGCAGGAAGGCCGCTATCTCGGCTTCGAGACGCTGACCTTCGTGCCGCTGGACCGCAAGCTGATCGAAAAGAGCCTGCTGACGGCGGATGAAGTGGCATGGGTCGACGCCTATCACGCCAAGGTGCGCAGCCTGCTAGCGCCGCAGCTGGCAGGCGATGATCTGGCGTGGCTGGAGCGCGAGACCGCGGCGCTTTGAGGAGGGCGCCCCGTGCTCGACACGGGGCTTGGCTTCTTTGGTTGCGAACGCGCCTCCGCGCGTTCGTCCTCGGCGAGCTTCCGTCGCTTCGCGCCGGATCGCCTGCGGCTCGCGCGCGTGCGCTCGCGGCCCGTCCGTTGGCGGGCCGATAGCTTGCCACCATCATAGCTTGTGACCGCCTCTATGTTCCTGTAATGTTCCTACATACCGAGTCGCGGTAAGGGAGGAACACAGATGATCGGCTACGTTACCCTTGGCACCAATGATCTGCCGCGCGCGGCGGCGTTCTATGATGCGATTGCCACGCATTTTGGCGTGGGGCGGATGATGGATACGGAAGCCTTCATCGCCTGGGGCGAATGGGGCGGCGCGCCCGGCATCGCGGCGACGGTGCCGTTCGACGGCCAGCCCGCGACCGTGGGCAACGGCGTGATGGTCGCGCTCGAGGTGAAGGCGCCCGATGATGTCCACGCGGTCTATGACATCGCCATGGCCCACGGCGGCAGCGATGAAGGCGCGCCCGGCCCGCGCGGGGATGACGGCTTTTATGCGGGCTATTTCCGCGATCCGGACGGCAACAAGCTCAACGTGTTCTGCATGGTGCAGCCGGCCGAATCTTGAGGCGGGCGGGGCGATTCTGGCCGATTCCGGGCGATTCTTCTCAATCCAGGCCCGGTTTGACCCCCAGTTGACCCCGAGATGACCCCCAGATGGCACCCCGATACCCGATGTTTCACGTGAAACATTGGGGGGTTCGGGGGCCTTTGCGGCGGGATTTCAGCGCATCAGCCCGCCCAGCAGGTTCCTGACAAAGGCGGTTGCGCCGGTGCGCAGCGGGTCAGCGCTCGACTTCTTGCCGAGCACCGCAGCGACCGCCATTGAGGCGAGCGAGCCGCCCGCTGCCGTCATCGCGCTCTTGCCCGCCTTCTCCCACATGGAAGGCCTTTTGCGCTCGCGCTTGCCCACTTCCTCACGGCCCTTTTCGGCCACTTCCACGGCGGTGGCGGCGGCATCGGCGGCCTTGGCGGCCAGCACTTCGGCAGCGCTCTCGCGGTCGGCGCGGGTGTCGTATTTGCCCTCCACCGGACTGACCGACTGGATGATCGCCCGCTCCTTGGGCTCCACCGGCCCGAGGCGCGAACGCGGCGGCTTGATCAGCGTGCGCTCGACAATCGTCGGCGCACCGTCCTCGTCGAGCGTCGAGACCAGCGCCTCGCCCACCTTCAGTTCGGTGATCACGCTCTCGACATCGAGCCTGGGATTGACGCGGAAGGTCTCCGCCGCCGCCTTGATCGCGCGCTGATCGCGCGGGGTGAAGGCGCGCAGGGCGTGCTGGACGCGGTTGCCCAATTGGCCCGCGACTTCCTCGGGGATATCGATCGGGTTCTGGGTGACGAAGAACACCCCCACGCCCTTGGACCGGATCAGGCGCACCACCTGTTCGATGGTGTCCTGCAAGGCCTTGGGCGCATCGTCGAACAAGAGGTGCGCCTCGTCGAAGAAGAACACCAGCTTGGGCTTTTCCGGATCGCCGACTTCGGGAAGCGATTCAAACAGTTCGGACAATAGCCACAGGAGGAAGGTGGCATAGAGCTTGGGGCTGCGCATCAGCTTGTCGGCGGCCAGCACATTCACATAGCCGCGCCCCTTCTCGTCCACCTTGAGAAAGTCGCCGATCTCCAGCGCAGGCTCGCCGAAGAAATGGTCCGCGCCCTGCGCCTCAAAGCTCAGCAGCTGGCGCTGGATCGAGCCGACCGAGGGCTTGGTGACATTGCCATAGGTGCCCGAAAGCGTCGCCGCATTCTCGTTCGCCCATGCCAGCAGCGCGGCGAGATCGGCGAAGTCGAGCAGCAGCAGCCCGTTCTCGTCGGCATAGCGGAAGATAATCTGCAGCACGCCTTCCTGCATCTCGTTGAGATCGAGCAGGCGCGACAGCAGCAGCGGGCCCATCTCCGACACCGTGGTGCGGATCGGGTGGCCCTGCTCGCCGTAAAGGTCCCAGAAAATCACCGGGTTGTCGGCATAGGCATAGTCGGCGATGCCCAGTTCCTTCGCCCGCGATTCAAGCTTGTCGGCGTGCTTGAAGGTGGGCGAGCCCGGCATGGCGATGCCCGACAGATCGCCCTTCACATCGGCGAGGAACACCGGCACCCCGGCGGCGGAGAAGCTTTCGGCAATGCCCTGCAAGGTCACCGTCTTGCCGGTGCCGGTCGCCCCGGCGATCAGCCCGTGGCGGTTCGAGCGGCTCAGCGCCAGCGCCTGGCGCGATCCATCCGCGCCAAGGCCGAGAAAGATGTCGCTTGCCGTGTCCGTCATTACCCGTCCCTTTGCCTTATGCCTTAATCGCTTGAGCTCGCCGTGATGTGCAGGGGGCGGGGGCTTCGGTCAAGTTCTCGACTTGGCCCGGAATTGGGCTAAGAGGACACGCGATGGGTCAGCCGCCGCCATTTGTTCTGCTTGATGATGCCCGCGCGGGAGAAGGCGCTGCCGACGCGCTGCTGTACGAAGCCCCGCGCGCGCTGTTCGTCGCTCACCGTCCGGACGAGGTCGAAGCCGTGCTCGCCGCGGCAGAGGCGGCGCGGGTGGACGAGGGCGGGGCGCTGGCGGGCTATCTCGCCTATGAGGCAGGCCTCGCGCTCGAGCCGAAGCTGGCAGCCCAAGCCGCCGCGCGCTCTGGTGCGGCCGGTCCGCTCGTATGGCTCGGGCTGTTCGATGCCCCGCGCCGGATTGCCGCCGCCGATGTCCCAGTCTGGCTCGCCGATCGGGCCGAGGGCACCGGCACGATCGGCCCGATGGAGCCGCAGCTCTCCCCCGGCGGCTATGCCGAGGCCTTTGCCACCCTCAACGAAGCGATCCGCGCCGGCGACATCTATCAGGCGAACCTCACCTACCCGCTCGCCGGCTCGTTCCGCGGCGATCCGGTCGGGCTCTACGCCGCCCTGCGCGATGGGAGCCGCGCGGGATATGGCGGACTGATTTTCGACGGATCGCACTGGCTGTTGAGCTTCTCGCCCGAGCTGTTCGTCGCCCTCAATGGCGCCGAGGCGAAGGTCAAGCCGATGAAGGGCACCCGCCCCCGTGCCGCCGATCCGGCAGCGGACCGCGCGGCGGTGGAGGAGCTTGCCTCCTCGGTGAAGGACCGCGCCGAGAACCTCATGATCGTCGATCTGATGCGAAATGATCTGTCGCGCGTGGCCGAGGCGGGGAGCGTCCATGTCGATGCGCCCTTCGCGGTCGAGAGCTATCCGACGGTGCACCAGATGGTCTCGACCGTGCGTGCGCGCCTCAGCCCCGGCAAGAGCGCGATGGATCTGGTGCGGGCGCTGTTCCCCTGCGGCTCGATCACCGGCGCACCCAAGATCCGCGCGATGGAACTGCTGGCCGAGGTGGAGCGCGATGCGCGCGGGCCTTACTGCGGGGCGATTGGCCGGATCGACGCAGACGGAAACGCCGCCTTCAACGTCGCCATCCGCACCCTGCGCCTCACGCCCATCGAAAACGGCCAGGGCTCTGCCGTGCTCGGCATCGGCTCGGCGATTGTCGCGGACAGCGATGCGATGGCCGAACGGCGCGAATGCGAGGTCAAGGCGGGCTTCCTGCGCCGCGCTGCACCGAGGCTCACCGCTGCGCAGTGCGATCTGATCGAGACCATGCGCTTCGAGCCGGACAGCGGTATCGCCCTACTCGAACGCCATCTCGCGCGGATGAAGGCGAGCGCCGAAGTGCTCGGCTTTGCCTTTGATCGCCATGCCCTGAGGAACCAGATCCAGGCCCTGTGTTTCGAACTCGACGCGCCTGCCCGCGTGCGCCTGCTGGTCTCGCGCAGCGGGGCGAGCGCGCTGGAGACCGCGCCGGTGCCGCCGATGCTGGAGGAGCCGGCGAAGGTCGCAGCCCTCCCCAATCCGCTCGACCCCAGCGACTGGCGACTGGCGCACAAGACCTCCGACCGCGGCTTCTACGATGACGCCCTTGCCGCCGCCCGCAGCTATGGCGCTAGCGAAGCCGTGCTGGTGCGCGCCGATGGGTTGGTGACCGAGGGCAGCTGGACCAGCGTCTTTGTAGACGGGCCGGACGGCGTGTTGCTGACCCCGCCTGTTACCCTCGGCCTGCTGCCCGGTGTGCTGCGCGAGGAGCTGATCGCGAGCGGACGCGCGCGCGAGGCGGAATTGACACTCGATGATCTGGCGAACGGCTTCCGGATCGGCAACGCCCTGCGCGGGCTGATGAAGGCACAGCTGATATGACCCTCCCCATCCTCTACGAAGACGGCGAGGCGCTGGTGATCGACAAGCCCGCCGGGCTCCCGGTCGATCCGCCGCGCAAGGGCGGGGCGAGTCTCGCAAACCATCTCGAAGCGCTGAAACTCGGCTTCCAGCGCCCGCCCGTGGCGGTGCACCGGCTGGATACGGACACGAGCGGCTGCCTGCTGCTCGCCCGCAATCCCAAGGCGCTCGCCCGCTTCAACCGCGCCTTTGAGGACCGCCTGGTGGGCAAGACCTATCTCGCGATCCTTGCCGGACGCCCGCCGGGCACCAGCGGCACGATCGAATTGTCGCTGGCGAAGATCAGCTCGGCCGAGAAAGGCTGGCGGATGATCGCGGCCAAGAAGGGCAAGCCCGCCGTCTCGCACTGGGAACTGGTCGAGCAGCTGGGGCCGCACAGCCTGATCCGCTTCCGCCCCGAAACCGGCCGCACCCACCAGCTGCGCGTCCATGCGTTGAAGGGCCTCGGCGCCCCGTTGCTGGGCGATCCGGTCTATGGCGCAGGCGCTGTCGCAGGCGCGCGGCGCACCATGCTCCATGCCGAGAGCCTCACTGTCACGCGTGCGGGCAAGACCCCGATCGAGGCCCGCGCACCCCTCCCCGCCGATTTCGCGGCGCTCGGCGCGCGCGATGGATGAACCGGACGCGCCCGAGCCGCTGGTGAGCCGCGCGCTCAGGCTGGCGAGCGAGAGCTTTCTCGCAGGCTCCGGCCCGGGCGGACAGAATGCCAACAAGGTCGCCACCGAAGTCGAGCTGCGCGTCAATATCTACGCCCTGAGGCTCGCTCCGCTGGTGTTCGCGCGGCTGCGGGCGCTGGCGGGCGCGAAACTGGCCGGGAACGGCGATCTGATCATCACCTCCAAGGCGCACCGGACGCAGGAAGCCAACCGCCAGGACGCCCGCGCCAAGCTCGCCGCGCTGCTCGAAGACGCCGAGACCGAACCCAAGAAACGCGCCAAGACCCGCCTCAACCGCGTCGGCAAGACCGAGCGGCTGAAGGTCAAGAAAGTGCGCGGAACGGTGAAGGCCAATCGCAGCAAGCCCCGCGCCGGAGACTGGTAAGCCGCCTTGACTTTTCCCCGTGAATCGGCGAATGGCGCCGCCGTGTGCGGTGTGCCGGGCCTTCCGGGCGCGCCGCGTTTGCTTTTTTGACGCCCGGATCAGCCAGTCTGGCGGGCCAATCGATTTGACAGGAAACCGCCATGGCGAAGCCCAGCACCGTGAAGATCCGCCTCGTCTCGAGCGAAGGCACCGGCTTCTTCTACGTGACCAAGAAGAACCCGCGCAACATCACCGAGAAGATGAGCTTCCGGAAGTATGATCCCGTGGCGCGCAAGCATGTCGAATTCAAGGAAGCCAAGATCAAGTAAGATCGGCTCTCTCGCGCCTGCCCGGCGGGTGGGCGCGATAATTCATCGACAGTTCAAGCCTCCGCCCCTAGTCGCGTCGGCATGACCAGATTTTCCGACACCGCCCGCACCCTGATGCTCGGCCTTGGCGCCGGCACCCTCGCGCTCGGCCTTGTGCCGGCGCTTCCCGCCAGTCTCGCCCCTGCACCGCTCGCCGCGCAATCGGCCAGCGATCTCGATGCCGTGGTGGCCGCGCTGCGGGGCATTTCGACCATGCGCGCCGATTTCACCCAGACCGACCGCGCGGGCAATGTCGCGGCGGGCGTGATGACGCTGAAGCGGCCGGGCAAGATCCGCTTCGACTATGGCAAGGATTCGGACCTCCTCGTCATCTCCAACGGCAAGTCGCTGTTCGTGGTCGATTACGAGGTTGCGCAGGTCGAACGCTGGCCGATCGGCAATTCGCCGCTGGGCGCGCTGTTCGATCCGCAGCGCGACGTGAAGCGCTACGGCAAGCTGATCCCGACCAGCAACAAGGACGTCATCAGCGTCGAAGTGCGCGATCCCAAGAAGCCCGAATTCGGGATGATCAACCTCATCTTCGTGCGCAAGGCGGCCGCGCCCGGTGGCTGGCAGCTGGCCCAGTGGGTCGCGCTCGATGCGCAGAATCACCGCACCCGCGTGCAGCTGTCGAACCAGCGCTACGGCGTGCCGGTGGCCGACAGCACCTTCACCTTCAAAGACCCGCGCCGCACGGCCCGTCGACCGGGATGAACGGCTCCGCGCCGAACGGTTGTATGAAAGCGACAGAATTCTTGCGCCGTTCATGTCGCTGAAAGGGAGAAGCAGCTAATCATTCTCAACAAGGCGGCTGAAGGGCGGTTTCCCCCCTGTTGCCCACCCTTCGCAAGAAGCCCGCCTTGCACATAGCGTGACGAACGCTCAATGGAACCCTCGACCCATCGCCCCCGGGTCGAGGGTTTTTTGTTGTCCGGGCGGTTTATGCGGGCCTGCAAAGCGCTCCGCCCTGCGCTTCCGGTGCTCACGCACATGAAGTGCGCTCCGGTTCTCGGTCGAAGCACTTTTCGGCGACGCCTAAACCACCTGGCCGCATCGCGCCGTGAGGCGAGGCTTCGCCCGCCGATCAGCGCTCCTCCGCGTCCCGCGGCGTTACTTGTCCCAGCCCAGCGCCTTGCGGATGATCGAGTAGATCACGTTCTGCTCGATCACGCCGTGGGCACGCTCGGCGCCGGGGCCGGTGGCGAACAGGGCGACATCCTCGCCGCCGTGGGTTTCGATGCCGGTCGGCACCAGCGCCTGCTGGCGCGCGGCGATGCCGGTCTGCGGCATGGGGCGCTCGCCGCTCACCGCGCCCGGACCATTGGCATAGCCCAATGTGGTATAGGGCTTGCCGTCGGCGGCCAGCAGCGGCGAGACCCCATCGCCGCCATCCTCACCGTTGCCCTTGGGCGGCACCACCAGCCCGAGAATGTCGTTCCCGCGCTTGGGATAGCCCGCGATCGTGAAGACATGGCTGTGATCGGCGGTGACCATGATCAGCGTCTCGGCGGGATCGGTGTTCTCGACCGCATATTGCACCGCCCGCGCGAGTTCGACCGCCTCTTCGAGCGCATAGCCCGCCTGCCCCGCATGGTGGCCGTGATCGATGCGTCCGCCCTCGACCATCAGGTAGAACCCGTCAGGATCGGCCTTCAGCCGCGCGATCGCAGCAGCGGTCATGTCCGTAAGGGTCGGTTCGGACGAGTCCGGCTTGCGCTCTGCCATGAAGGTCATGTGGCTGGGGTTGAACAGGCCGAGCACCGGCTTGTTCATCGGCGCGGCAGCGAGCCCGGCGGCGTCCCTCACCACCACCCCGCCATTCTTCGCGGCCCATGCAGCGGGAAGATCAGCCGCCGCATCGGCGCGCCTGCCGCCGCCTGCCTTGCCGTAGAACATCGCGGTGCCCCCGCCGAGCGCGACGTCGAACTGCGCTTCGGCCAGTTGCAGCGCGATGTCCTTGCACCCGTGCTGCTGGTCGGCGGGGATGTTGGTGTCGCTTTCCCAGTCACGGTCAGCCGAGCGCGAATAGACGCTCGCCGGCGTGGCGTGGGTGATGCGGGTGGTGGTGACGATCCCGAGCGCAAGACCGCGCGTCTTCACCTCTTCGCCCAGCAGCGGCAGCGGGTTCGCCAGCGCATCCTTGCACACGCCTTTTTCCGCCGCCGGCCCGATGCCGAGCACCCCGATGCGGGTCTTCTGTCCGGAGTGGATCGCGGTCGCGGTGCCCGCGCTGTCGGGCACCTGCGCGTTGGTGTTGTAGGTCTTGACCAGCGCGGCATTGGGGAACTTTTCAAAGCTGAGCTGGAATTCCTCGCCGGTCTGACCCTGCTTCTGCCCGGCATAGATGCGCGCGGCGGTGATGGTGGAGATGCCCATGCCGTCGCCGATGAACAGGATCACGTTCTTCGCCTTCGGTTCGGGTGGGGGCGCGTGACGCCGCTCCTTGGCGAACGCGGGGGTGGCGATGGTGCTGGCGAGGAGCAGGGCGGCGAACAGGGTGCGGGTCATGACGGGTCTCCGGGAACGGCCCAGCCCTATCGCGGCCCAAAGCGACATGAAAGTGAAAGCTGGAATTGTGGTGCGCAGCCAACTAAGTCCGCCTCCATGCTGTCTGTTGCCACCTGGAACATCAACTCGGCGCGCCTGCGCGTGGGCCTCATCGAAAAACTGCTCACCGAGGCCGCGCCCGACATCCTGTGCCTGCAGGAAATCAAGTGCGAGAGCCACCTCTTCCCGGCCGAGGCGCTTGCCAGCCTGGGCTACACCCATCAGGCGGTGAGCGGGCAGAAGGGCTATCACGGGGTCGCCACGGTGAGCCGCGTGCCGATCCGCGAAGTGACCCGCCACGACTGGCAGGACAATGGCGAGGCGCGGCATATCGGGGTCGAGGTGCTGGGCCGCGATCTGCTGGTCGAGAATGTCTATGTCCCCGCCGGCGGCGATGTGCCGGACCGCGAAGTGAACACAAAGTTCGGCCAGAAGCTCGATTTCCTCGGGCGGATGACGCGCTGGGCCGACACGCTTGATCGTCCCACGCTGATCGTCGGCGATTTCAACATCGCCCCGCTCGAAAGCGATGTGTGGAGCCACAAGCAGCTTCTGAAGGTCGTCAGCCATACGCCGATCGAGGTCGAAACGCTGGGCCGTTTTCAGGACGCCCACGGCTGGGTCGATCTCGGCCGCCAGTACATCCCCGCGCCGCAGCGCTACTATTCGTGGTGGAGCTATCGCAATCCCGCCTGGCAGGAGAACGACAAGGGCCGCCGCCTCGATCACATGTGGGCCTCGCCCGCAGTGGCGAAGCAGTCCCGCGCGCACCGCGTGCTGGAGGATGCCCGCGCGTGGGAGCAGCCGTCGGATCACGTGCCGCTGATCACGGAGTTTGACCTCTGACGCAGCCGCCATCCCCGTCACGCCGCGCCGCGCAGGCGGTGGATGCGCTGCGCCACGGCTGGCCGCTGGCGTTTGATGGCGGCCCGGTTCTGCTCCCGGTCGAGACCGCGATTGCGCAAGGAGCGGAAGCTGAGCGGATGCTGATCTCCGCCGCGCGCGCCGCCACGCTGAAGCTCGCCAACCAGCGCGAGGCGGCTGTTCCCCACGCTCCCGTCCTGATCGCAGGGGGCGAGGCCTTCACCCTGCGCGATGCGCTGCCGGTGGCCGACCCCGCGCTCGATCTCGGCAATCCGCTCAAAGGCCCGTTCAAGGCGGTGAGCCTCGAATGGGCCGAGACAGCTGCCGCCGCGCTCGAACTGGCGCGGATCGCGGGGATCCTGCCCGCGTTTCTGGTCGATCCGGTGGATGCGGGCGAGGCAGTGCCGGTCGCGGCGAGCGATCTCGCCGCCTATGCCGACGCGGGCGCCTTGCGCATCGTCACCCGCGCGCGCCTGCCGGTCTCGGCTTGCGAGGATGCCGAAATCGTCGCCTTCCGCTCGGCGGCGGACCTGCGCGAACATGTCGCGCTGATCATCGGCACGCAGTCAGGCGACCGCCAGCCGCTGGTGCGGCTCCATTCGGAGTGTCTGACGGGCGACATCCTCGGCAGCCTCAAATGCGACTGCGGCCCGCAACTCGACGCCGCGCTCCACGCCATGGCGCACGAGGCGCGGGACAGCGGCGGATGGGGCGTGCTGCTCTACATGCGGCAGGAGGGGCGCGGGATCGGTCTCGTCAACAAGTTGCGCGCCTACCGCCTGCAGGATCAGGGGTTCGATACAGTCGAGGCCAACCAGCGCTTGGGCCTGCCCGATGAAGCGCGCGATTTCCCGGTGGCGGCGCGGATGCTGGAGCTATTGGGGGCGGGCACGATCCGCCTGCTGACGAACAACCCGGCCAAGGTCTCGGCGCTGGAGGCGGCGGGGATCACGGTCAGCGAGCGCGTGCCGCACCAGCTCCCGGAGAACCCCCACAACGCCCGCTATCTGGCGACCAAGCGCGATCGGTCAGGGCATCTACTGTTGTGACCGCCGTCACCTTCCGCGAGGAACGCCCCGGCGACGAGGCGGCGATCCACGACATGGTGCGGCGCGCCTTTATCGGCCGCCCCTATGCCGACGGCGACGAGCAGGAGGTTGTCGACCGGCTGCGCGCCGACGGTGATCTGCTGCTATCGTTGGTGGCCGAACAGGACGGGGCGATCATCGGCCAGATCACCTATTCGCCCGCCTTGCTGGTGAACGGTGATCAAGGCTGGGTGGTGCTCGGGCCGGTCGCGGTCGATCCGGCCCATCAGGGGCGAGGGATTGGTCGCGCGCTGATCGACGCGGGCGAAGAGATCATGCGCGGGCGCGGCGCTGCGGGGATCACGGTGCTCGGCAATCCCGCGATCTACGGGCGCTTCGGGTTTGAACAGAACACGCCAATGTGGCTCGCCGGGGAGCTGGGCTGGGCGTTTCAGGTCAAGAGCTTGAACGGAACGATCCCCGCGACCGAACAGCGCTATGTCCGCGCTTTTGATCCCCCCGAGGCCTAACGCTTCTCGAACTGCGTGATCCCGCCCGCCAGCCGGTTGCCCTGCATCACCACGCGCTCGCCGGTCCAGTCGGCGAGGAAGGCGCTCTGGCGGCTGAGGCCGGGGACGAAGCGGGCTTCGTTGCTCTCGATCCTGAGGCCCGCCGAGGGGTGGAGGATGTCCTCCGCCCCCAGCGCGATAAAGGCGGCGTAGTTCTCCTTGTCGCGGCCCTGCACGAACCAGTTGTCGGCAATCCGGCCGCGCGATCCGGCGGGCAGATCGATCATGTAATTGGTGGTGCGCCCGTTCGCGTCGTCGAAGCTGTTGTTCTCGATGGTGACCTCGGCGGCGCGGGCCTTGAGGTAATGGCCGCCGGTGCCGCGCTCAAACCGGCTCTCGCGCACGGTGAGCGAGGCGATGTCGCCGATATAGAGCGAATGCGCGCAGCCCGCGTCGTTCTCGCAGGTGCCCAGCCCCGAGAAGGTCGAGCGGAGGATATAGACGCGGATCGAAGGATCGGCGGCGGTGAGGATGCCCTGCTGGCTGTTGGTGAAGCGCGCATAGGCGACATTGAGCATGCCCGCCTCCAGCCGGATGCCGGCACCATTGCCGTCATCGACATTGATGCCGGTGAAGCCGAGCCCGCGAATCTCCGCCCCCGTGCCGCGCAGCACCAGCGCCGCTTTGCCCTCGCAGGCGCGGCCCGCCAGCGTGGCACTGCCGGGTTCGGCGGCCTCGTAAACGATCACCCCCTGCTCCTGCACCGCACATTCGCGGTAGGTGCCGGGCGCGATGCGGATCGTGGCGCGGCTGTTGCCGACCGCGTCGATCGCGTCCTGCAGGCTCGAATACTCCCGCCCGGTTTCGACGACGGTGAAGGCAGCCGCAGCAGGCGCGGCAGGCTGGGCGACGAGGCTGGCCGAAGGCAGGGCGGTGGCCGCAATGAGGCCAAGGGCGGCGGCGGAAGTCAGGCGCTTGTTCATCATGGCTGCAATCATACCCGCGCCCGCCATGCCTCACCACCGCTTGTGGAGGAGGTGTGCCCATTTGACACTTGGCGTTGCCCCATCGGCTTGGTTATGGCTTGCAGGGAGCGGTTCGAACACCCGCCCGAGGAGAGAGTTTGCGATGACAAAGATTGCCCCCCTGGCTCTGGCTATCCCTGCGATGCTGTTGCTGGCCGCTTGCGGCAGCGCCGATGACGCATCGACCGAGGCGAGCGCCGACACGGTCGAAATGCCCGCCGATGAAGCGCTGGCTCCGGTGAACGAGACGCCCGCGGCCGATGCCGATGCGACCGCCACCGATGCGCCGGGTGCCGAAGAGACGCCGTCCGCCACCGCCTCGGATGCGGCCGATGCCGCCGCCGATGTCGCCGCAGAGGCAGCCGCGGCTGCCGAAACCGCCGGACAGTAAGCTTGCGCCGCGCCGCGCCCGTCCTGGTGATGCTTGCCGCCAGCGTTCTGCTGGCCGCTTGCAGCGATGGCGGCGCTGAAGCACCGGGCGGGGTAAGCGAGGGCGAGGCCAAGGCATTGGACGAGGCAGCCGAGATGCTCGACAAGCGCAGCCTGCCGCCCGAAGCGCTTCCGCCCGAAGCCGGCCCACCGCCTGCGCCTGCTGCCGAAATGACAGGCGACACGCCCGCCCCGTCCGGCCAGTGAACCGACCGACCCCCTAACGACCAGCGGCCCGCCGTGCCGGCAGGGTTGCACCCGCCAAGGACACCACACACATGAACGCCGCATCCGCGATTGCCGCGAGCCGTAACCCGGGAATGGACGAGGACAGTTTCGAGCAGTTCGCCGAGCAGCTCACCCGCTACGTCCGCGAACGCCTGATCCCTGCCGAAGCGCAGGTGATCGCCGATGATCGCATCCCCGAGGATATCATCGCGGAAATGCGCGAGATGGGCCTGTTCGGCCTCTCCGTGCCCGAGGAATATGGCGGCGCGGGGCTCAACATGACGCAATATGCCCGCGTCGTGAACATCATGGCCTATGCCGCTCCCGCCTATCGCTCGATCTTCTCGATCAATGTCGGCATGTTCGCGAGCGCGCTCAAGAACGGCGCGACCGAGGCCCAGAAGGCCGAATGGTATCCTAAGATCGCCGAGGGGCGCATCGCCTGCTTCGGCCTCACCGAGCCGGGTTCGGGCAGCGACAGCGCGGGCCTTGCGACCACCGCCGTGCCCGATCCGGACGGCAATGGCTGGATCCTCAACGGCACCAAGCGTTACATCACCAACGCCCCCCACGCCGATGTCGCGCTGATCATGGCGCGCACCAGCAAGGAGGCGCTGCCCAAGAACGCGCACGTCTCCGCTTTCCTCGTGCCGATGGACAGCGCAGGCGTCTCGCGCGGATCGCCGGACAAGAAGATGGGCCAGTCAGGCAGCCACATCTCCGACATCATGCTCGACGATGTGCGCGTGCCGGGCGATGCGCTGCTTGGCGGGGAGACCGGCAAGGGCTTTGTCTTCGCGATGAAGAGCCTCGACAACGGGCGCATTTCGGTGGGCGCAGCGGCGACCGGCTATGCCCGCCGCGCGCTCGATTCCGCGCTGCGCTATGCCAACGAGCGCAAAGCCTTTGGCGAACCCATCGCCAACTTCCAGCTGATCCAGCAGATGCTCGCCGACAGCGAGATCGAGATCTATGCTGCCGAAGCGATGATGAAGGACGTCACCGCCCGCGCCGATGCGGGGGAGAACATCCTCGTCAAGGCCGCCGCCTTCAAGGTCTTCGCCAGCGAGATGTGCGGCCGCGTGGTGGACCGCGTGGTGCAGATCTACGGCGGTGCCGGATATCTGGCCGAATATGACGCCGAACGCTTCTTCCGCGATGCGCGCATCTACCGCATCTACGAAGGCACGACGCAGATCCTCCAGCTCCAGATCGCCAAGCACATGCTGCGTGAGTGGAGGGATTCTTGATTTTCCGCACGCCCTCCGGCGCGCGAAATCCTCGCTCATGCGACCTGAAGGTCGCGTCGCTGCGGGCGCGCGTTCGCGCTTGCGGCCCGCAAGCGAGCCGGTTCCTGCGGCAAGCACGATAGGTTTCCAATTAGATGTACAACCTCCTCAATGACCTGAGCATCGTCGAAGTCTCCAGCTTCGTCGCATCGCCCACCGCAGGGCTCTATTGCGCGCAGATGGGGGCCGAGGTGATCCGCGTCGATCACAAGGCGGGCGGGCTCGATTACAACCGCTACATGCTGACGCGCGAGGGCCGCTCGCTCTCGTGGGAGAACTTGAACCGCGCCAAGAAATCGGTCGCGCTCGATCTGCAATCGGGCGAGGGGCGCGAGCTGCTGGTCGAGCTGGCGAGCGCGGTGGGCCAGTGCATCACCAACCTTCCGGAGCAGAGCTTCCTTAGCCATGCCGCGATGGCCGCCAGGCGCGCGGACATGATCAGCCTGCGTGTCATGGGCTGGCATGACGGGCGGCAGGCGATGGACTTCACTGTCAACGCTGCTGCTGGCTATCCGCTGATGACGGGGCCGGAGGACTGGGACGCGGCTACCGCGCCGCCCGTCAATCAGGTGCTGCCCGCGTGGGACTTCATCACCGGAGCCTATGGCGCCTTCGCCATGCTCGCTGCGCTCCACCACCGCACTCGCGCGGGCGAGGGCAGCGAGGTGCGCCTGCCCTTGGGAGACGTCGCGATCGGGACGATGGCGAACGCGGGGCTGATGGCCGAAGTGCTCTATCGCGGCGGCGACCGCGAGCGGCTCGGCAACGCGATCTGGGGCGCTTTCGGGCGCGACTTCAGGGCGAAGGACGGGGTGCGCTTCATGGTTGCCGCGCTCACGCCCAAGCAGTGGGGCGGGCTGGTCAAGGCTTTCGGCGTCGAAGCGGGCATCGCCGCGCTGGAAGCCGAGCATGGCGTGCGCTTTGCCGATGGGGATACCCCGCGCTTCAATCACCGCGCCGCGCTGTTCGATCTGTTCCAGCGCGCCGCCGAGACGATGGACTATGCCGCCCTCGAAGCGCGCATGGCGGCCGAGGCCTGCACTTTCGAGCGCTATCGCACCGCCTACGAGGCGGCGAATGACGCGCAGCTGGTGGCGAACAACCCGCTGTTCGGCCCCGCGCCCGCCAACCCTTCGGGCTTTGACTACCCCGCCACCCGCTCTTTCGCGAACCTGCCCGGTCGCGAGGCCGGCGATCCCGCGCCCGCACCCTATCTCGGCGAACATTCCGAGGAAGTGCTGGCCGAGAAGCTGGGCCTGTCATCCGGCGCGATCGGCAAGCTGGTCGACGCGGGGACTGTGGCGTTGAGCGACAAGTGACACCACATCCGTTCGTGTCGAGCGCAGTCGAGACACCTGCGCGAGGCCTCTCGACTACGCTCGAGGCGAACGGAGGTTTTGAAGGATTGAGAGAATGACCAGACGCGCCGCCATCTGCACCCCCTTGCGCACCCCGGTGGGCAAGTTCCTCGGCGGGCTTTCCAGCATGAACGCGGGCCAATTGGGCGCGGTGATCCTGAAGGCGCTGATGGAGCGTTCGGGCATCGACCCGGCGCGGGTGGACGACGTGGTGTTCTCCCAAGGCTACGGCAATGGCGAAGCGCCAGCGATCGGCCACTGGAGCTGGCTGGCGGCGGGCCTGCCCATCGAAGTCCCCGGCTTCCAGCTTGATCGCCGCTGCGGCTCGGGCGTGCAGGCGGTGGCGACGGCGGCGATGATGGTCGAGACCGGGATGGCCGATGTCGTCGTGGCAGGCGGCGTCGAGTCCATGTCGAACGTCGAACATTACACCCTCGCCGCGCGCGGGGGCGTGCGGATGGGCGACATGGTGCTGCATGACCGCCTTTCGCGCGGGCGCGTGATGAGCCAGCCGGTCGAGCGCTTCGGGGTCATCACCGGCATGATCGAGACCGCCGAGAACCTCGCCAAGGATTACGACATTTCTCGCGAAGACGCCGACGCCTTCGCGGTGCGCTCGCACCAGAACGCGGCAAAGGCCTGGGCCGAGAACCGCTTTGCCGAGCAGCTCGTCCCCGTCGCGATCCCGCAGCGGAAGGGCGATCCGGTGATCTTCGATCATGACGAGGGCTATCGCACGGATGCCTCGATGGAGACGCTGGGCAAACTCTCGCCGATCGATCTGAAGCGCGATCCAGCAGCCATCGTCACAGCGGGCAATGCCAGCCAGCAGAACGACGCGGCGGCGGCTTGTCTGGTGGTGGCGGAGGACAAGCTCGAGGAACTGGGCCTTGAGCCCATGCTGTGGTTCGGCGGCTGGGCGGCGGCGGGCTGCGATCCCTCGCGCATGGGCATCGGCCCGGTGCCCGCCGTGGAGCGCCTGTTCGAACGGCGCGGATATTCGTGGGACGATATCGGCATGGTCGAACTCAACGAAGCCTTCGCCCCGCAGGTGCTCGCGGTGCTCAAGGGCTGGGGCTGGTCGGCAGACGATAGCCGCCGCGAGATCCTCAACGTCAACGGATCGGGCATCAGCCTCGGCCACCCCATCGGCGCAACCGGCGGGCGCATCCTTGCCGACATGGCGCACGAGATGCACCGGCGCGGTGTGCGCTACGGGCTCGAGACCATGTGCATCGGTGGTGGTCAGGGCATCGCGGCGGTGTTCGAGCGGGCCGCATGACCGATTTCACCGCGTGGATCGGGCGCGAAGCCCGCGCCGCAGACCGGCTGGACGAAGCGCTCGCGGCCCGCTGGCTCGCCACCTTCGATCTGCCGCCCCCTCCGTCACGGATCATGCCGCAGGGCGTGCATCTGGCGCTGTGCACCCCGCAAGCACCCTCGGCTAGCCTCGGCGAGGACGGCCACCCTCAGCGAGACACCTCGCCGCAGAGCTTCCTGCCGCCCTTTCCCATGCCGCGCCGGATGTGGGCCTCATCGAGAATGCAGTTCGTCGCCCCGATCGCCATCGGGGCCGTGATCGAGCGCCGCAGCAAGGTTGCTTCGGTGAGCGAGAAGGAGGGCGGTTCGGGCCGGCTCGCTTTCGTCGACGTCGAACACACCACCACCGCCAATGGCACACCCTCGGTGATCGAGACACAGACGCTGGTCTACCGCGATGCCGCCGCGCCCGACGCCCCGCTCAGCCCGCCGCCGCGGGGCGAGGGTCGCTTCGATCCCGCAGGCTGGGAGGCGACCCGCACCATCACTCCCGATGCGCGGCTGCTGTTCCGCTATTCGGCGCTGACCTTCAACACCCACCGCATCCATTACGACGCGCCCTATGCCCGCGATGTCGAGCGCTATCGCGGGCTGGTGGTCCACGGCCCGCTCACGGCGAGCCTGCTGCTGCAACTGGCGGCGCAGGAGTTGGGCGAGAACCGGTTGCGCTCTTTTGCCTTCCGCGGCCTTTCCCCCGCCATCGCGGACGAACCGCTGCATCTGGTGATGAAGAAGGGCGAGAAGGGATATGACCTCGCCGCCTTCGCCGATGATGGCAGGCAGGTGACGCAGGCGAGCGCGGGGCTTTAATCGATCGGAAAATCGGGGATCGGCTTCAGCACCCCGAACCTTTCCTTCACCGGCTCCCGGCCCAGATCGGGGAAGTCGATCGCCTCGGGCTCGGCGTGGGTATCGGGGATGCGGCTCAGGAGATCGCGCAACAGCGTCAACCGCCCGCGCCGCTGATCATTGAAATCGACCAGCGTCCACGGCGCGTGCTTGGTGTGGGTCGCCTCCAGCATCGCCTCGCGCGCCTTGGTGTAGTCATCATATTTTGCCCGTGCGGCGAGATCGATGGGGGAAAGCTTCCAGCGCTTCAGCGGGTCCTCCAGCCGCTCGCGCAGGCGCTCTTCCTGCTCGGTCTGGTCGGCGGCGAGCCAGTATTTGAACAGCAGGATGCCATCATCCACCAGCAGCTTCTCGAAGGCGGGAACGGCCTTGAGGAAGGCCTTCACCTGCGCCTCGTCGGCATAGCCCATCACCTTTTCGACGCCTGCACGGTTGTACCATGAGCGGTCGAACAGCACGATCTCGCCGGCGGTCGGCAAGTGGGCGATGTAGCGCTGGAAATACCATTGCCCCATCTCCGCCTCGGTCGGCTTGAACAGGGCCACGGTGCGGCACTGGCGCGGGTTCAGCGCCTCGCGCACCGCGCCGATCGCTCCCCCCTTGCCCGCCGTGTCGCGTCCCTCGAACAGCACCACCACCCGCGCGTCCGTTGCCTTGACCCAGCGCGCCAAGCTGACCAGTTCGAGCGTCAGCGGCTTTAGCGCCTCTTCATAGGCTTCGCGCTTCATTCCCATGATTGCCTCCCCTTCGGTTGCCGCAGCCTGCGGGAGATAGTATCATCTGCAACGACATGGCGACACTTGCAGACCCCCAGCCCGACTTTGCCACCTTGCCAGACATGGCCGCAGATGTCTTCACCGCGCCGCTCGCGCGCCCCGCGCATGTCGGCGAGGATTGGCTCGAGCCCGCGCAGACCAATTACAGCGCCGATGATCACCGCGTATGGGACGATCTCTTCGCGCGCCAGATGGAGGTGCTCCCGGGGCGCGCGTGCTCGGCCTTCATGGCGGGGCTGGAGAAGCTCGATCTGTCGCGCGGGGGCATCCCCGAATTCGGCAAGCTGTCGGAAGAACTGGGCAGCCTCACCGGATGGAGCGTGGTGCCGGTGCCGATGCTGATCCCCGATCACGTGTTCTTCTGGCACCTTGCCAACCGCCGCTTTCCGGCGGGCAATTTCATCCGCACGCGCGAGACCTTCGACTATATCCAGGAGCCCGACGTCTTCCACGATGTGTTCGGCCACGTGCCGATGCTGACCGATCCGGTCTATGCCGATTACATGCAGGAATATGGCCGCGCCGGGTGGAAGGCGATGCGGTATAACCGGCTGAAGGCGCTCGGCGCGCTCTACTGGTACACGGTGGAATTCGGGCTGATCGAGGAGGCCCCGGGAGACGTGCGGGCCTATGGCGCCGGGATCCTGTCAGGCCCCACCGAGGCGCGCTTTGCGGTGGAGGCGGAGAGCCCCAACCGCATCATGCTCAATGTCGACCGCGTGATGCGCACCGATTACGTGATCAGCGATCTGCAGCCGACATATTTCGTGATCGAGAGCTTTGCAGATCTCTACCGCCAGACGGTGGAGCGCGATTTTGACCGGCTCTATCGCAGCCTTCCGGCGGGCTTCACCTATGCCAATTCGGCGGTGATCGATGTCGACAATGTGCTGCACCGGGGCACGCAGGAATATCATCTGCGCGGCGGCCGGGGCAGCGGAGCGGTGCCGGTCTAGGCCCTGACCCGGCGGCGGGCGACGGCATTGTAGAGCACCAGCGCGGCGCCCGTGGCCGCCAGCGCCACGCCGAGACTGAGGAAGGACAGGCTGCCGATCATCGTGCCGTCGTTGGCGATTTCACCGGCCACCACCGACACGGCAACGCCAAGGGCGATCTGGCGCAGAATCGTCCCCGGTGCCTCGCTGCGCGCGAGGATCGAGGCCATCCAGCCCATGGTTGCCCCCAACACAATCAGCACCAGTAACGCCATTATTTCCTGCAACTCCAGCTTTGCCGGCTGCGGCCGGTCCGACTCCCAAACCAGCGTGGAGGCAGGTGGTTCCGCGCGGGCGACGCTTATCGCAGCGAGAGCCACGCCAGCGCCGCGCCGCCGACAATGATGCGGTACCAGGCAAAGGGTGCAAAGCCGATGCGGGTCACCACCGCGACGAACAGCTTGACCACCACCAGCGCGGTCACGAAGCCGACCACCGAGCCAATCGCGATCAGCTCGAAATCGCGGGTGGTGAGCGCGGTTGCGTGCTTGGCCATCTGGTAGACCGTCGCCCCGCTCAAGGTCGGCACGGCGAGGAAGAAGCTGAATTCGGCGGCGGTCTTGCGGTCGACCCCGAAGGCCATCGCGCCGAGGATCGTCGCGCCCGAGCGGCTGACCCCGGGGATCATCGCAAGGCACTGCACCAGGCCGATCAGAACCGCAGTGCGCAGCGGCACCCCGGCAACCCCCGGGCCTTCGGCCGGCGGATTGGCCCAGCGTTCGATGGCCAGAATCGCAAAGCCGCCGATGATCAACGACCAGCACACCAGCACCGCATTGCCGAGCATCGCCTGAATGACATCGCCGAACGCGAGGCCCAGCAGCACCGCCGGGAAGAAGGCGACCAGCAGGTTGCCCACGAAGGACAGCGCGCCCTTCTCGAAGCCCAGCAGGCCTTTTGCCACATCCCAGAAGGTGCGCCAGTAAAGCACCACGATCGCGAGGATCGCGGCGGGCTGGATGGCGATGTTGAATACCTCCCAGTCATCCTGATTGAACCCGAGCAGTTCGGTGGCAAGGATCAGGTGCCCGGTCGAGGACACGGGCAGGAATTCGGTCAGCCCTTCAAGGATGCCGAGCAGGATCGCGGCTAAGGTATCGGTCATGGGCGCAGGGCTTTGACGAGTGAGGCGGCCAAGTCAAACCAAAAGGCCCGCTCCGGCAGGGGAGCGGGTCTTCCGAGAGATGTGCCGCCCGGCCCCGCCACAGGACGGGCCGCGAGCGCACGCGCGCGAGCCGCAGGTGCCCGGAGCGTAGCGGGAGAAACCCGGCCTCAAGCAGCGAAGCGGTAGGCCAACAAGGACTCACCGAGGACGGGGCCGCGGAGGCGGCCCCGCAATCAAAGGCTCCCTTACCAGATGCGCACGCGCTTTTCCGGCGGCAGGTAGAGCTTGTCGCCCGGCTGCACGTTGAAGGCCTTGTACCATTCGTCGAGGTTCCGCACGACGCCGTTGACCCGGTATTCCTCGGGGCTGTGGCTGTCGGTACGCAGGCGGTTGCGGTAGTTCTCCTCGCGCTGGGTCGAACGCCATACCTGCGCCCAGGCGAGGAAGAAGCGCTGATCACCGGTGAGGCCGTCGATCACCGGCACGTCCTTGCCCTTGGTGGCAAGCTTGTAGGCGCGGTAGGCCATCGAAAGCCCGCCGACGTCGCCGATATTCTCGCCCAGTGTCAGGCGGCCATTGACGCAGGTCTTGCCTTCATCAAGCGGGCAGAAGGCATTATACTGCGCCACCAGCGCATTGCCGAGCCCGTCAAAGGCCGCACGGTCGGCTTCAGTCCACCAGTTGCGCAGCGCGCCGCTGGCGTCGGACTTGGAGCCCTGATCGTCGAAGCCGTGGCCCATTTCATGGCCGATCACGCCGCCAATCGCGCCATAATTGACCGCGATGTCGTTGGTCAGCGCGAAGAACGGCTGCTGGAGGATCCCCGCCGGGAAGACGATCTCGTTCTTCACCGAGTTGTAATAGGCGTTCACCGTCTGCGGCAGCATGCCCCATTCGGTGCGGTCGATCGGCTGGCCAAGCTTGGCGACATTGTCGGCCTGACCCCACTTGGCCGCCGCCATGCGGTTGACAATCGGGTTGCCGGCGATGACTTCGAGGCCTTCATAGGTCTCGAGGTTCGGGCGATAGCCGATCTTGGGATCGAAGCTGGCGAGCTTGGCATGGGCCTGGGTCTTGGTCTCGGCGCCCATCCAGGTGATCTCGTCGATCGACTGGCCCAGAGCTACGCGCAGGTTCGCGACCAGCTCGTCCATCGCCACCTTGTTTTCGGGCGGGAAGTAGCGCGCGACATAGGCCTTGCCGATGAGCTCGCCCAAGAGGCCTTCGGACTCGCCGATGGCACGCTTCCAGCGCGGGCGCTGTTCGGGGGTGCCGCGCAGGGTCTTGCCGAAGAATTCGAAGCTCGCATCGTCGAACCGCTTGGGCAGCACCGCCGCGTTGGACGAGAGCATTTCCTTGACCATCCACGCCTTCAGCGTTTCCACCGGGGTTTCACCCAGCAGCGCGAGCATGCCCGGCACGCCGGTGCCGATCTTGGCGAGGGTGGCGGCATCGAGCTTGAGCGCAGCCACTTCCTCGGCCGTGGGCGGCATCAGGCTGACGACGAAGCCGGGGCTGCCGGCAATCCCGATCTTCTCCAGCATCGCGGTGACCGGCACCTTGCCGCTGATCGCAGCCAGTTCCTCTGCGGTGAGCAAGTTGTAGGTGAGATCACGGTTGCGGCGCACGGCGCGGTCCCACGCCACGGTGCGGGCGACCTTGTCCTCGAAGGCATAGATTTCCGCGGCCTGCGCCTCGGGATCTGCATAGCCCGCTTCGCCCAGCAGGAAGGCGAGATAGGACTTGTACTTGTTCTGGATCGCGACGCCCTTTTCCGAGGTGTCGAGATAGTAATCGCGGTCGGGCAGGCCGAGCCCGCCGAAGCCGACGCTGGCGATGTGGCGATCGGGCTGCTTGGCGTCGATCCCCACGCCGCCGCCGATCGGGCTGGCATAGCCGGGCTCGGCCCACAGCATGGCGAGATCATCGAGGCTCTTCGCGGCCATGATCCGGTCGAGATAGGGCTTGGCCGGGGCAAGGCCCGCAGCCTCGATGGCCGCGGTATCGAGATAGGCACTGTAAGCGTCGAGGATGCGACGCTCGTCGGCAGAGAGGGTGGCGGCGTCCTTTGCAGCCAGCTCGTCCATCAGCGCCTTGACGTCATAGGTGCTCTTTTCGCCGAGCAGCACGAAGGCGCCGATGCGGCTGAATTCGGGCGGCAGCGGGTTGGCATCGATCCAGCGCTGGTTGGCATAGGCGTTGAAATCGTCCCCCGGCTTCACATCGGCGGCCAGCAGAGCGGGATCGAAGCCCCAGCTGCCAAAGCTCATGGTCGGCAGGGACGAAGCGGCAGGCTCACCTTGGGCCAGCTGCGTCTCGGCAGCGTGATCATGGGCGTCGTCATTGGCGAAGGCAGGCGCAGCCAGCGCAAGCGCGAACAGGCTGGCGCCGATCAAGGCGGTCTTGTGGATCATGTGGTGTGTCCCCGAGAGCTGGTGCAGAAATCTGCGAGCAGCACTCCTAACGCCTCGTCCCACGAAAGGTTGCGCTTCGTCGAGCGTGGGTGCGGTTCGTCGATTAGGGGCGCAGGGAGGCGGGGCGGGAGGTCTGCGGTTCGCGCATGCGAACCCAGAAACTACGCCGCGTCGGCAGCGAACTGGAGGCGCGCCAGCCGCGCATAGAGACCGCCCGCCTTGCTCAGCACCTCATGCGTGCCCTGTTCGACGATCCGGCCTTCATCGAGCACCACGATCCGGTCAGCCGCGCGCACCGTGGCAAGGCGGTGGGCGATCACCAGCGTCGTGCGGTTCTGCATCAGGCCTTCGAGCGCCTGCTGGACAAGCTGCTCGCTCTCGGCATCCAAGGCGCTGGTCGCCTCGTCGAGCAGCAGGATCGGCGCATCGCGCAGCAGCGCGCGGGCAATCGCGACGCGCTGTTGCTGGCCGCCGGACAGCTGCGTCCCGCCCTCGCCCAGATAGGTGTCGAGACCCTGCGGCAGGGCGCGCAGGAAGCTCTCGGCATTGGCGGCGCGGGCGGCCTGCCAGATATCCTCGTCGCTGGCGTTCCACTGGCCGTAGCGCAGATTGTCGCGGGCATTGGCGCTGAACAGCACTCCGTCCTGTGGCACCAGCGCCAGACGGGCGCGGATATCGGCCGGATCGGCGCTGGTCAGCGGCACGCCGTCGAGACGGATGGTGCCGGCCTGCGGATCATAGAACCGCTCGACCAGCTGGAAGATCGTCGATTTGCCTGCCCCCGACGGGCCGACAATCGCGATGGTCTCGCCCGGCTCGATCTCCAGCGTGAAGTCCTTGAGCGCGGCGGTTTCAGGCCGCGCCGGATAGCGGAAGGTGACATTGCGGAAGGACAGGCTGCCGCGCGCGGGCTCGGGCAGGCGTTCGGGCCGAGCCGGGGGCGCAATCTCGGGCCTGGCTTCGAGCAGCTCGGCCAGTCGGCTCGCCGCGCCTGCACCGCGAAGCAAATCGCCATAGACTTCCGTCAATGCGCCCAGCGCGCCTGCCACCAGCACGCCGGTAAAGACGAAGAAGCCCATGTCGCCCGGGGTAATCGTGCCCTCGTTAACGGCCAGCGCGCCGCGCCACATCGCCAGCGTGATCGCACCGAACACAAGCACGATCACCACCGACGTCATCGCCGCGCGCAGGATGATGCGCCGCCGGGCGATGGCGAAGGTCTCCTCGACCACGCCTGCAAACCGCTCGCCCTCGCGCGTCTCCTGCCCGAAGCTCTGTACGATCTTCATCGCCGAGAGCACTTCGGTGACATAGGCGCCCACGTCCGCGATCCGGTCCTGGCTGGAGCGCGAGACTGCGCGGATCTTGCGGCCGAAAAACACGATCGGGGCAATCACGATCGGAATGCCGATCAGCAGCCCCAGCGTCAGCGAGGGCGCGAGAAAGATCAGCAGCCCGATGCCGCCGAGCGCGGTCAGCGAATTGCGCAGCGCCACCGAGACCGTGGTGCCCACCACATTCTCGATGATCGCGGTGTCGCTGGTCATCCGGCTGGAGATTTCCTTGGGGCTGTTGACCTCGTAGAACCCGGGCGAGAGGCGCAGCAGGTTCTCCTGCACCTTCAGGCGGATGTCGGCCACCACGCGCTCGCCCAGCCAGCTGACGAAATAGAACCTGAGCGCGGTGCCGAAGCCGAGGATCAGCACGATCATCAGCAGGTACTGGAAGGCATGGGCGATATCATCGGCGGTGGCGGACCCGCCGAAAGCCTCGTCGATGATGACCTTGAACCGGTAAGGGATCGCCAGCGTCGCCGCCGAGGTGATCACCAGCGCCAGCAGGGCAAAGGCTATCTCGCGCGGGTATTGCAGCGCCGTGCCGAACACCATGCGCAAGGGCGCAAGGCTACGCGACTTGGGCGCGGCGTCAGCCTCGCTTTCGCTCACGTCCGGAGTGTCGGCCAAAGCGCCTGCCGGTTCGTTCACCGGTTCGGGGCCATCGCCCGCCGGGCGCGTGTTTTCTGGGGTGTCGCCGTGCATGGTTGCGCCGCATTAGCCACGGTGCGCACGAATTTCACGTGCAAAAAGCAACAGAACGCTCCGCCGCGTGTGTGCCGCGCAATATTGTGCATTGCACAACGTAGCGCAAAGGCGCATCTGTCGCCTCAAGGTGCCCGCGGGATGAGGCGCCGGACATGTTCGTCGCTTCGAGGTCTTGTTGATGCTTTACCATGCCTACGAGCTGCAGCGCAGCTGGATGAACAGCGCCAGCGCGCTCGCTTCGATAAGCGCCAACATGCTGTCCAACCCCGCCAATCCGCTGAGCGCCTTCGGCATGGGCATGGGTCCGCTCGCCGCCAGCGCGCTCGATGTCTTCGCTCACGCAACCGCGCATTATGGCAAGCCCGAATTCGGCATCGACAGCGTCGAGATCGACGGCAAGCCCCATGCCGTCACCCAGAGCGTGGTGATGAAGCGCCCCTTCGGCGATCTCCTGCGCTTCCGCGTGGAAGGCACTCCGGCTGACCGCCCCCGCCTGCTGATCGTCGCTCCGATGAGCGGCCACTACGCCACGCTGCTGCGCGGTACGGTGGAGCGGATGCTCGAAAGCGCGGAGGTGTTCATCACCGACTGGGCCGATGCCAAGATGGTGCCGGCGAGCGCGGGGAAGTTCGATCTCGACGATTACATCGACTACCTGATGGACTTCGCAGAGCACATTCATGCGGAAGCCGGCGGCCAGCGCATCCACATGATGGCTGTGTGCCAGCCGAGCGTGCCCGCCTTTGCCGCGACCGCGCTGATGAACCTTCACAAGTCGCCCGCGACGCCCGCCACCCTCACCATGATGGGCGGCCCGATCGACACGCGTGAATGCCCGACGGTCGTCAACAACATGGCGATGCAGCGTCCGATCGCCTGGTTCCGCCAATCCGTGATCGCCACGGTGCCGATGAAATATGCCGGTGCCGGTCGCCGCGTCTATCCCGGCTTCATGCAGCTTTCGGCCTTCATGAGCATGAACCTTTCGAGCCACATGATGAGCCACTACGAGATGTTCAAACACCTCACCGTGGGCGATGATGCGAGCGCGCAGGCGACCAAGACCTTCTACGACGAATATCGCGCGGTGTGCGACATGACGGCGGAGTTCTATCTCCAGACCGTGGAAGAGGTGTTCCAGAAGCACTCGATCCCCAAGGGCGAGTTCCGCCACAAGGGCGAGGTGGTCGACCTGACCGCGATCACCGACACCGCGCTGCTGGCGATCGAAGGCGAGCGCGACGATATCTCAGGCCTCGGCCAGACCAAGGCGGCGCTCAAGCTGACCCCGAACCTCGCCGAGGACAAGAAGCGCTACTACATGGCCGAAGGCGCAGGCCACTACGGCATCTTCAACGGCAGCCGCTGGCGCACCAAGGTCGCCCCGGTGGTGGAGGAATGGATCGCCGCGAACGCCGGCTAAGGCAGGCGCGCCTCAGCCCTCTGCCGCGCCCTCACGCTTTTCAAGCCACGGGCGCAGCGGGAACAGCCACTGCTCCTTGATCGACAGCCGCTTGCGATCATCCTGTCCCACGACCTCGCTCTCGCCTTCCTTGAAGGTGCCGAACAGGCGGTCCCAGACAATCACCGAGTTGCCGTAATTGCAGCGCGTGTCTTCATAGCTCAGCGCGGTGTGGTGCAGGCTGTGGTGGCGGATGGTGGTGAAGAAGAAGCTGTACCAGATCGGCGGGTTGGCGCGGACATTGGCATGGGCATAGGTCGCGATCACACCGCCGCCGGTGATCGCGGCGAACAGGGCGTTCAGATCGACATCGAGCAGGGCGTTGATGCCGATGCTGATCAGGAACAGCTCGATCGGATTGCCGATGAAGCCCTTCATCGCGTTCAGCTGCGTCACGTGATGGCGCGGCGCATGGGTCAGCCACAGCGGCGTCCAGTTGTGCATCGCGCGGTGCATCCAGTACTGGCCGAGCTCGAAGGTGAACATCACCACCGCCACCTGCACAAGGAAGGGGCTGGCTTCGAGCCACGGGGTGGCGATCCCCCAGCTATCCTTCAGCGCGCGCAGCGGCGAATGGACCAGCGCCTCGCTGGCAAAGCCGACGGCGGTGTAGCCAAAGGCGACGTAGAACACGTCGGTCACCAGTTCCTGCCGGTTGATGCGCCAGCCCTCGTGGCGTTCGAACACCAGTTCGAGCAATTGCACGAAGGCGATCACCGCCAGCCCGACGATGGCGATGGTCCAGGGCGCCTCGACCCAGGCTGCCGGGGCAAGACCCCAGAACGCCACCACGGCTGCAAGCGTGGCGGGCGGAAGCAGATTGATCAGCGACTGTTTCACCGGACGATCCCCAGAGCGGTTGGCATGGCCATTCTCCCTGAATGGCGCGCGCGGCGCAAGAAATACGCCATCTTGCGCAGATCGTCGAGATCGCCTCAGCCAATGTCGGCGAGGAGGAAGGACAGGGCCACCGCCAGCATGATCACCGCAAACACCCGCCGCGCCCATACAGTCCGCCGGGGATTGGACAGCCAAGCATAGGCGCGGGCCCCTGCCAGCACGAGGGCGATGTGGATCACGGTCGCGATGGCCGTGCTCACCACCGCAAGCGTGACGGCATTGGCAAGGCTCAGCACCTCGCCGCCGAGGAATTGCGGGGCAACCACAAGGAAGAAGATATAGGCCTTGGGATTGAGCAGGTTGATCAGCGCGCCGGTGAGGAATGCGCGGCGGTGAAGGCCGTCCTGCGCCAGCCGGGGCTCCTTCCGCGGCGAACCCCGCCATGCCTCGATCGCCAGGAACACCATCATCACCGCCCCCGCCCATTGCAGGCCGCTCCACAATTGCGGCACCGCCTTGAGCAGCGCGGCAAGGCCGAGCGCGGCGAGCACGCCGTTGACCAGCAGGCCGAGCGCCACGCCTGCCACGGCCGACATTCCGGCCCGGCGGCCCTCGGTGGCGGCAAGGCCCGCGAGCCACGCCATATTGGGCCCGGGCGTCAGCTCGATCAGCAAAACGGCAAGAGCAAAGCCGACAAGATCCAAGGCGGCCTCCTACGGTTGCGCTTCACCCCCTGCCTAGCGCGGGCGGCGCATAAAGCAAACGGCGCGGGAGCCCGCCCCCGCGCCGCTGCATAACCAATGGGGTATTCCGGCTTAGAACACTTCGAACAGGCCGGCCGCGCCCATGCCGCCGCCCACGCACATGGTGACGACGACATACTTCGCCCCGCGGCGCTTGCCTTCGATCAGCGCGTGGCCGGTGCAGCGCGCGCCGGTCATGCCGTAGGGGTGGCCGATCGAGATCGAGCCGCCGTTGACGTTGAGGATGTCATTGTCGATGCCGAGCGTGTCGCGGCAATAGAGCACCTGCACCGCGAAAGCCTCGTTCAGCTCCCACAGGCCGATGTCGTCCATCTTGAGGCCGGTCTGCTTGAGCAGCTTCGGGATCGCGAAGACCGGGCCGATGCCCATTTCGTCGGGCTCGGTGCCGGCGACCGCCATGCCGACATAGCGGCCGAGCGGCTGGAGCCCGCGCTGTTCGGCGAGCTTGGCTTCCATCAGCACCGCAGCCGAGGATCCGTCCGACAGCTGCGAGGCGTTGCCGGCGGTGATGTTCATGCCCGGCCCCATCACCGGCTGGAGGCCCTGGAGGCCGGCAAGCGTGGTTTCGGGGCGGTTGCCTTCATCCTTGGTGAGGGTGAATTCGACCTGCGAAACTTCCTTCGTCTCCTTGTCCATCACGTTCATGGTGGTGGTGACGGGGACGATTTCGGCATCGAAAAGCCCGGCGGCCTGCGCGGCAGCGGTGCGCATCTGCGACTGGTAGGCGTATTCGTCCTGCGCCTCGCGGCTGACATTGTAGCGCTTGGCGACCGTCTCGGCGGTGCCGAGCATCGGCATGTAGACGTCCTTGTGCATCGCGATCAGCGAACGATCAGGGGCGACGCGCATCTCGGGGGTCTGCACCATCGAGATCGAGTCCTGCCCGCCGCCGACGACGATATCCATGTTGTCGACGATGATCTGCTTGGCCGCGGTGGCGATCGCCATCAGGCCCGAAGAGCACTGGCGGTCGATGGTCTGGGCCGAAACGCCCACCGGGCAGCCCGCGCGCAGCGCGACCTGACGGCCGATATTGCCCGACTGGGTGCCCTGGGTCAGCACCGCGCCCCACACCACGTCGTCGATCTGGCCGGCTTCGATACCGGCGCGCTCGATCGCGGGGGCAAGGCTCAGCGCGCCCAGCGTGGCGCCGGGGGTGGCATTGAAAGCGCCCTTGTATGCGCGCCCGATCGGCGTGCGGGCGGTGGAGACGATGACGGCGTCACGTGCCATGATGGGGGTATCCTTGTTATTGTGTTGCAGCCGTCATCCCGGCGAAAGCCGGGATCCAGTGACGACAAAAGCGGAGCTTGCGGCTCTGGGCCCCGGCCTGCGCCGGGATGACGATCAATCTAAAATCGCAATCAGATGAAGAACTGCGTGATCCACTCGCAGATCAGCGCGGGCTTTTCCTCGCCCTCGATCTCCATGGTGATTTCGCAGGTCTGCTGCCACTGGCCGGGGCGCTTCTCGACCATCTCGATCAGCTTCCAGTGGCCGCGGATGCGCTTGCCGGCGCGGACGGGCGCGATGAAGCGCGTCTTGTTGCCGCCGTAGTTGACGCCCATCTTCACGCCGTCGACCCGCGGTGCGCCGCCCTGGGCGCCGAGATAGGGGATCATCGACAAGGTCAGGAAGCCGTGCGCGATGGTCCCGCCGAACGGGGTCATCTTGGCCATCTCTTCGTTGATGTGGATGAACTGGTGGTCACCGGTCGCCTCGGCGAACTGGTTGATGCGTTCCTGGCTCATTTCGACCCAGTCGCTGGTGCCGATCACTTCGCCGACCTTGGCGGCCAATTCCTGTGCGTTCATGGGGCTCCTCCTCTTCATGCAGCCGGCGGGATCCCGTGCCCTCCGTGCGTCTGTGCGGGGCGCTTCATGGCGCATCATCAGGGGGAGCGCAACGGGCCAGAATCGCGGCGCGCTATGCCGCTACGGCACCGCCCATCTTGGTGGCGATCGCCTCGCGCCGCTTGCGGCTGCGCTCGCGCCCGGCGCGCACCGAATCGATCCGCGCGCAATAGGTGGCGAGCCCGATCTGCAGACCCACCAGCATCAGCATCACCGGTTGATAGCCGATCCCCTGGAACAGCGCGCCGACGAGATAGATCAGCGCGCCCATCTCCAGCGCGGCGGCCAGCGGCGAGATCCACGCTTCGGCCTCGTCCTTGGCACCCTTCCAGCGGCGGTAGATCCGTTCCATCTGCCACAGCCCGAGGCCATGCAGCGCCAGCCAGATGATCAGCCCCGGCCAGCCCTGTTCGCCCAGCAATTCGAAGATCGAGGAGTGGAAGGCGCGGCCCTTGTCCTCGACCTCCTGATAGGTGACCGTGGTGGTGTTCCCGTTCACCTGCTTGACCGGCATGACATAGGTGAAGCGGTTGGAGCGATAGGCATCGAACCCTCCGCCAAGGGGCTTCTGCGCGACGTAATCGAGCGTCCATTCCCACACCGCGACGCGGGTCGAGGCGCTTTCATCCCCGCCCGGTTCGGCAAGGGTGGCCATGCGCTGGTAATAGGACTGCGGCAGGAAGGGCAGAGCGGTGAGGCCCAGCACCCCTGCGCCGATCACGAACACCAACCGCCGCTTGGTATAGCGCAGCAGCAGCACGGCGAGCGCGGCGATGCACAAGAGGCCGGTGCGCGCCTCGGTGCCGATCGGCACCATCAGGCAGGCAAAGGTCAGAGCGACCGCAAAGGCGGTAACCGTCCAGTGCGGACGGAAGATCGTGCCGTGGCGCACGAGCCACCAGATCGTCGGGATCAGCCCGATCGCAACCGTCGCCAGCGTGGAGCTTTCATAGACGCCGCTATTGTCGTTCACGAAGAACTTGAGGTTCTGATAGCCGCCACCGCCCAGCACGGTCTTCATGCCGGTGCCGATCACGATCGTAGCAATCGCCAGCACCAGCATCAGCGCCAGCCCTTCGATCCGGGCGCGGGTGGTGAGTGTGAAGGGCAGGAAAATCGCGAAGAGCAGCGCCTTCCACACCCAGTCCCACTTGGTCGCCGCATCGGCCGGGAAATCGGCGTGGCCGGTGGTCCACCAGCAATAGACCAGCAGCGCCAGCATCAGCCCCTGCCGCACCGTGAAGCGCCCGCCCTCCTTGCGATCCAGCGCCAGCCAGCCGCCAAAGGCCGCAGCAAAGGCGATCAGCGAAACCGGCAGAGTGGCGATCAGCGAATAGCCGATCCGCTGGGGCGCGAGAATGTCGATATAGACATAGAGCAGCACCCACAGGAACGGACGCTTCAATCCGAGCAGCAGGACGTAGCCGATGAAGGCAAGGAAGACGAGATCGAGCATTTTTGTGCGCTACCGCTTCGCCACTTGAGCGCGGGGATCGCTCTCGTCTTCGTTTTCCGCTTCCTGCGTCCGCGCCCGGCGCGCGGCGTTGCGGCCGGCGGTGCTGGTGGCCATGCGGTCGGCGGCGATATCGGCTTTGAGCGTTTCGATCAGCGGATCGGCATCGCAATCCTCGCGCAGCACCAGCCGCAGCAGTGCGATGGCCATCAGGCCATGGCCGAGAGCAAGCGCGAAATAGTCGATCATCGAAACGGGGCTCCAAGGGGGCGCAGGCTGGCGTCATACGCCGCAGGCAGTTGACGCGGCGTTAAGCACGGCTGCGTTACAGCCTTGGCCCATGACCCGCGTTCTCCACGTCCTTGATCATTCGCTCCCGCTCCACAGCGGCTACACCTTCCGCACCCGCGCGATCCTGAAGGCGCAGGCGGGCCACGGGCTGGAGGTGCGCGGCATCACAGGCCAGCGGCACAACCTCGAAGCCCCCGCCGGTCCCTCGCCCGAGGAGGCCGACGGGCTTGTCTTCCACCGCACCCCCGGCCTGCCCGAAGGCCCCCCGCCTTTGCGCGAACTGGGCGAGATCGAGGCGCTGGATGCGGCGATCCACGCCCTCGCCCGCGAATGGCGGCCGGACATCATCCACGCCCACTCCCCCGCCCTGTGCGGCGCCGCCGCCAGCCGCGCCGCCCGCGCGCTGGGCGTGCCTTTCGTCTACGAGATCCGCGCCTTCTGGGAGGATGCGGCGGTCGGCAATCTGTCCGGCACGGAAGGCAGTCTCAAATACCGCCTGACCCGCGCGCTGGAGACGCGGGTGGTGCGGCAGGCCGATGCGGTGTTCACCATCTGCCACGGCCTCAAGGATGATCTGGTCGCCCGCGGCATTCCTGCCGATCGCATCGCAATCATGCCCAACGGCGTCGATCTGGAGCTGTTCGGCGAGCCGGTGAGCCGCGACGAGAACCTCGCACGCGACCTCGGCCTTGCCCATGGCGCTCCGGTGATCGGCTATATCGGCAGTTTCTATGCCTATGAGGGCATTGATGATCTGATCGCCGCCATGCCGCTCCTGCGCCAGTCGCACCCGGGGGCAAGGCTGCTGCTGGTGGGCGCGGGGCCGATGGACGCCGCCTGGCGCGCCGCCGCTGCCGCCCTGCCCGAGCCCGAGGCCGTGATCTTCACCGGCCGCGTGCCGCACACGCAGGTCGAGCGCTACTATTCGCTGGTGGATGTGCTCGCCTATCCGCGCAAAGGGCAGCGCCTTACCGATCTCGTCACGCCGCTGAAGCCGCTGGAAGCGATGGCCCACCGCCGCCTCGTCGCGGCATCGAGCGTCGGCGGACACCGCGAACTCATCACCGATGGCGAGACGGGCACGCTGTTCGCGCCTGATGATCCCGCCGCCTGCGCTGCCGCCCTTGGCCAGCTGATCGCCGCGCGCGAGGGCTGGGACGCGATGAAGGACCGCGCCGTGGCCCATGTCCGCACCCGCCATGACTGGGCAGCAAATGCGCGCGATTATCTGTCTGTTTACCATCTCTTGCTAGCCGGTGAGCATCGACGCAAAGCAGGATAGTGAGCCGATGGCATTCGGGCGGCAGAACAAGGAAGCACAGCAGAAGCGCGCCAAGGCGCCCGCACGTGTGCGCCAGCCGCTGCGCGCCCATCCGCTGTTCGGCACGGTTCTGGCCCTGTGGGGCGCAATGCTGGGCTTCTTCGTGACGATGGCGCTCCCGGTTGATCTGGTGCTCGATGCGGCCGCACGGATCGGCATGGGCAAACTTGGCGGCACGGGCCGCTTCGCGCTTGCAGGCCTCGCCGCCATGGTGGGGGGCATCGTCATGCTGGTGCTCGCCGGAACGATCAGCGTCAGTCGCCGCAACCCCAAGAACACGCCGTCGATCGCTGCCCGCGCGGTGCGCAAGGTGCGCACCATCGACCCTCTTACCGATCTCGGCAGCGCGAGCCTTGATGCGCCGGTCGAGACCATCCCCTTTGCCGCGTCCGAACCGCGCTTCCGCCCAGAATACGAAGCCGAAGCGGCATATGAGCGCGCAGCCGACGCCCCGCTTGAACTCGATCTCGCCGAATTCGGCGCGCTTCCGGGCCGCAATGCGGTGTGGGTGGAAGAGCCGGCCGAGGATGAGCCCGAGGCCGAGCTTGCTGCCCCGCCCGCGCAAGCCCCCGCTCCGGCTTTTGCCGTGGCACCCGCACCCGAGCCCGAGCCCGCGCCCCGGCCCGCCCCGCCTCCAGTGGCCGACCTGCGCCGCCCTGCGCCGCGTCCGCTCAACCCCAGCGCGATCGAGCGCCTGCGCGCCGTGCCGACCAGCGAACTCAGCATGATCCAGATGGTCGAGCGCTTCGCCGCCGCGCTGCACGAACACCAGTCGGCTGCGCCGGGCCAGACCGCCCAGCCGGTCGACCTCGCCGGCCGCGACGCCGCACTGGCCGAGGCGCTGAAGGCGCTCGCCGCCTTGAGCCGCGAGGGCGCAGGCGAAGGCCAGAGCGAACCGCTGCGCGCGGCGCTCAGCCGCTTGGCTGAACTGCGCGGGGCCGCCTGAGGCCCGCCTGATTCCCGCAAAACCTGCAAGTGGCTGGTTTAATTGATGCGGTGAGCGCAATCAATTGATAGTTTGAATACCTCTGCGAGAAATAATACTTCACCCAAACCCATTGCCAAAACCGCTTCCTGTCGGCATGAGGGGGCCGAAACCGGGCAAGGCAGGCCGCCTGCGGCGAGGCTTGTCCGGAATAATCGCCGCCTTGCGCCCGTTAGGCACGCGCCAGCATCGCGCTTGTCGGCATCTGACAGATCGGACTTTTGCCATGGGATACCCCGTCTCCCAGGGTCTTTATGACCCCCGTAACGAACACGATGCCTGCGGCGTCGGGATGGTCGCGCATATCAAGGGGGACAAAAGTCACGCGATCATCGCGCAGGCGCTCGAGATTCTCGACCGGCTCGATCACCGCGGCGCTGTCGGTTCCGATCCGCTGCTGGGCGATGGCGCCGGGATTCTCATCCAGATTCCCGATCCGCTGATCCGCCGCTGGGCGAAGGACGCGGGCCATGATCTGCCGCAGCCGGGCGACTATGCCGTGGCGATGTGCTTCCTGCCGCAGGACGAGGCCGCGCGCGTCTTCGTCAAGGAGCGGATGGAGACCTTCACCGCCAAGGAAGGCCAGCGCTTCATCGGCTGGCGCCTTGTGCCGACCACCAGCGAAGGCCTCGGCGCGGCGGTGATCGCCTCGATGCCGGTGATCGAGATGGCGGTGATCGCGCGCGGGACAAACTGCGCCGATCAGGACGCCTTCGAGCGCAAGATCCTCACCATCCGCAAGCAGGTGCAGAACCCGCTCGCGCAGCTGGCCGAAAAGCACGGCCTGCCGGGAGTGACGGAAACCTACATCCCCAGCTTCTCGACCCGCACGCTGGTCTACAAGGGCTTGCTGCTGGCGACACAGGTGGGCAGCTTCTACGACGATCTGCGCGATCCCGAATGCGTCTCGGCCCTGGGCCTCGTGCACCAGCGCTTCTCGACCAACACCTTCCCCAGCTGGAAGCTCGCCCACCCGTTCCGCTTCATCGCCCATAATGGCGAGATCAACACGGTGCGCGGCAACGTCAACTGGATGAACGCCCGCCGCCGCACGATGGAAAGCGAGCTGCTCGGGCCGGATCTCGACAAGATGTGGCCGATCATCCCGCACGGGCAATCGGACACGGCGTGCCTCGACAATGCCTTGGAACTGCTGATCGCGGGCGGATATTCCCTCGCCCACGCGATGATGATCCTCGTGCCCGAGGCCTGGGCCGGCAACCCGCTGATGGACCCTGCCCGGCGCGCCTTCTACGAGTATCACGCCGCGCTGATGGAGCCGTGGGACGGCCCGGCGGCGGTGTGCTTCACCGATGGCCGCCAGATCGGCGCGACGCTGGACCGCAACGGCCTGCGCCCCGCTCGCTTCTGCGTGACCAAGGATGATATCGTCTGCCTCGCATCGGAAAGCGGCGTGCTGCCGTTTGCCGAAGAGGACATCGTGCGCAAGTGGCGCCTCCAGCCCGGCAAGATGCTGCTGATCGACCTCGATCAGGGCCGCATCATCGAGGATGACGAGCTCAAGGCCGATCTCGCCAATGCCGAGCCCTATGCCGAATGGCTGCATCAGGCGCAGTACAAGCTCGAAGACATCACCGATGTCGTGCCCGAACTCGCCGCGATCCCGGCTGAGGAAGGCACGCTGCTCCAGCGCCAGCAGGCCTTCGGCTACACGCAGGAGGATATCACCCGCTTCCTTGAGCCCATGGCGGTCGAGGGGGACGATCCGATTGGCTCGATGGGCACCGACACGCCGCTCGCGGTGCTGTCTGACCGTTCGCGCCTGCTCTACGACTATTTCAAGCAGAACTTCGCGCAGGTCACCAACCCGCCGATCGATCCGATCCGCGAGGAACTGGTGATGAGCCTCACCAGCATGATCGGCCCGCGCCCCAATCTGCTGGGCCGCGATGCGGGCACGCACAAGCGGCTTGAAGTCGATCAGCCGATCCTCACCAATGCCGATCTGGCCAAGATCCGCTCGGTGGAGGAAGCGCTCGACGGCGCGTTCCGCTGCGCCACCATCGACATCACCTGGGACGCAAGCACCGGTGCAGAAGGCATCGCGCTCGCGATCAAGGAAATGTGCTGGGCGGCGACCGAAGCGGTGCTGCAGGATCACAACATCCTCGTCCTGTCCGATCGCGGGCAGAGCGAAGCCCGTGTGCCCATGCCCGCGCTGCTCGCCACCGCAGCGGTGCATCACCATCTCGTGCGGCAGGGCCTGCGGATGCAGACCGGCCTCGTGGTCGAAACCGGCGAAGCGCGCGAAGTCCACCACTTCTGCGTGCTGGCAGGCTATGGCGCCGAAGCGATCAACCCCTATCTCGCCTTCGAGACCATCGAAGCCCTGCGCGCCAAGCGTCACCCGGACATGCCGGCGGCCAAGGTGCAGCAGAACTTCATCAAGGGCGTGGGCAAGGGCATCCGCAAGGTCATGTCCAAGATGGGCATCTCGACCTACCAGTCCTATTGCGGTGCGCAGATCTTCGACGCGGTGGGCCTGTCCACCGCCTTCGTCGAGAAGTTCTTCACCGGCACCGCCACCACCATCGAAGGCATCGGCCTGACGGAAGTCGCCGAGGAAGCCCTGCGCCGCCACGGGCAGGCTTACGGCGACAACCCGCTTTATGACGGGATGCTCGATGTCGGCGGGATCTACCAGTATCGCCTGCGCGGCGAGGAGCACGCCTGGACGCCGCAGAACGTCGCCCAGCTCCAGCACGCGGTGCGCGGGAACGATCCCAAGAACTACGAAGAGTTCGCCAAGTCGATCAACGAGCAGTCCGAGCGCCTGCTGACGATCCGCGGCCTGCTCGAATTCAGGAAGGCCGACAAGCCGATCCCGCTTTCCGAAGTGGAACCGGCGAGCGAGATCGTGAAGCGCTTCTCCACCGGCGCGATGAGCCTCGGCTCGATCAGCCACGAGGCGCACTCGACCATGGCAATCGCGATGAACCGCATCGGCGGGCGTTCGAACACGGGTGAGGGCGGGGAGGAGCCGTTCCGCTTCAAGCCGATGGAAAACGGCGATTCGATGCGCAGCCGGATCAAGCAGGTTGCCTCGGGCCGCTTCGGCGTCACCACCGAATATCTCGTCAATTCGGACGATATCCAGATCAAGATGGCGCAGGGTGCCAAGCCCGGCGAGGGTGGCCAGCTGCCCGGGCACAAGGTCGACAAGCGCATCGGCGCGGTGCGGCACTCGACGCCCGGTGTGGGCCTCATCTCCCCGCCGCCGCACCACGACATCTATTCGATCGAAGACCTCGCTCAGCTGATCCACGATCTGAAGAACGTGAACCCGGTGGCGCGCATTTCGGTGAAGCTGGTGTCCGAAGTCGGCGTCGGCACGGTCGCGGCGGGCGTCTCCAAGGCGCGCGCGGACCATGTGACGATTGCAGGCTATGACGGCGGGACGGGCGCTTCGCCGCTCACCTCGCTGACCCATGCCGGTTCGCCCTGGGAAATCGGCCTGGCCGAAACCCAGCAGACCCTGCTGCTCAACGATCTGCGCGAGCGGATCGCGGTGCAGGTCGACGGCGGCCTGCGCACCGGGCGCGATGTCGCGATCGGCGCGCTGCTGGGCGCGGACGAGTTCGGCTTTGCCACCGCGCCTTTGATCGCGGCGGGCTGCATCATGATGCGCAAGTGCCACCTCAACACCTGCCCCGTCGGCGTCGCCACGCAGGATCCGGTGCTGCGCGCGCGCTTCACCGGTCAACCGGAGCACGTGGTCAACTACATGTTCTTCGTCGCCGAGGAACTGCGGCAGATCATGGCCGAGCTGGGTATCCGCACGGTCGCCGAGATGGTCGGCCGGGTTGACCTGCTCGACACCCACCGGATGGAGCGTCACTGGAAGGCGCGCGGCATTGATCTTGCCCGCATCCTCCACCGCGTGCCGCTGCGCGAAGGCGCATCGCTGCGCCAGATCGGCACGCAGGATCACGGGCTCGAAGGCGCGCTCGACAACCGGTTGATCGCCGATTGCCGCACCGCCATCGACACCAAGGCGCCGGTGCAGATCGCGCTGCCGATCCGCAATGTCCACCGCACGGTCGGCGCGATGCTCTCGGGCGAGATCGCCAAGGCGCACGGGCATGAAGGCCTGCCGACCGACACGGTCCGCATCAACCTGACCGGCGTGGCCGGACAGAGCTTCGGCGCGTGGCTCGCCCACGGGGTGACGCTTGATCTGGTGGGCGATGCCAACGACTATGTCGGCAAGGGGCTTTCGGGCGGGCGCATCATCGTGCGCCAGCCGGCGGAGGCTCCGCGCGCGGCGCAGGACAATATCATCGTCGGCAACACCGTGCTCTACGGCGCCATCGCGGGCGAGGCCTATTTGGGCGGCGTCGCGGGTGAACGCTTCGCGGTCCGCAATTCGGGCGCCATCGCGATTGTAGAAGGCACCGGCGATCACGGCTGCGAATACATGACCGGCGGCGTGGTGGTCGTGCTTGGCAAGACCGGGCGCAACTTCGCGGCGGGCATGAGCGGCGGGGTCGCCTATGTCTATGATCCGGACGGGGCCTTCACGAACCTCGTAAACCACGCGCAGGTCGATCTGCTGCCGATTTCGGCCGGGCCGGATGCCGAGGACGGGACGGGCCGCCCGGCCCAGCGTCCGCGCTCGGTGAACGACTTCGGCATGGGCGACATGCTGCGTCACGATGCCGAGCGGCTGCGCATCCTCGTCGAGCGCCACCAGCTCCACACCGGCTCCAAGCGCGCCGGCGAGCTGCTGGACGATTGGGACGCGGCGCTGACCCGCTTCGTCAAGGTGATGCCGCGCGACTACGCCAAGGCGCTGCAAAAGCTCGAAGCGGAACGCAACGAAGCCGCAAGCGTCGCAGCGGAATAAGACTTCAGGAACGAGACTGAGACATGGGCAAGGAAACCGGATTTCTCGAATTGGACCGCCGCGAGCGGGACTATCACGATCCGAAAGAGCGGCTGAAGAACTACCGCGAATTCGTCGTCCAGCCGGATGATGCGACGCTGACGGGGCAGGCCTCGCGCTGCATGAATTGCGGGATTCCCTACTGCCATAACGGCTGTCCGGTGAACAACCTCATCCCGGACTGGAACCACCTCGTCTACGAGGCGGACTGGAAGCGTGCGCTCGACATGCTCCATTCCACCAACAACTTCCCCGAATTCACCGGCCGCATCTGTCCCGCCCCGTGCGAGGCGGCGTGCACGCTCAACATTGTCGACCAGCCGGTGACCATCAAGTCGATCGAATGCGCCATCGTCGATCGCGGGTGGAAGGAAGGCTGGATCACGCCCAAGGTGCCCGAAACCAAGACCGGCAAGTCGGTCGCCGTCGTCGGCTCCGGCCCAGCGGGACTCGCCTGCGCGCAGCAGCTGGCGCGTGCGGGCCATTCGGTCACCGTCTTCGAAAAGTCCGACCGCGTCGGCGGGTTGCTGCGTTACGGCATCCCCGACTTCAAGATGGAAAAGCACCTCATCAACCGGCGCTGCGTCCAGATGGAAGCCGAAGGGGTGACCTTCAAAACCTCCAAGGAAGTCGGCGTCGACATCTCCTTCGCCTCGCTCAAGGAGAATTTCGACGCGGTGGTGCTGGCCGGCGGCGCGGAAGATGCGCGGCCGCTCTCGATCCCCGGCGCAGAGATGCAGGGCGTGCGCCTTGCGATGGAATTCCTCACCCAGCAGAACAAGCGTGTCGCAGGTGACGACGAACTGCGCGCCGCCCCGCGCGGCTCGCTGCTCGCCACCGGCAAGCACGTGGTGGTGATCGGCGGCGGCGATACGGGAAGCGACTGTGTCGGCACCTCGAACCGGCAGGGCGCCAAGAGCGTCACCCAGCTCGAAATCATGCCCAAGCCGCCCGAAAAGGAAGACAAGGCGCTGACCTGGCCCGATTGGCCGCTCAAGCTGCGCACCTCGTCGAGCCATCAGGAAGGCGTGGAGCGTGACTGGGCCGTGCTGACCAAGCGCGTGATCGGCGACGGCGAGACGGTGACCGGCCTCGAATGTGTGCGGGTCGAATGGATCGGCGGCCAGATGCAGGAAGTCGCGGGCAGCGAATTCACCATCCCGGCCGATCTGATCCTGCTCGCCATGGGCTTTGTCGGGCCGAAGAAGGCCGGGCTGCTCGAACAGGCAGGCGTGACGCTCAACGGGCGCGGCAATGTCGATGCCGACACGGAAAGCTACGCCACCAGCGAAGCCGGCGTCTTCGCCTGCGGTGATATGCGGCGCGGGCAGAGCCTCGTCGTCTGGGCGATCCGCGAGGGCCGCCAGTGTGCGCGCAGCGTCGATGAGGCGCTGATGGGGGTTAGCGAACTGCCGCGCTGAGGCATGTCCGCTCCGCCCCTTCCCAAGGCGCTCGCCTTCGACGTCTTCGGCACGGTCGTTGACTGGCGCACCAGCGTCACGCGCGAATCCGCAAGCTTTCTCGCGGCCATCGGACGGGGCGATATCGATGCGGCGGCCTTCGCCGATGCATGGCGGGCGCAATACATCGCGGCGATGATCGGGATGCGCAAATCGGGCCGCGCTTTCGAGGTGCTCGACGTACTCCACCGCGAGATGCTCGAAGCGGCCCTGCGCGAGCGCGATGTTGATCCGGCGGGCCTCGATGAGGATCTGCTGGCCGACTGGAACCGCGCGTGGCACCGGCTCGATCCGTGGCCCGACACGGTCGCGGGACTGACCCGGCTGAAGACGCGCCTGCCGATTGTCACGCTTTCCAACGGCAATATCGCGCTGCTGCTGGCGATGGCGCGGCGGGCGGGCCTGCCGTGGGATGCGATCCTCGGCGCGGAGGTGAGCGGGTTCTACAAGCCCGACCGCCAGGCCTATCTGCGCACCGCCGAAGTCCTCGGCATCGCGCCGGGCGAGCTATGCCTCGTCGCTGCGCATCACGGCGATCTTGCCGCCGCGCGCGCCTGCGGGCTTATGACTGCCTATGTTGACCGCCCGGACGAATATGGCGGCGCACCCGCACCCGATGCGCATCACGCGCAAACGTGGGAATGGTCAGCGACGAGCCTGACCGAGCTAGCCGACATGCTGGGCTGCTGAGGCCACGCGGCCTCGACTAGCTCAATCGTCCACCCGCTCGATATCCGCACCCACCAGCTGGAGCTTTTCCTCCAGCCGCTCGTAACCGCGGTCGAGGTGGTAGAGCCGGCGCACGGTCGTCTCGCCTTCCGCAGCCAGCGCGGCGATGACGAGGCTCATCGAAGCGCGCAGGTCGGTCGCCATGACTTCGGCGCCGGTCAGGCGGTCGACACCCTTCACGATCGCCGTGCGGCCTTCGGTGGTGATGTCTGCCCCCATGCGCGCCAGTTCCGGCACGTGCATGAAGCGGTTTTCGAAGATCGTCTCTTTCAGCACGCTCGCGCCCTCGGCCTTGCACAGCAGCGCCATCAGCTGCGCCTGCATGTCGGTGGCAAGGCCCGGATAGGGCGCGGTGGTGAGGTTGGTGGCCTTCAGCGGGCCGTTCGCAGCCACCGTGATGCTCTTGGCGTCCCACGTCACGTCGCAGCCGATGGCTTGCAGGGCGTGGATCGTCGCCATCATCTCGTCCGCGCGCGCGCCTTCGAGCCGCACTTCGCCGCCCGTGATCGCCGCCGCACAGGCGTAGGAGCCGGCCTCGATCCGGTCAGGCATGACACGGTAGGTCGCGCCGTGCAGGCGCTTCACGCCGTGGATGGTGAGGTTGGAGGTGCCGATCCCCTCGATCTCCGCGCCCATCGCGACGAGCATGTTGCACAGATCGACGATTTCCGGCTCGCGCGCGGCGTTGAACAACCGGCTGGTGCCATTCGCCAGCACGGCGGCCATCAGCGCATTCTCGGTCGCGCCGACGCTCACCACCGGGAAGTCGAAATCGCCACCCGGCATCCCGCCATCGGGCTGGATCGCCCGCACATAGCCTGCCGCCAGCTCGATCTTCGCGCCGAAGGCTTCGAGCGCCTTCAGGTGCAGGTCGATCGGGCGGTTGCCGATCGCGCAGCCGCCGGGCATCGAGACGGTCGCCTCGCCCGCGCGGGCCAGCATGGGCCCAAGCACAAGGATCGAAGCGCGCATCTTGCGCACCAGATCATAGGGCGCGACGTTGGAGGTGATGCGGGTCGCCTCAAGGCTCATCACCCGGCCGAAATCTTCAGGACGCGTGCCCTGGATCACCGTGGTGACCCCGAACTGGTTCATCAGGTGCTGGAACCCGTCGATATCCGCCAGCCGCGGCAGGTTGCGCAGCGTCAGCGGCTCCTCGGTCAAAAGCGCGCAGGGGATCAGCGTCAGGGCTGCGTTCTTGGCGCCGGAAATCGGGATCGAGCCGGAAAGGCGGTTGCCGCCGCGAATGATGAGTTTGTCCATCCCGCCAGCCTTAGCGAAAAGTGCCTTTCGCGCAACATGGCGCGCGCCAAGCGCCAACAAGCGATTGACCTTGCGCAGGCAGCGCGGCACGGGACGTTGCGCAAGCTCACAAGGATGTCGTGATGTCACCCCGCCCGATCCGCAAGGCCGTGTTTCCCGTCGCCGGTCTCGGCACGCGTTTCCTGCCCGCAACCAAGGTCGTGCCCAAGGAATTGCTCCCGGTGGTGGATCGCCCGCTGATCCAATACGCCGTGGACGAGGCGCGCGAGGCAGGGATCGAGCAGATGATCTTCGTCACGGGCCGCGGCAAGACGGGCATTGTCGAGCATTTCGACATCGCCTTCGAACTCGAACAGACCATGTCAGAGCGTGGGCGCGATCTCTCGGTGCTCGAATGCACCCGCGCCACGCCGGGCGATGTGATCGCGGTGCGCCAGCAGGTGCCATTGGGCCTCGGCCATGCGATCTGGTGCGCCCGCGCCATCGTCGGCGACGAGCCTTTCGCGATCTTCCTGCCCGACGAGCTGATGGTGGCGAAAGAAGGCGGCACCGGCTGCATGAAGCAGATGGTCGAGGCCTATAACGAAGTCGGCGGCAACCTCATCTCGGTGCTCGAAGTGCCGATGGAGCAGGTGCCGAGCTACGGCGTGATCGCGCCGGGCGAAAGTCGGGGCGCGCTCACCGAAGTGCGCGGGCTGGTCGAAAAGCCCAAGCTCGAAGACGCCCCCTCGAACAAGATCGTCTCGGGCCGCTACATCCTCCAGCCCGAGGTGATGCGCGTGCTCGAAGCCCAGGAGAAGGGCGCGGGCGGCGAAATCCAGCTAACCGATGCGATGGCCAAGATGATCGGCACCCAGCCGTTCCACGCCGTCACCTTCGATGGCGCGCGCTACGATTGCGGCAGCAAGACCGGCTTTGTCGAAGCGACGCTGGCGATCGCGCTGGCCCGCCCCGACATGGGCGATCAGGTCCGCGAAATCGCCCGCCGCCTGATCGGCGACTAGGCCGGCGTCACGCGCAGCGGCAGGCTCTTCAGCCCGCCGACAAAGGTGCTGCTGGCCCGCCGGGCCTCACCCGCAGGTTCCACCGCCGCCACGCGATCAAGGATCGCTTCGAACAGGATCTTCATCTCCAGCCGCGCCAGATGCAGGCCAAGGCACTGGTGCGCCCCGGCCCCGAAGGCAAGATGCCGGTTGGGCGAACGGGCGGCATCGAAACGGCGCGGCTCCGGGAATTGCGCGGGATCGTGGTTGGCCGCGACATAGTTGATCATCAGCCAGTCGCCTGCCTTGATCTGCTGCCCGCCCAGTTCGCAATCCTCCGCCGCGGTGCGCATGAAGTGCTGCACCGGGCTGGTCCACCGGATCGCCTCTTCAACGATACCGGGGAGCAACGAGCGATCGGCGCGCACGCGGGCAAATTGCTCGGGATCAAGGCTGAGCGCCTGCATCGCCCCTGCCGTGCTGGCCGAGGTGGTGTCATGCCCGGCGGTGGCGACGATGATGTAATAACCCGCCATGTCGCGCGGCGGCAGCGGCTTGCCGTCCACCAGCGCATTGGCAATCACGCTCGCCACATCATCGGTGGGATTACGGCGGCGATCCTCGGCGATCCCGGCGAAGTAATCCTCGAAGGTCTTCACCGCTCCGGCAACGATCTGGACGACCTGTTCGGGCGTCATCTGGTCCATGCCGGAGCCGGACAGGTCCTTGTCCTGTCCGCCGAACAGCTGCTGGGTGAGCATCTGCATCCGGAACTCGTCCTCCGGCGGCACGCCCAGAATTTGCATCACCACGCGCAAGGGATAGGGGCCGGAGACCTCCTTCACGAAATCGACCTCGCCCCCGCTCGCCTGCTCCAGCATCCGGTCGACCGTGCGGGCAGCCAGCGCGCGCAGCTCGCCTTCCAGCTGCGCGAGGTTGCGCGGCATGAACCATTCCTGCGTCAGCTTGCGATACTTGGGGTGGATCGGCGCATCGAACACCACCAGCGAATCGACCAGCATGTTCGAACCCGTCGCCGCGCGGCTGAATTCGATCGCCTGGTTGAAGCTGAACACCACCGGACGCGGGTTGTTGAGGAAGGCGGCATTGTCCTTCGAGATGCGCATCACATCGTCATAGCGGGTGACCAGCCAGAACGGCTCGAACAGCCCGGGCGTGTCGGGCTGCACCCGCGCAACCGGCGTGGTGGCGCGGATCGCGTCGAAGGTGTCCAGCAGCCCGTCCCATTGCGCATAGGCGTGGGGATCGATCACCCGGCGGGCAATATCGCCGGGCAGGACGGCCGCACCGCTCATGCCGCAGCGGCCTTGGCGGCATATTCGTCCCGCAACTCGCGCTTGTAGAGCTTACCATTGGCCTCGCGCGGCAGATCGGGGCGGAAGTCGAACAGCTTGGGCATCTTCACCTTCGACAGGCTGGGCGCGAGGAATTCACGCAGCTCCGCCTCCAGTGCGGGGCCGGCATCCGCCATGTCGCGCGGCTGCACCACGGCCACCACCTTCTCGCCCAGATCGGGGCAGGGCGCGCCGATCACGGCGGCGTCCATCACCTTGGGATGGGTGACGAGCAGGTTCTCGATCTCCTGCGGGTAGATGTTCACGCCCCCGCTGATGATCATGTGGCTCTTGCGGTCGGTCAGGAACAGGAAGCCGTCCTTGTCGAGGTGGCCGATATCGCCCAGCGTCATCCAGCCCTTGGGATGCATCGCCTCGGCGGTCTTTGCCGGATCATTGTGGTAGCTGGGCAGGTTGTCGTTCTCGAAGAAAATGAGGCCATCCTCGTCCGGCCCCAGCTCCTCGCCCTCGGGGCCGCAGACATGGATCTTGCCATAGGCCGGAAAGCCGACCGTGCCGGGCTTGGCAAGCCAGTGCTCGGACTTCACCAGCGTCATCCCGATCATCTCGGAGCCGGCGTAGTATTCGTTCACGATCGGGCCCCACCACTCGATCATCGCGCGCTTGATCGGCACCGGGCACGGCGCGGCGGCGTGAATCGCGCGCTGGTGGCTGGAGAGGTCGTATCGCTCACGCACCTCGGGTTCGAGCCGGAGGAAGCGCACGAAGTGGGTCGGCACCCACTGGCTGTCGGTGACCTTGTAGGTTTCGATCGCCTTCAATGCCTCTTCGGGATCGAACTTCTCCATCATCACCACCGTGCCGCCAAGGCGGTGCACGACCGAACACCAGCCGATCGGCGCGGCATGATAAAGCGGCGCGGGCGAGAGATAGACCATGCTGCCATCGGCGGGCATCCCCATGCCCATTGTCGCGAGGCCGAGCAGCGGCACGGGCGCTGCGGGATCGGGATCTTCGGGCGGCGCCGGGCGGATGCCCTTGGGCCGTCCGGTCGTGCCGGAGGAATAGAGCATCAGCATCCCGGCGCTCTGATCGGGGATCGGTGTGGCCGGCTGGGCGGCGAGGGCAGCGGCGAAATCCTCGGCATCCCCTGAATCCATCATCAGCACGTCAAGGCCCGGACACTCGGCGCGGATATCGCCGAGGATGGCGCTGAAATAGCCGCTGGTGATGAGCAGCTTCGCCTGGGCATCGCGGATGATATAGGCCGCCTCGGGCGCGGTGAGGCGCGAGGAGATCGGCACCAGCATCGTGCCGGCGCGCTGCGAGCCCCAGATCACGGTGAAATATTCGATCCGGTTTTCCAGCAGCACCGCGAAGGCATCGCCCGCGCCGATCCCGTGCGCGCGCAGCAGATGGGCGAAGCGGTTGGACTCCTTGTCCATCTCGCCAAAGGTGATCTGCTTGCCCGATCCGGTCATGATGACAGCGGGGTGATCCGGGCGGGTCGCGGCGTGCGCGATCGGGTGCATCGACATGATTTCTCTCCCATGCGGCGCGCTCCGTCAGGCAGGCGCGCCAGCTCTCTCGGGCTGGAAATCTAGCGGGAGCGGGACGGCCCGCAAGCAAAAACAGTATGGGAAATGCTACCGAATCTGCGGGTGTTCACACCAGCGTCACACGCGGCTGCGATGGAGAATCAGGGGGGCGTCGGACCACGAAAAAAGGCGGCGGGATAACCCGCCGCCATGTTCGGACACCCTCTCCAATGTCCGGCCCGCTTACAGCGGGCAATTTTCGTGCGTTACTCGCCGCCTTGACCGTTCAGAACCCGGTCACGGGCGAAGGCGAGCTGTGCTTCGCTCTCCACCATATACGGAATCGGATTGACTGCAAGCCCATCAATGCGAACTTCGTAATGGAGGTGCGGACCGGTCGAACGGCCGGTCGAACCGACGTAACCGATCAGGTCGCCCTTCTTCACGCTGTCCCCTACGGTCACGGCGACACGCGAGAGGTGGGCGTAACGGGTCTGCATCGAAGCGCCATGCTCGACGGCGATGTAGAGGCCATAGCTCGAATACCAGTCAGCGCGGCTCACCACGCCATCGGCGGTGGCATAGACCGGCGTGCCGGTCGGCGCGGCGAGATCGATGCCGGTGTGCTGGCGGCGGCCGCCGAGTACCGGGTGGGTGCGCATCCCGTAGCCGCTGGTCAGCGCAGCGCCTTCGAGCGGCATGCGCGAGGGCACCGAGACAGTCGGCTGGGCAAAGGGAGCCGAATAGGCGGTTTCAGCGAGGCTGCCGGCCTTGGGGCTGGTGCGCTCGATCGCGGTCCAGCTGGCGAACAGCGACTTGAAGCGCTGGTCCCCGCCGGCCAGCGGATCGATCTGCTCGCCCCGAACCGGCGCGGTCACATCGGCGGACGCGGTGGTGGTGGAGGTGGCAGCGGCGGAATTGGCAGTGTTGGCAAGGGCAGGGGCCGAGCCGGCGGAAACCAGAAGCGCCGCGCCAACAAGGGCGGCGAGCTTAGACATGGTGCGCACGGCGAAATTCATAACTGACCCGGTCCCCGATTTCGGCCCGCCGTTTCCGGTAAGCCGCTCGTGTGGTTGAGCGCATCTGATGCGCGCTCTTGATGAAACATCGTTATCCGGGTGAGTCGTTAATGCGCAATCTCTGCATAAAATTCGCGCGACAAACCGGCTGCAAGACGCGCTGAGTCGTTGAACGGAGGCTTAATCGCACCCCGAAAGTGCCGTTTTACGAGGTTCTGCCAATGCGTTTCGGGATTCGCCTGCGCCATTTCGGCACATCGCAAAAAGTGCTTGGTGCCAAACGCGACGTGCCGGATTTCGTCGTCAAGGATGCGTTTCAGAATTTTTGCGCCGCCCGTATCGCCCGCAGCTTCGACCCGTTCGAGCGTCGCCGGCGTGACGTCGAGCCCGCGCGCCTCGAGCACCATCGGCACCACCGCCAGCCGTGCCGCCACATCATCGCGGGTGGCGTGGGCGGCCTCCCACAATCCGGCATGGGCGGGCAGGGCGCCGTAATGGCTGCCGAGCGCCTCGAGCTTCCGTGCCAGCAGCGCGAAATGCATCGCCTCGTCTGCCGCAACGCTCAGGAAGTCGCCGACGAATTCCTCCCCCATCGCTTCCCCGAATCGCCCGGCCATGTCGAGCGCCAGATCGATCGCGACGAATTCGATATGGGCGAGGCTATGCCACAGGGCGATTCGCGCCCGCTCGGACCCGAACTTGCCGCGCTTGGGCATGCGCCCCGGCGGGAGCAGCTCGGGCGCGGCGGGCCATGCCGGAGCATCGGGCATGGTGACGTCAAAGCGCCAAGCCAACGCGCCGCGCCGCCACGCGCGCGCCACCTCGCGGGTGGCAAAGCACTTGGCGCGCGGCTCCGGCGTCAGCAGCGCTGCGCGGATCGCGGAGGCGACGGACTGCATCGCTTGCGGCGTCAGAGCGCCTTTGCGGCGGCCAGCACCTCTTCGGCGTGGCCGGCGACCTTCACCTTGTCCCAGATGCGCGCGATCTTGCCCGAGGTATCGACGAGATAGGTGGCGCGGACCATGCCCATGTAGGTCTTGCCGTACATCTGCTTTTCCGCCCACACGCCGAGCGCGTCCGACAGCCCGCCTGTTTCCGCGTCGGTGGCGAGCGGAGCGGTGAGGCCGTGCTTGGCGATGAACTTGGCGTGCTTCTTGGCCGGGTCTTTGCTCACCCCGAGCAGCTGGGTGCCGGCCGCTGCGAAATCGCCCTTCAGCGCGGAGAAATCCTTGTTCTCCGTGGTGCAGCCGGGGGTGTCGTCCTTGGGGTAGAAGAAGATCACCAGCTTGGAACCGGCGAAGTCCGAAGGCTTCACGCTGCCGCCCTCGGGGGTTTCCATCGCGATATCGGGAATGGCGTCACCGACGCCGGGGAAGTTGCTCATGATTGGGTCTCCTGTTCGTCTGCGAGAATGTCCGGCCCGAGAATTTGTTTCCATGCGGCCGCCACCTGCGCGCGCGCATCGGCGAAGGCAGCGAGCAGGCCCTCGTAACTCTCATGCCCGCAGGCCCGCGCCAGCGCCCTTGCGCCCGAGGGCGGGGGCGTGCTGCCATCGGGGGCGAGCATGCGTCCGGCCACCAGCATCCGGCTCATCAGCGCATGGGGAGCGGCCAGCCCCTCCGGCACCAGCCCCGCCGCCGCTAGCCCTGCGAGCGCCACGCCGAGATCGGGATCGAGCGCCTGCGGAACGCTCGCGGCAAGCGGGGTGCCGTCCGCCGTCTCGCCCCGCAGTTGCAGGTAATGGACGAGGAATTCGAGGTCGACCAGCCCGCCGCGCATCAGCTTGGCATCGATCGGCCCGCCCGGATGCTTGTGCCGCGCCATCTCGGCCCGCATCCCCAGCACCGCATCGCGCAGCGCCTCGCGGTCACGCGGAGCATGGAGCACTTGCGCCAGCACCGCCTCCAGCTCGGCGCGGGCCGCGGGCGAGCCGTAGAGCACCCGTGCGCGGGTGAGCGCCATGTGCTCCCACGTCCACGCCGCCTCGCGCTGATACTTGCCGAAAGCCTCGCAGCTGACCGCCAATGGCCCCTGATTGCCCTGCGGCCTCAGGCGCGTGTCGACCTCGTAGAGGGCCCCCTGTGCCGTCGGCACGGAGAGCGCGGCGCTGACCCGGCTGGCGAGGCGATTGTAATAAACCGTCCCGCCGAGGGGCCGCGCGCCATCGGATTGCGCGGCGAAATCGCCGGTGAAGAGGTAGACGATGTCGAGGTCTGACGCATGGGTCAGCGCACCGCCGCCCAGCCGCCCGAGCCCGAGGATCAGCAGCTCGCTGTCCGCAATCATCCCATGTTTGGACGCGAATTCCGCCACCGTCGCCTCGGCCGCAAGGGTGAGCGCGGCTTCGGCGGTGCGCGACAACGCGCGGGCAATCTCGAGCGGATCGGCCAGCCCCTCGATCAGCTGGATGCCGAGCGCAAAGCGGATTTCGCCGGTGATGACGCGGATCGCATCGAGCAGCGCCTCGTAATCATCGCGCACCGCTGCGCCGCGCATGCGCGCCATGATCGCCGCCCTGTCACCCGGCAGTTCGAGCGCGTCGCGGTCCACCAGCGTATCGAGCAGATCGGGCTTCCGCGCCAATTCGTCGGACAGCACCGGAGCCAGCGTCAACGCGGCGACCAGCCTGCGGGTCAGTTCGGGCCGCGCATCGAGCAGGCGGAAGGTGGTGATCGCGGATGGCACGCTTTCGACGATCCGCTCCCAGCGGGTGACGGCCCGCATCGGATCATCACTGGCGGCCATGGCGCGGATCAGCGCGGGCGCGAGCCGGTCCCAAGCGGCGACGGCCTGCGGGGAACGGATCGCGGCATGGCGCCCGTCGCGCCAGGATTCGATGCGTTCGGCAAGGGTCTCGGGCTCCTCGAAGCCGAGCGCGGCAAGCTCCTGCGCCAGATCGCTCGCTTCGGGCATAGGGGCGGGAGCTGAGGTGCGGGTGCAGATCAACTCGTCATAGATGCGCCCCGTGCGGCCCGTCAGCGCGGTGAGCTCCTCCACCAGCGCCGCCGCGTCCGCCAGCCCGTCGAGCCGCGCGACATTGTCCAGCGCGTCGCCCTCTGGCAGGCTGTGGGTCTGGCGGTCGTTCACCATCTGCAAGCGGTGCTCGATGGCGCGCAGGCGGTCATAGCCCTCGCCCAGCATTTGCGAATGTTCGGGCGCGATCCACCCCGCGCTGGCCAGCGCATCGAGCGCATGGCGCGTGCCGCGCACCCGCAGCGACAGGTCGCGCCCGCCGTGGATCAGCTGGTGGGTCTGGGCGTAGAATTCGATCTCGCGGATGCCGCCGCGCCCGCGCTTCACATCGAAATGGGGGCCGGGGATGGGCGGGCCGGAATGGCTGTCACGGATGCGCTGGGTGAGCGCGCTGATCTCCTCGATCGCGCCGAAATCGAGCTGGCTGCGCCACACAAAGGGCCGGATCGCGGCGAGGAAGTCCTCGCCCGCCGCCACATCCCCCGCAGCCGCCCGGGCGCGGGTGAAGGCGGCGCGCTCCCACGCCAGCGCCTGTCCCTGATAATGCGCCAGCGCTGCGCCCACCGGCACGGCGAGCGGGCTGATCTCGCTCTGCGGGCGCAGCCTGAGATCGACGCGCAGCGCGTAGCCTTCATCGCTGTTGCCCGAAAGCAGCGCCACCACCCGGCGGGCATAGCGCTGCGCCGCCTCGCCCGGATCATCGCTTGCCCGGCGCGGCAAGCGTTCGCGATCATAGAGCAGGATCGGATCAATATCGGAGGAGTAGTTGAGCTCGCCCGCGCCCTGCTTGCCCAGTGCCAGTGCGATGAAGCCGTCGGCGCGCTCCTCGCCGGTGCGTTCGGCAATCGCGGTGCGGATCGCGCGGTCGAGGGCGCGGTCGGCAAAACCGCTCAGTTCGCCCACCACCCGGGCGAGCGGGAAGGCGCCGGCGAGGTCGCCCACCGCCAGCGCCGCAGCCAGCGCCAGCCGCTCGCGCCGCAGCGCCACTTCGGTATCGGGATGCAAGCCTTGCGAGCGCGCCCAGGCGAGCGCCGCCTCGCCCTCGCCCGCCGCCAGCAGCGCGGCGAGTTCCGGCTGGCGATCGAGCGCGCGCGCCAGAAACGGCGCGTGGGCCCGGGCCCGCGCCAGCGCGCTGTCCCAGTCAGGCTTGCGGTTCTCTCCCATCGCCCGCTTCTCTGGCCCTGCTTGTGCTCGCGGGCAAGGGGTGTCTGGCGGCCCTCTCGCCCCGCCGCGTGCGGGCGCGCTTGCGCGCCGTGCGCCGCTCTGCAATTGAGGCGCGCACAAGGGGTCGCAGCCCGGGACACGAGGATGATCGCGATGACGAAACGGTTGACCATTTTGGGTGCGGTGCTGGCAGGGGCGCTGACGCTGACGGCATGCGACGCGATTCCGGGCTTCGGCTCCGGCAGTAGCGGTCCCAAGCTCGACATTCCCGACGTCCATCCCGGCGACATTTCCGAAGCCATCATGAAGGACGTCACCCGCCTGCTCGCCAGCGACGAATTCGAAGGCCGCATGCCCGGCAGCGCGGGCGAGGAAAAGACCATCGCGCTACTCACCGAACGCTTCAAGGCCGTCGGCCTGAAGCCCGGCAATGGGGACAGCTGGGTGCAGGAAGTCCCGCTGGTCGAGATCACCGGCAAGAATTACATGCCCCTCACCATCGCCGGAAAGGCCGGCACGCAGAGCCTCGCTTTCGGCAAGGACTGGGTCGGCGTGACCTATCGCGAGGAGGCGAAGACCAGCCTCAAGGACAGCGAGCTGGTGTTCGTCGGCTACGGCATCAACGCGCCGGAAAAGGGCTGGAACGACTACGCCGGGCTCGACGTGAAGGGCAAGACGGTGGTGATCCTCGTCAATGACCCCGACTGGCAGAACGAAGAGCTTGAAGGCACCTTCAACGGCAAGGCGATGACCTATTACGGCCGCTGGACCTACAAGTACGAAGAGGCCGCCCGGCAGGGCGCGGCGGGCGCGCTGATTATCCACCAGACTCAGCCTGCCGCCTATGGCTGGAACGTGGTCGAAAGCTCGTGGACCGGCCCGCAGGCCTATGCCCAGCGTGGGCCAAATGCCCCGCCGCTCACGCAGATGAACGGCTGGGTGACGGAAGGCGCAGCGCGCAGCCTGCTCAAGGCGGCCGGGCAGGATCTCGACGCCCTGACCAAGGCGGCGCAAAAGAAGGGCTTCAAGGCCGTGCCGCTCGGCATGAGCGCCTCGACCAGCTTTGAAAGCACCTTCCGCAGCTTCACCTCGCACAACGTGATCGGCATCCTGCCGGGCACCGAGGCGCCGGATGAATACGTGCTCCACACCGCGCACTGGGATCACCTCGGGCGCTGCACGCCAGCGCCGGACGGCGACGACATCTGCAACGGCGCGGTCGACAATGCCACCGGCACCGCCGCGCTGGTCGCGCTGGCCGAGGCCCACGTCAAGGCGGGCGCGCCGCGTCGCACGCTCGTGTTCCTGGCCGTGACGGCAGAGGAATCGGGCCTGCTCGGCGCCACCTACTATGCCTCCAACCCGGTCTTCCCGCTCGCCCAGACCGTGGGCGGGGTGAACATGGATGCGCTCCAGATGGCCGGCCGGGCGCGGGACGTGACTGCGGTGGGCTTCGGCAAGTCGGCGCTCGACCAGTTCCTCGAAATCGCCCTGCGGGCGGACGGCCGCAAGGTCACACCCGATCCCAAGCCCGAGAACGGCTATTACTACCGCTCGGACCACTTCGCCTTCGCCAAGCTCGGCGTGCCGATGCTCTATGTCGATGGCGGGCAGGATCTGCTCGAAGGCGGTCGCGAGGCGGGCGAGGCGGTCGCCGCGGACTACACCGACAAGCGCTATCACGGACCCAAGGACGAGTTCAACGAGAGCTGGGACTGGTCGGGCGTGATGGCCGATCTCCAGCTCTACTATCGCCTGGGCAGGATGATGGCGATCAGCACCAGCTGGCCGAACTGGAATGACGGCGACGAATTCCGCGCCATCCGCGATGCCAGCTGCAAGGCGAGCGAAAAGGGCTGCTGACCGCGTCATGACGATGATCATGCCCCCCGAATGGGCGCCGCAGGACTGGATCTGGATCGGCTTTCCGCACCTTGCCGAGGAGTGGCCGGGCTGGCTTGATCCGGCGCAGGTGCAGATGGCGGCCTTTGCCAGCGCCGTGGCGGAGAGCGGGCAAGAGGTGCGCCTTTTGGTGCGGGACGAGGCCAACGAGACCCGCGCGCGCCAGCTGGTCAGCAGCAAGGTCACGCTGGAGCGGCGCGTCTATGGCGATGTCTGGCTGCGCGACACCGGCCCGCTGGTGGTCCGCGCCGCCGATGGCACCCGCACTGCACGGCGCTTCGGCTTCAACGGCTGGGGCGGGAAATATCTGATGCCGGGCGATCAGGAGATTGGCGCGGAAATCGCGCGCGATGCGGGGCTGCCTGTCACCCAGGCCGCGATGATCCTCGAAGGCGGGGCGGTGGATGGTGACGGCACGGGCCTTGTCGCCACGACCGAGCAATGCCTGCTCAATCTCAACCGCAACCCGCACATGAGCCGCGCCGCCATCGAGGCGGAACTCGCCGCGCAGCTCGGTTTCACCCGCGTGCTGTGGCTGGGCGATGGCCTGATCAACGATCACACCGACGGGCATGTCGACAACCTCGCGCGGTTTGTCGGGCCGAACCGGCTGGTGGTGCCGCAGGCGACCGGTACGGATGATCCCAACGCGGCGATCTATGCCGATGCCGCCGCGCGGGCCGAGGCGGCAGGCGTGGAGGTGGTGCGCATCCCTTCGCCCGGCCTCTTGACCCGCGACGGGGTGATCGAACCGGCCAGCTATGTGAACTTCGCGATCACCTCGCACCTCGTGGTGGTGCCGACCTTCGGCAGCCCGCATGATGCAGAAGGGGTCGCCGCGATTGCCGCGCTGTTCCCTGACCGCGAGACCATCGGCCTGCCGGGCGAGGCAGTGCTGGCGGGCGGCGGCGGCTTCCACTGCGCCAGCCAGCAGATGCCGGCCGCTTAACGCTTCGTTAGGGTCTTGGGAGGATGGTGCGGCTCATGAACCGCGCCATCGCCCTCCCGCTCGCCGCCGCCGCCGCCAACCGCTTCGATGCGACCGAAGTGCTGCGCCAGCTGGTGGTGCTCGGCTGTGCTGCCGCGCTGATCCTCGCGCAGCACCCGCTGCCGTTCTGAATCCGATCAGCGGCGCATCAACGCCAAACTTCCGTTCGCATCGAGCGCAGTCGCAATGCCGCGCTATGGTGTCTCGACTGCGCTCGACACGAACGGCTGAGGCTTTTTAGGCCAGATCCGGCGGGGTGCCCTCGCCCTTCAGCATTGCGATTGCCTCCGCCAGCGGTATCACCTTCTGGTGCTCCGCGCCCAAAGTGCGCACGGCGACGGTGCCTTCCTCGGCCTCGCGCTTGCCGACCACCAGCAGGTGCGGGACCTTGGCGAGCGAGTGCTCGCGCACCTTGTAGTTGATCTTCTCGTTGCGGGTGTCGGTCTCGACGCGGATACCGGCGGCGCGCAGCTGGGCCGCGACATCCTCGGCATAGGGGTCAGCGTCGGACACGATGGTCGCCACCACCGCCTGCACCGGCGCGAGCCATGCGGGAAGCTTGCCGGCGAAATGCTCGATCAGGATGCCGATGAACCGCTCGTAGGAGCCGAAGATCGCGCGGTGGAGCATCACCGGGCGGTGCTTTTCGCCATCCTCACCGATGTAGTTCGCATCGAGACGCTCGGGCAAAACCCGGTCCGACTGGATCGTGCCGACCTGCCACGTGCGCCCGATCGCATCGGTGAGGTGCCATTCGAGCTTGGGCGCATAGAAAGCGCCCTCGCCCGGGAGTTCTTCCCACTCCAGCCCGTTCGCGGTCAGCGCGTCGCGCAATTCCTGCTCGGCCTTGTCCCAATCGGCCTCGCTGCCGAAGCGCTTTTCCGGGCGCAGGGCGAGCTTGATGTCATAGGTGAAGCCGAAGTCTCGATAGACCGAATCCGCCAGCGCGATGAAGGCCTGCACTTCGCCCACCACCTGGCCTTCGGTGCAGAAGATATGCGCGTCGTCCTGCGTGAACTGGCGCACGCGCATCAGGCCGTGGAGCGCGCCATGGGGTTCGTTGCGGTGGCAGCAGCCCATCTCGCCCAGCCGGATCGGCAGATCGCGGTAGGAGGTGATGCCCTGCTTGAACACCATCACGTGGGCCGGGCAGTTCATCGGCTTGATCGCCATCCACGCCGCATCATCGGCGACCTTGGGGGAGGCGACGCCGCTCTCCTCGTCCACATCGGGGACGATATCGGGCACGGCGAACATGTTCTGCGCATATTTTCCCCAGTGGCCCGACTGGGTCCACTGGCGCACGTCCATCAGCTGCGGGGTCTTGATCTCGCGGTAGCCGCCGCCGTCCATCTTGCGGCGCATATAGCTCTCGAGCTCGCGCCAGATGCGGTAGCCCTTGGGGTGCCAGAACACCGAGCCGTGCGCCTCTTCCTGCAAGTGGAACAGGTCCATCTCGCGGCCCAGCTTGCGGTGGTCGCGCTTGGCGGCTTCCTCAAGGCGCGTGAGGTGAGCGGAAAGCTGCTTCTTGTTGAGCCAGCCGGTGCCGTAGATCCGGGTGAGCTGCGCATTGTTCTGGTCGCCGCGCCAATAAGCGCCCGCGACGCGCATCAGCTTGAAGGCGTCGGGATCGAGCTTGCCGGTCGAGGGCAGGTGCGGCCCGCGGCACATGTCGAGCCAGTCCTTGCCGCTCCAGTAGACCGTCAGTTCCTCGCCCTCGGGCAGTTCCTTGGCCCATTCGGCCTTGAAGGTCTCGCCCTCGGCGGCCCACTTGGCGATCAGCGCCTCGCGGCTCCACACCTCGCGGGTGAGCGGCTTGTCGGCGCGGATGATCTCGCGCATCTTTTCCTCGATCGCGGGCAGATCATCCATGCCGAAGGGCTCGCGGGTCGCCGGGGCCTTCACGTCATAATAAAAGCCGTCATCGGTCGCAGGGCCGAAGGTGATCTGCGTGCCGGGGAACAGCGCCTGCACCGCTTCGGCAAGGACGTGAGCGTAATCGTGACGGGCGAGTTCGAGCGCATCGGCCTCGTCGCGGCTCGTCACCAGCGCCAGCTCGGCATCGCCATCGAAGGGCCGGCCAAGGTCGCGCAGCTCGCCGTTGACCCGCGCCGCGAGCGCCGCCTTGGCAAGGCCGGGGCCGATTGCTGCGGCGATATCCGCCGGGGTCGAGCCCTGCGGCACTTCGCGCACCGATCCATCGGGCAGGCTGATCTTGAGCAGTTCGGTCATCGTTTACATCCGTCTCGTTTGGAGCGGGCCTTAGGACAAAGGGCATCGCACCGGAAGAGCGGTGTTGAGCAGGTTACCGGTTCGGGAAGGACACCGCGCCGCCCCGATCCGGGCGGCGGTGCCTGAGCCTAAGCCGCAGCACCCCGCCCCCGGATAGTCCGGGTGGTGGTGGTGGTGGCAGTCGTGGTCAGCAGCTTGGCCATGGCGGGGGGCTATAGGCCGCCAAGGGTTAAAAGTCATCTCCAAGTTGATGGAAAGCGTCCTTGACATGGGCCACGACTCAGATGTAAAGCAAACTTGCCATTATGCAAACGGAGCTTTCCATGTCGTCCAAAGTCTATGCCCTGCTGATCGCGACCTTTGCGATCGCCACGGCCTTGCTGGCGATTTTCGACATCGTCCCTGCAACCGTCGCGCAGATGGTGCCGCTGATGGTGGTGCCCTTCGTGATCAGCCGCCGCGGCAATTGCGCCGTGCGGGAGTGCTGAGCGTGGAGGATACCGAAACCCCGGCCCACACCTCCGCCGGCCGCAGCCCGTGGTTCTGGGCCGGGAACTATTTCGCTTCGTCTGCCATCATCGTCGCGCTCAAGCTGACCGACGCGATTACGAGCACAGTCGCCATGATCCTGTTCGTCGGCGCGATGGGCCTGCTGATCCCGCTGGTGCGCGCGGGCGAGCGGCAGAATTGCGCCAGCCCGGTGATGGTGCGCTACAACCGCCGCATCCTCGCCGCGTCTTTCGGCTATGTCCTCGGCCTCGGCATCGCCATCGCATTGTGGAACAATTACGAGCTGTCCGGCCCGGTGGTCTTCGCCATCGCCCTGCTGCCGACCTTGCCGACCTTCGCGATGATCTGGGCGATGGGCCGCTACCTCGTCGAGGAGCAGGACGAATACCTGCGCTACCGCATGGTGCGCGCGGCGATCATGAGCCTTGGCGGGGTGCTCGCCATCGGCATCTTCTGGGGCTTTCTGGAGATGTTCGAGCTCGTCCCGCACATCTGGGCGTGGTGGGTGCTGCCGGTCTGGGCGGTGGGCCTTGGCCTCGCCCAGCTCTGGATGAAAGTGCGCGGCGAATGAACAACCGCCTCAAGGTGCTGCGCGCCGAACGCAGCTGGAGCCAGCAGGACCTCGCCGACCGGCTCGGCGTCTCCCGCCAGAGCGTCAACGCCATCGAGACCGGCCGCTACGACCCCTCGCTCCCGCTCGCCTTCAGCATTGCCGAGGTGTTCGGCCTGCCGATCGAGGCGATCTTCAGCCGCGACTAGACCGCCAGCTTGCCGCCGCCCTGCTCGCTGACGATCCGCTTGGTGCCCGCCAGCCGGGTCGAGCGCTGCTTGGGGCTGCCGGTGAAGCGATATTCGGTGGTGGCGCGGGCCTTGGTCAGTTCCACCACCATATAGCCGCGCTGCGACGTGTCGGCCCATTGGAGCTGCGGGTTCTCGGCCACCAGCGCGGCGGCCAGCGTGTCGGGCTTCACGAAGCTGAGGTAATTCTCGAACCCCGGCGAGCTGACCGAGCACACGCCCAGCTCCACGCCCACCTTCGCCCCGTCCTGCGCCAGTTCGAAGGCCCAGCCGTTATGCGTGTCGCCCGCCAGCACGAGGAGGTTGGCATCGGCCTTGAGCGCGGCCTTGAACACCCGCTCGCGCGCGGCGGGATAGCCGTCCCATGCATCCATGTTGAGCGGCAGTCCGGCCTTGCTCGCCATGCTGGCCGCTTTCAGGCGCTGGCTGACGAAATCGGGCAGGGCGCTGCCAAGCTGGTCCATCAGCGACTGCGGGCTCTTGAGATTGCCGATCAGCACCTGCTGCACCAGCACCTGCCACGGCGTGCCGCTGGCGGTGGAGGCGGCGAGCCCCTCGGCCAACCATGCTTCCTGGCGCTCCCCCAAAAGCTGGCGTTCGGGATTGGCCCAGTCGCCCTTGCGGAAGGCCTCCAGCACCGCCTGCGCGGCCTGCGGGTCCTTCTGCCCAGCCAACAGCTTTTCGAGGCTGAACTGCTGGTCGCGCCCTTCGAGCCGGGTATCGAGCCGGAACAGGGTGGCGAGGTCGCCGACCTGATAGGCGGCATAGGGCTCGTCCGAGACCGGCATCCATTCGCGATAGGCGCGCTTGGCGGCGGCCTTGCGCGATGCCCAGTCGCCCTCGGTGTCCGGCTGGTGGTTCTGCGCGCCGCCCGCATAGCTGTCGTTGGCGCTCTCGTGATCGTCCCACACCGCGATCATCGGCAGCACCTGATGCAGGCGCTGGCAATCGGGATCGGCGCGGTAGGTGGCATAGCGCAGGCGATAATCGGTCAGCGCGACGATTTCGGTGGCGGGTTCGAGCACCCGCTCGGCTAGCCCCTGTCCGGTGTTGGGATAGGTGCCCGCGCCATATTCGTAGATGTAGTCGCCCAGATGCACCGCGAGATCGCAGTCATTGGCGAGCGCCGCGTGGCCATAGGCGTTGAACCAGCCGAACCCGTAGTTCGAGCAGGAGAACACCGCCATGCGGAAGCTCGCTGCGGCGCCTGCTTCGGGCAGGGTGCGGGTGCGGCCCACGGGGGATTTGGTGCCGTCGGGCGCGATGAAGCGGTAGAAATACCAGCGCCCCGGCATGAGCCCGTCGGCCCAGGTCTTGACGCAGAAATCGCTATCCGGTCCGGCCGCCTTGCCGGTAGCGCCCTCGGCGACAAGACGGGCGAAATCCTCGGTCTCGCTCATCTCCCACGCGAGATAGGCGGGGGCGTCGGAGACATAGCGGGTCCACAGCATCACCTTGTCGGTGCCCGGCTCGCCGCTCGCGACATTATGGGTGAAGCCCTTGCCGAAGCCTTGCGCGGCGAGCGGCGCAGCGGCCACGGCAGCCGATGCGCCGGCAAGGGTGAACAGGCCGCGGCGGGTGAGCGCGGTGGGTGAAGCGGCCGGCTGGACGGCGGCAGTGTCGGTCTTGAACATGGCGGCGGCGTAACCCTCTCCCGTTGCGCTGGCATGACAATGCTTGCGCCCGTGCACATGCGCAAGGCATGGTGTGCGCCATGACCGACGTGATGCACCACACGCTCTATGATGGCCGCCGGATCGCCTTCCGGTTCACGCCGGGAGACGGGCCGACCCTCGTCTTCCTGCCCGGCTACATGTCCGACATGGCGGGCGGCAAGGCGACCGCGCTGTTCGCCGAGGCTGAGGCGCAGGGCCGCGCCTGCCTGCTGCTCGATTACTCCGGCTGCGGGCAGAGCGCGGGCGATTTCGCCGACGGCACCCTGTCGAAATGGCGGGACGAGGTGCTGGCGCTCGTCGCCTCCTATGTCAGCGGGCCGGTGCTGCTGGCAGGCTCCTCGATGGGCGGGTGGCTGATGCTGCTGGTGGCCGAGCATCTGAAGCACCGCCTCGCCGGGATGATCGGCATTGCGCCTGCGCCCGATTTCACCCGCTGGGGCTATACCCCTGAACAGCGCGCGACGCTCGCGGCGGGCGAGGTGCTTTACGAGCCCAACCCCTACGGCCCCGAGCCGACCCCGACCCACCCCGGGTTCTTTGCCGATGCCGAATGTCACCTGCGGCTGGAGCGGGGGATCGACATCTCCTGCCCGGTGCACCTGATCCACGGCAAGCAGGACGCCGATGTGCCGTGGGAGATCAGCCTGCAATTAAAGGCGGCCTTACGTTCGGACGACGTACAGGTTACGCTGGTAGAGGACGGCGACCACCGCCTCTCGCGGACAAGCGATATTGCCACCCTCAAGGCCATCGTGGCCGGATTTTACGGATAGAAATCGTGTCCCTGCTCCTCGCCCTGCTGCTTCAGGTTGGCCCCGATCCCATGGGCGGCGCGATGCGCGGCGATGATCTGGTGCGTGACCGGCCCCCGCGTCCCGGCACCGAGCAGGAGATTGTCGATCCCACCAGCGCGTGGCTGCAATCCTGCCTCGATGAAATCGGCACCGATGCTGCCCGCGCCCACACCATGGCGCAGATCCGCCGCACCCAGACCACCGGGACCGAGCGGGTGCTCGCCAACCACTGCCTTGGCACAGCATCAAGCGAGCTTGGCCTGTGGGACGATGCCCGCGCCGCCTTCATGGCCGCACATGACGAGACGCCCGAAGACGAGATCCGCGCCCGTGCGCGCTTCACCATGATGGCCGGCAATGCCGCGCTTGCAGGCGGGGATAGCGAGGGGGCGCTGGCGCTGCTGGAGCAGGCGGGCGCCGAAGCCCGCAGCGCGGCTGCCGCGCCCTTGCAGGCGATTGCCGCGATCGACCGCGCGCGCGCACTGGTGGCGCTGGACCGGCAGGACGAGGCGCTGGTGGCGCTCGACGAGGCGACCGGGTTCGCCCCGGAAAGCAGCGAGGGCTGGCTGCTCAAGGCCACGTTGCTGCGCCGGATGAACCGGCTGGATGCGGCGCAGATCGCGATCGAAGCCGCCGCAAAGCTCGCGCCCGCAAGCCCCGATATCGGGCTTGAAGCCGGCGTCATCGCCGTGCTCGCAGGGCGCGACGATGCCGCGCGGCAAAGCTGGCAATCAGTGATCGACCTTTCGGCAGACAGCCCCGCCGCCAGCCAGGCGCGCGACTATCTCGTCCAGCTTGGCCCGCCCGAGAGCGCGCCCGCCAACCCGCAGGAACCGCCCGCATGACGACCTTCTCCGTGCTCGATCTCGTCCCCGTCCGCGAAGGCGGGACCCTGAGCGAGGCCTTCGCTGCCACCGCCGATCTTGCCCGTGCGGCAGAGCGGGCGGGGTGCAAGCGCTTCTGGGTGGCAGAGCATCACGCGATGGACGGGATCGCGGGCGGGGCGACCAGCGTGGTGCTCGCCCATATCGGCAACGCCACCAGCACGATCCGCATCGGATCGGGCGGGATCATGCTGCCCAACCACACCCCGTTCCAGATTGCCGAGCAGTTCGGCACGCTGGATGCGCTGTTCCCCGGACGGGTCGATCTCGGTCTCGGCCGCGCACCGGGGGCAGGGCCGGAATTGCAGCGGGCCTTGCGCAAGAACCTCCATCAGGCGGCCGAATATTTCCCGCAAGACGTGGTCGAACTGCGCGCGCTCCTCACGGGCGATTTCGATCTGCCGATCACCGCCACCCCCGGCATGGGCGCCAAGGTGGAACTGTGGATGCTGGGATCGAGCCTGTTCGGCGCGCAACTGGCCGCGAAGCTGGGCCTGCCCTATGCCTTCGCCGCACATTTCGCGCCCGATCACCTCGATGCCGCGCTGACGCTCTACCGCCGCGATTTCCAGCCGTCCGAGGCTTTGGAAAAGCCGCATGTGATGGTCGCGATGAACGTCTTTGCCGCCGCAACCGAGGCCGAGGCGCGGCTGCTCGCCTCCAGCCAGCAGCAAAGCTTTGTGCGCCTTCGCAGCGGCAACCCCGGCAAGCTGCCGCCGCCGATTGCCGATTACACCGACACGCTGCCTGCCCCTGCGCAGGCGATGCTCGCCCATGTCGGCCAGGCCGCCGCCGTCGGCACGCCGGCACAGGTGCGCGAAGGGATCGCCGCCTTCGTGCAGCGCACCGGCGCGGACGAGATCATGCTGTCAGGCGCGACCTATGATCCCGAGGCGCGCATCCGCAGCCTCGAAATGACGATGGAGGCCTGCGAAAAGGCGCTCGTCACTTAACCCTACGTCATCAACACGCTTGGCACAGCGCGGGTAAAGGCGTATCGCGGCGAAACACGATAACAACAAACCGGCACAATAATGTTGCGCATGAAGCGCAGGCCGGACGCAGGATGGGCAGGAGCCGAATATGGGGTCTAAGACCGCTGCTGGAGCGGCGCAGAACGCGTGGAACAAGGCGCTGCGCCTCAATCTCGAAGCCTCGCTGCTGCCAAGCGATGCCCAGGCCGATCGCCCCGTGCTCGATGATGCCGCGCAGTTCCTGATCAAGGCCGCCGCCACGCGCCAGCCCGGCGAATCGCTGATCCAAATCGAATCCGACACCGGCGAGCGCCGCTTGCGCATCGCGCTGGTGAATGACGACATGCCGTTTCTGGTCGATTCGATTGCGGCCACCATGGCTGCGCTCGGCATTGCGATTGACCGCCTGCTGCACCCCGTCGCCCCCGTCACCCGCGACGCGAAGGGCGCGCTGACCGCCATCGCCAAGCCCGAGGAAAAGGCCCCCGGCGCCGCTCGCGAATCACTGATCTATGTCGAGACCCCGCGGGTCGATGCCCGCCTGCGCCGCGAGCTCCACGAAGCGCTCGAACTGACGCTGGCCGATGTCCGCGCTGCCGTGGGTGACTGGCCGGCAATGCAGGCCGCGATGGCCGGTGATGCACAGGCCGCCGCTGCCGTCGACGCGGAAGCCGCCGCGCTGCTCGAATGGCTGGGCGGCGGGATGCTGACCCAGCTCGGCCACCTCACCCGCTATCGCGACGGGCGCGAAGACGCGATGCTCGGCATCTGCCGCGGCTCGGCGCGCGAATTGCTGGCCGAAGTCTCGATGCAGCGCGCCTTCGACTGGTTCGACGCCCAGGAGGCCGAGGGCACTCCGCGCGCCCTGCTGGTGATCAAGTCCAACGTCCACGCCCGCGTCCACCGCGCCAGCCCGCTCGATCTGTTCATTGCCCCGGTGCGCGAGGGCGGTAAGGTCGTCGCCCTGTCGCTCCACGCGGGCCTGTGGACCTCGGCTGCGCTCAACGCCCGCCCGCATGAAGTGCCGGTGGTGCGCCAGCGGCTGGCAGCCCTGACCGACCGGCTCGGCTATGATCCCGCCGGGCACAACGGCAAGGCGCTGGTGCACGCCTTCACTTCGCTGCCCAATGATCTGCTGATCGCCTTCGGGCGCGAGCGCGTGGCCGAGCTTGCGACCACCAAGATGGCGCTGATCGATCGCCCGCGGGTGCGCATGGTGATGGTGCCCTCCACGCTCGAACGTCACCTGTTCGCCTTCGTCTGGCTCCCGCGTGACCAGATGTCGACCGATGTGCGCCTGCAAATCCAGGCGATGCTGCTCGCTGCGCCGGGGGCCGCGCTGCTCGACTGGAGCCTTGAGGTCGAAGGCAGCACGCTCGCCCTGCTGCGCTTCCTGATTGATGTGCGCGGCTGCGATGGTCTGCCCGATCCGGCCGGGATCGAAGCCCAGCTGGTCGATCTGCTGCGCGGCTGGAACGAGGCGGTCGAAACCCACCTTTCCACCCACGAGGATGATGGCCGCGCCGCCATGCTCGCGGCGCGCTATGCCCCAGCCTTCCCCACCGCCTATCGCCTTGCCAATGGCCCGGCCGAAGCGGCGCGCGACATCGCGAGGCTGCGCACCCTTGCCCACGCCGAGCATGAGGACGCCGCCGCCACCGCCCGCCCCGATCGCGCCACCCGGCTCTATCATGTCGAAGGTGACGGGCCAGACGCGCTGCGGCTCAAGATCTATTGCGCCCGCCGCCGCCTCGCCCTGTCGGACGCGGTGCCTGCGCTCGAACATTTCGGCTTCCGCGTCGCCGCCGAAGTGCCGACCTTCCTCACCGACACCGCGCTCGGATCGATCCACGACTTCCAGCTCACTGTCCCCGCCGGGCTCGACGCGAAGAGCCTGATCGCGCGGGCCGGACTGATCGAGGCGGCGCTGGCGGACGTGCTCAATGGCGCTGGCGAGGATGATCCCTTCAACCGCCTCGTCACCGCCATCGGCCTCACCCCGCAAGAGGCGAACTGGATGCGCGCGATCTATCGCTATCTGCGCCAGACCGGGGTGAGCTACACGATCTACACCGTGGTCGATGCGCTGGCGAGTGCGCCGCAGGTGACCGCGGCGATGATCGATCTGTTCGCCGCGCGCCACGATCCGGCCTTCAAGGGTAACCGCGAGGAAGCGATTGCCGCGGCCCACGGCGCCTTCACCCGCGGCCTTGCCAAGGTCACCGCGATCAATGACGACCGCCTGCTGCGGCTTTACCGCGCGGTGATCGACGCGGTGCTGCGCACCAATGCCTTCGCGCCCGCCGCCGCCGAGGCGCTGGCGTTCAAGATCGATTCCGCCCTCGTCCCGAACCTGCCCAAGCCGGTGCCGTGGCGCGAAATCTTCGTCTATTCGCGCCGCGTCGAGGGCATCCACTTGCGTTCGGGCGCAGTGGCGCGCGGGGGCCTGCGCTGGTCTGACCGGCGCGACGACTTCCGCACCGAAATCCTCGGGCTGATGAAGGCCCAGCGGGTCAAGAACGCGGTGATCGTGCCGACTGGCGCCAAGGGCGGGTTCTATCCCAAGCAGCTTCCCTCCCCCGCGCTTGACCGCGAAGGCTGGGCGGCAGAGGGGCGCGGCGCATACGAGGCCTTCATCCGCACGCTGCTGTCGGTCACCGACAATATCGTCGGCGGCAAGGTGGTCCACCCCGAGGCCGTGCAGGTGCTCGACGGGCAGGACCCCTATTTCGTGGTCGCCGCCGACAAGGGCACCGCGACCTTCTCCGACATCGCCAACGGCATCGCCCAATCGCGCGACTTCTGGCTCGACGACGCCTTCGCCAGCGGCGGCTCGAACGGCTATGATCACAAGGCGATGGGCATCACCGCGCGCGGCGCCTGGGTGAGCGTCCAGCGCCACTTCCGCGAGATGGGGATCGACGTGCAGACCGATGCCGTCACCGTGGCAGGCTGCGGCGACATGTCGGGCGATGTGTTCGGCAACGGGATGCTGCTGTCGAAGGCAATCAAGCTCGTCGCCGCCTTCGATCACCGCCACATCTTCATCGATCCCACCCCCGATCCGCTTGCCAGCTGGAAAGAGCGCAAGCGGATGTTCGAACTGCCGCGTTCGAGCTGGGAGGATTATGATCCCGCGCTGATTTCCAAGGGCGGCGGGGTGTTCAGCCGCTCGCTGAAGCGCATCAAGCTGACCAAGGAAATGCGCGCGCTGCTCGACATTGCCGAGAAGGAGATCGAGCCCGAAGCGCTGATCTCGGCAATCCTGCGCGCGCGGGTGGATCTGATGTGGTTCGGCGGGATCGGCACCTATGTGAAGGCGCCGCAGGAAAACCACATCCAGGTCGGCGATCCGGCCAATGATGCCCTGCGCGTGGATGCGGGCGAGGTGCGGGCAAAAGTGATCGGCGAGGGCGCGAACCTCGGCGTCACGCAGGCCGGGCGCATCGCCTATTCGCTCGGAGGCGGGCGCATCAACACCGACTTCATCGACAACTCCGCGGGCGTCGATTGCTCGGACAACGAGGTCAACATCAAGATCGCGCTGGCCGCGGTGAGCGCCTCGGGCAAGCTCAGCGCGAAAAAGCGCAACACGCTGCTCGCCGCGATGACCGACGAGGTCGGCACCATCGTGCTCGAAGACAACCGCTTGCAGGCCCTCGCCCTGTCGGTGGCCGAGGCGGGCGGGCCGGGGGCAAGCGCCGCTTACGTGCGCCTGATCGAGCGGCTCGAGGATATCGGCGGCTTCGATCGCCGCACCGAAGGCCTTGCCGATGGCGAGACCCTGCTGCGCCGCGCCGCCGACGGGCAGGGGCTCACCCGCCCCGAACTTGCGGTGCTGCTGTCCTCGGCCAAGCTCGCGCTTCAGGATGCGCTGGAGGCGAGCACGCTGGTCGATGATCCGGTGAATGATGCGCTGCTGATCGCGCGCTTCCCCACCGCGATGCGCAAGACCTATGCCGCCGAGATCCGTGGCCACCGGCTGCGGCGCGAGATGATCGCGACCAGCCTTGCCAATCGCATGGTCAACCGGCTCGGCATGGTCCACCCCTTCGAACTCGCCGAGGAGGAAGGCGTGGGCCTTGCCGAGGTGGCGGGGGCCTTTGTGGTGGCCGAACGCCTGTTCGGGCTCGATGCCTTGTGGCGCGAGCTTGACGCGGCGGCGATCCCCGAAAGCGCAAGGCTGGTGCTGTTTGACCGGCTCGCGGCAGCGGTCGGCAACCTGATGAGCGACGTGCTGCGCACCGCTGCGGGCAAGGTCGAGGCCGGGGCGATGATTGCCGAGCTGGAGAAGGGCGTCGTCCGCCTCGCCGCCGCGCGCGAGGAGCTGCTCGCAGCCGAACCGCGCGCCCGCTCGGCAGAGCTGCGGCAGGGCTTTGTCGCTGCGGGAGCCCCCGAGGCGCTCGCCGCGCGGGTCGCCAACCTGTTCGATTTCGACGGGGCAGTGGGCCTCGTCAAGCTGGCGCTGGAGACCGGGATCGATGCCATCGCGCTGACCCATGCCTTCACCGATATCGGCGGGCGGCTGGGGCTGGACTGGGCGCAGGGGACCGCGGCACATATGTCGCCGTCCGACGTGTGGGACCGCCTGCTGGTCTCGGGCCTCGCGCGCGATTTCCAGGCGATGCGGCTCGATTTCCTGCGGCGCCTGCTGCGGCGCAAGGGCGGCAAGGACGATCCGCGCGGGGCCGTGGGCGAATGGGCCACGCGCAATGCGGCCAGCGTCGCGCAGTTCCGCAGCATGATCGCCCGCGCCCAGGCCCGCCCGCCGGTCGGCCCGGCGATGCTCGCCCAGATCGCCAGCCAGGCGCGGAATTTGCTGGAGCGCTGACGCGCGCGGCCTGTCACACAATCACCAGCTTGACCCTTCGGGCGTTTGCGGCAAGTCAAAGGCCGCAACACGCCGGAGGGGCATTAGGCAGGGCATGACAACAGCGAATATCCAGCACGCAGACGTCGTGATCGTCGGCACCGGCCATGGCGGCGCGCAGGCGGCGATCGCGCTGCGCCAGCACGGGCACGAAGGCTCGATCCTGATGATCGGCCGCGACGATGCCCCGCCCTACGAGCGCCCGCCGCTGTCCAAGGAATATCTCGCGGGCGACAAGGGCTTTGAGAGGATCATGATCCGGCCCGAGAAATTCTGGGCCGACAAGGATATCGCGCTGCACCTCGGCGCGGCGGTGACCGCAATCGATCCCGCTGCGCACCGCCTGACCCTCTCGGACGGGGGCGCGGTGACCTATCGCAAGCTGATCTGGTCAGGCGGGGGCGATCCGCGCCGCCTGCCGGTGCCGGGCGCGGTGCTGCCCCAGGTGTTCTACGTGCGCGACAAGTCCGATGCCGATGCGATGATGCAGGCGCTGGCCGACGGGGCGAAGCGCGCGGTGGTGATCGGCGGGGGCTATATCGGCCTCGAAGCCGCCGCCGTGCTGCGCAAATTGGGCTGCGAGGTGGTGCTGGTCGAGAGGCTGCCGCGCCTGCTCGCGCGCGTCGCGGGGGAAGAGCTTTCCACCTTCTATGCCGATGAACACCGCCGTCAGGGCGTCGATGTGCGCCTCTCCACCGGCGTCCACGCGGTGCTGGGGGATGACACAGTCACCGGCGTCCGGCTCGACACGGGCGAGGAGGTGGCCTGCGACATGGTGGTGGTCGGCATCGGCATCGTGCCTGCGGTCGGCCCGCTGATTGCGGCCGGCGCTGCCGGCTCCAACGGGGTGGACGTGGACTTCTGCTGCCGCACCACGCTGGACGACATCTACGCCATCGGCGACTGCGCCGCCCACGCCAACGACTTTGCCGATGGCGCGGTGATCCGGCTGGAATCGGTCCAGAACGCGCATGACATGGCGAACACCGTCGCCAAGGCGATCATGGGCGAGAAGGAAACCTATCACGCCCTGCCGTGGTTCTGGTCGAACCAGTATGATCTGAAGCTGCAAACGGCGGGCCTCAGCCTCGGCTTTGACGAAACCATGCTGCGCGGCGATCCGGAAAGCCGCAAGTTCACCGTGGTCTATCTGAAGGGCGGCAAGCCAATCGCCTTCGACTGCGTGGGGACGATGAAGGACTATGTGCAGGCAAGGAAGCTGCTGGAGAGCGGCGTCGGCAAAGTCGACCCGGCGCTGCTGGCCGATCCCGAAGTGGCGCTCAAGGATCTTATCTGAGCCGGGTTAGCGCCCAATCGGCGGCTTCGGCCACCGCTGGGTCAGCATCGGCGGTCAACGCCTGAACCTGCTCCACCAACGCGCCATTGCCGCTGTTCCCGGCGGCATAGAGGCAGTTGCGCACAAACCGGTCGCGCCCGATGCGCTTGATCGGGGAGCCGGAGAAGAGCGAGCGAAATCCCGCGTCGTCCAGCGCCAGCAGTTCCGCCAGCCGCGGGGCGACCAGCTCTGCGCGGGGGAGGAATTCGCGGATCGCCTGCGCTTCGGATGCGAACTTGTTCCACGGGCACACCGCAAGGCAATCATCGCAGCCATAGATGCGGTTGCCGAGCCCCTCGCGCAGATCCTCGGGAACCGGCCCCTTGTGCTCGATGGTGAGGTAGGAAATGCAGCGCCGCGCATCGAGCTGATAGGGCGCGGGGAAGGCCTTGGTGGGGCAGGCGTCGAGACAGGCGCGGCAGCTTCCGCACTGGTCGCGGTGCGGCTCAGCAGGCGCGAGGTCCAGTGTGGTGTAGATCGCCCCCAGAAATAGCCAGCTGCCATGGGTCGGGCTGACAAGGTTTGTGTGCTTGCCCTGCCAGCCGATTCCCGCCGCCTCGCCCAGCGGCTTTTCCATCACCGGTGCGGTATCGACAAAGACCTTCACCTCCGCCCCCGGCGCCGCCTCCACCAGCCAGCGGGCGAGCGCCTTCAGCCGCTTTTTCACGACATCGTGATAGTCGCGCCCCTGGGCATAGACCGAGATTCGCGCGTGGGTATCCGAGCCCTCCAGCGCCAGCGGATCATGCGCGGGGGCATAGCTCATGCCGAGCGCGATGACGCTACGGGCTTCAGGCCACAGGCCTTGCGGAGAGCGGCGGTGTTCCAGCCGCGCTTCCATCCACTCCATGCTGCCATGGTGGCCCTCGCCCAGCCATTGCTCTAGCCGGTCAGACCGCAGCGGGTCCTCCCGCGCGCCGGTAAAGCCGCAAACCGCAAAGCCGAGAGCCGCCGCCTGCCCGGCAATGCGCGCCGCCATGTCCAGACTTTCCGGGGCGTTAACCATGTTTGGAGAGGCTCCCGTTTAATCCGACCCGCTAACCGCGTAAGCCATGGATATGGCGGTAAGCGAACAGAATCGGTCGGGCAATCTGGGAATGGGCTTCACCAGCCTTCCCGATGATGCGCGGCCTTTGGCAATCGAGGCCCGCGGGCTGGTCAAGAGCTTTGACGGCACGCGCGCCGTGGACGGGGTGGACATTTCCGTCCCCGAAGGCGCGATCTACGGCATTCTCGGCCCCAATGGCGCAGGGAAAACGACGACGCTGCGGATGCTGCTCGGCATCATCGATCCCGATGAAGGCGTGCGCCGCGTGTTCGGCCATGATCGCCCGCACGAAATCGGCCGGTTGATCGGCTATCTGCCTGAAGAGCGCGGGCTCTATCCGCAGATGAAGTGCATCGAGGCGATTGCCTTCATGGGCGCGCTGCGGGGCCTTTCCTTGAAGGAAGGTCGCATCCGCGCCGCCGAACTGCTCGAACGCCACGGGCTTGGCCATGCCGCCAACCGCACCATCCGCCAGCTTTCGAAGGGCATGGCGCAGACCGTCCAGCTGCTTGGCACGCTGGTCCACAAGCCCCGTCTGGTGGTGCTCGACGAGCCGTTCTCGGGCCTTGATGCGATCAATCAGGGCAAGCTCGAAATGATGATCCGTGCGCTGGCAGACGACGGCGTGACGGTGATCTTTTCGACCCACGTCATTCACCATGCCGAACGCCTGTGCGAAGGCGTGGCGATCATCGCCGGGGGCAAGGTGCCCTATGCCGGGAGCGTCGAGGCGGCGCGCGACCGGATCCCGGCGCAGGTGCGGCTGGAGACGCGCGCGCGTGAAGGCGCGTGGCTCGGCTTCCTGCCGCCCGAGACCCGCCGCAATGGCGATTTTCTGCACTTCCCCCTGCCCGAAAGCGGGATCGAACCGCTGCTGAAGGGCCTGATCGAAGGCGAGGCGGGCATCCTCTCGCTCTCGATCGAGCGCGCAGGCCTGCACGATGCCTTCGTCGCCATCGCGGGCGAGGCTGCTGCCCGCCAGCTTGAAGCCGACAACCAGGGAGACCGCGCATGAGCGAGACCATTCGTCCGCGCCTCTCGGCGCTTGAAGCGGCCTGGGTCATCGCCCGGCGCGATTTTGTCGCGGTGCTGTTCAGCCGAGCCTTCCTGTTCTTCCTGCTTGGCCCGCTCTTCCCGGTGCTGATCGGCGGCATGGCAGGCGCGATCGGCGGCGAGGTGCAGCGCGAGGCGGTGAGTGTCGAGATCGGCCTTGCCATGAACCCTGCGGATAATGCCGCAATGCAGGTCGCCGCCGAAAGGCTTGCCCCGCAGCTGGGCGGCGCGCTGCCGGCCCTGCGCGAAGTGCCCGAGGCCACGGATGATCGCGCCTTCGACGCGCGCGCCTTCATGGAATCGCGCCGCGGCAATTACGCCGCGATCATGACCGGCACGCTCGCTGCCCCCGAACTGGTCGGCACCGAAGGCCAGCTGCTGCGCTGGCAGGGCCCGGTCAGCATGATCGCAGGCCATGCGCTGCAGGCCGAGCCGACCGCCTTCCCCAAGGTGACGAGCGACACCGTCGCCACCTCGGCAGCGACCGAACGTTCGAGCCGCATCCAGACCGCACAGGCGGCGCAGATGATCCTGTTCCTGCTCACCATGCTGCTCGCCGGGATGGTGCTGTCCAACCTCGTCGAGGAGAAGGCGAACAAGATCATCGAGATCCTCGCCGCTGCGATCCCGATGGACGCGGTGTTCATGGGCAAGCTCTTCGCCATGCTCGCGGTCAGCTTTGTCGGCATCGCGGTGTGGGGCACGGCGGGCTTCGTGCTGTGGAGCCTCGGCGGCGGGGCGATCAACGCCTCGACCGGGTTCGACTTCGCCAATCTCCCCGCGCCTGCGGTGGGCTGGCCGCTGTTCATCGCGCTGGGCGTGATCTACTTCGCGATGGCCTATCTGCTGCTGGGCGCCCTGTTCCTGACCATCGGCGCGATGGCGAACACGGTGCGCGAGGTGCAGACGCTTTCGATGCCCGTCACCATGATGCAGCTGATGGTGTTCTTCCTTGCCGCCTATACGATCAAGGCTCCGGGTTCGGGGCTGGAGTTGGCCGCGATTGCCTTCCCGCTGTCCTCGCCTTTTGCGATGCTGGCACGTGCGGCGATGGAGCCGGACGTCTGGACCCACGCGCTCGCGCTGGTGTGGCAGGGGCTCGCGGTGCTGGCGCTGGTCAAGGGCGGATCGCTGCTGTTCCGCAAGCGGGTGATGAAGTCGGGCGGCGCGGGCCGGGTCAAGCGTTCGCGCTTCGGCGCGCTCGCTCCGGCGGCGGAACCGGCGGAATAGGCCCGAAGATAGGTTCGCAATCGCAACCCATATTGACATCGCTGTAAGTTAGGGCAGACTGCGACTCGGACCAGAGCGACCAACCCCGAAAGGTCGCCGGACGGGAGAGACATATGGCCACGATTGCACAGCCGCCCGCCTCGCACACTATCCAGCGCCCGCAAGTGCGCCGCGAGCCGACCTCCTATGATGCGCTGAAGGCCCACTTCGCCGCGCACCCGGAAGAACGGCTGCAACATTCCCATCCGTGGGATGTGAGCCGCTCGGAAATCTATGCCGAGGATCGCTGGCAGCCGGTGTTTTCGGAAATGCGCAAGGCCGGACAGCTGCACTGGATTCCGGACAGCCCCTATGGCCCCTATTGGGCGGTGGTCGGCCACAAGGCGATCCAGCATATCGAGGCCCTGCCCGAAACCTTCTCGTCGAGCTGGGAGCATGGCGGGATCACCATCCTCAACCGTCTGACGGAAGAAGAAGCTGCCGCCGCCGGCATTGATGCGCCGCGCGAGCTGCCGATGTTCATCGCGATGGACCGCCCGCAGCACACCGGCCAGCGCCGCACCGTCGCGCCCAAGTTCACCCCCAGCGCGATCACCGACATGGAAGCGGAAATCCGCGCCCGCACCGGCGAGCTGCTCGACAGCCTGCCGCGCGGCGAGGTGTTCGACTGGGTCGATACGGTCTCGATCGAGCTGACCACGGGGATGCTGGCGATCCTTTTCGGCTTTCCCTGGGAAGACCGCCGCCTGCTGACCTTCTGGTCGGACTGGGCAGGCGATACCGAACTCGGCTCGGTGCGCGCGCTGGATGAAGTGCGCTGGGGCATCCTTCAGGAAATGGCGGCCTATTTCCAGACCCTCTGGATGGAGCGCAGCATGGACAAGGAGCCGGGCAGCGATCTCATCTCGATGATGATCCACTCGCCCGCGATGAACCAGATGCGCCCCGAGGAATTCATGGGCAATCTGGTGCTGCTGATCGTGGGCGGGAACGATACCACCCGCAACACCATGAGCGGCATCATCCACGCGCTCGACAAGTTCCCCGATCAGCGCAAGCTCTACGAGGAACAGCCTGAGCTGATCCCCAACGCAGTGCAGGAAATCCTGCGCATGCAGGTGCCGCTCGCCCATATGCGCCGCACCTGCACCGAGGATACCGAAGTCTTCGGCCAGACCATCAAGGCCGGCGACAAGGTGGTGCTGTGGTACATCAGCGCCAACCGCGACGAGGAGGTGTTCGAGGACGCCGACAAGCTCGACATCACCCGCGAGAACGCCCGCCGCCACCTCGCCTTCGGCTACGGCATCCACCGCTGCGTGGGCGCGCGTCTGGCCGAGCTGCAATTGCGCGTGTTGCTGGAAGAACTGCACAAGCGCCGGATGCGGGTGCATGTCGCGGGCGATGTGGAACGGGTGCGGGCGAACTTCGTCCACGGCTTCCGCAAGCTCGAAGTCGAGATCACCACCTTCTGACAACCGTCGCAGGGGCGGGCATGAAACCTCGGCGGGGCTTCGCGCGTATCATAAACGCAAGATGACGGAGAACTCCCCGATGCGCCTGCCCCTGCTCGACCGCCGCACTGTGATCGCCGCCGCCGGCATGGCCACCGCCCTGCCGCTGGTGGCCGCCTGCGGAGCCGCTCCGGCCGAGGCCAAGAGCTTCCCCAAGGGCAAGACCGAGGCCGAATGGCGCCGCATCCTGACGCGCGACCAGTTCCACATCCTGCGAGAGGAAGGCACCGAACGCGCCTTCTCCCACCCGCTCAACAAGGAAAAGCGCAAGGGCACCTTCGTCTGCGCAGGCTGCGCCAACCGGCTCTATGCCTCGGCGCACAAGTATGACAGCGGCACCGGCTGGCCGAGCTTCTGGCAGGCGATCGACAAGGGGGCCGTGGGCACCAGCACCGATTTCAAGATCGGCTATCCTCGCACCGAGGTGCACTGCGCCGATTGCGGCGGGCATCTGGGGCATATCTTCGGAGACGGCCCCAAGCCCACCGGTCAGCGCCACTGCATCAACGGGTTGGCGCTGAAATTCGTGGCGGGCTGAGCGGGCGTTACTCTTCCAGCAACGCAGGCGCCTGAAGCCGCGCCGCCAGCCGCGCGAAATCGCCCAGCGTGAAGGTGTCATCGAACACCACGCCGTAACGCCGCTCGCGCCGCCAGCGCACCTTGGCGCGCACTTCGCGGGTCACGCCCGAGGGATCGGGCAGAGCGAGGCGCACCGCCTGATCGATCGCCAGCAGCCGGTCGCACTCCAGCCGCGCGCCCTGCTGCGAGAGGTTCTCCACCAGCGATTCAAAGCTCTGGCCGAGCGTGCCGACCTGCACCGGGAAGCACAGCCCGAGCCGCAGGCCGCGCTTGGGATAGTCGCCGGATTCGTTGATCAGCTGTTCGACATCGATTGCGGCATCGAAAGTGAAGCCGGCCTCGTTGGCGCGGTTCCAGACGCGGCTGATGGCATAGACCGCGCCGCCGGGCATGTGCAGCTCGTATTGCTGGCAGCTCGGCAGGGCGTGGAACAGGCGCACGCTGATCCCGGTTTCGGAAACATCGCGGATCACGCAGACGAACTCGCCCTGCGCCGAGACCAGCTTGGCAGCGCGGATCAGCAGCGTGAAGCGCGGTGCGGCGCGCTGCTCGGCGCCGGCCTCGTCTGCCGCGTCGGGCAGGCTTGCTAGATTGACTGCCTTGTCCAATTCGCACGCGCCCCGTCTCCGGCGCGCACCACGAGGGCGGGCGACCGGTCACGTCTGTCCCATAAGTGACACAAATCAATAGGGCTAACAGGTTAAGTCCGGCCTAATGGCGCGCCTGCCTGCTTTGACAGGGGTGGGAGGACTGGTACGGGCGGCGGGACTCGAACCCGCACGAGCAAAGCTCAGGGGATTTTAAGTCCCCGGCGTCTACCATTCCGCCACGCCCGCGCAGGGGTCGCCTTGCCACAAATGCGCGTGGCAGCGCCAGTGGAGATCGCGGGCGCGCTTGCCTCGGAGGGTGCAAAGCCCCATCTCCCCCATGGCCGCAGAGCAGCGGCAGCAAGACAGGGGCGCAGCATGGCAGACGGACATTCGGTGGTGGGCACAATCCAGCCCGCGATCACGCTGCTCGGCCTCGGCATCGGGGCCGCGCTGGCGAGCCGCGCGCTGCGGCTCAATCCGATTGTCGGCTATATCGGCTTGGGGCTGGGGCTGGCGAGCCTTGGGCTTGCGAAGGATTTCAGCGGGCCGCTGGTGGCCGCCATGGCCGAGGCAGGGGTGATGTTCCTGCTGTTCAACCTTGGCTTGCACTTCTCCCTGGGGCGGATCCGCGCGGAGGCGGGCAATATCTTCGGCTTTGGTGCCTTGCAGATGCTGGTCGCGGGCGGGGCCTTTGCCGGATTGCTGGCGCTAATGGGCCTGCCCCCCGCCTTTGCGGTGATCGCCGGGTTCGGGCTTGGGCTGTCCTCGACCGCGGTGGTGATCGGCGTCATCCGCGAGCGCGATCAGGAGGATTGCCCCGTGGGCCGCGCCGCGCAGGCGATCCTGATCTTTCAGGATATCGCCGCGATCATGCTACTGGTGGGCGCGGGCGCGCTGGCGGGCGGAGGAGCGCTGCTGCCTGCACTCGGCCTTGCCGGGGCCAAGGCGCTCGCCGCCTTCGCCATCGCGGTGCTCTTCGCGCGCTTCCTGACCGAGCCGCTATTCCGCCTGATCGCGCGGGCGGGCACCACCGAAGTCTACACCGCCACCGCGCTGTTCATCGCGCTCGCCGCCGGATGGGCGACGGGAATGGCGGGGCTTTCGCTCACTCTGGGCGCGTTTCTGGGCGGCATGGCGGTGGCGGATTCCCGCTACCGCATTCTGGTGCAGACCGAGATCGACGCCTTCCGCGGGCTGTTCCTCAGTTTCTTCTTCATCTCGGTCGGCCTGTCGATCGATCCCGCCGCGCTGGCGCAGGACTGGTTGCTGGTGCTGGGTGCGGCAGCGGGCCTGATCGCCTTGAAATGCGCGTTCAACGTCCTCGCCGCGCTGGTCAACCGCTGGTCGGTGCCCGGCTCGATCCAGCTCGGGTTCCTGCTCGGGCAGGGGAGCGAGTTCACGCTGGTGCTGCTGGCGCTGCCCGCCGTGGCGGGGCTGGCCGATCCGCGCCTCGTCTCGACGCTGGTGACCGCGATTGCGATCAGCCTTGCGGTGACCCCGCCGGTCTCCACCATTGGCCGCAAACTCGCAGGCCGCCTGCGCGCCGGTCCGCCCGATGCAAAGCTCGCTGGCGATGATGCGCCGGTGGTGATCATCGGCCTCACCTCTGCGGGCCGCGCGGTGGCCGATGCGCTGACATTCAACGGGGTGGGCTATATCGCCATCGATCCCGATCACACCCGCTTCCAGACCGCGCTGGCGGACGGCTACCACGTCCATCAGGCCAACCCCGCCGATCCGCGCAGCTGGGACGCGATCGGCATGGTTCGGCGCGAGCTGGTGGTGGTGGCGACCGGCAACGGCGCGATCTCGCGCGAGCTCACCCCGCTGGTGCAGGAGCGCCTCCCGGGCATCGCGCGGATCGTCGCAACATCGGGCGACATCGCCGAGGAGGAGTTCGCCGCGCTCGGCATCGTCACGGTCGACACCAGCGCAGCGAGCGGGAACGAGCGGATGATCGAACTGGTGTTCGGCGCATTGGGCCGCGAACGGCGCTTGCCTGTGCCGCGGCTCGCGGGTGATGAGGTGCTGCGCGCGGCGTGACTTGTTTTCCGCATCGCCTCCGGGTTTTTTGTGTTCTGCATCGCCTCCGCGATGCGTCCTCGGCGCTGTTTCCTGCGCTACGCTACGGAGCGCCTGCGGTTCGCGCGATTGCGCTCGCGGCCCTGCGGGCCGAAATCAGCGCCAAATCCTGAGTGTCACAGTGATCCGGCCCGCCATCGGACGGGCCGCAAGGCCGAACGGCCGCCCGCAGCGACGCGTCCGCAGGGCGGTTGAGCGAGGATTTCGCATCGCGGAGGCGATGCGGAACACTAAAACGCACCGAGGACGAAGGCGCGGAGGCGCCTTCGGAAAACCTAGTCGTTCAAACGCTCGCGGATTTCCTTGCCGGCCTTGAAGTACGGCACGCGCTTGGCGGGAACGTCCACCGCATCGCCGGTGCGCGGGTTGCGGCCGCTGCGGGCTTCGCGCTCGCGGGTCGAGAAGGCGCCAAAACCGCGCAGTTCCACGCGGCCGCCTTCGGCCAGACGCTGGGCGATTTCGTCGAAGAAGATATCCACCACCTGCTCGATTTCCTCGGCACGCAGTTCGGGATTATCCTTGTGCAATTCTTGCAGCAATTCGGATCTGATCATGGCGAACTCCGGACGATCATGGACGGTTCGCTCCGCCCCTTCACGCCAAAGCGGGTTAACCCCGCGGTTTCTTGTCATCGCCTCCGACCCGTGAGGCGCCCCCCCTGTAGCTGCAGCACCCCGCGCGATTCAACCTCGCGAGATACGTACATGAACAAATTGTCAGAATTTGGTTGCAGGTGCAACGATGACAATTGTCAGTGTTGAAGTTTTTTCAGGATAAAACCGCAAGATCGGCCGGATCGAGGCCGAGGCGGCGCATCCGCCCGCGAATCTCGGGCCATTCGCTGCGCAGAAAGGCCTCGCGCTCGGCACTGCGCAGGCGTTCGGCCGCGCCGCGAACGACATACATGCCCACGCCGCGTTGCACTTCGACCAGGCCATCGTTCTGGAACTGCTGATAGGCCTTGGCGACAGTGAGCGGGTTAGCCCCCTGCTCTGCCGCCAGCGCCCGCACCGAGGGGAGCATCGCGCCTTCGGCATAGACCCCGTCGATAATCGCCGCCGCGATCTGGTCGCGCAGCTTGAGGTAGACGGGACGGTTCTGGCTCATGGGTGCTTCAGTGCCATAATACAGCCATGCGGTCAATTGATTTGCGGCCCCGCCTCCGCGGGTCAGTCCTCGGGGTGTCTCCGTCGCTTCGCGCCGGATCGCCTGCGGCTCGCGCGCGTGCGCTCGCGGTCGCTGCGCGACCGGATCTCGCACTTACTCCGCAGAATCGTGCTGATCCGGTCCGCCAACGGACGGGCCGCAAGCCCGAACGGGCGCCCGCAGCGGAAGCGAAGCTGAACCGCCGAAGGCGGGACACCCGGCCTTCAGGCCGCGTGAGCGAGGATTTCGCATTGCGGAGGCGATGCGGAAGACAAGAGGCCATTCCCCTCTTCACACGAGTGAAACACACGCTAGGGTGCGCCCCCATGGGACCGCGCCGGAGAGAGGCGCGTATTAGGGATATCATTCTTCATGGCCACTGCTGAGCTGCCGCACGGGGACAGCGCCGGGACTTTCCTCGGCCATCCCAAGGGACTGTTCGTTCTGTTCTTCGCCGAGATGTGGGAGCGCTTTTCCTATTACGGGATGCGCGCCCTGCTGATCTTCTACCTCACCAAGCACTGGCTGTTCTCCGACAGTCAGGCGGGCGTGATCTACGGCGCCTATACAGCTCTGGTCTACATCACCCCGGTGCTGGGCGGTTACCTCGCGGACAAGTATCTGGGCCAGCGCAAGGCCGTCACCTACGGCGCGGTGCTGCTCACCTTCGGGCACTTCCTGATGGGCTTTGAAGGCAATGGCGGACAGGACGCGGCCAGCCTCAACATCTTCTGGCTGGCGCTCGCTTTCATCATCGTCGGTTCGGGCTTCCTCAAGGCGAACATCTCGGTGATCGTCGGCCAGCTCTACCAGCGCACCGATGTGCGGCGCGACGGGGCCTACACGATCTTCTACATGGGGATTAACCTCGGCGCCTTCCTCGGCTCGCTGCTGTGTGGCTATCTGGGCGAGACCTATGGCTGGGCCTATGGCTTCGGCGCGGCGGGCTTCGGGATGCTGGCCGGCCTGATCGTGTTCGTCTCGTTCAAGCCGCTGCTGCTGGGCCGGGGCGAGCCGCCCAAGGCGCTCGCCAAGGGCACCGAATGGGGCCTCTACGCAGTCGGCGTCGCTGCCGTGGGCGCGTGCTGGTGGATGGTGCAGAACCAGTCGGTGGTGGGCGGCCTGCTCGGCCTCTCGGGGGCTGTGCTGGTCGGCTACGTGTTGTTCACCGCCGTGGTGAAGCTGCCGTCCGAAGACCGCGACCGGATCTTCGCCGCGATGTTCCTGATCATCGGCTCGATCCTGTTCTGGGCGCTGTTCGAACAGGCGGGCTCGTCGCTCAACCTCTACACCGATCGCTATGTTGACCGGGCGGGCGTGCCGGCTTCGGTGTTCCAGTCGGTCAACGCGATGTACATCGTGCTGCTCGCTCCGCTGTTCGCGGCGCTGTGGACCTGGCTCGGGCGCAAGGGGCTGGAGCCTTCGGCCCCGGCCAAGTTCGGCCTGGCGCTGATGCAGCTGGGTGCGGGCTTCCTGGTGCTGGTCGCGGGCGCGGCGACGGGTGACATGACCCCGGTCGTGTTCATCTTCCTCATCTACCTGCTCCACACCACCGGCGAGCTGTGCCTCAGCCCCGTCGGCCTTTCGGCGATGAACCGCCTTGCGCCTGCGCACATGGCATCGCTGATCATGGGCACGTGGTTCTTCGCTTCGGCCACCGGCAACTTCGCCGCCGGCCTGATCGCGGCGGCAACCGGTTCGGAAGCCGCCTCGGGCGAAGGCGCGGGCAAGGAGGTCGTGCTCGGCGTCTACAGCCAGATCGGCTGGGTCGCGATTGCGGTCGGCGTCGGCGTGCTGGTGATCAGCCCGCTGATCAAGAAGCTGATGCACCTCGACACGCTGAAGGACGACAGTGCCGCGGGCACCGAGAACGTCGACGAGGCCTACCCCGTCGCTGCCAGCCGGGCCGAGTAAGTTCGCCTGACAAATTAGTCGTCCAACTGCATGGACAGACCCCCGTTTTCCCGTCACAAAGCTGGCGGGAAGACGGGGAGTCTCTGAATGTTTGCAGATAAGAGCACGCGCGCGCGGTTGGCCGCGTTCACCACCTTTGCCAGCGCGCTGGCGCTGATTGCGGGCGCAACGGTCGCTGGCGCGAAAGAGCGCGACAAGAAGAAGAAGGACGAGGCCGTCGCCGAAGCCCCTGCCTTTGCCGCCACCAAGGCCGGCGATCCGGTCTACCCCTCGACCTACAAGCCCTATCCCGGCACCGCCACGGCGATCCGCGGCGCCACCGTCTATGACGGGCGCGGCGGCAAGATCGAGAACGGCGTCGTGTTCATGAGCGGCGGCAAGATCGTCGCGGTCGGCGGGCCGGACACGCCGATCCCGGCCGATGTCGCGGTGTTCGACGCCGCCGGCAAGGTCGTCACCCCCGGCATCATCGACATCCACTCGCACCTTGGCAACTACCCCTCCCCCGGGGTTGACGCCCATTCGGACGGCAACGAAGCCACCGCGCCGACCACGCCCGAAGTCTGGGCCGAACATTCGGTCTGGCCGCAAGACCCGGGCTTTGGCCGCGCGCTCGCCAATGGCGGGATCACCGCGCTGCAAATCCTCCCCGGCTCGGCCAACCTGATGGGCGGGCGCTCGGTCACCCTCAAGAACGTGCCGGCGCGCACCACGCAGGGGATGAAGTTCCCCGGCGCGCCCTACGGCTTCAAGATGGCCTGCGGGGAGAACCCCAAGCGCGTCTATGGCGCACGCGGGCGGATGCCTTCGACCCGCATGGGCAACCTTGCCGTCAACCGCGAAACATGGCTCGCCGCAATCGACTATGCCAACAACCCCGAAGCCAAGCGCGATCTCACCCAGGAGACGCTGGTGGGCGTGCTGAAGGGCGAAATCCTCGTCCACAACCACTGCTACCGCGCCGATGAAATGGCGCTGGTGATGGATATGGCCAAGGAGATGGGCTACAAGGTCAGCACCTTCCACCACGCGGTCGAGGCCTACAAGATCGGCGATCTGCTCCGCGAAAACGATGTGTGCAGCGCGATCTGGGCCGACTGGTACGGCTTCAAGATGGAAAGCTACGACGGCATCCTCGAAAACGCGGCCTTCCTCCAGCGTGAAGGGGCCTGCGTCGTCATCCACTCCGACGATGCGAACGATATCCAGCGCCTCAATCAGGAAGCCGCCAAGGCGCAGGCGGCAGGCCTCAGGCTCGGCATCGACATTCCCGATGCGACCGTGATCGGCTGGATCACCTACAACCCCGCCAAGGCGATGGGCATCGAGGACATGACCGGCAGTCTCGAAGCGGGCAAGATGGCCGACGTGGTGCTGTGGAACGGCGATCCGCTCTCGGTCTATTCACGGCCCGAGAAGGTGTGGATCGACGGCGCGCTGATGTTCGACGCCAATGATCCCAAACGACGGCCGGTGAGCGATTTCGAACTCGGCCAGCCCGGCGAAGGAGATGTGAAATGAAGCGCCTCCTCGTAGCCGGCGCGGTCAGCGCGCTCGCCCTTACCGCCGCCGCCGCACCTGCGCTGGCACAGGACATGGTCGTCGCCAATGCGCGGCTTGTGATCGGTGACGGTTCGGAAGCCATCGAAGGCGGGGTCGTGATCGTCGATGATGGCAAGGTGGTGTTCGCGGGCAAGCCTGCCCCGGGCCAGACCTTCTCCACCGACACGCTGGTCGATGCAGGCGGGGCCTATGTCACTCCCGGCCTGTTCGCGACCGTGACCACGCTGGGCCTTGCCGATGTCGGCGCGGTGGACGATTCGAACGACAGCACAGCGGGCGGATCGCCCTTCAGCGCAGCGCTCGATGCCGCCATGGCGATCAACCCCACCTCGCAGAACATCCTCGTCCACCGCGCGGCCGGGATCACCCGGGCGGCGACCACAACGCTGCCCTCGGGCTCGATCTTTGCAGGCCAGGGCACGATCATCGATCTCGATGGCGATGCCGCTGCGGTGATGCAGCCGCGCGCCTTCCAGATGATCGCCTTGGGCGAAGGCGGAGCGCGGCTGGCGGGCGGCAGCCGTGTCGCGGCCCATGTGCTGCTGCGCGCCGCCCTGCGCGAGGCGCAGGCGCTGGTCGGCAAGACGGTCATTCCCGAGACCACCGAGATCGCCAAAGACGACGAGGTGCTGCTCAATCGCTTCGATGCCGAGGCGCTGGCGCCGGTGGTGACGGGCAAGCAGAAGCTCTATGTCGCGGTTGACCGCGCGGCCGATATCCGCGCCGTGCTGGCTCTGAAGGGCGAATATCCCAAGCTCGATATGGTGCTTGTCGGCGTGACCGAGGGCTGGCTGGTGGCAGGCGACATTGCCGCCGCAGGTGTGCCGGTGATCGCCAACGGCCTTACCGATCTGCCCGACAGTTTCGAGCAATTGGGCGCAACCCAGTCGAATGCGGGCCGGATGGCGGCAGCCGGGGTCAAGGTCGCGATCAACGCGTCCTCCATGCAGAACCCGCGCCGCTTGCAGCAGGTGGCGGGCAACCTTGTCGCGCTGAGCCGCGTGCCGGGGGCCTCGGGCTTCTCTTGGGGCAAGGCCTTCGCCGCGATCAGCTCCGTCCCCGCCGAAATCAGCGGCATGGGCGGCAAGGCGGGTGTGCTCAAACCGGGCGCATTGGGCGATGTGGTGATCTGGGACGGCGATCCGCTGGAAGCGGGATCGGTGCCCAAGGCGGTCTATATCGGCGGGGTGCAGCAGGACCTCACCAACCACCAGAGCAAGCTGCGCGATCGCTACAAGACCCTCGACGAAAGCCGTCTGCCCGAGGCTTACGACTGGTGAGGCTGGCAGGACTTGCAGGGCTGGCAGCGGCGCTGATCGCGGGGCAACCGGCCCATGCGCAAGACAGCGCGCCCGCCCCCGCGCCCCCGTCTGACGCGCAGGATCCCGCGTGGCATGCGAAGCAGCAGCTCTACCTGCTCGGCCTGACGGCGGCGGATGGGTGGAACTTCGAGCCCGGCGGCGTGCGCTGGCGCTGGCTCACCTATCGCGCCTCGCAGCAGAAGCCGACTGTCGCGAGCCGCATCAAGGTCCACTACGAGGGCCGCCTGATCGACGGGACGGTGTTCGACAGCTCCTATGCGCGGGGCGAGCCTGCCACCTTCCCGCTCGGGCGGCTGGTGAAGGGCTGGCAGGTGGCTATCCCCAACATGGGCGTGGGCGAGACCATCGAAATCGCGATTCCCGCCGACCTTGCCTATGGCCCCATCGGGCGCGGGCCGATCCCGCCCAATGCGACGCTGGTGTTCAAGGTGGAACTGATCGCCATCGAAGGCTAACCGTTCAGGCCGGATGGGGCGGCCAGTCCGGTGCTGTTTCGCCCTCGGCAAACAGGTGGGCGGCGCTCCATCCCGCGATTTCGGCATAGACTGGCACCAGCGCCCTTGCGCTATCGGTGAGGAGGTAGCGCGCGCGCTTGCCTTGCGCAGGCTCGCGGCGCAGCAGTCCGGCCTCCTGCAGGATCGCCAGCCGTGACGTCAGCGCGGCGCGATTGATGCCCAGCCGTTCGATGAAATCCTCGAACCGCTCCGCCCCCAGAAAGGCATCGCGCAGGATCAGCAGCACCCAGCGATCGCCCAGCACCCGCGCGGCGCGGGCAATCGGGCATGGGGCACGCGAAGGCTGGTAGGTCTTCATCGTCTGATTATCAGACTTGCGCAGGGCGAAGGCAAGCAGCATAACATCTGTATTGCAGACTTAAAGGATTCTCCCATGACCGCCTCCCGTTTCGACAGCCCCGAAGCCTCGATTGCCTATATGAAGAAGGTCGCGGTGGCGCGCTCCGGCTTTTCCGCGTGGCTCGATGTCGAACCGGTGAAGGTATGGGAGGGCGAAAGCGAACTGCTGCTCGCCCTGCGCCCCGAGATGACCCAGCACCACGGCTTTGCCCATGGCGCGATCGTGGGCCTGATGGCGGATAATGCCTGCGCCTGGGCCGGGGCATCGGTGGCAGGCGATGTGGTGACGGGGGGCTACACCATCGATTTCCTGCGCCCGGCGAAAGGCGCAAGGCTGCGGGCCAAGGGCACCGTCATCAAGGCGGGCAAGCGGCAGGTGGTGGTGCGCGCCGATGTCTGGGCGGAAAGCGATGATGCCGCCCCCGTCCATGTCGCGGTGGCGCAGGCGACCATCGTGCCGACCGGCCTTCCCAGCGCGCGTGTCGAGATCGCATGACGCACGGCTAGGCGGGCACGCTCGCCCGTGTTAGCTATGCAGGCATGGACGGGACCATCATCACACTCATCGCGGCCAATACGGCCTTTGTCGGCACGCATTTCGCCATGTCGCACCCCTTGCGGGCGCCCATGGTCAGGATGCTGGGGGCGGGCGGCTTCACGGCGGCCTACTCCGTCGTGAGCTTTGCGACGCTGGGCTGGGTGGCCTACGCCTTCAAGGCTGCACCGGGGGCTGACCTCGGCGGTTCGGGCGATGCCGGATGGATCGTCGCGAGCGTGCTGACATGGCTCGCGATGGTGCTGCTGGCGGGCTCCTTCGCGGGCAATCCCGCTCTGCCCACCCCGATGGCCGAAGCCCAGGCCCGCGCCGAGCCCAAGGGCGTGTTCCGCGTCACCCGCCACCCGATGATGTGGGGGATCGGCCTCTGGGCGGCCTCGCACATCGCGCTCATGTGGAGCACCCGCACTCTCGTCACCGCGCTCGCGATGGGCATTCTCGCGCTGGTCGGCGCGAAGTTGCAGGACGGCAAGAAGGCCGCGCTGATGGGCGATGCCTGGGGCGAATGGTCGCGCAAGACCTCCTACTGGCCGCAGCTCGGCAAGCTGCTGAGCGTCGGCGCGTTGCCGCTGGTGGCGGGCACAGTGCTGTGGCTCGCGGGCAGCTGGGCCCACCTGTGGAGCGCCGGTATTCCGGCCGGGGTGTTCCGCTGGATCGGGTGATTATTCGCCCGTAAAATTCGCCTGACGCTTCTCGATCAGCGCCATCACACCCTCGGCGTGATCGGCAGTGGTGTGCATCATCGCCTGAGTGTTCGCGGCCAGCTCCAGCGCCGTGTCATAGCTGGTCTGCTGGCCCTGCCGCAGCAGGTTCTTGGTGTGGCGCAGCGAGTGCGGCGGGAGCAGCGCGATCCGGCCTGCGAGCGCGCGCGCCTCGTCCATCAGCGCATCAGCCGGAACCACGCGGCTGACGAGGCCCCAGTCCTTCGCGGTCGCGGCGTCGATCACGTCGCCAGTGTAGAACAATTCCGCCGCGCGGCTCATCCCGATCACGCGGGGGAGAATCCACGTGCCGCCATCGCCCGGGATGATGCCGAGCTTGAGGAAGGTCACGCCGAACTTGGCGCTCTCGCTCGCGATGCGGATATCGGCGAGGCAGGCAACATCGCACCCGAGGCCGATCGCCGGGCCGTTGACCGCCGCAATCACCGGCACGCGCAGGCCATAAAGCGCGCGCAGCATCAGGTGGATATTGTCGCGATAGCCGTCGGAGATCGCCGGCGTGGTGCCGCCGAAAGTCCCGGTCTTGTCGCGCATCGCCTTCACATCGCCGCCCGCGCTGAAGGCCCGTCCGGCGCCGGTGAGGATCACCACGCGGCACTCCATATCGCGGTTGATCGCATTCGCGACCCGCACGAACTCATCCCCGTCGCCCGGAGCGCCCAGAGGGTTCATGCTCTCCGCACGATCAAGCGTGAGGATGGTGACGGGGCCTTCTTTGGCGATCTGGATCAGAGACATGAAACCTTGCACTTTTGTGGCGGGAAATTCAGCTTGGGTATAGGCTTCAGGCCGCAGGGTGGAAACAAAGGAATGTCATGCCAAGCCTCGTGTTTCTGACAGTCTCGCAGCCGCTCATGAGCGCCGCCCTCGCCGTGCAGGGCGCGCCTGCGCCCGCGCCCGCCGTGGAGGTGGCCGCATGGTCCTTGGCTGAGGCACCCCCGCCGCCCGAGCAGCCTGCCCCCGAAGAACCGCAGGACGCACCGCAGGACGAGAACGGCGAAATCGTGGTCGAGGGTGAATATGGCCCGCCCGCCGGCGATCCGGCCGAAAAGTTCAACGCGCAAAGCTACCGCATCACCAATGCTGTCGATCAGGCCGTGATCGAGCCGGTCGCCTATGCCTATCGTGACGGGCTGCCCACGCCGATCCGCGATGGCCTCGGCAATGTGGTCAAGAACCTCGGCGAGCCGAGCAATGCGCTGAATTTCCTGCTGCAAGGCAAGGTCGGCAAGGCGTTCGAGACTCTGGGACGGCTGGCGATCAATTCGACGCTGGGGCTGGGCGGGTTGATCGACGTGGCGGGCAAGCCGGGGATCGGCCTGCCCTATCGCCGCAACGGCTTTGCCAACACGGCGGGCTTTTACGGGGTGGGGCCGGGGCCATACCTCTATCTGCCGGTGACCGGCGCGACCACCTTGCGCGATATCATCGGCAGCACGCTGGATCAGGCGCTGCTGCCCTTCGCGGTGGGCAAGCCCTTCAGCCAGCCGGCCTATGCGGTGACCTATTTCGTGGTCAACGGCCTCGACCAGCGGCTGGAGGTGGATGCAGAGTTGAAGGACATCGCCGCTTCCGACGATCCCTATGCCATGCGCCGCGACACCTATCTGGCGAAGCGCGCGAGAGAGATCGCGGAGCTGAAGGGCGAGACGGTGCCAGAGCCCGAAGCCGCACCCCCACCCGCTCCGGCGCCAGCGCCCGACACCCCGCCGCTATCGCTGATCGAACAGGTGCAGCTCACCGCTCGCAGCGGCGTGGCTACGCGCTGATCCCGGCCAGCCGCCGTTCGAAATCGGTCAGGGGGCGATGCGCCGCGATCGCCGCGAGGAAGGCATCGCGCGGGTGATCGAGCTGGTTCGACCAGATCCACACATCGCCGAAGAACCCGCGCGCCGCGCTGCCGTTCAGCCGCCAGATGAAGCGGCGGTGGCGGCTCTCGATCGGGTATTTCGCGGGCTTGTGCAGGGTGAGGCTCAGCCGCCCCGCATCCCTGTGCACCCCCTTGATCGCACGCAGAGGAATCCGCATGTCGCCATGCGGGCGGACGTAGATGCTCCCATTGTGGATCACCACCTGCGGGCGGCGGTCGAACAGGCGCAGCGTCTGAACTGCCGCAATCCCGCCGAAGAACAGGCTGCCGATCAGGCCGACCAGCCCGATCAAAACGCCGCCCGGACCTGCGCTGCCCGACAGGCCGGGAACCAGCAGCAGGCAGGGCGCGGCGAAGATGCCCGAACCGGCGATCCAGCCAATCAGTTTGGGAAGGGAAAAGCACGCCACAAACGGCTCGGGCGCGCTCTCCCGAACCGCGTCAGGCACGCGCCTCTTCGACATTGGTGCTGTTGTGCTTCAGCGCCTTCAGCACCGTGTCCACGATCTGCGGTGCGTTGAGGCCGGCCTCGTCATACTGCTTCATCGGATCATCGTGATCGATGAAGGTATCGGGCAGGCGCAGCGTGCGCACCTTCAATCCGTTGTCGGTCAGGCCTTCGTCGCTGGCAAAGGTCAGCACATGCGCGCCAAGGCCGCCGATCGAGCCTTCCTCGACGGTGATCACCACCTCGTGGCTGCGCATCAGCCGGGCGATCAGCGCTTCGTCGAGCGGCTTCACGAAGCGCAGGTCAGCCACCGTGGTCGAAAGCCCCTTGGCCTCCAGCTGGTCAGCCGCCTTCAGCGCCTCGCCCAGCCGCGTGCCGAGTGACAGGATCGCAACCTTGGTGCCTTCGCGCACCAACCGGCCCTTGCCGATTTCGAGCTTCACCGGAACTTCCGGCAGCGGAACCCCGGTGCCGTTGCCGCGCGGATAGCGGAAGGCGATGGGGCCAGCGTCATATTCGGCGGCGGTATAGGTCATGTGGACCAGCTCCGCCTCGTCGGCGGCGGCCATCACCACCATATTGGGGAGCGTCGCCAGATAGGTGACGTCAAAACTGCCCGCATGGGTCGCCCCGTCAGCGCCGACCAGGCCTGCGCGGTCAATCGCGAAACGCACGGGCAGATTCTGGATGCACACATCGTGCACCACCTGATCATAGGCGCGCTGGAGGAAGGTCGAATAGATCGCCGCGAACGGCCGCATCCCCTGCGCGGCAAGGCCCGCCGCGAAGGTCACCGCGTGCTGCTCGGCAATCCCGACATCGAAGGTGCGGGTGGGGTGCGCCTTGGCGAACTTGTCGACGCCGGTGCCGGACGGCATGGCGGCGGTGATCGCGCAGATCTTGTCGTCGGTTTCAGCAAGCTTCGCCAGCGTCAGGCCGAACACGTCCTGATAGGCGGGCGCGCTCGGCGCAGCCTTGGCCTTTTCGCCAGTGACGACGTTGAACTTCGGCACGCCGTGATACTTGTCGGCCGAGTTTTCCGCCGGGGCATAGCCCTTGCCCTTCTCGGTCACGACATGGATCAGCACCGGGCCTTCGCTGGTGTCGCGGACATTCTCCAGCACGGGCAGCAGGTGATCGAGATTGTGGCCGTCGATCGGGCCGACGTAATAGAAGCCCAGCTCTTCAAACAGCGTCCCGCCGGTCACCATGCCGCGGGTGAATTCCTCCGCCTTGCCGACCGCGTCGTGCAACCGGCGGCTCATCTTCTGGATCGCGCGCGATGCCAGACTGCGGATGCCGAGATATTCGCTGGAGGACACCATCCGCGCCAGATAGGCCGACAGCCCGCCCACCGGCGGCGCGATCGACATGTCGTTGTCGTTGAGGATGACGACGAGGCGATTGCCCGCCTCGGCCGCGTTGTTCATCGCCTCATAGGCCATGCCCGCGCTCATCGAACCATCGCCGATCACCGCGATTCCGCGGCCCGGCTGGTTCATCATCTTGTTGGCAATGGCAAAGCCGAGCGCCGCCGAGATCGAGGTCGAGGAGTGGGCCGCGCCAAAGGGATCATATTCGCTCTCGGACCGCTTGGTGAAGCCCGAAAGGCCCCCGCCCTGACGCAGGGTGCGGATGCGATCGCGGCGGCCGGTGATGATCTTGTGCGGATAGCACTGGTGGCCCACGTCCCACACCAGCTTGTCCTGCGGGGTGTTGAACACATAGTGCAGCGCGACGGTCAGCTCGACCACGCCGAGGCCGGAGCCAAGGTGCCCGCCCGAGGTGCTGACCGCGTCGATCATCTCGGCGCGCAGTTCATCGGCGAGCTGGCGAAGTTGTTCAGGCTTGAGGCGGCGCAGATCGTCGGGCGTATTGACCAGATCAAGCAGAGGCGTGTGCGGCGGTTGATTCATCCGGCCAGCTTTACACATTGATAAGCGGCGTGTCGATGTAAGGCTTGATCGACGTCAAAGTGACGCGATCAGGCGCAGGCCTTGCACAGCCCCCGGATCTCCAGCACCGGACGTTCCGCCTTGAATTCGCGGGCGGCGGCGATGGCGCGGACGGCGCGGCTCACCTCCTCGTCATCGACATGGGCTGCCTCGCCACATTCGTCACACACCAGGAAAATGCAGTCATGCGCGCAGCCCGGGTGGGTGTTGGCGAGATAGGCATTGGCGCTCTCGACCCGCAATGCGAGGTTGTTCGCCACGAAGACATCGAGGATGCGATAGACCGAATTGGGCGCCACCCGCTTGCCGCGCGCAGCCGAGAGATTGTCGGCAATGTCATAGGCCGACACCGGGCGATCATGGCGGGCAAGCTCGGTGAACACGGTCTCGCGCATGGTGGTCCACTGCTCGCCCGCAGCGGCCAGCGCGCGCGCGGCGGCTTCGATCAGGCTCTCGCCATGCAGCTCGCGGTGCGAATGGCTGGTTGCGTGGCTATGCGAATGTTGTCCCATAGCTGCGAATATAGAGGCAGGCGGCCGCTTCGCAAAGCCGGAACAGGCCTAACCCGCATCCTTCAAAAAGGCAGCGCGGTAAAAGGTCGGGAACATCGCCTTGAGCGCGGCCACCTTGGGCGCGTCCCAGCGCATGATATAGCCGTGCTTGGGGTTCTTCAGCATGAAGTCCTGATGATAGGCTTCCGCCGGGTAGAAGACTTTGTAGGCCTCGATCCGCGTGACGATCGGCGCTTTCCACACGCCCGACTTGCCCATCTGCGCGAGGTAGGCCTTGGCGACGGCGGCCTGTTCGGCGTTCACCGGCACCAGCGCGGCGCGATACTGGGTGCCGACATCGGGGCCCTGCCGGTTCTTGAGCGTGGGATCGGCCACCACCGAAAAGAAGATGCGCAGCAACTGGTCGTAGCGCACCACCGCCGGATCATAGGTGATCCGCACCGCCTCGGCATGGGCGGTGCCGCCGGAGACGATGGTGTCGTACTGCGCCGTCGCCGCCGAGCCGCCGTGATAGCCCGAGACCGCCGAAGTGACGCCCTTCACATGGCTGAACACGCCCTCCACGCCCCAGAAGCAGCCGCCCGCGAAGATCGCGGTCTTGAGGCCCTTCGCCTCCTTTGCGACGCGGGTGGCGGCGGGTGCGTTGACCGGCTCCTCGGCAGCGATGGCGGGGCCGGCGCAGGCTGTGAGCGAGAGCGCGGCAGCGGCGACCAGCGTGGCAAAGGGACGCATCAACGGCTCTTTTCCGCCGGGATCACGAACTCGCTCGCGGGCTGGAGCCGCTCGGCCGCGGGTTCGGCATGGGCGGCGGAGGAGAGATCGCCGGTAAAGCCATGCGCGTTCAGCCCCGCCACCATCAGCGCGCCAAGCGCGAAGCCGAATGCGAAGTTGCGGAGGAGATCGGGAGAGGGGAGGCGCATGGGAGGGCTCGTGATTCGGGTTTGTGTCTGTCCTCTCCCCCATGCCCGCCGCCGAATTGCGACGCGATGAACGGATCGGGCAGGCAGAAGCAAGGCTTGCGGCCGCGATGTAGATACGCAGACGGCCGCGAAAAGTTGCGTTTAAGAGGGCACAGGCCAGGCCGTGGCGCGGATGCGGCCAAGCGAGAGCAGCGCCCGCGCCGAGAGCACTTTCCTACAGAACAGCCCCCGCGATAGGGTGCAAAGCGGCTGGAAAGCGGGCGGCGAGGTTTTTTGGGCGTGAAACATCGGGCAGGGCAGGAAAACTGTTCGATTTCAGAAGAATGACGCGGGAAATCCTATTTCCCAGACCCCCGCTAGCCCCCGTTTGACCCCGAGTTAGCGCGCACTTGACCCCGCGATGAGCCCGCTTTGACCCCCGCGAGGCATGCGCCAGCTAGCGCAACAAATGTAGGATCGCGATGTTCGGGCCAAAGGCCCGCGAGGCCACGCGGCCGAGCCGCAGCTGCTCGATCCCGCAGGGATCGAAACACAGCGAGAAGGAGGGCGCGGAGGCGCCCTCCCACACAATCAGTGCCTAAAATGCCGCATCCCGGTGAAGACCATCGCGAGGCCGGCTGCGTCGGCGGCGGCGATCACCTCGTCGTCGCGGATCGAGCCGCCCGGCTGGATCACGGCGGTCGCGCCCGCTTCGGCGGCAGCGAGCAGTCCGTCGGCGAAGGGGAAGAAGGCGTCCGAGGCGACCGCGCTGCCGACCGTGCGGGAGGCGGGCCAGCCATAGGTCTCGGCGGCCTCGGCAGCCTTGATCGCGGCGATGCGCGCCGAATCGCGGCGGTTCATCTGGCCTGCGCCAATGCCTGCGGTCGCGCCGTCCTTGGCATAGACGATGGCGTTGGATTTGACGTGCCGCGCCACCGTCCAGGCGAAGAGGCAGTCCTTCAATTCCTGCGCCGTCGGCGCACGCTTGGTGACGACCTTGAGATCGTCGGCGGAAATCGCCCCGGCATCACGCGACTGGATCAGCACGCCGCCCGCGATGGTCTTCATCGCCAGCCCGCCGCGACGCGGGTTCGGAAGCTGCCCACATTCGAGCAGGCGCAGGTTCTTCTTCTTCGCGAAAATCTCGCGCGCTTCGGCGCTCACCGAAGGCGCGATCACCACCTCGGTGAAGATCGCCGAAATGGCCTCGGCGGTGGCGGCATCAAGCTCGGTGTTGACGGCAACAATGCCCCCGAAGGCCGAAACAGAATCGCAAGCGAGCGCCGCTTCCCATGCCGACAGCAGCGAGCCGCCTTGCGCCACGCCGCAAGGATTGGCGTGCTTGACGATCACCACGGCAGGCTCTTGGCCCGCGAATTCCGCCGCCAGTTCCAGCGCCGCATCGGCATCGTTCAGATTGTTGTAGCTGAGTTCCTTGCCCTGCAACTGCGTGGCCTGCGGAACCCCCGCGGTGCCCGCCACCTGCGGCACGTAGATCGCCGCCGACTGGTGCGGGTTTTCGCCATAGCGCAGCGTGTCCGCCCGCTTGAAGGCGAGGGGGAGGGTTTCGGGGAACAGCGTCGGCTCGTCCGAAGCGGCAGGCGAGAAGGCGAACCAGCTGGCAATCGCGGAATCATAGGCAGCGGTGCGGGCATAGGCCTTGCCCGCCATCCGCGTGCGGAAGGCTTGGCTTGTGGCGCCGCCGTTGGCGTCCATTTCCTCGACAAGGGTGGCGTAGTCCGCCGGATCGGTGAGGATCGTCACAAAGCCGTGGTTCTTCGCCGCCGAGCGCACCATCGACGGCCCGCCGATGTCGATATTCTCGATCACTTCCTCGCGGCTCGCGCCCTTGGCGACGGTCGCCTCGAAGGGATAGAGGTTGACCACCACCAGATCGATCGCGCCGATCCCGTGGGCCTCCATCGCGGCGACGTGCTCGGGATTGTCACGCAGGGCGAGGAGGCCGCCATGCACGGTGGGGTGGAGGGTCTTCACCCGCCCGTCCATCATCTCGGGGAAGCCGGTAAGGTCCGACACGTCCTTCACGCTGAGGCCCGCATCGCGCAAGCAGCCTGCGGTGCCGCCGGTGCTTACCAGCTCGACGCCGCGTTCCGCCAAAGCGCGGCCCAGATCAGCCAAACCGCTCTTGTCGGACACTGACAACAGTGCCCGCCGGATCACACCTTCAACCATGATGGAATCTATCCTGTTTTCTTCAGCAGCCAGGAGAATTGTCCCCCGCTGCGCAATGCCAGTCCCTCGATCACCAGCTGCTCGGTGGCATGCGGGCGGCCTTCGCCGTCGACCCACAGGCTGTCCTCGGCAGACAGGGTGATCTCGCCGGCGCCCGCCCTATCGCCGCCCATCCGGAATTGCCAGAGCCGACCGTCAGGCAGCAGCAGACTTGCCCCGCGCCTGTCGCCCGAAAGCTGCACCTCGACCCCGCGCCCCAAGTGGAAGCGGATCGCGAAGGCGATCTTGCCGCGCTTGCCGTTCTTGGCGGCGGGGACGAGGATATCCTCGCCCGCCAGCTCGGTGCCGTCGGCCGAAAGCGTGAGGATGCGCTGGTGGGTGAGACCGAAGCGCGCGGCATAGCCATCATGCGCAGCCTCGATCCGCGTCGCCTCGCGGCCGCGGGCGGGGACCATGCGGCGCTCAAGTTCCACCGTCTCGACCCCCTTGCCGAGCTGGCCGTGGAGCAGGACGGCGGTGGAATTGGCGTTGTCGAGCACCAGCGTCGAGAAGGCAGCACTGGCGCGCAGGCCCTGCCCGATGCGCGCGGGCACCTGCCCTCCGGCAAGCGCCGCGCCGCCGCAATTGACGATCACCCGCGCCGGGCCGTCGGACAGCTCGAAGGCCAGCGTGGAGGCGCAGCCGGTGCGCACATGGCGGGCACGCGGCGGCGGGGCGGCATCGAACTGCACCAGCGTGTCGCCCGCCTTGATGCGCTGATAGCCCCAGCCCTGCGCGGTGGCGAGCGGACGGGTGCGCACGCCCGAAGCCTCGATCACGGCATTCACCCGGTCTGCCGGGATCGCCGCCTGCCCCTGCCAGTTGCCGAGCGCGCCGTCGCCGTGCCGCAGGGCGAGGAGCGGCGGCACCAACAGCTCGCGCATCACTTGCAGCGCGGGCGGCGGCGCAACCCGCACCGCATCATAACAGGCGATCAGATCGGTCAGCAGGCGGATCGCCTCAAGCTGCGCGGCGGGGCAGCGCGACAGCACGCCGCCATCCTCGCCCACCATGTCGCCCAGCGCCTTGACGAGGCCCGCCTCGCCATAAAGGCGGCGCGGCTTTCCGTGGGGGAGCAGCAATCCGGCTGCGACGATCCCCGCCCAGCCCGCCACCTGCGCCAGCCCCGGCGCCTCGCGGCCCGCGCGCTTGTCGAGCCAGCTGGCGGTCTCGCCGATTGCGGCGAGCATGCGCGACTTCAAACTCTTGTCATTGCCCGCCAGCACCAGCGGTGCGTGGACCAGCCAGGCGAGGAGGCGCAGGCCTGCGTGCTCGACCTCCCATGCGGGGCCCTTGCCGGGCTCCTTGTGGGCATGGAGCCACAGCGAGGTGATCCGCTCGGCGACGGGAATCGCGTCGGCGCGCTGGGCGGCAGCGGCGAGATCGGCGAGCCAGCTGAAGGAATGGAGCACCCGCTCCAGCGCCGGCGCCGGACGGGCGGAGCCGGTGAAATCGAGCTGCGCGATCGGCAGGCGTGCGCCGAGGACGAGGAAGTGCCCGGCGCGAAGGGCCGTGCCCGCCGCGCGGTCGCCGCGATTGGGACTTTCGACGGTCGCCAGCACCCGCAAGGCCTGCGGACGGCGGAAGGGCTGGCTCAAGGCGTGGCCGGGAATCCCGAGGCGATAGGCAAAGCGGATCAGCGCCTCGCCCGGGCCCGCGGGCGCGGCAATCACATCGCTGAGAGCCAGCGCGCGACCCGGCTCTTCGGACAGGGGTGCGGGCGCCGCTTCAACCGCAGGCGCAGGGCTTTCGGCCAGCGTCAGCACCGGAACATCCACCACCCGCTCCACCAGCGCATCGGCCCGGCGGCCTGCGGGGGTGCGCAGCAGCGTTGCCATCACCCTATCCCCTTCAAGGCGGCGATATTGGCAGCATAGGCGTCCGGCCCGCCCTTGAACGTAGCCGAACCCGCCACCAGCACATCAGCCCCTGCCGCGACACACAGGCGCGCGGTTTCGGCATTGACCCCGCCATCAACCTCGAGGTGGATCGGCCGCCCTTCGGCTTCGATCATCGCGCGGATGCGGGCGATCTTGGCGAGCTGCGAGGGAATGAAGCTCTGCCCGCCGAAGCCGGGATTGACGCTCATCACCAGCACCAGATCGACCATGTCCATGAGGTTGTCGAGCACCTCGACCGGCGTGCCGGGATTGATCACCACGCCCGCCTTCTTGCCCAATGCGCGGATAGCCTGGAGGGTGCGGTGGATATGCGGCCCGGCCTCGGGATGGACGGTGATGATGTCCGCACCGGCAGCCGCGAAAGCCTCAAGGTAAGGGTCGACCGGCGAGATCATCAGGTGGACGTCGAAGGTCTTGGTCGTGTGCGGGCGCAGGGCCTTCACCACATCCGGGCCGATGGTGATGTTCGGCACGAAATGGCCGTCCATCACGTCGATATGGATCCAGTCGGCACCGGCTGCATCCACCGCGCGCACTTCCTCCCCCAGCCGGGCGAAATCGGCAGAGAGGATCGAGGGCGAAATCAGCGGCGTGGGCATGATGCGGCGCAGGGCCTTTTGTGACGGCGTGTTAACTCCAATACGGGAGGCGCGAATCGGGGGACACCCGCCAGACCGCCGTTTTCCACGGCGGCGGCCCGCCAGATCGCGCAAATCCGCCGATATTCGCATGATTAAGCCGCAATTCAGCCAGAGCCTGCCATTGCCCTTGTCTGCCAGCAGGGCGATAGTCATGCGCAAACCGAACCAGCGCCCGTGCCCCGGCCTCTCTCACCATTGTCTCAGGATCCGCCGATGAATGCCGCTATGACCGCTCTTCTGCCGCTGGGCGCGCTCGCCGCGCTCGGGCTTGGTCTTGCCGGTGCCAGCCCGCTGGCCGCGCAGGCGCTCGGGGGCAAGATCGACAATGACATGAGCCTGTGCGCGGCGGGCAAGGGTCCGGCGGTGCGGGTGGAGATCACGGGGCTGAAGTCCGCGAGCGGCAACCTGTTCGTGCGCACCTACCGCGCGAAGGAGAGCGACTGGCTGAAAAGCCGCCGCTACATCCACCGCATCGACACGACCCCGCGCAAGGGCGCGATGAGCGTGTGCGTGCCGCTGCCCGCAGCAGGCGATTACGCGATCGTCGTCCAGCATGACGCCAACGGCAACCGCGAGAAGGATTTCTCGTCCGATGGCGCAGGCATGTCGAACAATCCGGAGGTGAAGACCTTCCTCGGCATCCCGCGCGCGCCCGATCTCGCCAAGACGCGCTTTTCTGCCGGAGCGGGCGTCACCCGGATCGCGATCCAGGTGAAGTACCAGAGCTAGCGCGGCGGTGACGCCAGAGCGCCCACAGCACGCGGGGCGCGGCAAGCAGCGGGAAGCGTTCACTGAGCGGCGTCACTTCGAGCGGCAGGCCGGTGTGCCGCTCAATCTTCCACGCGGCATAGCGCGCCGCGCCTTCGAAGGTGGTGCTGGCCTTGACGAGGCGCAGCAGATTGAGCGGCTTGCCAAGCCGGCGGCGGCGCTGCCACCAATTGAGGATAACGCCGCGCTGCCAGTGCGGCAGATCGGGCGACAGGCGCTCGCCCGCCATGCGTGGCGGGATCCCGCCCGCCTCCAGCGCCAGCGGCAGGAGGCCCGCAAAATGCGCGGCGTTGACGGCAAGAATGTCGTTCTCGCGCCCGCCCTTCTCGACCCGGAATTCGGCAGCATAGGTGGCGCGGAACAAGCTGCGCCAGTAATCCTCCGCCGTGCCGCTGTCAGGGCCGAGCGCCGCAGCGAGCCTTGCCGCCGTGGTGCAGGCCGATGCGATGGCGGCAGTGACGTCATCGCCGGCTGTCTCGTCCGCGGTCCACACCAGGCCGCTCGGCTGGACGAAGCGCGCCCAGATGGTGGTTTCGGTCAATTCGCCCCCCGCCGCCTTGGCGAAGGTCTCCAGCCGCATGGTGGCGACCTTGGCGCGCAGGGTGATGCCGTCGGCGTGCGGACGCTCGTGATAGCTCACCGTGGGCCAGATCCGGGGCTCGTCCGCAGCGGGGCCGGGCAGCAGGACATAGAAATCGAGCACCCCGTCGAGCGAGCGGGTGCGCAGGTTCGATCCGTAGAACAGCACGGCCCGCGCCCCCGCCGCCGCGCCGAGTGCCGCTGCAAAGCCCGCCACTGCCGGATCGACCGGCGCGGCAAGCTGGTTCGCAATACGCTGGTGAAGCGCGCTATCCCGCGCGCCGGGAGCCACCGTCATGGGCTGACGAAGGCAAGCTCCGGCCCCTGGCCGACCAGATAGTCGCCCGCCGGAAAGGCCTCTCCGTCGAGGATGAACTGATCGTCGATCGACAGGGTGAACTGGCTCGCGGCGAGCTGGTGGATGCCGCGCTCACGCAGGCCCGACTGGATCTTGCCCGCCGCCGCCAGCGGGATCAGCGCCGTGGTGCGGCGCGAGATCTGGTCAACCGCGACGAGCTTCAGCCCGTTCTTGAGGAAGCCGAACGGCCGGATGCCCGCGGGCAGGCGTTCGAGCGTCGAGGCAAACAGCACCTGCCGCATCTCCGGATCGCCGTGGCCGCTATGCGCCATCGCGACATCGCCCGCACCAAGGCCGATGCGCATCTTCGCGCCGCGCCGCCACGGGTTGGAACGGCTCGCAAACAGCGATTGCGTGAGCGCCCAGGCCGCCGTTACCGCGACGGCGAGGCTGTTGAACGCGCCCAGCCGATGCGCGCTCTGCCCGGCGCGGGTGGCGGTGGTGAAAGCCCCTGCGCCGAGAATAAAGCCGGAGACGCCGGATTCCGCGCCCTCGGGCGCGCCCTGCGGGGTGATCTCGATCGGGCGGCGCCACACACGGTTGCCGTGATCGAGCGCGTTGATCGCGTCCTGCAGCGTCCAGTTATCAGGAATGCCGAGATCGACGGTGAGCGCGTTGGTCTTGCCCTTGGGCAGCACCGCGATCGCGGGCCAGTCATCGCCGAAGATCGGACGCCCGCAGGTCAGCACATCGCGCACTGTCCCGTCGCCGCCGTTGATGACCAGCAGATCGATCCCGCGCGCGGCAAATTCCGCCAGCGCGGCAGGCAATTGCGCGCGCGCACCGGGCTGGGCGATGTGGACATGGGGCGACAGGCCGCAGTCGAAATCGGCGCCCAGATTGCGGTGGCTGCGCGGGTTGTAGATCACGCCGACCACCGGCGCCTCGCCGCCCGCACGCGGCCGCTCCTTGCGACTGCGCACCGGATCGGCGGGATCGACCCGCGGTATCTGCGCAAACTCGTAGATCGGCGTCGGCATGAGCGTCCTATAGTAACCCCGCCCTCAAACTTCCACTGCGATGTTGCACGCAAGGGGCCGGGCGCCCTGTGGCAGCGCCGCCCTGTGCCGGAGATGAACGGGCGAGGCCGCACAAGAATTTGCTTGCGTGATCGCTCACATTGTCATCATTGTCACATCTGCAACGGCCACAAGGCCCTGCGGTCGCACAAGCAGAACAAGCGGAAGAGAGCGCCGGTGGGACGAGGCATCACCATCGAGGACGTGGCCAGCGCGGCAGCCGTTTCGCGCCAGACCGTGTCGCGCGTCATCAACCGCAGTCCGCGGGTCAGCCCAGAGGCCAAGGCGCGGGTCGAGGCCGCCATTGCCGCGCTGGGCTGGGTGCCGAGCGCGGCCGCGCGCAGCATGGCGGGCGGGCGCAGCCGCATCCTGCTCGCCGTCTTTGCCGCTCCGGCTGAAGGCCTGCCCGCAGCCCAGCCACTGGGTCAGCTGCTGCTGGCGGGGACCACCGCCTGCAACGCCCATGGCTACCGCCTGATCTTCGAACAATTGCCCGCCGAAACCGAGGCGGCGGCAGGGGTGGCGCAGCTTGCCGCAGCGATCGGCGCGCTGGAGCCCGAAGGCGTGATCCTGCTCCCCCCGCTTGACCGGCGGCGCGATCTGGCGGCGCTGGTAGAGAGCCGGAACCTCCGGCGCGAGACGCTTTCCGGCACGGGTGCGAGCGTGGTGGCCGGCAATCCGGGCGAGGCGGCGGCGCGGCACCTCATGGCATTGGGCCACCGCCAGATCGGCTTTATCGCAGGCGCAGGCGATCCGGCGGTGAGCCAGGCCAACCTTGCCGGATACCGCCGCGTCATGGCCGATAACGGCAGCCGCGCGCATCACCACTTCACCGCCGATGTCGCCGCCGATCTCGGTGCGACGCTGGAGCTGGCACGGGCATGGCTGGTGCCGACCATCCGGCCGACCGCGATCATCACCGAAAGGGCCGCAAACGCGCTCGCCGTGCTGCATGTCGCGGCGAGCCTGCGAATTGCCGTGCCGCAGGCGCTCTCGCTCGTCAGTCTGGAAGATGATCCGGCGCTCGCCGCCTGCCAGCCGCCGCTGGCCGCGCTGCACATGCCGGCAGGCACGCTGTTCGCTGCGGCCTGCACCCGCCTGATCGCGAAGGCCGAGACGCCCGGCGAGGCCGCGCTCCCGCCGCCTCCGTCACTCGAACTGATCGAACGCGCCAGCCTCGCCCGCGCGCCGCGGGGGATCTGACAGACCGCGCTAGGTGACGACCCAGACCGAGCGCGTGTAGCTGATCACCGACAGCGGCAGCGTGACGCCGGGAATGAAGTTCTCGAGCGTGTAGTTGACGGTCAGATCGATCTCGGTCGCGCCGGTCACGCGGCTCGCGCCCGACCGGTCGACGGTGATCTGCACCCGGTCGGTGTCGAGCAGATATTGCTGGCTGGTCGCACGGGACAGCAGCACTTCGCGGATCTGGTCGTTACTGAGCGGATTGTTCTTCTGGTATTCGATCATCACAAAACGCGCGCCGTCGGAGGCGAGCGATTGCACCGCGTTGAGGTGCTGCATGTAGAAGGCGACCTGCAGCATCCCGAACACCAGCATCAGGAACACCGGCGCCAGCAATCCGAATTCGACCACCATCGAACCGCGTTCATCGCGCAGCAGGGCCGAAAACACCGGGCGGTGGGCCATCACGACACCTGCACCGTGCGCTGGACCGAGAAATTGATCGCCCGACCGAGGCCGTAGGCATGCCAGATCGGCTCATGCTGGTCCGTGATCGAAATGGTCATGTAGGTCGAGACCGCTTGCCCGGTGGTGCAGCTGCTGCGCGCCGTCACCAGCTGGGCGCTGGTGCCGCAGCGGAAGCGCTGGCTGATGGTCAGCTGGTTGGCGTTGACATCGACCGAGGAGCGGATGATCGCCGCCAGCTGGTCCGGCGTCACAGATGCCCCGCGATTGGTGGCGACTGCGATGATCGCCGCTTCGTTGGCGGCGGTCTGCAATTCCTGCTGGCGCGCCACCATGGTGCTGACCTCGAAGGCGCCCAAGGTCATCATGATCAGCGTCGGCGCGACGATCGCGGTCTCGATCGCCATCGAAGCACGGGCGTCCCGCAGCAGGCGGCGAAGCATGGCGCGGCCCATCATGCCACCAGCCTCACGTCAGCGACCGAGGTGCCGGCGCTGGTGGTCTGGCTGATCGGGCACAGGGTTTCGAGGAAAGCCCCGCCCCGGATATCGATCGTATAGGCCGAGATCTGCAGGCACTGCGCCGCCACGTCAGCCGTGCCGTTCACGCGCAGGTTGCCGTCGGGCAGATAGATCAGCCCTTCGATCAGCGAGTTCGAATTGCCGTTGAAGATGTGGTCACCGCTGGGATTGTTGTTGCGATCCTCGAACACGAGAATACCGGCAAGGTTCGCCGCCTGGCTGGCATAGGGTGTGCCGGCAAAGTCGGCCGCCACCATCGGGGTGAGGTTGATCGCATTGGCATTGCCCATGCCGCCCAGCCGCATCTGCGCGCCGTTGCGCAGCACGAACATCACGCCGTTGCCGACCATGGATGCGTTGAAGGTGAGATCGAGCAGGCCGCCGTTGATCACATAGATCCCGCGCGCCAGCACAGTGTTGCAGCTGATCACGAGGCTGCTGTAGGTGCCCGGCAGCAGCGAGGCCTGACGGTTCTGGCCGCGGCCCGTGCATGTGACAGAGCGCGGGGTGTTGTTCACCGGCGGCACCAGCGAGGCATAGGCATCGCGCAGGCCGATCACGTCCTCGACGATGATGTCCTCATGATCCGGATCGGTGGAGCTGACCGTGCCGCAGGCGGCGATCGAATCGGTCACCACGGTGGCCGAGCCATCAATCACAATAGCGTCCTCGTCGCAGGACAGTGCGGCAAGGCCGCAGCGCGCGCGCACCTCGGCATTGCCGCCGATGCTGGTGCCGGTGCCGCTGTTGCGCAGCGAGATGAGGCAGGCGTTGTAGTCCTCGCCAGCGCGGAAGCTGGCCTGGGCGCGGGCGGTGATGGTCGCCGCGGCGCCGGTCAGGAAGCTGCTGAAGGGCAGGCGGCGCGTGGCGCTCGATGTGACGACGACGGAGTTCTGGGTGCCGTTGCCGTAATTGGCGATCGCGATCACCGGCGCGGTGTCGAAGGCGACCACCTTCGAGACGTTGGCGTCATATTCCTGCTGCGCACGGGTGGCGTAGGTGTTTTCGCTGGTGGGATTGGCGCGCGCCCAGGCACCGGCATAGGCCGCCTGGTCGACCGCATATTGCAGTTCGCGCTTCCACATATACCACTGGGCCACATCGACCGCGAAGCCCGCTCCGCCGACCAGCACCGGCATGCCGGCTGCCACGAGGACGAGAGCGTTTCCGGAGATATTCCGGGCTATCTGCGAGAGCAGCTGCTTGATCTTCTTCATAGCTTACCCCCCGACACGTTCTGGCGCGCCGGACCTTCTCATTCGGACCATCGCCAGAATTGAAGGAAAAAGGTAAACAAAGCGTATCAGCGCGACCGGTTGATACCGGAATGTGACAGGCCATTTCGGTGTAATTGCGGGGTTCTTCGAGCGCGCCGCAAACACTGGTTCTGCGCGTAGGAAGGGCGGATTAACCGGCTTTTCCGGGACAAGTCCTGCAAGCTCAAGATGATGGCCCGCGGGCACTGGAAGACGAAGAGCCAATCATTAACCGCTGCGGCCTGACCCGAGAGCTCTGTCAGGATTTAATGGGCTGCGCGGTTCTTCCGGAGAAAGCGCAAAAGCATTGGCGCACCCGACAGGATTGCTGCGCCGCTACGCGGCTCCGCCACCTGCGCGCTGCGCGCTCCGGTTCCGAAGAGGATTCGAATCTGCCCGGACAGAACCGACAAGGCCCGCCCCCTTTGCAGGGAGCGGGCCTTGTTGGCGCACCCGACAGGATTCGAACCTGTGACCTCTGCCTTCGGAGGGCAGCGCGCTCTTGCAAGCTATTGAAAGGGTTGAAGAAAATCAGCCCGATTTTCCGGTTGCTTATGATCCGCTTATTGTGTGTGGCTCAAGTTTTTGATTTCGCGGGCTTGTGAGCGCACCCATCGTCTATGCCGTTTGCCACCGTACAGCACCAGCCCCGGAAACAGTGCCTGAGCGCATAAGAAGCCTGTGCCAGCTACCCAAGCGCCCCTGACGCTGCTCCGTGCGCTGTCTGGGGCTCGCAACGCAGATTTCAGGGTGTTGCGAACATTAGTGTTGAGCATGGCATGTCACACGCACCAGTGCCCCCCCAGTTCAGCCAACTGAATACGGCGCTTGTATTCCGCGTAGCGTTCACGCTTATCTGAAAGGAAATTGAATACGTCAGCCTCATGTGCTCGGGTCATAACGGGAAAGGCACCGAGCCCGACGTTCTCGATTAGGCGCTTCGCCTGCGCAAGAGTACGGCTCGCTGCACTGGCAGAGTCCTTTTTGGTGGTTGTATCTACGGGTCCGCTTTGTTCATATACGCCGCAAAGAATACCAAACTCATGCAAAGGCATAGATGGGTTAGCCAAGCGCAGCTTATGGACCTCGTAACATCGATGCAACGAATGCAAGACTGGCTTGGTGAAGACAGGATATAGGGCTGTGCTCGGGGGCTGATCAGGATCAGGTACCAACTCAAACTCAAGAAGCTCACGAATTTCTGCTAGGGCCACATTCAAGTTGGAATGACGGTTGACGGCGATCACAATCGCATTGTCAGCCGTCGGATCAAGCTCCCTAAATCCAACATTTCCGTCGTTTATGCGCGAGATGGAAGGCTTATGGGGTGCGTCATCCAATTCGCAGAAGAGTTCACACCCTCGCGTTTCCCACCAAATCTTGAAATTGCCATCCCGGACATCGCCAAAATCTCTGTAGATTTCTGCACATGGTCCACGCCCGCCATTCTCGCAGGTAGCAATGTAATCCGCGTTCTCCCGGAGAAAGAGCCACCAGTAGTAGTAGACGCTGCTTTGTTCTGACGTTGCTTCCGGAAACGGAGGCTTAGGCGGCTTACCTCCATATACGTCGCCCCGCCTTTTGCTCGGTGGAAAATACTGAAAAGTATATGTTCTTCCAAATAGCTTGAGCATTGCACCCTCCAGAAATTCCGCAGCAGCAGGTTGGCAACATTAACCCGCGCGTCAATGCCGCCAGATGACGCTTGCCCCCTCCATAGATGATTACGTGCTCGTCGAGGCATTGCCCCGGCACGTTCCACACGCCGTCAAACAACTCGCGGCACATCTAAAAGGAGATAGAAATATGACGACTCTCAACACCACCGTCACCGCCGAAACGCTCTCGACCGTGGCAGACAACCTGATCGCGCAGCGCGAAGTTTGGCAGAAGGGGTCGTACGCGACCAGCAATGCCGAGCTGTACAAGCTGCTGGGCGGCTGTCTCGATCTCTACAATGTGATTAAGCACGATCCTTCGTTGGCTAAGGGCCTGAACGCATACCTCCGCCTCCTTGGTGTCGATTTCACCGAGAACACCAGCCTTGAGCTGCGTCTTGCACGCCTTGTGTTCGCCACTCCGGGCGCGGAACAGAAGATCAAGAACCGCGTCAACGCTTATGCTCGTGTGATCAAGGTTGCTGCCGCCCACGGCCAAACCAGCGCCACGATCTCGCAGTTCATCGTTGCCAATCACGGCATCGAGGAAATTCGTCGTTCGGGTGTTAAGGCTGGTCAGGATAGCCCTGCAAAGATCAAGTCCCGCAACCGCGACGTTGCCGAAACGCAGTTCGCCGATCCCACGCTTCCCGCTCTGTTCGCTGGTTTTGCAATTCCCGAACAGCTGATGCCTGAAGCGGGGCAGCGCTACAGCGTCGCACTTGTGCGTCGCAATCCGGATGGCACGGGCAGCATCGTTTTTGGCACTGGCAACACCGCTGTTGTCAACACTGTGCTTGCTGCTGGCGGCAAGGGCCTGGTCGATCAGGCGCACAAGCAGGCAGAAGTTGATCTCCTGAATCAGCAGGACGCGCAGCTCTCGGCAAATCTGCAGGCCTTCAAGACCGCGTCAAACGACATCGGCGTCCTTCAGCAGAACGCCGCGTAATCCGGCAAATCATCGGGCAGTGCAGAGATGCGCTGCCCGAATGCCCTCACCACATTCTGGAGATATGTCATGACTTTTGAAGAGAAGCATCAGCCCCGGTCGATCTCCGACCTCGTTTTCCGCGATCCCCATGTGGCCGAAACCATCGGCGAATATGCCGCAGGCAAGCGTACCAAGCACCTCTTGCTCTACGGCCCTCCCGGCTCCGGAAAATCTGAAGCGGCTCGTATTCTGGTGGACACGCTGTGCCCCGGCACGGCCGGGAGCATGGTGAATGAGCATATCAATCCCAAGAACTTCAAGGGCACGGATTTCAGCCAAATTCTTAGCTCTTGGAGCGCACAGACCAGCTTGGGTGCAGCGGCACGTGGCTTCATCGTGATTGATGAGGTGGATTGGTTTGCGGACAAGATGAAGCACCAGCTGCGCGGTTTCATCGACGACCACAAATCCGGCACCATCATCTGCACGACCAACAATCTGCATGACCTCGACGACCCGCTGAAGAGCCGCTTTCACAAGCTCCAAGTGGAGTGGCCCACGGTGAATGACTGGCTTCCTCGCGCACAAACTATCCTCGCTGCTGAGGGTTTTGAACTCGCGCTCGCTGAGGTTCAGTTCTTGCTCAATGGGTTCGCAGGCGACGCACGCGCTCTGACGGATTGGTTGCAGGAATGCGTGCTGCGCTTGAATGCTCCTACCTTTGTTCAGCCTGCCGGCGCCCAGAAAACCACCCCCTCTCTGACGGTCCTCAACGGCGGAAGCGGCATCCAGCCCTAACGCGACCTACCACTAAGAAATTCCGGGCTGCACATTTTGGAACAGCATGCCGCTTTCCGGAGAACGGCGAAGCTTTGCCCCGTGCAGACCGGTCTACATACAAAAGGAATTTCAGATGTTTGATGGTTTTGAATTCAACCCCACCTTCGAAATCACTGCAATCGAGTTTACGTTTAAAAAGCTGGCGCCGCTGCAAGCTGTGCAACTCGCCCAAGCCTTGGTGGACCACATCGATTATGCAGGCTTCAGCGATGTGGATTGGGACCTTGTCACGTTCGAAGGCAAGCCCACGCTGCGTGGTGAGCATCCTGCCGTGCCCATCACTGTTAGCCACCAGAATCTTCACGAATTTGTCGACCGAATTGGCCTTCAGACGAGGCATATGATCGCTGCCTATAATGAGACGTTCGGTGCAGATCTGAAGTTCTATAGCGTCAGCGCCTTCTACGATCCTCCCGAGGTCGATGAATGGGAGGCCTGACCGAAACGCTGGAGAAGGCACGCAAGGTCAAAAAGCTAGGCGAGTTGTGGCGACTGCCCCGGGTCGCTTGAGAACAGTCGCCACATCAGAGCCCATACAGCAGGGTCCGCGCTGCTCCCATAACGGTTTTGGGCATAAAAACTGGAGAAGCATTGGCCGACTGCCGAGCGTGCACGGCCTACCCGCCAAATGCTAAATACCGGCATGAGATTACACGAATTTGCCCCATCCACCCTCAAGCCTATCAAACCCATGACCCCGGCGCAGCATCGCGTGTATTCGATGAAGCGCAACGTGGATCAGGCCAAGGATGCCTTGAAGCGCGAGAAAGACGCGCAGAAGCGGCGCAGGGATTTGGAGCAGCAATGGAAGAAGCTCCGCACACGGTGATCTGCAACCAATTGGCCGGATCGTTCTGATTTAGATCGACATAACAATCGTCTGAAAGCAGCGTGACGCCATCAACAGATGGAGAAACGCATTGTCCAGCCTAGCCAAATTGAACCTGAAGACCGTGCAGCGCATGGTCCAGAAAGATCCTGTCATTGCCCGTCGGGAAAAGCTCATCGCCGCAATTGGCGAGCAGAAGCTGGTGCTGGACGCGATGATGCGGGGCGATGCCTACATCACCCGCGTTCAGCGCTGGAAGGATGACGGTAACGGCAACAAGGCGCTGGTCGAATTGCCCAAGAAGGTCCGTCCATGGTTTTTCCAGCAGGACAATGGCTGGTACGTGCAGTGCCGTTATGGCGCTCGCCCGTTGATGCTGGATGCCAAGAGCAATGCCGTATTCGTCACCAAGCGCGAGGAAGTGGCAACCGCACTGAACGCGATTGAAGCTGCCGTGAAGGCTGGCGAACTGGATGAAGCCATTGCAGCGGTATCGAAGCGGCAGAAGGCATGACCGCCACCGCCATCGCGCTGCTCAACGATCATGCCAGGACAACGCTGACCAATTGCCGCTTGGTGATCACGCAGGGCATCGCGGGGCTTGATGACCTCGAAGCAGTGATTGAACGGGTGCGCAGCTTCACCGATTTCACGCCCAGCAATGACGCCTATGGCGAGCACGACTTTGGTGCCTTGGAGCATGGTGGACACACGGTGTTCTGGAAGTTCGACTACTACGACCTGGACCTTTTGATGCACTCGCCCGATCCCACCGATCCCGCAGTGACTTGCCGGGTGCTGACGGTGATGTTGGCCGAAGAGTATTGACGCATAGTCTGTGGGCCAACGGTCCGCTGCATCCCGATTGCTTGATGGCCATCGTGCAACCGTACTAAAATTGCCCGGTTCTGCATGACCTGCTGTTGCTGCGAAAACACCGGGGGCACGTGGGCGAAAACCCACCCGATCCAGAATCGGGATCGCGTGAAAATTGCAGTGCAGATTTTCTGCCAGCGCCCCAGCCTTTCCGGTCGACCCATCAACATACTGAAAGTAATATGTTACAATGGAGGTCTGACCTTCAACGGCCAAGCCACAGCGCCTTGCTCTGCTGATTGATCTGGGCATGGCATTGCTGGCTCAAGACCAGAAATCGCTCACCCAGCGCTCGGTGATTGGTCTGTTGAACCAACTGATTGCCATAGTGCTGTAGCTTGGACGCGCAGATGGCGATGGTGGCGACAGACGGCTCAGCGTTCTTGAACCGTAATGTGCGCAGATAGCATTCGCTGCGCCCCAGCCAGTCCCTGCTAAACTCGCTCTCGCTGTCCACCGCTTTGATGGTGTGAAGGAGGTCAAAGACCTCATTTATAACCGTTTTCTGCATGTTTCGTGTCCCCGTTGATAAATAACAGCGCAGGACGGGATTGGCGATCAGCGCATCCCTCCCTGCATATTTATCGGAGAAGCAACATGCAGGGACAAAACGCGGGCAGAGCGCCCCTTTCGCTCAAGGATCGGATGACGCGAGAAATCCTCGACCACGTCCAACCCACACACTTCATCACATTATCGCTGTGCCAAGGGCGCATGATCATCGGCGAACACGGCTTGAAATGCTGGGTACGTGGCGATGACGTGATCTATCAACGGGTCCACGAAGGCTTCATGCAGTCACTTTCAAAACGCCTGACACCAAGGGTGGCATGGGATCGTCACAGGCCCATTCTCCCCAGTCTGTCTGCAATCGAGGGAGACGGGAGAGCACAGCGCAATCACTTGCACCTGCTCATCGCTAAACCCGATGGCGTCAGCGAAGAACGCTTCCGCATGGCCGTGTGCGGCGTTGCGGAAGGCAATCCATGGATCATGAATGGCGAATACGCCGTGGACATTAAAAACATCGCGGATGACCGCGAAGCAAACAGGAAAGCCTACTACACCCTGAAGCGCGGTGTTGAGCGCATCTGCATATAGGGTGAAACGGGAGGGCGAGAGCAGCAACGCATTGGAGCGCCTCGCCCGTTTGAACCAGCTCACTCATTTGAAATTCACCCAGCGCCGCCTCGTCCGGTGCTTTAGTGGTCCTGTACCTGATACACCTAGACCATCCCACACAGCGGCAGCGACGATGAAAAACATCGGCAAGGATTGCAGGACGTGAAGCGACAGCGGAACGAACGGCAATCAGCAGCCGTAAGCAAGCTGCGAAGCAGTGAGCTTCATAACCTAATGAAATCACTATTATATTAGATTTCACCCGAACCCATTGAAGTCCTTGGAGGTCTTTTCTGCCCTAAATCGGTCGACTGGCCATAACCTAAGAATATATACCCATATTACTGATAATATGAGGTTTTTGGTCGATGAAGCAGGCGCGGACGCTCAATGAGGCAGAACTGAAGCTGGTCATGGCTCACTGTGCCACAAGGCGACATGCAGCACGTGACCGGGCCATTGTTATGGTCAGTTTCCACCTCGGACTTCGCGCCAAAGAGATAGCTGCGCTGACTGTTGGCGATGTGCGCAGCGATGATGGTCAAATCCGCGATCAGTTCACGCTTGATAAAGCGCAGACCAAGGGCGGCGTCACTCGCACTGTTTACCTGAACCAGAAGCTGCGGCGAGAGTTGCGCTCATTCGTGCCAGCAACAGCGCAAGCCACTGATCCGCTGTTCGCCAGTCAGAAAGGTGGTCACTTCTCAGCCAACACCATGTGCCAGCTGTTCCTCTACATATACGGGCAATGCGGGCTTGCTGGGGCATCCAGCCACTCCGGCAGGCGCTCGTTTATCACCCGACTGGCCAACAAGGGCATCAATGTCCGCTTGCTGGCTGCCTTGGCCGGTCATTCCAGTATTCAGATCACGCAGCGGTACATCGACGTGAACCCGGATCAGCTCAGTGCGGCGGTGGAGTTGCTCTGACTGACCACGAATCGTCGTGTGGCACGAGTGCTTGTAACGAGGGGAACGGATCGTAAAAAATTTCGTAATGTCCCCTCTGAAGCATGATCAGCAATCGGACGAACCAGCACAATACTCATCATATTGCCGCATCTGATCATCGACGTAGGCCTTACCTTCGGAGCTCATATTATCATATTTTTCACGCTGCTCAGAGTTCATGCTCTCGCGGATTGAAGACGAAGGTCCGCTGTAGGAACTGTCAGACTCGGATCTATATTCACTGGTCCCTTCATAATCTGAAGCAATTGCAGGTTCCGAAGAATTTTCGCTAGGCGAGGTGCTCGGCTTAAGGAATATATAAGATACAAAGGCTAAAAGTATCACGACCAATATAGCGCCGCCAAGGCCGCCGTTCCGTCCCGTATTTTTTTGCCTTTCAGCGGAAGGCGATCGCGATCTGGAATTACCGGATTCTTTCAACGCCTTAAATGCAAGGCCTGAGCTGCCATGCTTAGTAAGTAGCCCCCTTACCTCCTCAGCCTCAGCGTCAGACAAGACAGTCTTCGATATCTCGACCATTGCATCATCCGACATCGGCTCCTCAAGCTGCCACCTAGACAGAAATGGGAAGTGGTTCTTTAGAGCGTCCGCGCCATCGGAAAATCTAGAAAGCCATCCATTGTCGCTGACTTCTTGATCAGCTGTATATTTCCCAAAATATAGCTTCCCATTCCGTCTTGAGAAAGCAAAACTATTGGCCGCATAAACTTCTGTCGTATATAAATTCATCAAGGGAAGAATTTTTAAAATCTTCTCTCTAGAAGTCATCAAATCCCATCGGGTCGGCTCATCATTCTCATCGGCAGAGTTATAGTAGCCGCGATCAAATTTTGTTTCTTCTAAAAATTTCTGAGCCAAAATTTTATGAAAAATCTCGTCATCAGATGAAGGCATGTCACTAGAAGGGATTATATCCCTAATGTAATTAAATACTACCCTCTCGGTCTGCCCGTTCACGAATTCCATTTTCATATATTCGACTAAAGAATCAACCCTATCCCTCAATGGAGTAGAATCATCTAGAGATGTGAAATATTCAATTGCTAGCTGCTTTTTCGATCTTTTAGATTCCGTCATTATCAATCCATTCGTTCGATATCGTTAGATTCCGAGAGTTTTCATCCTGGCCGCACGATACTCATCATCGCCAATGACACCGCGATCGAGCAAACTCTTGAGATTTATTAGCTTTCTTTCAATCTCATCAGCATCAAATGACGCTTCACCGTTTGGCGACTTCATAGCCTCCGGCTTGCTTACAGTTTCGGGCAGAGGATCAAATGACCGGCATTTCTTGAATATCTTCAAGGCGCCGGCTTTTGCTATGACCGACGACGGCTTCGGCTTTGACCACGCTTTCCGCACAGCATCCTCTGAAACGAGGGGGGCGAAGTAGGCGACGAGCAATTCGATAACCTCATCGGCTGTCCCAGACAGTGATGATAGCTGGCGAATTTGGTGGCTGGTTGCCGACAATGCGACTGACACAATCTCGGCCATTTCGAGATCGCTCTCTACCTCCAGATCGTAGTGCCGCCATTTGATCGTGTTGACGCTGTCTAAGGCGACCTGGAGATGTCGAAAAAACAGATCTACGCTTTTGGCCTCGAGTGGCTTCCCGAGCTTCTTCGTCAGCTTTGAAATCGGAAATGGCTTCTGCTTTGTTGAACGGCCTTTGATCGGTTCAGGTAAGGCCGCGTAAGCGTCCGGCTTGGCATTCGAAATGACCTTTGGCGCAGCCGAACTGCCCCCTGTACTCTCGACTGTATGAGCTGCCAATGGAGCGGGGGGGGCTAGAAAACCTCTCAGCTGCTCAAGCTCGAAGGGGGTAACGTCGCCAAGCAAAAACTGGAAGTCTTTGAAGGTTAGAATGACGCTATAGCTCTCAGAGCGCCCTGCTTGGCCCGCACTTGCCCCAGAAGCGCCAGCGCCAGCACCCAAAACCGTTCCAACAGGGCCAGCAATAAGAAAGCCCAACACTGCGCCAGCGGCGGCGCGAGGCAACCCGTCGCGGCCCGCAACAGCGTCCCTCGCCTCCGAGTGGCCACGGACTTTAATTTCTTTTACATTATCCGCGAGGTTAATCGATTTCCTTGGGTATGACCGCTCTATACGATCTCCCGAAATTGACCAACTGCCCTTTGATTCCTCTGGATGGCTAACCTTCATCGAATACTCCCATGTGCCTTTCAAACGCAGAGATGCGAGGTGTCAACAAGCCAAAGTTGTCAATTTGGTACAAACCTCGACCCCAATCGGTCGTGTCACACGACCAATCTCAACGCCGCCCAGCCAGCACGTTTTTTCTGAGCCGGGGCGTGAGGAGACGTCGGTGCCGAGATACATTCGTCTAGGCACGGCTGTGGAGCTGCTCTGACCGACTGCGAGTGGTCATGTGACACGACAGCTTCGCGCCAACGAAGGCCCGCTATTCCTAATGGCACCGCCCACTGGCCATTCTTCAATCGATGCTATATCAAAAATTGTCGGTGTGGCCGGATTTCGGCCGGATGTTGAAGAACGGGGGACTTGGGGTGGGCAAAGGATACCTTCGAGCCGGGCTGACGGCAGCATTGGCATTGACGACGTTGGGTAACACTGCCCCAGTTTATGCGCAGAATGGAACTGCCGATGTGCCGCCAGCTTGGGTGCAGTTCGTGCCCCTAGTCGCGCTAGTTCTGATGGTCGCGATAGCATGGAGCCTCTGGTCTAAGTCGAAGCAAAACTTCGTTCAAACAACATTGTCTCTTGGTGAATCTATCAAGTACCGCGCCCATGTCAGCATTTGGTCAATGTGGCCAACAATGCTGATTGGAATCGCATTTTTCATCGCAGGCTTCGCATATAGTATGCCACCGTTTTTTACGATCGTAATCATCGTATTTGGCGCTGCATTCTTAAAATGGCGCAGCACAGAGCTTGCGATCACCGATAAAAAAGTTGTCGCCAAATACGGTTTGTTTCAGCGCAATACTGTAGAAATTTTGATCCCTCGCATCGAGAGCATTCAGATCCAGCAGGGCCTTATTGGGGGAATGATCGGTTACGGCACGGTCATTTTGTTAGGCACGGGAAATTCTGCAATACCCATTGTGGGGATAAGCGATCCACTTGGATTCCGGCAATCATTCGTTAAAAATCAGGAATCCTTTTCAATTCACTCGCCGCCCAAAATTTGATGACATCAACATTATAGTGACCGGAAGGACCGCAAAAGGTTGAGCTTGCGCGCCCATCCCCAATCAGTCGTGTCACACGACCATTCACGACCGCGTCCCGTCCAGCACATCCTTCCTAAGCCGGGGAGTGAGGTGATCGACCGAAGCAATGTGTTCGCAACACACTGCTCGACCTTCAAGCCACCAGCCGTTTTTCCGGTCGACCTCTAGCCCCACCCGACATTAGCGCCGTGGCATGGCCCGATTGCGCGCAGAGAAGGCGGAACTGGATAACCGCACCTTCCTCGACGGTGCCATCTACCTCTACCGCCGCAAGAACTCCGCGCAGGGCAAATGGGACATCAGGCTCAAGGTGCTGGGGCACAAGGGCTACATCATTCGCAGCAGCAGCACAGCCAACGAACACGAGGCCTACCATCGCGCCTATGACCTGTATCTGGAATGCGTAGCCAAGCAGCGAGCCGGACGCAGGCTGGACAGCAAGCGCATTGCTGCAGGGCTGGACGAATTCCTCGCCGCGCATGAGCAGCACAACAGGCCCGAGGATTTCAAGACCGTGCTGTCCATAGCGCGGATGCTGAAGGACTTCGTGGCCAAGGATCGCTTCGATCAGCTCGACACGGCCTACATCATGCGGATGCTGGACCATGTGGCTGCAAACGGGCGCAAGGGATCGGCGTCCCAGAACACCTATCGTCGCAATGTCAGCCGATTGAAAACCATCGTCAAGTGGTGGGTTGCGAACGACTATCTGCCCACGATGCCGCAGATGCCGGTTTATCAGGCCGAGCAAAATCGTCGCCCCCATTTCTCGAACGCCGATTGGCAGAAAGTCGTCGCTGTGATGCCCGAATTTGCAGAAGCAGAAGGCGTGGCGACCCGGCGCGACAGGTTCATGCTCATCCATTGGGTGACGGTCTTGTATCACACCGGATTGCGAATGGGCGAAGCGCGGGGACTGCGCTGGGAAGACATTCGCGCCATTGCCGATCCCGACACACTCGGCGTGATCCACGTGGCTCTCAATGTCTCAGGAAAAACCGGCCGGCGCACCACCGTTGCCAGTTCCGGCGAGGTGCGGCGCAATTTCGCAGCGATCTTGGAACTGCGCCGCGAGGACCTGCATAACCCAGCCTCGGACATCTACCTGCACAACGATGTTCCGGCGAGCAGCTTGGTGTTTTGCCACCCTGACGGAACGGCAATCGGCTCATTCAAAAAGAGCTTCCTTGCGTTGCTCAAGATGGCTGGGGTCACGCATAGCCCTGATGGCCGCATTCGAACGCCCTATTCCCTGCGCCACACCTACGCCACAGAGCGGCTGAATGCGGGTGTGCAGGAGTATCACCTCGCCCGGAACATGGGCACGTCCGTTGCCATGCTAGAAAAGCACTACGGGCACACGTCCACCGTCGGTAACGTCAGGGAGTTGACCAAGCAGCGGCGGAGGTCAGCGACTGTGGTGGACTTGGAGTGGTTGGCGGCTTGAGGGCGGGCAATGTGTTCGTAACACACAACGCGAAACACTCGTGTCACACGACCACTTGATGTCATGTTAGGCGGGTTGTTGCCCTTTCACTGGCCAACGAAATATAGAACCTTCTGATCAGCCTTCCGTCTGACAAAACTGCAAAAAGTCGACGTGAGAAGATGATAGCGCAGCGGATATCGAGACGTTTCCTGAAAATACGGCGCTTGTGGCTGAACGATGTAAACGACTTCATGATCACCGCTTTGTGCGAAAAATTGTCTTGCTGATTGAGGATCCATTTGCACCTCAATCTTGCCCACTTTTCCTACGTCGATAGCGACAAACCCGCTCTCTAACCCATACCGATCGTCCCAACCGCTTGGCTTCACGGTGACACGGGCACCTGGTTCGATGATGTAGGTTTGGGTTTCAGCATTATAGACGTCACCGCCTAAATTGACCGATGTTGGAAGCACTAAGAAGTGGTACTTCTGTGCCCATGCCACACGCCGCGCAACCTGCCGTGCGTCGTACTCAGCCACGGTTTCGAACTGATCTTTTGCATCGGAGGGGAGATTTCGAGCACTGGCTCGCAATGTGGTAAGATCAGTTCTCGGGAAAATGAACGGAGTATAAGATTGCTTCGCTTGTTGAGCTGCGTTGCAGATACCTGCAGCCGAGTTCAAATCGAGGCTCTCATTTTTAGGCGGCATTCCGGTCGCGTTAGTGGCCGAATTGCTACCCTCCTGCACACCAACGACCGGACCAGTAACAACCTGCATGTCACTTAAATCTTTGGGGGAGAACTGCGCAAAGGTTGGCGAGGCGATAATTAGGGAAAGCAGGCCAAACGTCTTTTTAAAAAAATTACCTATATAAAGTATGTTCCTAAATGCGCTGTGTTGCGTCATCTGCATGGCTCCTGCCGAGAAATCGCTGAAAATCGTGGTTCGAGGCGGTATTTTGCCTCAAATTCATACTCGACGATAAACTCCCTCAATGCGATGCAGTATCGCCGCTCATCCCCGAGCTGCATCATGACTTCTGCTAGCGACAGCAGGCTATCGGCTCCGCGCTCCCCACCAGGATCTAACTGATAGTTTTGAAGGAACCAAGACGCAGACTTTGGGAGATTCACATCGTGGAGCCTGTAATAGATTCCTAAGTAATTACGCACGAAACTCCTGTAATATCCGTTCGGATAATTTTTTATATATTCCTCGAAGATGCCTTTCGCTTGAGTATATAAATTTTCTTCCCACAGGAGGTATGCTCTATTGTAGGTTTCAAGCTCTATTTCAATTTCTCCGGACCCTGCAGTATCATCTGAAAACTTTTCTTCTCGTAGAAAATATTTGCTGTGAATGGTTCGTTGCCGATCGATCTGGAATTCCAGATCGCCCTCTGGGCATCGAAACCAAGCATCATGCCCGCCGTGAACATCGACAACAAAATGATCTTCTGAAAACTTAATAGGGGTTATCGGCTCATCTCCAAAATCCCCCTTTTCCTCCGGAGTGTCCGAGCCTGCCTCCCATCGCCCAGTAGTTCGTAAAATTAGAGTGCCATTAGCGACAGTCCACGTACCACCCTCCCCCTCGGTAAACCATTTTCCATTATCCGAAACATTCCACGGCGCTCCTGAATTGCAGGATTGCAAACTGTCGGGCGCCCAAGCGCCGATTGCCCAGCCCCTATTAATCTTGCCTTCCCGAACTGCCTGTTGCCGAGCAGCTAGCAACGCCGCGTTTTTGCGAGATTCCGCGACCCTTGCGCTCTCTGCTTTCAAAGCAGCTTGCCGCGTTCTAGCGGCGTCTTGAGCACGAGCATTTGCCTCAGCGGCTCTTCGCGCACGATCAGCTTCTGCGCGAGCCGCAGCCTCCCGAGCAGCTCGCTCTTTTTGCGCCTTCAATTGCGCGGGGGACATTTGAGCAGAAGCAGGAGCTGTTGAAAGCGGCATCGCCATACCCACGGCGCAGATCAGCATGCCTTTCAGTAAGGCTTTCATATCACTCTGCCTCTTTATCAGTTCTCAGTGTGGCAATCTCGGCCGCAATCCGCCGCTGATGCCGCTCCATGGCGACAATTAGAAAGAAGAACATCAAGCCAAGGAAGCCCGCCAAAGCGTTCCGCGCCTCTATGAAGCTCAAGCTTGCTGCCTCACTCTTTTGTGCCAGCTCAGCTTGTTTGGCAGCTGCTCTTACCGCCTCTGCATCGCGCTTGATCTTGAGCGTCACCCAGTATCCATCCGTCAGGCGCATGAATGTCTGATCATAGCGATCCCAAAATTGGTTCTTGGACTTCCCAGCCTGAAACGCCTTCATGCGGGCGACGACAGCTGGGTCTTTTGCAGCCTTGGCCAAAACCTCCACTGACATTTCCAGATCGGCCTTGGTGCGGTCTTCATAAAGCACCCAGTCGAGCACATCGTGCTTCCGCAGTGTGCCATTGATGTACTCAGTCTGATACCATTCCGAAAAGTCTGCAAAGGTCAGCGCCGGGTCGCCCTTGGGTCGGTAAGGCTCGAACTGGTTTTTCCATATCTGATACATCTTCTTGGCGTGCACATCGTAGATCGATGGCGGCAGCTTTTTCTTTTCCGTTTCCACCGTTGCCCGCACAGGCGCAGCGTCGGTTTTCGGCGGAGTGGCAGCCGCGACCATATCGGCTTCCGTGACAGCGACTGGCTTTACCTCAACCGTCTGCAATGTTTGGACGTAGTTGAAGGCACTGCTCAGGCCATTCCATGCGGCAAAAGCCAGCAGGAGCGTTGCTATGATGATTGCGATCCATCGCAGAAGGCGCAGGTAAAGCGCCTCCGCCTTGTCGACGATGCCGACACGATGTTCCATATGATCTTCTGACATGATGCCTCCCTGCAGATGGAACGCTAGCACCCGTGAGATGCGTTGTCATTGGGAGGAACATTAGGCCGAAGAGTGAGGCTCAAGCTGTTTGCAATCAGTCGCGTCACACGACCATTCACGACCGCGCCCCCCGCCGCACCAAAGCTATAGACCGCATGCTTGCCGCCATAGATCACGAGCCGCTACAAATCCTTTGAGAACCAAGGATGGACTTGACGCCAATACAAAGCTTCGAGCGGCCACTATTCGTTGCACACCTTGCGACGCATAGGGAAGCTGCGCAGTGTTGTTCCAGCTATCATACATTTCATTGTAGACGGACCGTGCAGGCAAGCGCAGGTCTTGATTATCGAGCCGGACATGAATGGCGGGCTGAGTGATTTTGTTGTCGTCATCGCTGAACTCATAAACATCGACTATCCCGGTCCGGCGATCGCAGGTTAGCATAATGCCGGTGAATTCGTTCTCCGAATACTCTGGAAAAACTAGCCCGAGTTTCGATGTGTCAGAGCCCGTGATAGCTTGCCATTTAGCGTCCGCGCGGCGAGCCGCCTCAGCAGTTCGCTGCCGCGTCACAACACGTTGACGCTCAGCCTGTGCCCGTGCAGCAGCTTCACGAGCAGCCCGGTCCTTTTGAGCCTTTAATTGAGCGGGCGACAGCTGCGCAAAGCTAGGAGCTGCGGACATAGTGATCCCCGCGATGGCAAAGCCGAATAGAGCCCTGCGGACTACATTTCTCAATCGCATTTCCACCCACACCACATCATCAGCCTCGCTGGTACAGGCGTAAGCAACGAGAGAGAAAATGTCAGCAGGGATTTCGTGCGGAAGAACGTTGACCAGACTTCAACCAGTCGTGGCACACGACCGTTCTGCAACCGCCACAAGGGCCGTGTTCTGGACACCGTGACAGCAGCCTGAGCATGATATTGGGATCTCAGCTGATCACAATCAGTCGTCTCACACGACCATTAATCGGCAGCCCAAACTTGAGCCGCTCACGAAGATCTACCGTCTCTGCACCGTGTTCCAGCACTGTCCCAGCAGCCTTAAGCACCGCCCGGCAGCGCAGAAACGCCGGGCAAAATTTGCTTATGATCCGTGGATGGGAAAATTGAGCTCGCGAGCTGTTTTGTCGAGGGCGTAAGCTGTTGATGCAAAACGCGAAGTGGTGGCGCACCCGACAGGATTCGAACCTGTGACCTCTGCCTTCGGAGGGCAGCGCTCTATCCAGCTGAGCTACGGGTGCGTGGTGCCCTTGGGCGGGCATAATCATCGCGTGCGGCGGGGCGCTTAGCAAGAGCGCCCGCACCGCGCCACACAATTATGGTCACTGGCGGCTCACCCATTGGGGCGCGCTTAACCAATCGGCAAGGAGCCGTGCCTAGCCTCCCCCTCATGGCCAGTCTTCCGCCCGAACCGATTCTCTGCCCGCCCGCCGCTCCGGCGACGGATGCAGCGCTTTCGGCGCAGTGGGAGACCCTGCACGCCCGCGCCGGCGAGCTGTGCGCTCTGGCCGGGATCGCTCCGGAAGAGGCGCCCGAACCGCTTGCACCGCTGCTCGGCTCCGCGCGCGAGTGGCAGCGCAATCTTGCCGCACAGGGACTCGGCGATATCGAGGCGATGCTGGGCGCGGGGCTTGCCGCGCTCGCCACGCTTGCCGCGCGCGGGCAGGAGCCTCACGCTGCCGCACTGGCGCTGTGGCGCGAATTCCATGCTGCCCGCGCGAGCGTGCTGGCAGCGCTGCAACCGCTCGAAGTCGCCTGACCGCCGCCCTTTGCGCGCCGGACGCTTGACTGCGTTCACATTCTGTTCCAGCCAGCGGGGATGAGCGCACAGCCCCTCCCCACCAGCGATTCGCACACCGCCCGGGATGTCGCGCGCGGGATTGCCCGGCTGTTTGCGCGCAATGATATCTGGTGCCTTGCCGAAGTGCCGATCCGCAATGGTCGCCGCGCCGATCTGATGGGGATCGATGCGCGTGGGCAGGTGGTGATCGTCGAGATCAAGGTGGCGCGCGGCGATCTGCTCGGCGATGCCAAGTGGCCCGACTATCTCGACTTCTGCGACCGCTTTTTCTGGGGCGTGCCCCCGGGGCTCGATCGCGCGCCGCTGGAGACCGAGGCCTATCGTCCGGCCACCTGCGGGGTGATCGTGGCCGATGGCTATGATGCCGAAATCCTGCGCCCCGCCGCGCTCGAACCGCTGGCCGCCGCGCGGCGCAAGACGCAGGTCGAGCATCTCGCCCGGATCGCGATGCGGCGGCACACCGCGCTGATCGATCCACTGTGCGCCGCGCTCGACATGACGGCCTGATTCGCGCCGCCGATTGAGGCTGTCCCCTGACGCGGAATTGCGTCATACCTGCCGACGCAATGCTGCCCGCCGATCTGCCCGTTCCGCTTGCCCTGCTGATCGTCAGCCTTGCGGTGACGCTGGTGGTGGCGCTGCGCTACCTCCTGTCGAGCGGGCTGTTCGCGCTGATGACAGCGCGGATGCGCCCGGGGCTCTATGCCGGTCGGGGCCAGCAGATCGCGCGCGAGATCCGCTGGTCGCTGCTCTCCGCCGCGATCTACGGCGCGCCAGCAGGAATCGTGCTGTGGGGCTGGAATCACCACGGCTGGACTTGGATCACCGCCGATTGGGCGAGCCTGCCCTGGTGGTATCACTTGGCTTCGCTGCTGATCTATCTCGCGGTGCAGGACACCTGTTTCTACTGGAGCCACCGCTGGATGCACCGTCCGAAATGGTTCCGCATCGCCCACGCGGTGCATCACGACAGCCGCCCGCCGACCGCCTGGACCGCGATGAGCTTTCATCCGATCGAGGCCGTGACCGGCGCCATCGTGGTGCCCGTTCTGGTGTTCCTCGTCCCCATCCACCTTGCGACGCTCGGCCTGGTGCTCACCATCGCGACGGTGATGGGGGTGACCAATCACATGGGCTGGGAGATCTTCCCGCGCTGGCTGGTTCACTCCCCGTTGGGGAATTGGCTGATAACCGCCAGTCATCACGAGCGGCACCACGAGGAATACAAATGCAATTTCGGGCTCTATTTCCGCGTCTGGGATCACCTGTGCGGCACCGACAAGGGATTGTCGCGGCGGATCGTCGCCGAGGCTGGGCACGCCGCTCCGGTACGGGCCGCGTGAGAGCGGCGCTGCTGGCGCTGGCGGGGCTCGCCGCCGCCTTCGGGGCTGCGCCTGCGCTGGCGGGCGAGGTGGTGATCACCGTCACCGATCTCAGAAGCTCGAAGGGCGTGGTGCGCGCCTGCATGACCACGCGCGAGGATGTGTTCCCCAAATGCGCGAAAGACCCGAACTCGCATCGCACCGTGGTGCCTGCCGGCCCGAAGGTGGTGATCCGCTTCACCGGGGTGAAACCCGGCAATTACGCGGTCGCGCTGCTGCATGACGAGAACGACAACGGCAAAGCCGACCGCGCGATGGGGATGATGCCCAAGGAAGGCTACGGCTTTTCGCGCGATGCGCCGGTGAACATGGCCCCGCCCAAGTTCAAGGACGCGGTCTTCCCCTCCGCCGACGGCAACGGCCGGCTGACGATCAAGATGCGCTATTTCCTGTAACCGCCTCCCCGAACAACGGGTCTGCCGACTTAACGTGATGTTTACCACAAGGCTTCAGAACGGCCCGGTTAACAGTCACCAAGGGGCGGATTACAGCCATGGACACTCTGCGCGGCCCATTCGATTCCGGCGAACCCGCCGATCGCGGCTGGGATGCATCCGACGACGAGAGCCCCGAGACCTATGGTCACCGCGAGTTGCCGCCTGAAGCCATCGGCCAGGACGAGCGCCGCATGCAGGTGCGCGCCTATAATCACTGGGCGGGCCTGCTGGGCGACCGGATGTTCCCGTCGATCGACGATCTCGATCCGGCCAATCTCCACGATTTCGGCCCCTATTCGGTGCTGCTCGATTTCACCGCCGGAATCGAGAACCCGGCGGTGCAGTTCCTCGGCGCCAAGCTCGCGCAGGAGTGTGGCGGCAACGGGGTCATCACGCACCTTTCGGACGTGCCGCCGCGCTCGCTGCTGAGCCGCATCACCGATCACTACATGCAGATCCTCGCCAACCAGGCGCCGATCGGCTTCGAGGCCGAATTCGTCAATCTGCACGGGGTGGAGATCCTCTATCGCGGGATCCTGCTGCCCTATTCGAGCAACGACGAGACGATCGACTTCATCTACGGCGTGATCAACTGGAAGGAGATGGCCGACCAGCTGATGGCCGACGAACTCCTGCTCGAAATCGATCAGGCGCTGGAACTCGGCGCCGATCTTGAACTGGCCGAGGAACCGGCCGTGCGCGCCGCCGATCCGGTCACCGACTGGGCGGATTCGCCCGCGCACGAAGGCAGCGCCGAATTCGGCGACGGCTTCAGCGGCATCGCCCCCTATGATCTCTCGCACGCCGAGGAAGAGGACGAGGAAAACGAAGCGGAAGAGGGCCTCTCCTTCGCCGATTTCGCCAATCTCGGCTTCGACGATGAGGAAGAATATGACGAGGACGAGGGCGAGGAGGAAAGCGGAAGCTACTCCTTTGCCAGCCTCGCCAGCTATATCGAGGCACCCGCCAAGAAGGCGATCGATCCGGCCGAACTGCCCTATGATCCCGACGCGGATGTCGATTACGAGATGGCCTATGATCCGGCCTATGACGCGGGTTACGAAGCCCCGCTCGAAGCGCCCTTCGCCCCCGAACCGGCTGTGGCCGAGGACGAGGTCGAAGACGAAGACGAGGATGCGCTGACCGCCGAGGCAGCTGAGGACGAGGTCGAGGAGACCGAGGAGGCCGAAGCGGCCGAAACCATCCTCGAAGACGTCTACGAAACCGAAGGCGACGACGTGTTCGAGGATGAGGACTTCCCCGTCTCCGAAATGCCGGAAGAAGCAGGGCTTTACGACTGGCTCGCCGCCGCGCGCGAACTCGCCCATGCGGCCGACGCCACCGAAGACCGCAGCCGCAGCGCGCTCTATGCCGCAGTCAGCCGCGCCTACGACTTCTCGCTCGCCGCTCAGGCCGCGCCGCAAGACTATGCCGAACTGCTCGAAGATAGCGGGCTGACAGTGCAGGAGCGCGCGCCGATGACCCCCGTGGTCAAGCTGGTGTTCGGGCATGATTACGACAAGACGCGCCTCACCGAATATGCCGCCGTCCTTAGCCATGCCCACCGGCTGGAGCTGGAGCAGGGCAGCCTTGCCGACTTCCTCGGCCAGACCGAGGGCGGGCTCAAGGCCGTGGTCAAGGCCGAACGCCGCCTGCGCCGCGAGGAGCAGGGCAAGCCGATCGAGGATGCCTCGGCGGTGCGCGAGGCGCTGGCCGAAAAGCTGCGCGAGCTCGAAGCGATCACGCTGGAGGCGCTGGACGGTGCAGGCCCCGAATTCGCGCTGGTGCTGATCCGCCGCGACGAGGTGGGCTGCGCGGAACTGGTCGCAGAACTGCCCGAGGATATCGCCCAACTGGAACGCGCAGCGCGCAAGCTGGTGGGGTAATTGGGCGGGGGGCATACGCCTTCCCCCCTTCCCTTCAGTTTGCGTTCAGCCGCGAGTCCGGTAGGAAGTGCGCGATGCGCGCTGCCCGTTCCCTGTTTGCCCGAGGCCTGGCCCTGCTGGCCGGAACGCTGATGGTCGTCCAGCCGGTCGCGGCGCAATCGGTGTTGCGCGATGCCGAAACCGAAGCGCTGCTGAACGATCTGACCAATCCGCTGATCGAGGCGAGCGAGCTGGAGCCCGGCAATGTCGAGCTGGTGCTGATCAATGATGGCTCGATCAACGCCTTCGTCGCGGGCGGGCAGGCGATTTACGTGCACGCCGGACTGATCAACGCCGCCGACACCGCCAACGAGGTGCAGGGCGTGCTCGCTCACGAGTTGGGCCACATCACCGCCGGCCATGTCATCCGCTTCGAAGAGCGCACCAAGGCCTCTACGGGCATCACCATCCTCTCGCTGCTGCTGGGCGTCGGCGCGGCGCTGGCGGGAGCGGGCGATGCGGCGATGGGCGCGCTGATGGCGGGTCAGCAGGCCGCGCTCGCCAGCTTCCTGTCCTACAACCGCGATCAGGAAGCGGCCACCGACCTTGCCGGTGCACGCTATCTCGCGGGCGCAGGCATTTCCGGCCGCGGCATGATCACCTTCTTCGAGAAGCTGCGCAATTATGAGATCCGCCGCGGTTACAGCCAGTCGGACGATAGCGCCTATATGCGCACCCACCCGCTCTCCGGTGACCGCATCCAGACGCTGCGCAATCTGCTTGCCGAAAGCCCGGCGTGGAACGCGCCCGATGATCCCGCGCTGCAGGAACGCTTCCTGCGCGCCAAGGCCAAGCTTTATGGCTATCTCGCCGAGCCGCGCCGCACGTTCGCCTTCTTCCCGGCGAGCGATACCAGCATCCCCGCGCGCTATGCCCGCGCCTATGCCTATCACAAGGAAGCGCGGATGGATCTCGCTCTGGCCGAGACCGACGCGCTGCTCGCGGCCGAGCCGGACAATCCCTATTTCCTCGAATTGAAGGGCCAGGTGCTGCTCGAATCCGGGCGGCCCAAGGAAGCGCTCGATCCGCTGCGCCGCGCGACCGAGCTCTCGCGCGCCCATCCGCTGATCGCCGGCCTGTTCGGCCATGCCCTGATCGCGACCGAGAACACCGCCAACTACCCCGAGGCCGAGCGCGTGCTGCGTGCCGCCGTGTCGAAGGATCGCTACAATCCCTTCGCGTGGTATCAGCTCGGCGTGGTCTATGCCGCCAACGGCGATATTCCCCGCGCGCGCCTTGCCAGCGCCGAACAGCTGGTGATGAACCGCCGCTATCCCGAGGCGCTCCAGAACGCGCAGGCCGCCGAGGCGAACCTGCCCTATGGCTCGGCCGACTGGATCCGCGCGCAGGATGTCGCACTTGAAGCGCGGGCCGAACTGGAACGCATGCGCGACAAGAAATAGACTCGCGGCCCTGCTGCCGATTGCCACGGAAACCACCGAAGCCCTTATGTCATCCTCCGATCAGACCCCGCCGCTCCGCCACACCATCATGACCGCGCTCACCGCGCTGGTGTTCGGCTTTCTGGGGGCAGCGATCTGGTCCTATGCCGGCCTTGCCGACAACCGCACCCGCACCTTCCTGCTCGACAATCCCGACATGCTGCCCAAGATGGTCGAGGCCTACGAGGCGCAGGAGGCCGAAAAGCGGCTGGCGGATATGGGGAACGAGGTCTTCACCCCCTTCCCCGGCGTGGTGCTGGGCAACCCCAAGGGCAAGACCGTGCTGGTCGAGTTCACCGATTATAACTGCCCCTATTGCGAGGCGAGCCTGAAGGACGTGAACCGGCTGGTGGCGGAGAACCCCGATCTGAAGGTGGTGATCCGCGAATGGCCGATCTTCGAGGGCAGCGACGAAGCGTCGCGCATGGCGCTCGCGGCGGGCATGCAGGGCAAGTATGCCGCCTTCCACGAAGCCATGTTCCGGCTCGGCGATGCGCGGGCGGCAGCGGCCGAAGCCGGGCTCGACATGGCGCGGGCCGAGGCGGATGCGGCATCGGACGCGGTCACCGCCGAGATCGCCAGCAATCTCGAACTCGCCCGGGCGCTGGGCTTTACCGGCACCCCGGCATGGATCGCGGGCCGCAAGCCGATTGGCGGCGCGGTCGGCTATGACAAGCTCAAGGCTGCGCTCGCCGGAGACGAGGCGGGATGATCCGCGCCGGATTGGCGGGGGCTGCGATGCTGTGTCTGGCAGCGCCCCTCGCCGCGCAAGCCAGCATCGATTACACCGCCGAGCGCGCCGCCATCGGCCGCTATCAGGACGCCGACCAGCGGCTCCAGAATGTCGGCTGGCGGCTGGCGCGGGGCAATCTCAGCTTCTGCCCCAAGGTCGTGCCCTCGATCGGGCTGCAATTGCAGGACATGGCGAGCTACGGCGCGCCCGATGTCGCCCGCAAGGCGCTGGGCCTGACCCGCGATTTCGCGGTGCAGACCGCCGCCGCAGGATCGCCCGCCGCGCTCTCGGGCACCTTTGTCCGCAACCGCGAGGTCACCGCGCTCGACAAGCTCGACCCCAATGGCTGGCCGGCCAAGCCCGCGATGGACTGGACCCGGCTGGTCTGGGCGCATGATCACGTCGAGGCGCTGCTGGCCGAGCATGGCGGCATCGCGGTCACCTTTGCCGATGGCGAGACGGTGCGGGTGCAGCCGGTGGAGGTCTGCGCCAGCCGGTTCGAACTGATGGGCGAAGGCGGCAAGGCGGTGGCCGATGGCAAGCGGGTGGTGATCGGGATCGATTTCCCCGCCTTCGATTATGGCGAGCCCGAATTCGCCGCGCTGGTGGCGCATGAATTCGCGCATAATGTGCTGGGCCATGATGCCTGGCTCGATCGCAATGGCCGCAGCCGCCGCCACGTGCGCCGCACCGAGCGCGAGGCCGACCGGCTGATGCCGTGGCTTCTCGCCAATGCCGGCTATGATCCGGCCGCCGCCGCGCGGTTCTGGCGGCAGTGGGGAAAGAAGCACGATTCCCAGCTGCTGATGGTGCGCGAGCATGACGGCTGGGACGAGCGCGAGGAATTCGTCGCCGCCGAAGTGCCGATCATCACCCCCTTGATGGCGCGCGAAGGACGGGCCGACTGGCGCGTGCATTTCCGCCGCGAGATCGATCCCGAAGGCGGCCTCGTCCCGCAATCCAAGCGATGATCCGTGCCTGCGACGCGGCGGGGGCAGCAAATTGCCGTGCCGTTTGCGAGGAAATGGGTTAGACCCTTCAGCCTATGTCAGTGCTCCAGATCCAGCCGGCACCGTTCTTCGCCAGCAAGAACCGCGCATTCTGGAACCTCCAGCTGGCGGGCTGGGGCGCGGCCTTCATGCTGCGCGCGGTCTCGGCGCTGGCCAACCAGCAGCCCTTCGATCTGCTCGCGCTGATCCTTGTCACCACCATCACCGGCTTTTCGATCAGCCTGATTCTCTCGGTGATCTATCGCAAGCTGATCCACCAGCAGCCGCTCATCACCTGGGGGGTGACCGCGCTGGTGCTGTTCTTTGCGGTGCTGCTCCACGCCTCGATCGATGCCTGGGTGCAGGGCGTCTATTACGGCGCCGCGCGCGAGACGAGCTTTGCCCAGCGCGTGATCGGCCTGCTCTATCTGCCGCTCACCCTGCTCGGCGGGTGGAGCGCGCTGTATTACGCGATCAACTTCTTCCTGACAGTAGAGCGGCAGGCCGACCGGCTGGAGCGTCTGGAAGCCCAGGCCACCGCCGCGCAGCTCGCCATGCTGCGCTACCAGCTCAATCCGCACTTCCTGTTCAACACCCTGAATTCGATCTCCACGCTGGTGCTGCTCAAACAGACCGAGCCTGCCAACGCCATGCTCACGCGGCTTTCGGGCTTTCTGCGCCACACCCTGATTGCCGAACCCGGCAGCCAGGTGACGCTCGCGCAGGAGATCGAGACGCTCCAGCTCTATCTCGATATCGAACGAATGCGCTTCGAAGAGCGCCTGCGCACCCATTTCGAGATCGAGGACGCCGCGATGGACGCGCAACTGCCCTCGATGCTGCTCCAGCCGCTGGTGGAGAACGCGATCAAATATGCTGTCAGCCCGCAGGAAGAAGGCGCGCGCATCTCGCTCACCGCACGGGTGATCGGCGGGCGGCTGCGGCTGATGGTGGAGGACACCGGCCCGGGCGCAGACGAGCCGCTGCTGTTCGACCGGCTCGATGCCATCGCCGCCCGCGCCGAAATGCGCGCCGGTCACACGCCCGGCCAGCCGGTCTCGACCGGGGTCGGCCTTGCCAATATCCGCAACCGTCTGGCGCAGGCTTACGGCGATACCCATATCTTCGAGACCCGCTCGGAACCGGGCGGCGGCTTTACCGTGCTGATCGAGATCCCCTTCACCAGCGCTGCCGAGCCTGAATTGCATCCCGCGCCCGCCCCTGCCCCCACCCCTTCGGGCAGCGCGGCGGTGATCCCCCTCAATCCCCCGCAACGCACTGCCGGAGGCTCCGCATGACCATCAGAACCATCCTTGTCGATGACGAGAAACTCGCGATCCAGGGCCTGCAACTGCGGCTCCAGCCGTTCGAGGATGTCGAGATCATCGACACCTGCGCCAACGGCCGCGAGGCGATCCGCAAGATCAAGACCGAGAAGCCCGATCTGGTGTTCCTCGACATCCAGATGCCGGGGTTTGACGGCTTTTCGGTGGTCAAGGGCGTGATGGACATCGAACCGCCACTGTTCGTCTTCGTCACCGCTTACGAGGAACACGCGATCCGCGCCTTCGAGGCGAACGCCGTCAACTACCTGATGAAGCCGGTCGACGAACAGAAGCTCGCCGACACCATCAAGCGCGTGCGCCAGCGCCTCGCCGAGAAAAAGTCGTCCGAGGATGCCGGGCAGCTGCTCGAAGTGCTCTCGGAAATCGCTCCCGAGCGCGCGGCGGACTTCGTGGAAACCGCCACGCCCGCAGCCGAAAGTGCCGACCGCTTCGAGAAGCTCATCAACGTCAAGGACCGCGGCCAGATCTTCCGCGTCGAGGTCGACACCGTCGAGCACATCGAGGCCGCGGGCGATTACATGATCATCTCGACCGGCGACAATTCACTGGTGCTGCGCGAGACGATGAAGGACCTCGAGCGACGCCTCGACCCGCGCAAGTTCCAGCGCGTCCACCGGAGCACGATCGTCAACCTCGATCTGGTGCGGCAGGTGAAACCCCACACCAACGGCGAATGCTTCCTGGTGCTGGACAGCGGCGCCGAGGTGAAGGTTTCGCGCTCGTACCGCGACGTGGTGGCGCGCTTCGTGCATTGATTGTGCTGCACAACCTCGGGTAGCGCTGCGCCATGAAGAAAGGTCACGGCCTCAAGCGCGCGCTACCAGTTGTTGCGCGGTCAGAGTTGGAGTTACTTCCAACGGGCGCTCTGCTTGCCCGGCTGAAGCGCTTGCGCTGGTGTGAGGACGGGCCCGAATGCTCCGATCTTCTTCCGCAAGAAATTGCATCGGTGGACAGCCAAATTCTCTTCAAATGTGATCCGCGCTGGCAGACAGCCTATTCGGACGTCAAGGAGGTTCTCGCCACCCGCGACCATGTCGAAAGAAAGATAGGCTAAAAGCGTGACCTTCACCCTCCCCGGCTTCGACCTTGCCGCATTCATCCGCGCAACGCTGGCGGAGGACTTGGGTGAAGGCCTCCCCGGCGGCGGGCGGGATGTGACGTCGGAAAGCGTCATCCCCGCCGATGCGCGCTTTGCCGGGGTGATGGACAGCCGCGATGCCATCGTGGTCGCGGGGCTGCCGCTGGCCGAGGCCTTCTTCCGGCACCTCGATCCCGACTGCCGCATCGAACCGCTGGTGGCGGACGGCGATCAAGTCCCGGCGGGCACCGATCTCATGCGCATCGAGGGCAAGGCGCGCGCGCTGCTCACCGCCGAGCGCAGCGCCTTGAACATCGTCCAGCACCTCTCGGGCATCGCCACGATGACCCGCGCCTATGTCGACGCCATGCGTGAGGGCAGCACCACCTGCACGCTTCTGGATACCCGCAAGACCATCCCCGGCCTCCGCTTCCTCGAGAAATACGCCACCCGCCAGGGCGGCGCGCAGAACCACCGCATGGGGCTGTGGGACGCGGCGATGATCAAGGACAACCACGTCGCAGTCGCCGGCAGCGTTGGTGAGGCGGTGCGCCGCGCGCGCGAGGCGGGGGTCGAAAAAATCATCTGCGAGGTCGACCGCCTCGACCAGATCGAACCCGCATTGCAGGCGGGCGCGCACCACCTGCTGCTCGACAACATGGACCCCGCCACGCTGGCAGAGGCCGTGCGGATCGTCGCAGGCCGGGTGCCGACCGAGGCGAGCGGCGGCGTCAATCTCCAGACCATCGCCGCCAAGGCCGCGAGCGGGGTGGACTTCATCTCGGTCGGCCGCCTCACCCAGAGTGCGCCGGCCGCCGACATCGGGCTGGATTTCAAGCCGCTATGATCGCGCTCTCGCGGCGCAGGCCGGTCAGCATCACACTGTTTGCGGTGCTGTTTTTCGCCGGCGCGCTGATCTCTTTTGCGGAAGGGATGCTGAGCCTTGCAGACCAGCAGATCGGGCTCCAGCAGGCCTATCCGGCGTTCACATGGACGCGCGATGCGGTGATCGTGTGGCAAAGCGCATGGCTCTCGATCGCGCTCATTCCGATTGGGATGGTGTGGCTTTCGGCGGTGCGCTTTGCCCGCTGGATGGTGACGATCATGGCGGTGCCCAAGCTGCTGGGACTCGCGACGCTGGCCGCGCAGGGTTGGGCGGTGATTGCATCGGTCAGTCCCTTATGGCTCACCGCCTCGCTGCTCGGCCCGCTCGCCGTTGCACTGCTGTTCACCCCCGCCAGCCACCGCTGGTTCGCGCACAGGGGAGAGGATGATCCTGCGGTCTTCGCCTAGCCTGCTTGCAGCCCTCGCGCTCGCTGCACCCGCCGCTGCGAGCGCGCAGGCCTATCAGTGCCGCGCGCCGCAGGTGGCGAGCGTGCCGAAGGTCGCCCCCGATGGCCCGCGCCGCACCCTGCCTGTCACCGGCTACACCCTCGCGCTGAGCTGGAGCCCGGAGTTCTGCAAGGGCCGCGCAGCCAAGGGCGCCAACGCGCTGCAATGCGCGGGCACCAATGGCAGCTTCGGCCTCGTCGTCCACGGCTTGTGGCCCGAAAGCAGGGAGAGCTGGCCGCAATGGTGCGCTCCGCAAGCCGCGCTCACCCCCGCCGATATTCGCGGGGCCATGTGCATGATGCCGTCCGACTATCTGGTGGCGCGCAGCTGGGCCAAGCACGGCACCTGCATGGTGAAGCGCCCCGCGAGCTACCTCAAGGTCACGCGCATCCTGTGGCAATCGCTGCGCATCCCCGATTATGATCGCATCGCGCGCGAGGAGGGGCTCACCGCGGGACGCATCCGCGCTGCCTTTGCCGATGCCAATCCCTCGGTTCCCGCAAGCGCGATAGGAGTGAAGCTCAATGCCCGCGGTTGGCTGGAGGAGGTGCGGCTGTGCTACGCCAAGACCTTCCGCCCGGTGCGCTGCACGCCCTCGCGCTTCGGAGCGAAGGACAGCGCCCAGGCGAAAATCTGGCGGGGCTTATAGGCGGTTCGCCACCAGCCACAGCCGCACCGCGCTGGCAAGGCCGGGCGGGGTGGGCGACTTGATCCGCTCGGCATCGATCCGCGCCACCAGCGCCGCCACCGCCAGCCCCTCAGCCTGTGCAGCGGCGCGCAGCATCTCCCAGAACAGCGGTTCGAGGCTGATCGAGGTCTGGTGTCCCGCAATCGAAAGCGAGCGTTTGACCGGCGGGTGATAGGGCGTCGTCACAAGCCCGCGATAGCCGATCACGCGCCTCGGCGGATACGAAAAATTCGGGGTGGAGGGGCGCGCGCCCTCTGCCTAGAACCGCGTTGATGAGCCCGAGCGCCGCCCTCACCGAGAAGGAAAAGCAGACCCTGCGCCTGATCCTGCGCGGGCATGACGCCAAATCGGCGGCGCGCGAGCTTGGCCTCTCGGTGCACACCATCAATGAACGGCTGCGCGATGCGCGGCGCAAGCTCGGCGTCACCAGCAGCCGCGAGGCAGCGCGGCGGCTCTTGGCGGAGGAGGGCCAGAGCCTTGAGGCACCCCCTGAAACCTTGGGGGACAAGGCTTTGGGGGATGCGCTGTCCGGGGTTCCGGCGGCAGGAATTGCGGCATCCGCCACCCGGCGGCCGCTTGTCCTTGCCACCATCGGAGTGCTTGCCATGTCGCTTGTCCTTGCCGCCCTGTTCCTGCCCGCATCACCCCTGTCGCTGCTGGCCCCGGCCCCCGCGATCAGCGCCACCGCTGCCGCCGAGAGTGAGGCCGCCGGAGCCGCCCGCGCGGCGGAAGATTTCCTCGAACTGATCGACGATGGCCGCTGGGCCGAGAGCTATGCCGCCACGGGCGCGGAGTTCCACCGGCTCAACACGCTGGAGCGCTGGAGCGCAGTCTCCGCGCGCCTGCGCCCGCCGCTCGGCAAGCTGGTGACCCGCGATCTGGTCGGCAACGAATGGGTCCCCGCCCCGCCCGCCGGATACCGGTTGATCAAGTTCCGCTCGGCCTATGCGGGCGGAGTGACGCAGACCGAGAGCATCAGCCTCGCGTGGGAGGACGGCGCGTGGAAGGTGGCGGGGATCACGTTTGAGTGAGGGGGGAGGGGGCTACTGCACCTCTGCCGCAGCTTCGATCTCCACGCCCTCGGCCTCGGGATTGGGGTCGGCCATCGGGTCGGCAGTCTCCGCTTCCGCCTCGTCCTCCGCCTGCTGGCGGTCCCATTCGGCGCGCGGCAAGCGGGTGACGGTCTGGCGGGCGCGGGTGGTGCCGTTGGACAGCGAAGCGCCGGCGAGCGTGATTTCCGAGCGATCCTCGCGCCGCCACACCAGCCCTGCCGCGTCAATCTCGAAAGTGACGGTCAGCGTGCCGGAAGCGGTAATCCCGGCGGCCTTGGCTTTCGCATCCTCAAGGGTCAGCGTCTTGCGGGTGATTTCGGCCATCACCAGCGCAGCCCGCGCATCCTTTTCGCGGACGAAGGCGGGATCGACCGGGCCTCTGCCGGTCAACACGGTCCTTCCTTCATGCTCGCCGCTGCGGACGAGCACCACAGGGCCAAGCGCACCTTCGAGCGCGAAGGGCTGGCCCTCGGCGATCCGGCCGGGCTGCATCCCGTTCATTTCGACCGCCTCGATCGCGGCCTCGGGATCGCAGCGGACCTGATAGGCCGTCCAGCTGAACCCCGAGCGCGAGCACACGTCGCGGGTCCACTTTGCCTCGGCCAGCCAGACGGCGTTGCGGGCGAGGATTTCTTCGGTGTTGAGGATGGTCTTGGCGCCATCGGGCGCGATCAGCATGCGCGCGGGGAACATCCAGCGTTCGTTGCCGCGGATCTCCTCGGGATCGAAGGGGAGTGAGTATTCGACCTCGGTGCCTTCGGGCGTGACGGAAATGACCCTTTCGGCCATCGCCTGCCGCCCGCTGGCAGAGCTGGTGGACCCGTCTTCGTCGCCCTTCGTGTCGGTCTCGTATTCGAGCTGGAGGACATAGTCCTGTGCGGCGGCGGGGGCTGCAAGCAGAAGGGCGGTGATGGCGAGGGTGAGGCGCATGGGCCTGAAATAGCAGGGAAAGGGCCTGCGGCAAAGCCGCCGGCAGCCGTCAGACGGGTTCGGCGGGCGGTTGCCCGCCGCCCCGCTGGCCGCGCGGCGCGCTGCCGCCTCGTAGCTGCGCTACTCGGCTGCGCGCCTCAATACATATGTTGCCCACCGTTGATGCTCATGGTCGAACCGGTCATGAAGCCGCCGTTCTCGCTCGTGAGGAACGCCACCCCGCGGGCGATTTCCTCGGCCATGCCGAGCCTTCCGATGGGGATCTTGGCGACGATCTTTTCGAGCACCGGGGCGGGCACGGCGGCGACCATGTCGGTGTCGATATAGCCCGGCGCAATCGCGTTCACCGTCACCCCGAATTTCGCGCCTTCCTGCGCCAAGGCCTTGGTAAAGCCGTGAATTCCGCTCTTGGCCGCAGCGTAGTTGACCTGCCCGTATTGCCCCGCCTGGCCGTTGATCGAGCCGATATTGACGATCCGCCCCCAGCCCCGCTCGCGCATCCCGGGGAAGGTCGCCTTGGCCATGTTGAAGCACCCGCCAAGGTTGATGCGCAGCACCTCGTTCCAGTCCTCGAAGCTCATCTTGTGGAGCGTGCCGTCGCGGGTGATGCCGGCGTTGTTGACCACGATGTCGACGGGGCCGAATTCCGCCTCCACCGCCGCGCATCCGGCGAGGCAGGCCTCGTGATCGCCCACGTCCCAGCGCCTTGCGGGGATGCCGGTTGCGGCGGTGAAGGCCGCGGCCTTCTCGTCGTTTCCGGCGTAGTTGGCGATGACCATGTGGCCCTGTCGCTGGAGCCGCTTGCAGATCGCCTCCCCGATCCCGCGCGTTCCTCCGGTGACGATCGCAACCCGGCCCATGGCAGTCCCTCCCCTTGATGCGTCCAGCAATTGCGCCAACCTAGCGGCGGGGCAGAAACAGGGGAAGGTCGGAATAGCTATGCCGCCCTTAACGCCCGCCAGACGCAGGTCATCGAGGGGCTATTGCGGGGTCAACTCGGGGTCATCAGGGGGTCAAATCGGGGCTAAACCACCCCTGATTTTCGACGAAATCCCGATATTTCAGGGATTTAGCACAAATCAGAACTTGATTTGCGTGCCCACATAGACGGCCTGGCTGTCCTTGACCGAATTGGTCAGCGGATCGAGGCGGTCACGCTCCTTGGAGTAGCGCACGCCGGCCATCACGTTGAGGTTGGGCGAAAGCCGGTAGCTGCCGCCGACGCCCACCGTCTGCTGCCCGATCGAATCGAGCGTATTGGGCGAACGGCCGGCGATCTCGCGATCTTCCAGCTCGATCCGCGGTTGCAGGCGGCTCGGCTTGTCGTCGGCCTGCGGGTTCGACGGCTTGAACTGCGCCAGATCGGGCAGCGCCATGCGCCGCACCTCTGCCGGAAGCTCGAACGGACGGGCAAAGCTCTTGTAACCGCGCGCCGAGCCAAGCTGGAAGCGGCTCGCCTCGGCCCCGCCGATGCCCATGCCGCGACCGGCTGCCGCGTCGATCGCCTTGCGCACCGAAATCGCGCGCGCCGTGTCATTATCGACCCGCACCGCGACCGTCACCGTGCGCTCTCCCGCCACCGGCGTAGCGCCAGCGGGCGTGAAGCGGATGCCGCGTGCCCGCGCCTTGTCAGCCACGCGGGCCGCCAGCGCGGGATCAACCGAAGCGGGGGTGAAAACATCGAGGCCCATCGCGGTGAAGGAGGCCGCCGGCGAAGGCAGGCTCTTGCCGACCAGCGCCATCCCGGCGCTCGGCAAGCCAATCGCCACCGCACCGCACGCGAGCACGTTCAGCGCCAGAAGCGCCAGCTTGCGCTGACCCCGTCCCGTGCTGTCGGCCTTGCGTGCCATGGTTGCCTTCAATCCTTTTCTTCACCCGATCTGGCTGCTGCCAGACCACAAACGACATTAACCGCAGCTGAGTCGTTTGGATAACAGTATCATGTGATAGGGGCCGAAGTCCCCCATGCAATCCTGCGGGATTATACGTAGGCGGATTCGCCCGCCACCTGTGGCTTCCATCACACAGAATCGCACAACCCCGAACCGCAAAACCCGGTTCAGGCACCGGAAAGCCCGCCTGTCCGAAGGCCCGCAGCAGGCCGCCTTCACCCGTGCCGTCCCCCGCTGGCTTGCATCCGTGCTTGCCGCGCGGGGCATGAGGGTTATAGAGCGAGGGCAAGACAGACGATGAGGATTTTCCGGCAGTGACACGCGCCAACTCCGCTCCCTTCCGCCCGGCCCTGAAGCGGGCTGTCACACTGGCCCTCACCGGCGCCGCGATGACGGCACTGGCCGCCTGCGGCGGTTCGGAGCGTCCGCGCACGGAACTGGCCGCCGCCCAGCTCAACACGATCGGCGTCAACGCCTATCTCTGGCGCGCCGCGCTCGACACCGTGGCCTTTGCCCCGCTGCTTCAGGCCGACAGCAATGGCGGCGTGATCGTGACCGACTGGTATGCCAACCCCGCCAACCCCAACGAGCGCGTCAAGCTGACCGTGACGATCCTCGATCAGGATCTGCGCGCCGATGCCCTGCGCGTTGCGGCGAGCCGTCAGGTGGCCGAGGGCGGCAACTGGGTGGAAGCGCCGGTGCAGGCCGCCACGGTGCAGAAGCTTGAGGACATCATCCTCACCAAGGCGCGCGATCTGCGCCGCCAGGCTCTGGCTTCGTAAACACCGCCTCTCACGGATAGGCTTTCATGACTGAAACCCGTTTCGATCCGTCTGTCGCCGACGGACGCTGGCAACGCGCATGGGAAGAAGCGGGCACCTTCACCGCCGATTCCGACAGCCCCAAGCCCAAGAGCTACATCCTCGAGATGTTCCCCTATCCTTCGGGGCGCATCCACATGGGCCATGTGCGCAACTACACGATGGGCGATGTGCTGGCGCGCTACCAGAAGATGCGCGGGTTCGAAGTGCTGCACCCGATGGGCTGGGATGCCTTCGGGATGCCCGCCGAAAACGCCGCGATGGAAAAGGGCGTGCACCCGGGCGGCTGGACGCGGGCCAACATCGCGCAGATGAAAGCGCAGTTGCAGCGCATCGGCTTCGCGCTCGACTGGACGCGCGAGTTCGCCACCTGCGATCCCGAATACTACGGCCACGAACAGGCGCTGTTCGCAGACCTCTACGAGGCGGGGCTGGTCTACCGCAAGGAATCGACCGTCAACTGGGATCCGGTCGACATGACCGTGCTCGCCAACGAGCAGGTGATCGACGGCAAGGGCTGGCGCTCGGGCGCCGAGGTCGAGAAGCGCAAGCTGAACCAGTGGTTCCTCAAGATCACCGACTTTGCCGATGATCTGCTGGCAGGGCTGGGGAGCCTTGAAGACTGGCCCGAGAAGGTGCGCCTGATGCAGGAGAACTGGATCGGGAAGTCGCAGGGGCTGGAATTCAGCTTCGACCTGTCTGACGGCGGCAAGCTGGCGGTTTACTCGACCCGCCCCGACACGATCTTCGGCGCGAGCTTCTGCGCGATTGCCGCCGATCACCCGATTGCCCAGGGGCTGGCGGGTGATCCGGAGGTCGCGGCGTTTATCGACCAGTGCAAGAAGGGCGCGACCACGGCCGCAGCGCTCGAAACGGCGGAAAAGCTGGGCTATCGCACGCCCGTAACCGCCACGCACCCGTTCACCGGGGCGGCGCTGCCGGTCTTCATCGCCAACTTCGTGCTGATGGAATATGGCACGGGCGCGGTGATGGGCGTGCCGGGCCATGACCAGCGCGACTTCGAATTCGCAACCAAATACGCGCTCCCGATCCTGCGCGTGGTCGCCAGCGATCCGGCCCGCGCGGACGAGTCCTTCAAGGGCGAGGCGGAAGCCGGCGACGGGGTGATCGTCAACTCCGATTTCCTCGACGGCATGAGCGTCGAGGATGCCAAGCAGGCGGTGATTTCCCGCGCCGAGGCCGGCGGTTGGGGAGAAGGGCGCACTGTGTGGCGCCTGCGCGACTGGGGTGTGAGCCGCCAGCGTTACTGGGGCACGCCGATCCCCTTCATCCATTGCGATAGCTGCGGCGTGGTGCCGGTGCCCAAGGACCAGCTGCCCGTCACCCTGCCCGAGGATGTCAGCTTCGACATTCCCGGCAATCCGCTGGAACGCCACCCGACGTGGAAGCACGTCGATTGCCCCAAGTGCGGCAAAGCGGCGCGGCGCGAGACCGATACGCTCGACACCTTCGTCGATTCCTCGTGGTATTTCCTGCGCTTTGCGAGCCAGCCCGCCGACCGTCCCTTCGACCCGGAGGAGGTCGCCAAGTGGATGCCGGTGCAGCACTATATCGGCGGGATTG